>CAYNYW010000013.1:0-64221 GCA_964401555.1 uncultured Defluviicoccus sp.
TCGCTCCTTCCATCTTCCAGAAGAAGCCATCAGTCCCGAAAGTGCGAAAGATCCTGGACGTTATCGCCTACGTCGGCACCACCAGATCGACGGCGGCCAGCGCCCGCGCCTGATTCTC
Source organism: uncultured Defluviicoccus sp. (assembly GCA_964401555.1). Lineage (GTDB taxonomy): Bacteria > Pseudomonadota > Alphaproteobacteria > Rhodospirillales > Defluviicoccaceae > Defluviicoccus. Next base: position 119 of record CAYNYW010000013.1, read on the forward strand.
GGCGACGCGGCGGGCATCGAAATTCGCGATCAGCCCGTGGAACAGCCGGTACCAGTTGACCTCGGCCCTGAGGCGCGTGAACACGGCGCCGAGGCCGATGGCGGCGCGGTCCATCAGCACGAACTCGCGCGGCGGCGTCACGCCGCCCACCTCGCGCAGCTCGCGCTGCACCTTGCCGGCGACCCGCGCGCCGTACATCGCCTTGGCGTCGTCCTGGATCGGCTGGACCCGGTCCTCCATTAGCGGCCGATACAGGAATCGCGCCCACTGGTTGAGGATCTCGATGACGTTCCAGCTCAGCTCCCGGAAGCCCCAGGTCTCGTAGGCGTGCACCGCGAGCGCCTGGTCATCGTCCCGCAGGGCCCGATAGAGATCGATCACCGCGCCGATGAAGTGCGGCGGGAAGATGCGGATGCAGCCGAAGTCGAGCAGGTTGATGGCGCCGTCCGGCCGCACCGTGTAATTGCCGAGATGCGGGTCGCCGTGCAGCACGCCGTACCCGTAGAACGGCACGTACCAGGCCTCGAACATGTTGCGCGCCACCTGGTTGCGCAGGTCCTGGTGCCGGTCGACGAAGTGCAGCAGCGGGTCACCGTCGAGCCAGGTCATGGTCAGCAGGCGGTCGGACGAAAGCTCCGCCAGCGGCTCGGGCACGAAGGCGCCGGGCCGGCCGGCCAGCATCCGCCCATAGAGCGCCATGTGCTTGGCCTCGCGCCGATAGTCCAGTTCCTCGCGCAGCCGCGCGGACAGCTCAGCGTGGATGTTGGAGGGATCGATGGCGTTGTCGTACTGGCGATAGAGCGTGAACACCACCTTGAGCTGGCGCAGGTCCGCCTCGACCGCGGACGCCATGTCCGGGTACTGCAGCTTGCACGCGAGCGCGCGGCCATCGGGGCTGGTCGCCCGGTGCACCTGGCCGAGCGAGGCGGCGGCGCAGGCCTGATGCTCGAACCCGGCGAAGCGCGCCTGCCAGTCGGCGCCCAGTTCGGTCGCCATCCGTCGCTTGACGAACGCCCAGCCCATCGCCGGCGCATTGGTCTGCAACTGTTGCAGCTCGCGGACGTACTCCTCGGGCAGGACGTCGGGCACGGTGGACAGAATCTGCGCCACCTTCATCAACGGCCCCTTGAGCCCACCCAATGCCGTCTTCAGCTCGACTGCGTGGCCGGCCTGATCGATGGGCAGGCCGAGGAGGCGATGCCCGGCATAGCGCGCGGCCAGCCCGCCGACGGTGGAGCCGACGCGTGCATAGCGCTTGAGTCGGCCGGCCAGCGAATCATCCTCGCCGTCGAGCCTCTGGGCCGGAGCCGCCGCATCTGCGGCCGGGACGATGTCGGTGGCGACCGCCTGCTTGTTCAGGGCTTCGGCCACTGGCTCCCCATTTTCCAATTGCGAACGGCTCTCGCCGCTCATATGGGAACGCCTCTCCCGCCCCGCCACGCACCACCCGTCGTCGTCAGCGCATCGCGTCGAGCTCGTCGATCAGACCGACGAGGACGTCGATGCCGCGCCGCCAGAAGCCGGGATCGCTGGCATCGAGCCCAAACGGCGCCAACAGCTCCTTGTGGCGCAACGTGCCGCCGGCCGCCAGCATCTCGATGTACTTCGTGGTGAATCCCGGATGCCCGTCCGTATAAATCTTGTACAACGAGTTGACCAGACAATCGCCAAACGCGTAAGCGTAGACATAGAATGCGGAATGGATGAAGTGCGGAACATACGACCAGTAATAGCGATATTCCTCATCGAAATGAAACGCCGGGCCCAGGCTCTCACGCTGGACATCGAGCCAGATGCCCGCAAGGTCATCGCGGGATAACTCGCCTTCCCGGCGTTTCTCGTGGACCCGCTTCTCGAATTCATGAAAGGCGATCTGGCGGACGACGGTGTTCAGCATGCTCTCGACCTTGCCGGCGAGCAGGCGGCGCCGCGCTTCGGCGGAGCCTTCCTGGTCGAGGAGCGCGCGGAACACCAGCATCTCGCCGAACACCGACGCGCTCTCGGCGAGCGTCAGCGGCGTATCCGCCATCAGTGTACCCTGCGGCGCCGCCAGGACCTGGTGCACGCCGTGCCCCAGTTCGTGCGCCAAGGTCATGACGTCGCGCGGCCGGCCGTAGAAATTGAGCAGTACGTAGGGGTGCGCCGACGGCACCACCGGGTGGCAGAACGCGCCGGAATCCTTGCCCGCGCGCGGGGCGGCGTCGATCCAGCCGCAGGCGAAGAAGCGCCCGGCGATCTCGGCCAGGCGCGGATCGAAGCGGGCAAAGGCGCCAAGCACCAGGGCCTTCGCGTCTTCCCACATGTAGATGCGGGCGTCGCCTCCCGGCAGCGGGGCGTTGCGATCCCAGTAATCGAGCCGGTCGCGGCCGAACCAGCCCGCCTTGAGCCGGTAATAGCGATGGCCCAGCTCCGCGTAGGCGTCGCGCACCGCGGTGACCAGCGCTTCGACCACCTCGTCTTCGAGACGGTTGGCGAGGTTGCGATAGGCCACCGGATGCGGGTAGTTGCGCCAGCGGTCGTCGATTTCCTTGTCCTTGGCGAGCGTGTTGATGATCAGCGCGAACACGCTTTCCTTCTCGTGCAGGCTGTGGCTCAGTGCCTTCGCCGCGGCGCGGCGGACCTTGGTGTCGGGATGATCGAAGCGGTTGAGCGCGTCGGCCAGCGTCAGCTTCTCGCCGTCGATGGCGACCCGCATTTCGGCCAGCGTCTGGTCGAACAGCCGGCTCCAGGCGCTGGCGCCGACCACGCTCTTCTCGTGCAGGAGCTTCTCGATGTCGTCGGCAAGCTGGTGCGGCCGGAAAATGCGCAAATCCCTGAGCCAGGGCGCATAGCGGCCGACCGCCGGTGCAGCGACCTGGCGCGCGAGCGTCGCGTCGTCGACCTTGTTAAGCTCCAGCGTGAAGAACAGCGTTTCGGCGGCGATCGCATTGCACGCCTCCTGCATCGTCTGCAGGAACTGGCCCCGCTCGGCCGCGCCCATGTCGCCCGCGAACCAGAGCTGGACATACGCCATGACCCGGTGCAGCCGCTCGGAGATCTCCTCGTAGCCGGCGATCGCCAGGCCAAGCCGCTCGGGCGGCAGCGCCGCGAGCTTGCCCTCGAACGCCGCCCGGAAGGCTTGGGCCTGGTTGCGCGCCCAGTCCAGGTCGGCCGTGATCCGCGCATCGTCGGGGCCTGCATACAGATCACCGAGCTGCCACGACGGCAGGGCGTCGGCCGCCGGTTCGGATCGTTTCGCCTGTGCGCTTGCCGTCATTCGGTTTTCTCCTTGCAGCAGAGTTGACCTATAAGAGGGGACGGCGGCGCCGACAACTGCCGAGCCGATCATCCAAGCAGGAGGATGCACCGAGGCCATGGCCGAGCAAGGCTGGCGCAACCTGGTCGTGATGTTCTTCGCGCAGGCCGAACGCTTCGGCGAACGCCCGTTCCTGTGGCACAAGCGGTCCGGCCGCTACCAGCCGATGACCTGGCGGGAGGTCGCCGCCGGCGTGTGTGCGCTCTCGCGCGGCCTCAAGGTCCTGGGCGTACGGCCCGGGGACCGTGTCGTCCTCGTCGCCGAGAACCGGCCGGAATGGCTGATCGCCGATCTGGCCATCATGACGGCGGGCGCGGTCACGGTGCCGGCCTACACCACCAACAGCGAGGACGAGCATCGCTATGTGTTCGACAACAGCGGTGCCATCGGCGCCATCGTCGCCGGCGCCAGGCTCGAAGAGCGCGTTCGGCGCGCCGTCCATGGCCTCGCCGACATTCGCTTTCTGATCGACATCGATCCCCCTCCCGTCCAGGGAACAGCCGTGCCGACACGCCTGTCCTGGGCAGACGCCATCGCCCTTGGCGAGAGCGATCACACCAACATGCTCGCCCGTGCCGGCACGATCGCGCCCCAGGATCTCGCGTGCATCATCTACACTTCCGGCACCGGTGGCGCCCCCAAGGGCGTCATGCTGCCGCACCGCGCCATCTTGCACAACTGCCGGGGTGGCGCCGAGGTCCTGCGCGAGATCGGCGCCGGCGATGGCGGCGATCCCGTGTTCTTGTCGTTCCTGCCGCTGTCGCACGCCTATGAACACACCTGCGGCCAGTTTCTGCCCATCGCGACCGGTGCCGAGATCTACTACGCCGAGGGGGCGGAAAAGCTCGCCGTCAACCTGCGCGAGGCACGCCCCACCATCCTCACCGCCGTGCCCCGGTTCTTCGAGTTGCTGCAGGGGCGGATCCGCGCCGACGTGCGCAAGACCGGCGGCTGGCGGCAATGGCTGTTCCTCTTGACCCTGCGGCTCGGCCGCAAGCGCCTGCATGGCACGCAGCCGCTGACGATCGGCGAGCGGATCATCGACGCCGTGTGCACCGCGCTCGTCCGCCGTCGCCTGCACCAGCGCTTCGGTGGCCGCCTCCATGCCTTGATCTCGGGCGGCGCGCCGCTCGATCCCGAGGTCGGCGCCTTCTTCACCGCGCTCGGCCTGCCGATCTACCAGGGCTATGGCCAGACCGAGAGCGCGCCGCTGCTCAGCGTCAATCGCCCCCGGCGACTGAAGATGAATACGGTGGGTGAGCCGCTGCCCGAAGTCGAACTCAAGATCGCCGACGACGGCGAAATCGTCGTCCGCGGCCCGATGTTGATGCTGGGCTACTGGCACAACGCGCAGGCGACCGCGGACGTGCTGCGCGACGGCTGGCTGCATACCGGCGACATCGGCGCCATCGACGACGACGGCCACCTGCACATCACCGATCGCAAGAAGGACCTGATCATCAATTCCGGCGGCGACAACATCTCGCCCGCGCGTGTCGAGGCTCTCCTGACCCAGCGCCCGGAAATCGCGCAGGCCATGGTCTATGGCGACCGCAGACCGCATCTGGTGGCGTTGCTGGTGCCCGACGCGACGTGGCTCAAGGCCTGGGCGCAGGAGCGGGCCAAGCCCGATGATCCGGTGGTGCTGACCGACGACGTGGATCTCCTGGCGGCGATGCGCCGGGTGGTCGACGAGACCAATGCCACGCTTTCGCAGCATGAAAAGGTCCGCCGGTTCGTGCTCGCGCCGGAGGCGTTTTCCATCGAGAACGGCCAGCTCACCCCGACCCTGAAAATCCGCCGGCACGTCATCAAGACGGCCTATGGCGCGGCCCTCGACGCGCTCTACGAGTAACACCGTGCCATCGGCCGACGGCCGAACTCACGCGGCGATGCCGTAGAACTCCCGATACCAGGCGACGAAGCGCGGGATGCCGTCTTGCATCGCCGTCTTCGGTGCGAAGCCGAAGTCGCGGCGGCTCGCCTCGATGTCGGCGTAGGTTGCCTTCATCTCGCCCGGCTGCATCGGCTTGAGCTCGATGATCGCCTTGCGGCCCAGGGCCGCTTCCAGAGCCGCCACGAAGTCGGTCAGCCGCTCCGAGCGATGGTTGCCCAGATTATAGACGCGATGTGGCGGGTCGAGGTCGGCGCTCGGCGGCCGGTCGAGGCAGGCGAGCACGCCCGCGACGATGTCATCGATGTAGGTGAAGTCCCGGGCCATGTCGCCGCCGTTGAACAGGCCGATGGGCTGGCCGGCGAGGATGCGGGACGTGAACAGCATCGGCGCCATGTCGGGACGGCCCCAGGGGCCGTAAACCGTAAAGAAGCGCAGGCCGGTTAGCGGCAGCCGATAGGTGTCGGCGTAGGCGTAGCTGATCGCCTCCATCGCCTTCTTGCTCGCGCCGTAGAGCGATGCCGGCTGGTCGGTGCGATCGTCGACGGAGAACGGCAGCTTGGCGTTGCTGCCATACACCGCCGACGACGAGGCGTAGACGAAGTGGCGCAGATGTCCCACCGTCCGCGCCGCTTCGAGCAGCGCGACGTGGGCTTCGATGTTGGAGTGGACATAGGCGAGCGGATTGACCAGCGAGTAGCGGACACCCGGCTGCGCCGCCAGATGCACGATGCCCTCGATGTCGGCATGCGCCTCGAAGACTAGGGCGAGACCGGCGCGCTCGGCCACGTCAACGCGATGAAAGCGAAATCCAGGCAGGCGCTCAAGGATGCGCAGACGGGCCTCTTTCAGCGAGATGTCATAGTAGTCGTTAACGTTGTCGACGCCGGCGACCCGTTCGCCCCGCCCGAGCAGGGCCGCGCACACGTGGTAGCCGATGAAGCCTGCGGCACCCGTCACCAGAACCGTCAACGCATATACTCCTCTTGCCGTTGCGCCGCCCGGTGCGCCGCGGACCTTCTCGGGCACGGACCGGTTGCGGCTCGCCTCAGGCGGGTGGCCCTTCAGAAGTTTGTGATTGGGGTCACTGAAGGCGAGGACGGCGCCATGAGATTGTCGTCGCATGATGCATACAAACGATCGCGTTCTCCACTTCTTCCCGTCCACAGGCGATTCTTTCCCAATTGATGGCATTGAGCCACAATGGTGGGCGGACGCGATCGACAAAAACCAAGAACTAGGGAGACCGTCAATGACGGGCGACGAGGACACGCGCACCGCTCCCCCGGGAGGGGAGCCGGCGCGGGATGAAGAAAAGAGCCTGCGGGCCGAGGTCATTTCCCGTTTGCGTGCGCAACTGACGTTGTTGCGCGTCCAGGTCAGGCGACTGCACGACGCCCTGCACCAAGCCGAGAACCTGCGGGCCTCGGCGCAGGACCGCCTGGTGAGCCTGCGCGGCACCACCGAGCGCCTCGAACAAGCCTTATTGATGGAGGAAGCCGCACAGTCCCGCATCCCGCCCGCGAGGATTGACTTACCTGCCGGCGAGGAGGAGGACGCTCCGTCGTGGCAACCGGTCGCGGCCGAGTCCCGCCGTCCGGCCGGGTGCACGGTGCCGCTCGCTCTGACCGATCGGCACATTCATGCGCTGCTGGCGTCGGGCGTCCTGTCGATCAACGACGTCGATCATCCCGCCGCCATCGGCCGGGTGGTACAGACGCTGATCGATCGGTGGAGCGAGCAGTATCGGGACCGCAGGAGCGTGCTTTCGGATTCCGTCGGCACGGTGCCGGCCCTCCCTGCGGCCGGCAAGCGTGCAACACCCCCGGCGTTCGGTTTCGGTACCCGCGCCCCGGGCACCATCGAGACGCGGGCAGCGGACGAGAACGCGGTCGACGACGGCGGCTGCACGGCCGATGTGGCGACGGGGCCGGCGCTGCCGGCGGCAGACACCTCCCCGGCTGCGGACAACATCGTCTGGCTCGAACGCCCGCGCACGCAGCACCGTGGCGCAGCGCCGCGACCACACCGCAACACGTCGGGTGACGAGGCGGTGGTGGTGTTCGCCGGCAACCGCGCGACGGCGTCACGGCCGGTGAGCCGGCCGTCGCCACAGGCCTTCGCAGGAGTAGACGACGAGCGCCGCCCAGATCCACGCGAAGCTGATGAGCCGCTCGGTGGAGAATGCCTCGCCGAAGACGAGCACCGCGATGGCCAGATGGCAGGTTGGGGTGAGGTACTGCAGCAGTCCCACCGTCGTGAGGTTGATGCGCCGGGCACCCGCGACGAATAGAATGAGCGGCAGCGCGGTCACCGGTCCGGCCAGCACCAGCAGCAGATCGACGAGCGAATCGGGGCGGGCGAGCATCCCCGCCCCGTGCGCCTCGACGATCACCAGGTGCGCGATCGCCAGCGGCGCCAGCAGCAGGGACTCGATGAACAGCCCGACGACGGGATCGATGGCGGCGAGCTTGCGCAGCAGGCCATAGAGGGCGAAGCTGGTGGCGAGCGCCAGCGAGACGAAGGGAAATCCGGGCACCGCCGCGATCTCGTGTGCGACGCCGATGCCGGCGAGGACGACGGCCAGCCATTGCCCCCGGCGCAGCCGCTCCTTCAGGAACACGACACCGAGAACGACGCTGAGCAAGGGACACATGAAGTAGCCCAGGCTCGACTCCAGTACGCGGCCGTGCTCGACCGCCCAGATGAACACCCCCCAGTTGGCGGCAACGCTCACGGCCGATGGGATCAGCAGGCGCAGCAGGGCGCGTCGGCGGAGGCCGTCCGCCACGGTACGCCAGCGGCGCTGCCAGCCGATCACGAGCGCCAGAAACACCCCCGACCAGACGATGCGGTGCGCGAGCACATCGAGGGCCGGCACCGTAGATACCGCGCGAAAATAGAGCGGGAACAGGCCCCAGATCAGGTAGGCGCCCAGGCTCGACGCCACCCCGACCGCGGCCGGTGACAACCCATGGGATGACAATCCATGGGCTGACAAACCACGGGTTGACAAACCATGGGGTGTCAAGCCACGGCGCTCCTTCACCCGACACCCGCCTTCGCAAACCACAAGAGAGCTGGCAGGGTTGCAAACGAGAACGCCGTCGACAGCACGACCGCACTCGCCACATCGGCAGCCGCGTTTTGGTAACGCTCGGCAAACAGATAGTTGAACACCGCCACCGGCATCGACAACTGAACGATCAGCACGCCACGTCCCGCCGCATCGAGGCCGAGGAGGCGCCCGAGGGCCAGCGCAGCGGTAAAGCCGAGCACCGTGCGCAGCACGGCAATCGTCAGGCCGCGCTTGAGGTTGCCGACGCCCAACCGGCCCAGCGAGACGCCGAGCGTGATCAACATCAAGGGGATGGTCATTCCACCCAGAAGCTTGGTGGCGGCGGCCAACCATTGCGGTGGCGCAGTATCGAACACCACGAACAGCGCCGCTAGCCCGACGGCGTGGAGGAGCGGCATGCGTAGCAGCGCCCGGGCCGACCATTGCTCCGATGCCAGTGCCGCGCCGATGGTGAACATCGCCACCGAATGGACGATAAAGACACCCATGGCGAGGCCCAGGCCCTTCTCACCGAAGGCCAGGTACGCCAGAGGCAGCCCCAGGTTGCCGGTGTTGGCAAACATCACCGACGGCAGCAGCGGGCGAACCGGCAGCCTTGCGGCGCGCAAGGCCACCATTCCGCCAAGCGCGCACAGCGCGATCGCCGCGACGGCGGCGGCCATCATCGTCACCAGCACCGCGCCATGACCAAGGGTGGTCAGCGCGTGGAAGGCAAGGCACGGCGCACCGACGGTCGTCACCAGGCTGGTGACGAAGCCGACCTCGTACGGGCGCCCCGAGCGAACCCACCACCAGCCAATGCCCGTGCTCGCCATCACTGGCGCAGCGATCGACAACAACTCGCTCAGCATGGAAGACTGGGCTTGGCCGAAAGGCGATGGGTGTTGCCGGTGCTATTCAACAGCGTTGTCGGGGATGCGCACGATATGAAGGGCGTTGGTCGTCCCCGGCGTCGCCAGCGGCAAGCCCGCGGTCACCACCAGGAGATCGCCCGGCTGCGCAAAGCCGCTCTCCGTCGCGCAGGCGATCGCCTGGCGGATCACGTCCTCGAACGTGCTGAGCAAGGGAACCATGACCGGATAGACCCCCCAGGCGAGGCGCAGGGTGTGCGCAACCCCGCTGTCGGGGGTGAGCGCCAGGATCGGCACCAGCGGCCGCTCGCGACAGGCCCTGAGCGTCGTCGAACCAGAGGTGGTGAAAGTGACGATGGCCACCGCTCCCACCGTCAGCGCCGCATCCCGGGCCGCGGCGGTGATCGCGTCGGCATTGGTGGTCTCCGGCAGCACCCGATCCGCCTCGATGATGCCGCGATAGGAGGGATCGCGCTCGGTGCGTCGGATGATGCGGTCCATCATCGTCACCGCCTCGACGGGATATCGACCGGCGGCGGTCTCGCCGGAGAGCATCACGGCATCCGCACCTTCGAGCACCGCGTGTGCCACGTCGGTGGCCTCGGCACGGGTCGGCGTCGGCGCATTGATCATCGATTCCAGCATCTGGGTTGCGACGATCACCGGTTTCCCCGCCGCGCGACAGGCCCGCACGATGCGCTTTTGCAACGACGGCACGTCTTCGGGCGGCACCTCGACGCCGAGATCGCCGCGGGCCACCATCACCGCGTCGGCAAGTTCGATGATGCGGTCGAGGTGGCGGATCGCCTGCGGCTTTTCGAGCTTGGCGATCAGCCGCGCCCGCCCACCGATCAGCGCCCTCGCCTCGGCGAGATCGTCGGGCCGCTGCACGAACGACAGGGCGATCAACGTCATGCCGCAGTTGAGTGCAAATTGCAGATCGGCGCGATCCTTGAATGTCAACGGAGAGCGGTCGAGGAGCACGTCCGGCAGGTTCACCCCCTTGTGGTCGGAGATCGTGCCGCCGACGAGCACCTTGGTTGCGGCAAAATCCGCGCCGCAGTCGGTCACTTCCAGCCGCACGCGGCCATCATCGATGAAAATGCGCGAGCCCGGCTTCAACGCCGCGAAGATGTCCGGGTGCGGCAGCGGTGCCCGCTGCCCGTCGCCACCGTTGTCGCCGAGTTCGAGGCGGAGCGATGTTCCGGCCCGCAGCATCGCCTTGCCATCGACAAAGGTGCCCAATCGCAGCTTGGGGCCTTGGAGATCGGCGAACACGGCGATTGGCCGCCGATAACGCGCCTCCAGAGCGCGCACGCCGTCAAGACGCTGTGCATGGTCCTCATGCGTGCCGTGGCTAAAATTGAAGCGGAAGATATCGGCGCCAGCCTCGAACAGCGCCTGCAAGCGTTCCTCCTCGGCGCTGGCCGGGCCTACCGTCGCCACGATCTTCGTCAGTCGATTGCGCTGCATCTTGTAAGCCTGCCTGTTGACAACGGGTGACGCTTGCGAACCGCGGCAGAACCGGCGTTCCCGGTTGTCCCCGGTCGCCGTCGCCTGCCTGCCGATCTTCCTCGTGCAATCTTCGCACCACGCGGCTAGGCTCCCCGCCGCCTGCAACGGCGGATAATCCGTCGCGCGCTGGTTTGCCGCTGCGGCGGTTCCTGGTCAAGGGCGAATGTCATGCGCTATGCCATAGCATTGATTGGAGTTTTGATGGGTATCCTGGCGAGTGGGACGGGCGCTGGCGCGGCCGATCCCGAAAATACAATATTCATGGAACTCAAGGGCGGCCGTGTCGTGATCGCCATGCGGCCGGACCTGGCGCCCAAGCACGTGGCCCGCATCAAGGAACTGACGCGCAAAGGTTTTTATGATGGCCTCGTCTTCCACCGGGTCATCGAAGGCTTCATGGCCCAGACCGGCGACCCCAAGGGCGATGGCACCGGCGGCTCCGGCGTGAAGCTGCCGGCGGAATTCTCCGCGGCACCCTTCGTGCGCGGCACGGTCGGGATGGCGCGGGCGCAAAGCCCGAACAGCGGCGATTCCCAGTTCTTCATCTGCTTCAAGCCGGCCCCGTTCCTCAACGGGCAGTACACCGTATGGGGCCAGGTGGTCGAAGGCATGGAGGTCGTCGATCAGATCAAGCGTGGTGACGAGCGCAACAACGGCGCGGTGACCGCCCCGGACAAGATCATCTCGATGCGCGTCGCCGCCGACGTCAAATCCTAGGGCACAGACCCATTCGGACAATTCAGCCGAATGGGTCAGATGTGCACTAGAAACAATAAGAGGCGTGCAGCGACCGTGCATTCTTTGAATGCGTCGTTGCACGAGCTGGCCCCACGGAGCCGGTTACCTGAACGCTCGTCGAGACGCTTGACGGTACGAGAGCCACCCGACCGCCGAACGGAGGGCGCGCCGCCGCGGTCCGCGGTGGACGTGCCCTGCGGCGGAGGTTCTCGTTTGCGGGTGGCGCACCGGTTGCGAACACGCCAGATTGGCGTCACCTTCTTGAGTGCGTGCGAATCCGCACCTACCTCGTTGCCCTGGTGAGGAGACGGCTTGCATGGTGATGTTCGAGGCCCTGATCCGCGAGGCCACCGACCGATTTGCTCTCGGTACGCAGGGCGCGGCCCTGCTCAAGGAACTGCTCGCCCTGATCGGCAACGAGAAATCGGGGGGACTGACCGGCTTCCTCGATCGCTTTCGTAACGCCGGCATGCTCGATCTGGTCGCGTCCTGGGTCAGCAAGGGCAGCAATCTGGATCTGTCGCCGCCGCAGTTCGAATCCGTGGTCGGCAGGGATGCGATCGCGCGGATCGCCAGCAAGGTCGGCCTGGCCCAGGCCAAAGCCGGCTCAGCGATGGCGTTCCTTGTTCCGAAGGTGGTCGACGCGTTGACCCCAGACGGTGCAGTGCCGGCCAGCTTGCCGGCCGATCTACGCGCCGCCCTCGGCCTTGCCCCGCTTGCTGCGGCGAAGGCGAAGGCCCCCGGCGCTCAGCGCTCGCCGGTGGGCCGCTGGTGGGTCTGGACGCTGCTCCTCGCGTTCGTCGGCCTGGGCTGGCTGTTCCATCAGCGATACGACAAGCCGGCCGCGACCACGACTGCGGAGGCGCCGGCGGTGACCCCGATCCCCCCATCTTCGCCGCCCGCGCCGCCGGCGGTGTCCCTGCCCGTACCCAGCGTCACGCCGCGTCTGGCACTGACCAATTCGGGCACCGCGGTCGAGGTCGAGGGCGTCGTCGCCGACGAGACGATCCGTGGCAGTATTCTGGACAGCTTGCGCGCCGTGTTCGGCGCGGACAAGGTGCGGGGCGACGTCAAGATCGACACCGCCGCGACACCCGCCGGTTGGCTCGCCAACCTGCGCGCGGCACTCGATCAGTTCAAGATCCCCGGCGCGGACCTGCTGTTCGACGGCACGACGATCAGTGTCGGCGGCTTCCTGTCCGAATCCGACCGCACGGCGCTCCTGGAAAAACTTCGCACCATCTTCGGCGGCGGATTTACCTTCAAGCTCGGCGGCGACAAATCCCTTGAGTTGTTCCAGACCGCCAAGCAGCGCACGCTTGCCGCCCTCGGCGAACTGAAACCGGGCTACACCGCGAGCGACCTTGTGGACGTGCTGAACTACTCGATCATCCGCTTCGCGACCGGCAGTGCCGATCTCGCGGCGGAAAGCGGCGACATCGTCGACCGCGCGGCGGCGGCCATCAAGGGTGCTCCCGCCGGCACCATCATCGAGGTCAGTGGCCACACCGATTCCACCGGCGATCCGGTGAGCAACATGGCGCTCTCCCAGGCACGCGCCGAGGAGGTCCGCAGCGCGCTGGTGGCGCGGGGTGTGGATCCCGCCGCGCTGGTGGCGCAGGGCTACGGCGACACCCGCCCCGTGGCCGGCAACGACACGCCGCAGGGCCGCTTCGAGAACCGCCGTATCGACTTCGCCGTCGTGAAGTAGGTTCTTGCCGCTCAGGGCGAGGACGGTACGCCCTCGCAATTGGTGAGCGTTTCTCCCGGACCGAGGTAGAGTTCGGCCTGCGGGAACGTGCCCAGCGTCAGCCGCATGCTGCCATCGCTGTAGATTGCCTTGTCCTCGGTGCGGCTGATCAGCGGCAACTCATACGTCACGCTGTCGCCCGCCTCGATGATGCAGACCGGCCGCTTGCCACCATAAAAGGTGGCAAGGAAGCCGCGGTCGCGCTCGCAACGGAACCGGACCCGCTCGCCGTACTGCGCGCCGGCGACCAGCGGCCTGTCGTATTCGACCGCCGACGCGCCGCCACTCACCAGGGTCCCGGCGACGACGCCGACGACGGCGGACACCGCAGGCTTCTTCGCGCTCATCTCTTCAGTCTCCCGACAAACCAGCGATCACCTTCCGACAGGATAGTCGGAGCGGCATCGGGACGGAACACGCGTCTAACCGCCGCGTGGCACACCACGTGCGCCCGGCGCTGGCGCCGCTAGCAAGGTATATTTTCCTTGACATAGCCGATTTGTAGGATTACACGCCTTGGCTAAGACGGTCGTTCTCCACAACCGATCAGGACGTCGTCAGATGAGGCAAAGTTTGTTCCCGACGAAGGCAGGACACGTTCAAAATATCATCCAATCATTGTTGGCAAAAAACCATGCTGATCGATCTACTTATTCTTTTCGCGTTTAGTATGTTTCTCATGGAGCGCGCTGCACACGCCGACCATCTTCATTCTGTTCATGCTATGTGTTTGTTAATGCTGCTTTCATGCGGGCTGTTGCTTGTCAAATAGCATTCCATACCCGCCCATGCTGGGAGAGTTGCGATGAAGGACGGTTCGAGCCTCGTGCCGAGTGGAGCATCTGCTGCCGCCATCCGCTATCACTACGATGTCGGCGTGAGCTTCTTCCGCCTCTGGCTCGACCCCAGCCTGACCTACAGCGCCGCCCGCTGGCGCGATCCGATCTCCCGGGCGCCGTTGGCGCAAACGCTCGCGCAAGCGCAGGTGCGCAAGCTCGCTTTTCACTTGAATGCCGCCTGCATCGGCCACGGCAGCCGGCTTCTCGACGTCGGTTGCGGCTGGGGCAGCGCATTGCTGCGCGCCGTTTCCCACTTCGGCGCCACGCGCGCCGACGGTCTGACCCTGAGCCGGGATCAGCACGCCTACGTCCACGATCTGCAGCGCGACGGTGTTTTCGTCCACCTGCAAAGCTACGAACAGTTCACGCCGCCCATGTTGTATTCAGGAATTATTTCCGTAGGCGCCTTCGAGCACTTCGCGCGCCCCGGCCAAACGCGAGCGCAAAAAGTCAATATTTACAGAGGGTTTTTCGAGAAAATGCACGACATGCTCGAAGATGGCGGACGCGTGTCGCTGCAGACCATCAGTTGGGGCCGGGTCGAGCGCAGCGACACCCTTCGTCTGCTTCCGCAGGATATTTTTCCTGAATCCGATGTGCCCTTCCTCGACGAGATCCTCGACGCCGCGGCCGATCACTTCGACCTCACCTACCTCGAAGAAAGCGCCCAGGACTACATCGATACCCTGCGCGTCTGGCACCGCCACATCCAGCAGCAGCGCGACGCCATCGAGGATGCCGTCGGCAGCGATGGCTTCCGCTATTACGATCGCTACATGCGCCGCGCGATTGCCGGCTTCGAACGGCGGCGGATGCTGCTGTTCCGCCTCGTGTTCACGAAGAGCACAAGCGGACGTCGCGGCCGCGGCTAAGCAGGGAGGCCATTGGGCGCGCTCGCAGGGCGTGCGGGGTGCCGCCGCTGCAACAATGGATGCTGCCGTCCGCCAGACAAACCGGCTATGCTCGATGTCCCTCGCGCAACACCGCTCACCGCCTTGCCCACACCGATCGAGGCATGAGGCCAGTTACCCCTCCTCCCCCAGGCGGCCGGCGTCGGCGGCGGTTCCCGGCCATGGCGGTCGCGCTCGGCATTCTCTGCGGCGCACCTTTGCCCCCCGCTCACGCCGCCACTGATGCCAGCGCCCGCGACGGACTGCCGAGCCCGGGCGAGCAGGCCGTGCGTGCCTTTTACGCCGCCCTCGCCGGCGGCGACTGCGTCGAGGCATCGCGGCTGCGCCAGCCGTACGCCCCCCGTCGCTGCCGCGAGATCCGCGACGTCGATATCGTGCGCATCGAGGCCCGCTATCAGGACGACCGCCTCGGTGTCGTCTTCGTCGATCTCTCCTACCGGACCGGCGACGGCGAGAAGGCCCGCGTCGAGACCTTTCGCGGCTTCGTCAAGACCATCTTCGCGGAGGATCGCTGGCTGATCGACGGACGCTCCTACCGTCACTGGCCGGAGACGGCGCTCGACCGTTATCTGCGCGAGATCACGGGCATCAGCCGCGGGCGCGGCACCGCAGCGGTGTCGATGCCGCTGCCACCGCCGCCAACCGGCGCCAACGAGCCGCCCGCGCCCCCGGCGCAGACACCGCGTACCGACGCCGTCCCGGCCGGCTCCGCCCTCGTGCTCGAACGGCTATGGCCGGGCCCGGCACTGGCAGGCACGGCGGCCGAAGCCCGGCCACGATCGCTGAGGCCCGCCGACCGGACGCCGCCGTCGTCCACCATCCCCGTGGCGCCGCGCGACCCGCTGCCGACGGCGCTGCAGGGCTCGATCCGCCGCGTCCGCCCAGCGGACGGCGACGCGCCGATCGCGCTGACCTTCGATCTGTGCGAGCAGGCCGACGAGATCACCGGCTATGACGGCGCCATCGTCGACTATCTGCGCGGCCAAGCCGTGCCGGCGACCTTCTTCGCCGGCGGCAAGTGGCTGCGCAGTCACCCCGAGCGGGCGATGCAGTTGATCGCCGATCCCCTGTTCGAGGTCGGCAATCACGCCTGGACGCATGGCAATCTGCGTGTGCTCGACCTTGCGCGCGCCGAGGAGCAGATCACCTGGACGCAAGCGCAGTACGCCGAGACACGCGCGGCGCTCGCCGCCCGCGCGCGCGATGCCGGCATCGACGAGCAAGAGTTCGCCCGGATTCCCGCCGAGCCGCGCGTGTTCCGCTTCCCCTACGGCACATGCAATCCGCAGTCGCTGGCGCTCGCCGCCCGGCTCGGCCTGCCGGCCATCCAATGGGACGTGGTCAGCGGCGATGCCGTCCGCAGCATTTCGGCCAAGACCGTGGCGACGAGCGTCCTCGCCGCCGCCAGGCCCGGCTCCATCGTGGTCATGCACGCCAATGGCCGCGGCCACGCCACCACCGCTGCGCTCGCCACCATCGTGCCGGCACTGCGTGCGCGCGGCTTCCGCTTCGTGACCGTCAGCACGCTCCTGGCATCCGGCGCGCCGGTCGCCGTCGACCAATGCTACGAGCGGAAGCCAGGCGACAACCGGCGCTACGACGCGCTGTTCGGCGACGGCACCCGGTGAGCGCCGGGATGTCCCCGTATGCCGACCCGCCCTACGATCTGCCATCGTGCCGTCTGGAGGCTTTGCGCACCGCTGACGAGGCGCAGACGATCGCCGCCACCCTTGCCGGACTGTCGCCATGGCGGGAGCTTGGCTATACGGCTTCGGGGCTGCAAGGCTACCTCTTGCGCACCGATGCGGCGCTGCACCGCTTTTCCATCACGACGCCGGCCGGAACCGCGGGCGTGCTGTGCGTGCGCGATCCTTGGCTGCGCGGCCCGTACATCGAACTCGTCTGCCTGTTCCCCGGCTGGCAGGGCCAGGGCATCGGCGCCGAATTGATCGCCTTCCTCGCGGGCGACGCCGGTCTTGCGGAAAGCACCGCCAGCCTGCCTCGCAATCTCTGGGCGCTGGTGTCCACGGCCAACGCCGTGGCGCGGCGGTTCTACGCCCGCTCCGGCTTTGTCGAAATCGCCCCGCTTGCCGATCTGGTGCGCGCCGGCTGCGACGAGATCCTCCTGCGCAAGCCGCTGCGCTGAAGCCCGAGGGAAAATCCCGCGCCCTTCACGCCTCAGTCAACGCCGTCGGCCCGCCCCTGGGCGCGCATCATCCACAGCAGAAGGGCCAGACCCGGCAGTGCCGCCAGCGTGGTGAGCACGAAGAACACCGGCCACTCGACGCGCTCGGCGAGCCAGCCGGCGCCCGACGCCAGCACGACGCGCGAGAGCGCCATCAGCGAGGTCAACAGCGCGTACTGCGTCGCCGTGTAGGCGACGTTGCACAGGCTCGACATGTAGGCGACGAACGCGGTGATCCCCATGCCGGTGGTCACGTTCTCGACGCTGATGCTGAGCGCCAGCATCGCCCGGTCGGCACCGACGAAGGCCTGCGCGACGAAGACGAGATTCGAGATCGCCATCAGGATGCCGCACACCAGGAGCCCCTTGAGCAGACCGATCCGCGCCACGATCAATCCGCCGATGAAGCCGCCCGCGATGGTCGCGGCGAAGCCGAACAGCTTGACCACCTCGGCGATGTCCGCCTTCGAAAAGCCGATCTCCAGCAGGAACGGCACCTTCATCACCGCCAGGAGCGCGTCGCCCAGCTTGTAGAACATGATGAAGGCGAGGATCGGCAGCCAGTGCCGGCGGCTCAAGAACTCCAGGAACGGGCAGACGCAGGCCGCGTACAGCCAGCCGAGCACCGACGCCAGCCCCTGCGGCAGCCGCTCCCAGCGCACGAGGAAGGCATCGGCCCGCGCCTGAAGCGCCTGCGCCTCGGGGCTGTCGCGCCGCGCCGGCTCCGGATTGAGCAAGATGGTGACGATGCCCACCGGCATCAGCGCCGCGAGCAATGCGAAGACCGCCGACCATGGCAGAATCTCGGCAAGCAGCAATCCCACGGCGGCGGCGCCCAACTGGCCGACGCGCCAGCCGAAAACCATCGTCGCCGCCCCCACCGCCATCTTCTGTTCGTCCAGGCTTTCGACCCGATAGGCATCGAGCACCACATCCTGGGTCGCGGACGCGAAGGCCACCGCCGCCGCACAGATCGCCGTCATCAGAAGGCGCTGCGCGGGGTCGGCCAACCCAAGCGCCAGCAACGCCGCACACAACGTCGCCTGCGCCACCAGCGCCCAGGAGCGCCGCCGGCCGAAGCGCCGGCCGAGAACCGGCAGCTCGATCCGATCGACGAACGGCGCCCAGACGAACTTCAGCGAGTACGGCAGGCTCAACAGCGCGAACCCGCCGATGGCGGCCTTGCCGACGCCGGCTTCCGAAAGCCACGCCGTCAGCGGCTCCGCCAAGGCGCCGAACGGCAGGCCGCTGGCAAAGCCAAGAAACAACAGGGCCAGGACGCGGCGGTCGCCGTAGAGCCTCACCGCGTCCTGCCAGCCGTCGCGCCGCGCGCGCCAGCGGCGGGCGAGGATCGTGCCGACGAGGCCGAAGGCTTGTGTGGTCATCGGAGGCCCACTCGGAAAAATGGCGGACAAGAAAGCGCTGATTACACCCGCGGGCGGGCCGGAAGCGATGAGCCTGCCAAACGTCGCGGCGCCTTGCAAGCGCAAGCGCACCACAACGCCGGGATGTCGATCCTGTGCAGTACAATCATCGGGGAGAGACACGCCGTGACGCCCAAGTAAACCTACCTTTTTTGATAGCCTTCCAAAGATTCGATTGAACCGGTATCTTGTTTGGCAGGGGGAGGCGAGACATCGGCACCTGACCTCGCGTCATGACACCGAACGAAAACGACAACAGGTCCCAGCGGTCGTCAGGTATGAGCAAAACATTTCCAGGTATCCCAGAGAAACCGCGTAGCGCGCGGGCACTCTTCGCACCGGCGTGCGATTTCGTCCTGGCGGCGTTGTCTCTGCCCCTTGCCCTTGCCGTGTTCAGCGGCATTGACGGTGTCCTCGAGAACACGTCCCGTGTCGCGATCGCTGCCCCCTTGTTCGCTATCCTTTCCTGCCTCGCATTCATGGCGTTCGGCGCCTACAGAAACCTTTGGCGATTCGCGTCCATCGAAGACATCTTCGTGCTCGCCAAGGCGTGCGCGGCAGCGGTGCCGGTATCGGTGCTGGTCCTTGATCTCACGTCTTGGGCAAAGACCATTCCGCTGTCGCTGCCGTTGGTTCAGTTCCTGCTCCTCGTCTTTGCGACCAGCGGCGCACGACTGGCGCGCCGGCATGCGGCCGGTCGGGGAGCCGACACGAAGCCCATTCACACCACCACCGGCGGCAAGCGTATTCCGGTTCTGATCGTCGGCACCGGCCCGGAAACGCTCACGCTGCTGAACTGCCGCGACAAGGGCCTCGACCGCCGCTACCGGCCGGTCGGCATCCTCGCCGAACAGCCAGCGGACGTCGGTCGGCAGATCCGTGGCGTGCCGATTCGCGGAACCATCGAGTCCTTCGCCGAAGTCGTCGATTCGCTCAGCCGCGCAGGCGAACGGCCGCAGCGGGTGGTCCTGGCGCGCAACATCGGTGGGGAGCGCCTGGCACTGGTGCAGAAGGCGGCGGATCACCATGGCATCCCGCTCAGCCGGCTGCCGCTGCCGACGGAGTTTCGTTCGGGCGGCGCGCCGGGGGTGATCGACCTCCAGCACGTCGCCCTCGAAGACCTCCTCGGCCGGCGCCAGGTCGCTCTCGATCGCAGCGCCATCGAGGCGCTGATCGGCGGGCGGCGCATTCTGGTCACCGGCGCCGGCGGCACCATCGGCAGCGAGATCTGCCGCCAGCTCGCCCACCTCGGCCCGAGCGAGCTGATGATGCTCGATTCGTCCGAGTTCAACCTCTATTCGATCGACAATGCACTGGCGAACGATTCACACCGCCCCCGCAAGCGCGCCCTGCTCGTCGATATTCGCGACCGCGACCGTCTGCAGAAGCTGCTGATCGAACTGCGCCCGGCGCTCGTGTTCCACGCCGCCGCGCTCAAGCACGTGCCGCTGGTTGAACACAACCCGATCGAGGGCGCGCACACCAACATCCTCGGCACCCGCAACGTCGCCGAGGCCGCGCGTGCCGCGGGCGCGATGGCGTTCGTGCAGATTTCGACCGACAAGGCGGTCAACCCGACCAATGTGATGGGGGCGAGCAAACGCGTCGCCGAATTGTACTGCCAGGCCCTCGATGCCGAAGCCGTCGACGCGGCGCAGGTATCCGCTTCCGCCGGCACCAGCACGCGTACGCGCTTTCTTACCGTGCGCTTCGGCAACGTCCTCGGATCGAGCGGCTCGGTCATCCCGCTGTTCAAGCAACAGCTTGCCAACGGTGGCCCGCTGACGGTCACCCACCCCAGCATCCGGCGCTATTTCATGACCGTGCACGAAGCCGTGGAACTGGTCCTGCAGGTCGCGGCGAACCGGCTGGGCAGCGAGGAGCAGCGCGGCTGCATCTTCGTGCTCGACATGGGCGAACCCGTGCGCATCTTCGAAATGGCCGAGCAGATGGTGCGATTGACCGGCTTGACCCCGCACAAGGACGTCAAGATCGAGATCGTCGGGCTGCGGCCGGGCGAGAAGCTGCTCGAAGAACTGTTTGACGCGTACGAGGAGCGCTTGCCGAGCAGCCTGCCAGGGGTGCTGCGTGCCCGCTCGCGTCAGGCCGACTTCGGCCGCCTGCGCTTTGCCATGGCGCAGCTCGAAGGCATCTGCCAGCGCCGCGATGAGCTCGCCCTGCACCGGCTGCTCGCCCACTGGGTGCCCGGCTACCGGACGCTTGCTACCGGCGCGGCCGGCGCCGGTTCCTTTGGCGAGGCCTTCATCGCCCCGACATTCGCGCAATGGATGGACCGCGAGGACCACGCCGCCGACAAGCCGCGTTCGTGCGCCGGTCCCGCTACTGCAACTTGAGCAGGCCGTCGAAATCCATCGCCTCGACGTAGGCGATGAGATCGTCCTTGGTGACATCGCTCCCGGAGACCTGCACCAGGTAGCGCTGGCCGACGATCAACGACACCTCGCCCTTGCTGGCGTTGGCTTCCATCTTGACCAGGGCCTTCTGCCCCTTGACCGTTTGCAGCCGGCCGCCGCCTTGTGCGGCAAACGCCGGATTGCTGAACATCATCATCAATCCCTGCAGCATCGGCGAATCACCGCTGATCCGCGCCGTGACCAACTTGTCGCCGCTGCGGTACTGCCGCTCGGCGCTCACGCCACCGCCGAAGATCGACGCACCCGACGCTTCCGAGGTTGCATCCTGGGCGGTCCAGCCAGCGAGCGGCTTGGGCAGGAAATCGCGGATCTGCGCGCCCTTCAACTGGCGGATCAGTTGCGCGGCGTAATCGAGCTGACCGGCGGCATTGGCATATTCACCCGCCTTGTACGCCTTGACCCCCTCGTCGACGGCATCCATCACCTCGTCGGCCGCTGCGGCCTGGGTGACCAGCACGAGGCCCGCCACGGCCGAAAGCCACCTGCACGCGTTCGTCACGTTACGACCTCCGATGGAAAATCACGAATGATGCGCCCGGAAATGGGCAAGCCAGTACGCCTTGATACAACCTTCAGGAAGAGGAAGGCAACGCGCCGCAGTGCCGGACCCGCCTCAATCGAACAAAGGCCGGGTCGCGGCATCCAGCCACGCGCGCGTGTCGGCGTCGACCTCGGGTCCGATCGCCGCCCGCACCCGGGCGTGGTAGGCATCGAGCCAGGCTATCTCGCCGGGATCGAGCAGCGCCGGCGCGATCAGCGTCCGGTCGATGGGGGCGAGCGTGAGTGTTTCGAAGCCGAACAGCATGTGCTCGGCAACGGCGGGCGCCGCCACCGGAATCACCAGCACCAGATTCTCGATGCGGATGCCGTAGGCCCCCGTCTTGTAGTAGCCGGGTTCGTTGGAGACGACCATGCCGGGCCGCAAGGCGATGCGGTTGGGCAGCTTCGAGATGCGCTGCGGCCCTTCGTGGACGTTGAGGTAGCAGCCGACGCCGTGGCCGGTCCCGTGATCGTAGTCGAGGCCCGCGGCCCACAAGGCGCGCCGCGCGAAGGCATCGAGCTGCGAGCCGCTGGTATCTTTCGGAAAGCACATGGTGGCGAGGTCGATGTGCCCCTTCAGGACCAGTGTGAAGCGATGGCGCATCTCCTCGTTCGGCGCGCCGATCGCCACCGTGCGGGTGACATCCGTGGTGCCGTCGAGGTACTGCGCCCCGGAATCGACCAGATACAGGCTCCCCTCCTCCAGCGTGCGGTTGGTTGCCGGGCTCGGTCGGTAGTGGACGACGGCGCCGTGCGGACCGGCGGCCGAAATCGTAGGAAAACTCAGGCCGCGATACAGCGGGTTGACCGCGCGCAGGCGCTCAAGCCGGTCGGCGGCCTCAAGCTCGCTGACCGGGCGATCGGGCGCGGTCGCCGCAAGCCAGGCGAGGAACCGGCACAGCGCGGCGCCGTCGCGCCCGTGCGCCGCGCGCAGGCCCTGGCATTCGACCGCGTTCTTCACCGCCTTCAAGGCCGCGCACGGATCGTCGGCGGCCACGATCCGCGCACCGCCGCGCCGTAGGCGGGCGGCCACCCACTGCGGCGTTCCGTCGGCGTCGATGCGCACGCTGGCCGCCACGGCCGCCAGCCGGTCGAGCGCGGAAGCCAGGGCTGCGGGAGGTGCTAGCGTAACGCCGTCGCCCAGACCCTGCGCGACGGCCGGCGTGAGCTTGCGCGGATCGACGAACCATTCCACCGCGCCGTCGCGGCCGATGATCGCAAACGACAGCACCACCGGTGAGAACGCGATGTCGCCGCCGCGCACGTTCAACAGCCACGCGATCGAATCGGGCGCGCTCAGGATCGCCGCGTCCTGGCGGTCCCTACGCAGGATTTCGGCGACCTCACCGCGCTTGTCCCGCGATGATATGCCGGCATAGCGCTCGGCCAGCAGCACGACCGGCGCGATCGGTGTCGGGGGGCGATCCTTCCACATCTCGTCGATCGGGTTGCGATCGACGGCAACGGCGCGGCCGCCGGCGCGCACGCACGCCTGTTCGAGGGCCTCGACCTGGCGCGGTGTATGCAGCCAGGGATCGTAGCCAAGCCGGCCGCGACGCGGCAGGTGCTCAGCGATCCACCCGCTCATCGGCTCGTGGGTGGTGTGGTGAATGGCAAACAGCTCCGGATCGGTTTCCCCCGCCGCCTGCAGGGTATAGCGCCCATCGACGAACAAAGCCGCCCGGCGGGTCAGGACAATCGCGGTGCCGGCAGACCCCGTAAATCCGCACAGCCATTGCAGGCGTTGCGCACTCGGCGCCACACTTTCGCCTTGGTGCTCGTCGGTGCGCGGGATCACGAACCCCGCCAGCCGCTGTTCTTTCAGGAGGCGGCGCAGACGTGAGAGCCGATCGGCCGGTGATTCTGCCTGCGGCTCGTGCGCGCGCGCCGTGCGCAGGACTGCGCCGAGGTGGTCCTCCCCTTCCTGGGCGACAACCTCCGGATCGATGAGCCGGAGCCATGCCGGTCCATCGACGCTTTCCGGTGCCTGAGCGATCCCCGCCATCAACGCCCGCAACTCATCGCTCGACGCCACGCTTTGCCCCGCTTCCACCCCCCTGAAGATCCACTACACCAAAGGCATCGCTATGCCTTGAGGCTAAGAACTCCAGCGGCCGTCTACAAGGGGGTTATGCAGCAATGATGATGCTGCATTGCAGCAAAAATGCTGGCGTCCGTTGCCAAGAAACCTTAGGTTAAAGGCCGGTGATAGATTCTTCCCCATAGCGAGAAAAGTTCATGAACCAAGACTCTCCCAGCAGTGGAAGGCCCGTTTTCGAGGGACGTTTGGTCCGGCTCGAAGATGGCAGGTACGTATCTCTGGACTGGTTGATCTGGAACGCGCGTCAGCAGCAGTCGCGTGCCGTCGGGCGTCTGTGCGGTGCCCTGGTGCGCGCCGTTTGGCAGTCCATCGAATCCCTGGTCGGCCCGCCGCTCGGCTGGCAGCGCCGGCAGTTGCCGTCGCGGTGGACGACACTGCGTGACGCGTTGGCGCCCGATGACGCAGCGGACCGCATCTGGTTCGATCCGAGCATAATCACCGACAGCGAAGGCTACCGCAGCGATGCGGCACTCGGTCGCAAGGCGACAGCAACGAACGAGGGCTTCCCGGAGCGGATTCACGGCATCCAAGGTTCACGGTCGGCCGCCGCTTGAACGGCGGCTGCACGCTTCGCAGGGGCAAGAACGTGAAGGGCACCGGACGGCCGACACCCGCAGCCAACAAACCGCTTAAGGGGCTGGGACCGGCTGTCCGGCGCCACTTTTCCTGCTGTCGTCTGCGCGGTAGACGCGCCGATAGCCGCGCGCCGTGAGGCAGCGCTCATACATTGTTTCCTCGCGCTGCTGCGCGGAGAAGCGATCGACCTGCGTGGTCAGCGGCCGGGTGCGCGAATAGTCATCCGCGGGGCCACCCTGGCGGGCCAGCGCATAGTCCCGCTCGGCTTCCTGATTGGCAAGCAGGCGGCATTCGGCGCGGTCGCGATCCCACTGTTCCCACGGCACGCTCGGGCTCTCCCAGGTGCCGCCCGTCTCCCACTTCTTCTGCCACCATTCTTCGACGCTGGTGCAGGCCGTCGCCAACAGCACCGCACCGATCATGCCGAGATATCGCTTGTCCATCATGTTCGATCGCCCGCGATGCTTCGCAACAGACATCCCCTTAACGCGAAGCCTAGCGAGGATGCGGCGCCCTGACAACAGCGCTCACCCGCGCCCTTTTGTCAGCGCGACGGCAGCCGAAACTCGGCCACCAGCGGGGCGTGGAAGGACTCCGCCGCGCCGGGCACCGCTTGCGGGAAAAGCAGCTCGTCGTCGAGAGCCTCGTTGTGCACTTCGATCCCGCGGTACCAGGCGAGCAGGCCGCGCGACACCAGGAGATGATCAAGCATCTGCGGTCGCCCGTGATGCAGGACCGAATAGCGCCGGGATTCGGGCAACGAGCGCTCCAAGGGGACCAGCGTGCGCGGCGCCAGATGCGGATTGCCGGCGTCCTCCTCGTCGCCACGGATGGTTCGTACCGGAATTTCGTGCAGATCGGCGTTGAAATCCCCGCATACCGCGATCAGTGCCCCAGGCTCCGCATCGAAGATGCGGTCGATCAACAAGCGCGTCTCAAGCGCCTGGCCGGCGCGCTTGACGGCTGCGAGGAAGAAGCCTTCCGCCCAGCCGGGCATGGTCCGCCAAACGTGCCGGGTATCCTTGCCGCCGGGGACGAACGCCGCCCGAGGCGCGCGCAGATGCACGTTGACGAGATGCAGCATGCCGTGGGCGCCCAGCGCCAACCGTGCGTACAACACCGGCCGGTCCCATTCCACTTTCTGCAAGGCGGCCACTTTCTGCAAGACGGCCGGCGGCACCGTGGCCGGCGCCTGCGCCTCGCCCACCGGCTGGTGCAGCGGCGGGGCGAGGAAATCGTGGAAGATCTGCCGGCTGTCGGCGAACGCATGCCGGCTCAGGATGACGAGATTGTGCTTGTCCCGCGGTCCGCCGCGCGAACGGCTGACCGTCGTGAGCCGATGGTAGAGGGCGTACGGCGTGCCGCTGATCAGCGTCGCCAGCGCCGCGAGCGCGCGCCCACCTTCTGCCCGGCGCTGGCTGTCGACCTCCTGCAGGCACAAGATGTCGGCGCGCAGACGCAAGAGCTGTGGCTGCAGCAGGCGAACCCGCTCATCGAGGCTGGCGCCGTCGGCCATGCCCTCGCCCAGATTCTCGAGATTGAAGGTGGCGACGCGCAGGCCGAGAGCGGTGTCTTTCGCCTCCCCTCGCGCGTCTTCGCCGCTCAACGCTTCGGTTGCAGGCATGACCGCAGGAACGCGACGGTTGGTGCGCTGTCCCATTCCGCGCTGCCGAGCACGCGGCCGACTTCGCGGCCGTCGGCATTGAACAGCACGGTGGTCGGCAGGCCGAGAACGTAAAGCGCGCGGCTGACCTTGCTCCCCCGGTCGATCGAGACGGGCAGCCGTTCGATCCCGTTGCGCTGGTAAAAGCGTTGAACGACGGGGGCACCCTCGCGGTCGGCGGAAAGCGCGAGCACTTCGATGCCGTCCGCTTCCAGCGCCGCGCGCAGCCGATCGATCGCCGGCATCTCCTTGACGCAGGGCGGACACCAGGTCGCCCAGAAGTTGACCACGATCCCCTTGCCACGGAAGTCCGCCAAGCTGCGCGCCTGGGTGCCGTCCGCGAAGAACGGCTCGCCGGGCGTCTGCCCTCCTTGTGCCGAGGCTTCGAAGCGCTTGAACACGCCCGCGGACGGCGTGCAGTCGTCGGCGGTGCTTGCGTCCGTCGCACCAATCATGACAATCAGCGCCGCCATCACCACAAGGACCGCGTGGACCATGCTCCCTCCCCTTCTCCTCTTGCCCCCGGCGCCGCGATGAGTGCCGATCCTAAGCCGTCGCCCGCCGCCACCAGCGCCATCTGGGGCGGCCGCTTCGAGACCGGGCCGGATGCCATCATGGAAGCGATCAACGTCTCGATCGACTTCGACCGCCGCCTGATCGTCCACGATCTGCGCGCGTCGAGGGCGCACTGCGCCATGCTCGTTCGCCAGGGCATCATAACCGAGCGCGACGGCGATGCCATCCTCGGCGGCCTCGATCAGGTGCTGCGCGAGGCCGAGGCGGGAACCCTGCCGTTCAAACGCGCCCTCGAGGATGTGCACATGAACGTCGAGGGCCGCCTGGCCGAGTTGATCGGCGAGCCGGCGGGGCGGCTGCACACCGCGCGCTCGCGCAACGACCAGGTCGCGACCGACTTCCGCTTGTGGGTCCGTCAGGCGATCGACGATCTCGATGTGGCGCTGGAGCGCCTGCAGGCGGTGCTGCTCGACCGCGCCTGCGAGCACGCCGCGACCATCATGCCGGGCTTTACGCATTTGCAGGCGGCACAGCCGGTCAGCCTCGGCCACCACCTGCTCGCCTATGTCGAGATGCTCGGGCGCGATCGCGGCCGCTTCGCCGACGGCCGGCGCCGGCTGAACGAATGCCCGCTCGGTGCCGCGGCGCTCGCCGGCACTTCGTTTCCCATCGACCGCGATGCGACGGCCGCCGCACTCGGCTTCGCGCGGCCGTGCGCCAACTCGCTTGATGCCGTCTCCGACCGCGACTTCGCGCTCGAGTTCCTGGCCGCGGCTGCCATCTGTGCCGTGCATCTCTCGCGGCTGGCCGAGGAGATCGTGTTGTGGTCGTCCGAGCGCTTCGGCTTCATCCGGCTTTCCGACGCGTTTGCGACCGGCAGCTCGATCATGCCGCAAAAGCGCAATCCCGACGCCGCCGAGCTGGTCCGCGCCAAGTCCGGTCGCATCATCGGTGCGTTGACGGGCCTTTTGAGCGTGGTCAAGGGCCTGCCGCTGGCCTACGCCAAGGACCTGCAGGAAGACAAGGAGCCGGTGTTCGATGCCGCGGATACGCTCGCCCTGTCGCTGGCCGCCCTCGCCGGGATGATGGCGAGCGCCACCTTCGATCCGGCCAGGATGCGTGCGGCCGCCGACGACGGCTTCGCCTGCGCCACCGACCTCGCCGACTGGCTGGTTCGGGTGAAGAGCCTGCCGTTTCGCCGCGCCCATCATGTCGCAGGCACGCTGGTGCGCGCGGCGGAGGCGCGCGGCTGCGCGCTGCACGCGCTGCCGCTGGCGGTGATGCAGGACGTCGAGCCCGCGATCACCGCCGACGTCTACGCCGTGCTCAGCATCGAGCGTGCCATCGAAAGCCGCGCATCATTCGGAGGCACCGCGCCTGCGCGCGTGCGCGAGGCCATCGCCGCCGCCCGCGCACGCTACCTCGCGGTCGACACCGCTTGCATGACGCCGCCCACCACCGCACCTGATGGCAAGGATACGGCAAGGGAAGGACAACGATGATCACCGGGCTGGTTTCATTCCTCATTATCGGGCTGATTGCCGGCTGGATCGTCGGCCGGGTGCTGCAAGGGTCGGGCTACGGCGTGGTCGGCAACCTCGTCATCGGGGTCGTCGGCTCCCTGGTTGGCGGCGTTCTGTTCTCCGTATTGGGCCTTGCGGCCAGGACTTCCATCGGCTCCCTGGTCACGGCCGTCATCGGCGCCTTCGTCTTCCTGTTTGTCGCCACCAAGCTGAAGAAGTCCTGATCGACGCCACCCGACTCCGGCGGCAAGGATCGCTGCGGCCACGACGGCGTTCGCCCCGAATCATCGCCGGCGGCGCTTTCGCCGCTGGCGAGGGCATGCAACCCCCTCGCGTTCGCCACGCCTTTCTCGCCCGAATGGGGCGAAACGGGCGGCAATTCGCCCCGCAGAGACGCGGTTTGGCAACAAAAAACGGCTTCAACGCAAAAGCCGGTTGGTCAAGGCCCCTTTACCGGCTATGAATTTTGCCCGTGGGAAGAGAGCCGTTCGCTTCGCCGGTAGCGGGATGCCGCCGCTGTGCCTGAGGAACGGCGGTGCTGTCTTTGAGAGGGGAGAACGCCGCTGATGAGACGAATTGTCGTCCACGGTTTGCTTTGCTCGACGGCGATCGCGCTCGCCGCTGCATGGGTGCAGACGCCGGCTCGCGCCCAGGAGTCGACCTTGGCGGGTGGCCTGACGCTGTTGCCGCCCGGGGCCAAGCCAGGTGAATGCTACACGCGCGTTTACGTTCCGCCGACCTACGAATCCACCACGGAGCAGGTGCTGAAGCGCGCGGCTTCCGAGAAGGTCGAGATCGTTCCCGCCAAGTTCGAGACGGTTGAAGAACGAGTCCTGATCAAGGAAGAATCCGAGAAGATCGAAGTCGTTCCCGCCACCTTCAAGGAAGTGGAAGAGCGGGTGCTGGTCAAGCCGGAAACCGACGAGCTCGCGGCGACGCAGGCCGAATACGAGGATGTCAAGGAGGATGTCCTTGTCCAGCCGTCGTATGTGACCTGGAAGCGGGGACGCGGCCCGATCGAGAAGGTGGACGAGACCACCGGCGAGATCATGTGCCTCATCGAAGTCCCCGCCGAGTACAAGACGGTCGTCAAACGGGTGGTTAAGAAGCCGGCGAGCATTGCCACCGAGAAGAAGCCGGGCGAATACAAGGTCGTCAAGAAGATGGTCGTCGATCAACCGGCAACCACGCGTGTGGTCAAGGTGCCGGCCGAATATGCGACCATGAAGGTGCAAAAGCTGGTCGAGCCGGCGAAGGAGACCCGGGTCCCGGTGCCCGAGGAATACGAGACGGTCACCAAGACCTCCAAGAAGAGCGAAGGCCATCTTGAATGGCGGCAGATCCTGTGCGAGACCAACGTCACACCCGACGTGATCAAGAAGATCCAGGACGCGCTCAAGGAGGCGGGTGTCTACAAGGGAACCCTCGACGGCAACCTCGGCCCGCAGACCGTCAGCGCGATCATCTCCTACCAGAAGGCCAAGGGATTGCCGAGCGGCCAGTTGACCATGGAGACCCTGAAGGCGCTCGACGTCAAACTCTAGCGCTTTTCGCCGCTTAGCCTGACGGGTGCCGGCCCGGCCGCTCCCGCATTGGTGTTTCGCCCCATCTCCGCCCGCAGAGCCGATGGATTTCATCCGCTCTGCGGGAGGATGGTGGTTTTGACTCGCTCGATCCGCGCCAAGAAAGCACCTCCCCCCAGACGGCCGCCAGCATGGCGCGTGGCGCGAAATAATGCCCAACGCGGAAATGGCGGGCGGGTGTCTGCCGTCTGCTACTTTTGCATTTTCTACTTACCCCAATAAGGTTAGACTCGGCGTCGATGAGCGACGCCGCCCCCCCCACCTGGCTGCACGCGCTGCTGAGACCGCTGGCGCCGACGTTCCGCGAGGTGGCCGCGCTGTCGCTGTCCGTCAACGTGCTGGCGCTCGCCGTCCCGGTGTTCTCGCTGCAGGTCTATGACCGGGTCGTTTTTCACGCCGGCATCAACACGCTCTATGCCCTGGTCATCGGCATGGCGCTCGTCGTCGCCTTCGATTTCATCCTGCGCCAGGCCCGTGCCCGCATCCTGCAGACCGCGGCCCTGCGCATTGATGTCTCGGTCGGCCGCCAACTGTTCGACAAGGTCGCCGGCTTGCCGCTGGACGTGCTGGAAAGCCGGCCCGCGGAGCACTGGCACGCGCTCCACCGCGACGTCGATGTCGTGCGCGCGACCCTGTCCGGCACGTCGGCCGTCCTGGCGTGCGATCTGCCGTTTGCGGTGCTGTTCCTGGGCGTGGTGTGTCTGATCGCGCCGCCGGTCGCCGCGGTGCTGCTCGTCGCCCTGCCGGTGTTCCTCGTCGTCGCCTGGCGGTCGGCTCGGGTGATGGCCGGTATGACCGCCCGGGAGCACCAGGGCACGCGCGCGCGCGACCGACTGGTGGCCGAAATGATCGCCGGCCGCACGACGATCAAGGCCCTCGGGCTCGCGGGCGCGCTGCGTCCGTTGTGGGAGGAGCGGCACGCGGTCGCCATCGAGGAAGCCGCCCGCCGTGGCGCCCGCGCCGACACCTATACCAACCTGGCGACGACGCTCGCCATCACCACCCAGGTGGCGATGACCACCGCGGGCGCGATCGCCATCCTCGATCAAAGGCTCACCATCGGCGCCCTGATCGCTTCGGGCATGCTGAGCGGCCGGCTGACCGGAACGCTCGCCCAGCTCGTGGGCAACTGGCGGACATTCGTCGGCTTCGGCGCGGCGGCGAAGCGCCTCGGCGCGGCTTTCCTGCTCACCGGCGATCGCGAAACCGGAGCGGTGCGCCTTGAGCGCCCCCAGGGACGCATCCGTCTCGAAACCGTCAGCTATACCTATCCCGGGGCCGGCGCCGCCGCCATCGACCAGCTCAGCATCGCGATCGCCGCGCGCGGCCTGACCGGACTGATCGGGCATAACGGCTGCGGCAAAAGCACGCTATTGAAGCTGATTCTCGGCCTGTACCGGCCGCAGTCGGGCCGGGTGCTGCTCGACGACGCCGACATCGCCCAGTTCGGCCGCACCGACATTGCGGCCACCATCGGCTACGTCCCGCAGGCGACGGTGCTGCTGAGCGGCAGCATCCGCGACACTATCGCGCACGGCTGCATCGGCGCCGACGACGAGCGGATCATTGCCGCCGCCCGCGCCGCCGGCGCCCACGGCTTCATCCTCGACCTCGCCGACGGCTATGCAACCGACATCGGCGAGGCCGGCTACCGGCTGTCCGCCGGCCAAAGGCAGCGGCTCGCCATCGCCCGCGCGCTGGTGAACGATCCGCCGATCCTGCTGCTCGACGAGCCATCGGCCATGCTCGACCGCGCCGCCGAGCTGGCGTTGCGCGAGAGCCTGCTTGCGCTCGCCCGTACCAGGAGCATCGTCATCGTCTCGCACAGTCCCGCCCTGCTGGCGGTCTGCGAACGGATGATCGTGCTCGAACGCGGCCGCCTGGTCTCGGCCGGCCCGTCGAGCGTGACCCGGGTGCGCCCGGATGCCGCGCTCGCCGTAACGGACGCCCTGGTGCGATGAGCCGCCTCGACGCGCTGATCAGCCGGCATCCGTTGCCTACCTGGCGCATCGCTGCCTGGCCGGTGATGGCATTTCTTGCCGCCTTCGCGGTGTGGAGCGCCTTCGCACGCCTGGACGAGGTCTCCGTCGCCGTGGGCGAGGTGGTGCCGCAAGGCAGGGTCAAGGTGATCCAGCACCTGGAAGGCGGCATCATCGAGCACATCTTCGTTGTCGAAGGAACGCAGGTGCACGAAGGCGATCCCCTGCTCCGCCTCGATCTCGCGACGTCCGGCGTCAATCGCAACGAGCTCCAGGCGCGCCTCGACGGCGAGATTCTGCGCCGCGCCCGACTGGCGGCAGAAGTGAACGGCACGCCGCTCACGCTGCCCGACGCCGCCGCCCAGCGGCATCCGGACCTTGCCGCCGCCGAGGAGGAGGCGCATCGCACCAGCCTCGCCGGCCTCGCTTCGAGCCAGGCCGTGCTGACCGAACAGGCCCGACAGAAGCAGCTCGATGTCCAGGAACTCGACGCGCGCCGCCGCGCCGTCGCCAACAACCTCGGCCTCGCCCGTCAGCGTCTGGAGATGTCGGAATCGCTGCTCGCCGACGGTCTGACCGCGCGCATGGAGCACCTGCAGCTCAAGGCCGAAGTGGAGCACCTCGACGGCGAGTTGCGCGGCCTCAATCAGGCGGTGCCGCGCGCGCGGACATCCGTTGTCGAGGTGGAGAAGCGGCTGAAGGAAGTCGAGTCTCGCTTCCGCCGCGATGCCCAGGACCAGCTCGAACAAAGCGAGCACGTCATCGCCCGCCTCAAGGAATCGCTTGCCGAGGCCACCGACCAGACCGCGCGCGCCGACATCCGCAGCCCCATCGACGGCGTGGTCAAGAAGCTGCGCTACAACACCATCGGCGGCGTCGTCAAACCGGGCGAGCCGATCATGGAAATCGTTCCGAGCGACGACAAGCTGGTGGTGGAAGCCAAGCTCAACCCCATCGACCGTGGCTACGTGCACGAGGGTCAGAAGGCCCTGGTCAAGGTGACCACCTATGATTTCGTCCGCTACGGCGGGCTCGACGGCGAGGTCATCCACGTCGCGCCGGATTCCTCGACCGATGCCGCCGGCCACACCTACTTCGACGTCATCGTCGCCACCCGGAAGAACAACCTCGGCACGGACGCCGCCCCGCTGCCGATCTCACCCGGCATGCAGACGTTGGTGGACATCCACACCGGGTCGAGAACGGTCCTGCAGTATCTGATCGAGCCGGTGCTCAAACTGCGACACGAGGCCTTCCGCGAGCGGTGATATTGGCATCCACACTCAGATGCCTACTTGCCACAAGTCAAGCGCAATCCGCTCAAATAATTTTTCAGTATATCATTATTTTCAATCGGCTGTCCGACATTAAAATACACAAACTGTACCCAAATCGCATGGTCCGGACAACCATATACAAATGAATAGTTTTCCATATTTCCGCTTCTTGCAGAGCCGTTTACCGCAACATCCTCAACTTTAATGTTCTCATTATACGACATAATATTTTTGCGCGTGTTCACATAAATATTTGATATACTGCCCAGGCCAAGCCTTCTTCCCATTATTATATATTGTGCTGCCATATCAATTATTGTCACTCTCGGAAGAACGAAATTTAACGTTTGATTTCGCAGGAAACTCTGATCTAAAATCGTTACAAATATGCCATTCTGAATACGTTTCTTTATGGAAAAACCTTTTTGAAAAACAGCTTCATTATACCTTTCAAACAATTTCCGTGTATTCTGCATATAGGATTCCCGCGACAACGTCTGTGCCATGTCATCTCCCAACATCTTCCGCAAAATATCTTGCGTTTTCACAAACGATTTGTCAGCAACCTCCTCTCGCAAGAATGGATTATATGTGATCTGCAGATTCTGTATACTGGATTATGTTCCTATAGATACATCTAGTGGCTCCCTTTCTCTTAATCCGAAACTCTTCAATTTCATATCGGAATCGGACAACGGAAGCAGTAACAGGAAATCTCCCAGTGCCGGCAAATCCATCAGCGATATCGTTTCCGCATAATTACACTCCCCAACTTCATAATAGTCCGATTCTGCCCGCGGATACGCTACCCCAAACCGCTCATTAACATCATACTTGTTCTTATCAAGTTTTTGAAAATCAGTAAACGATATGAGATCTGGCACCTCGACTACTTCTTGCCTTTCCGTACTATTACCAATTCCGTCTACTAGCGCGATCTGTGCCGCGTCGGGATGTTTATCACTTCTAGCCAGATACCAGTTCAAATAATTGCCGCCAACAATACCAACAACTGTTAGAATTCCTAAAATCCACGCAGCTCTAATTTCAACTGGCAAGCGCAGAAGGCAGGACAAGAGGCGCCGCATGTGTACCCTTAGGCTTCATGTCTGTAATAAAGTAGAACAATTTTAAATTGCATCTTCTCGGATCTCGTCAACAAATCCTATTATCATCAACCAGAATGGTCTCACAGCGTGATCGCCAGCCCCTCGCGGGCGACGGTGGTGCCGGGCCAGGCGGCATCGGCTTCGAGAGCGATCCGATCCATCACCGCATCGACATGGTCTGGCTCGTGGTGAAAGATGACCAGACGCCGGGCGCCCGCCTCGCGACACAGGCGCATGCCTTCGTTCCAGGTGGAATGCCCCCAGCCGATGTGCTCGACGAACTCGGGTTCCTCGTAGGTGGAATCGTAGATGACGAGGTCGGCGCCCTCGATCAGCCCCAGGATGCTCTGATCGGGCCGGCCGGGCACATGCTCGGTGTCGGTGACGTAGCAGGCGGCGACGCCGGCATGCTCGATGCGGTAGCCGGTGGCGCCGCTCGGATGGTTGAGCGGCGCGGTGCGTATCGTGACATCGGGATAGAGGGCGAAGGTTTCGCCGGCGGGGAAGTCCTGAAACTCGACAATCGCCCGCATCGCCGCCAGCGGCACCGGGAACACCGGGTCCTCCATCTGCCGGGCGAGGACCCGCTCCACCCCGCCCTGCGCGTGCAGATGGCCGGCCAGCACGCTCAATCGTCGCTGCGGATCATAGGCGGGACGGAAGAACGGCAGGCCGACGATGTGGTCT
Organism: uncultured Defluviicoccus sp.; assembly: GCA_964401555.1. Classification (GTDB taxonomy): domain Bacteria; phylum Pseudomonadota; class Alphaproteobacteria; order Rhodospirillales; family Defluviicoccaceae; genus Defluviicoccus. The sequence goes on from CAYNYW010000013.1 coordinate 34,589, forward strand.
AGGTGGGTGTGGCTGAGCAGGAGATGGATCGTGCGCACATCGCTGGCGAGAAAGTCCCGGCCGAGATCGCGAATGCCGGTGCCGGCGTCGAGCACGAAGCGATGCGCGCCGGCGATGATCTCGACGCAGCTCGTGTTGCCGCCGTACTTGACGTGCTGCGCCGAGCAGGTCGGGATGCTGCCGCGCACCCCCCAGAAGCGGATCACGAACACCGGTATTCAGCCTCCGCCGCCGTCATCCCGGCCGCGCCGGCGTCGCCGCACGAGGCCGGCGCATCCACGATCTCGACCGGCGTCCCCGGACGCAAGGCCAGCGCCGCGTCGGCGCGGCCCTGGTTGACGGCGATCTCGACCAGACCGTTGGCGTTCTCGTACCAGAATGCGTGCCCCAGGGGAACGTCGGCAAAGGTGCGCGCCCGCTCCAACGTGGCGCCGCCCACGACCAGCCTGGCGCCCGCGGCGACGACGCGTGCACGCACGCCGGTCATCGCGTTGCCGAAGCCATCGACGTAGATCACCTCGGCGAGGTCGTCCGCCCAGTCGACGCGGCGATGCGCAGCGCCTGTTTTCGGCGTGCCGGGTGGCATGTGCCCCAGCGCCAGACGCGCCGCCACCGGCGCGAAGAGATCGCGGCCATGAAAGCTGGCCGACAGCCGTTCCGGCCGCCAGGTGATCGACCACCAGCGCGCCGCCCGCACGGCGCGGCGTGCCACCAGTTCGAACAGGCCATTGTCCGGACCAACGTACCAGCGGCCATCGGCTTCGACGACCAGGCCGTCACGGTCGCTGCCGACGCCGGGATCGACCACGCACAAGAAGACGCTGCCGGCCGCAAACTCCGGCGCGTAGGCGGCGAGCAGATACGCCGCCGCCCGCGGATCGCAGGTCGGTGCATCGGCGAACAGATCGATCAGCGCGCACGCCGGCGCGTCGCGACACAGGGCCGCCTTCATCTGCCCGGTGTAGGGGCCGCACACTCCGAAATCGGTGAACAGCACGATCATCGCCGTCGCCGGACTGTCACATTTGGCCTCAAAATTGCTGAGTAGCGCGGCAGACTTAACCCGGCAAGGTCCGAGGAGCAACCGTCATGGCGCGGTCATCAAGGCAAAGGTCCCTGGCAGCGGGCAACAGCGCCACCACCGCCCTCGCCCGCAAAACAACCATTATTGCGCGCATCAGACAACGATTGCACACGAAATGAGCGCGCCGCTGCCCAACAACGCGACAGGGCTTCGAGCCGTCCGACACGGAGACCGATCATGCTGGATACAACCACGCGGCTGTTCGCCTACCGCCTGACGACCGCCGAAATCACCTACCATCTGCCCGATCACCCGGCACTCCTGCAGAACTACATCTGGCAGGATCTCGATCTGGCGCCGGAGTTCCCGGTGCTGCGCCGCTTTCTTACCTTCTGGCAGCGCAACCTCGACGGCAAGCTGCACTCGGTCAAGGTCGCGGCGGCGACGCTGGCCCGCCCGGCGGAGTTCCGCTTCGCCGACGGCCTGCTGGTCATGCACTAAAGGGAGGGGGGGCGTGCAGCGGCCCGTTCGGGCGAGAGGCGCGCGAACGGGCCCTGGCTACACGTCTATCCTGATCGCCACCGGCCGCGCGTGGTGCTGGTGGATCGGATCACACGCTTGCATCCCAAGCGTGTGATCGTACGATCCACTAACTCTATGATTTGGTGGTTCGATTCAGCCAACGCATGGGACTCATCCGTTGGCATCGAACCGCTGGTTCTCGCGCGCGACCGGCGATACGGCACGATCGCTGCGAGCGCCCTCTAGGCGATCGCCGCCAATGCGGCCGGGGCCGGTGGTTCGGCCGCCAGTTCCAGCACCACTTTCTGCAGGCGCTGCAACGCACGTGCCTCGAGCTGGCGAACGCGCTCGCGGCTGATACCGTAATGAGCGCCTAATTCCTCCAAGGTCTTGGGCTCCTCGGCAAGCTGGCGTTCGGCAACGATGTGCCGCTCGCGCTCCGGCAGGCTCGCCAGTGCCCGCCGCAGAAGATCACGGCGGAAGCTGCCTTCCTCCTTGCTCGCGGCAAGCGCCTCGGGGCTCGGCGTCTCGTCGACGAGGAGGTCCATGTATTCGGCGCCGTCGCCGTCGAGGTTGCCGCGCGGTGCGTTCAAGGAGACGTCGGGTGCCGCCAGACGGCGGTCCATGTCGATGACGTCGCCGGTGGTAACCTCCAGCTTCGCAGCGACCTCCGCCGCCTGCTCGTGGTTCAGATTGCCGTCGGTCAGGATGTTCAGCCGGCGCTTGATGCGGTTGAGGCTGAAGAACAGCTTCTTCTGTGCCGCCAGCGTCCCGAGCTTGACCATCGACCATGAGCGCAGGATGTATTCGGTGATCGCCGCGCGGATCCACCACATCGCGTAGGTCGCCAGCCGGAAGCCCCGCTCCGGCTCGAACTTCTTCACCGCCTTCATCAGCCCGATGTTGCCTTCGGCGATCAAGTCGCCAAGCGGCAGGCCATAGCCGCGATATCCGGACGCGATCTTCGCGACCAGCCGCAGGTGGCTGGTGACCAGCTTGTGAGCCGACTCGACGTCGCCATCCTCGCGCCAGCGCATGGCAAGCGCGTATTCCTCCTCCGGCTTCAGCACCGGATAACTCCAAATCTCGCGAAAATAGCGCGTCAAACCCCGATCCTGATCAATCGCCGGTAATGTCAGCACGCTCATCGCCCGTGATCTCCTCAACAGCAGCCCTTGCTGCGGACGACACGCCGTCCCGCGGCAAGTCCCATTCGGTTTCAGTGATGTGCCGCCTGCCTCATGAGTCTTCGGCAGGCACTCGACCTCAGGTTCCGGGTCGGATCTGGACAACGAACATCGTCATCTGCCTTCATCCTTCTTCCGAAGCAATACGGCACGTTGGTCTGCCATCAATCCACTGACGGCAGTGGTGCCCCGCTCGCGGCGACACCTAAAGCAACGCGTATTGCATATAACGTTTCGAGCATGAGAGTCAACTATTCGGCCACGAAGGCACCCGCGTGCACCACCTCGGCAGGGAATGAGCGCTGTTTCGCAAGCGCCGGGCGTGCGCAACTTCCGGCGTCTCACAGCGTCCCTCGCGCGACGCGCGACGGCGGGCGGTTGTCAGCGCTGCCCGCCGCCGATAGGTTGCAACACCATGGCTCGAAGGCGGCGCGCCACCACTGTCGAACGACCCGCCGCCAGCCCGCCATTTACCGGCCCGCCATTTTGGTGTGGTTCTCTCGTTTGTTCGTGGTTCTACCGATGACACTTTGGTCGCGACTGCTCCTCGTTGTTGGCGCCTTCGTCGCCGTCCTTTGGCTGGCCGTACGGTTCCCCGCCTCGGCCGATCCGCCGCCCTCGTCGGGCGATACGCCGGCGGCGGCGGTCATCGACCATCTGCATGCGGTGCTGCTGGATACCATGCAGCGTGCCGCGGAACTGGGTGTCGAGGGACGGTACCGCAATCTCGATCCGGTGCTGCGCGAGACGTACGATTTCGAGCAGATGATCGCGCTTGCCGCCGGTTCGGCCTGGGCGGGCGCCGACGAAGCCGCGCAGCGCGCCCTGCTGGCGGCGTTCGAGCGGTTCAGCGTCGCCACCTATGCCTCGCGCTTCAACGGCTATACCGGCGAGCGTTTCGAGATCACCGGCGAGCGGCAGGGACCGCGTGGTGCGGTCATCGTCGACACCCGTCTCGTGCGCACCGATGGCGATCCGGTCGCGATCTCCTACGTCATGCGCGCTCGCAATGGCCAATGGCGCATCGTCGACGTCCTGCTCGAACAGGCGATCAGCGAACTGGCGGTCCGGCGCTCCGAGTACGCCAAGATCCTCGCCCAGGGCGGCATCGCTGAATTGACCAGGGTGCTCGACGGCAAGGCGGACGAACTCCTGCAGCAGGAGCCTTGAGGACCGGTGGTCGCGCGAACCGGTCGCATCCCCCTTACCCGTCTTGCTATTCCTTGTTTTCGCTGTCTGGATTTTCGCTGTCTGGGTTCTTAGCGTCGGGCGCGGGGCGGGCGACCGGCGGCGGCGTGGCGGCCCTGGCGGTCTCCCCCTTGCCGTCGACGGAAGCGATGCCCAACAGCCGGCTCTCGGCCTGTTCGACGCTGCGCAATACCTCGCGCTCGGCGGCGAGCCAATACTCCAGCGCACGGCCATATTGACGGCCGCTGCTCTCCCACAACAGGTACGCCAACTCGCGGATGCGCGCCTCGAAGCCGCCGGGGTCCCGCTCGCCCATTGCCTCGCCCCTGCCGGGGTTGATGCCCGGACTCTGCTTCGGCTGGTTCTACTTCGGTTCGAGAATCTGTCGTCCGCGGTAGGTGCCGCTCACCAGATCGATGTGATGCGGCCTCCGCAACTCGCCCGAGCTCTTGTCCTCGACATAGGCCGGCGCCTTCAGCGCATGGTGGGAACGGCGCTGCCCGCGCTTCATCCTCGATGTCTTCTTCTTCGGAACGGCCATGGCGCAGATCCCTCGTCAGCGACGCGGCCGGCTTGCCGGCCGGAAAGGTCCGTGACATAAGGGCAAGCGTGGCAAACGGCAAGGGAAAAGCTGATTAAGATGTCCGCCGACCAGACCACCGCAGTCGCTCCGCCGTTCGCGGCACGCACCAGCGTCGAGCAGGTCGAAGAAGGCCGCGACCTCGCCCCGAGGTTCGACGCCAGCGGTTTGTTGCCGGTGGTGACCACCGACGCCGACACCGGCGAGGTGCTCATGCTCGGCTACATGAACGCGCAGGCGCTGCAGCGTACGATCGAGACCGGCCAGGCGCACTACTGGAGCCGCAGCCGGCAATGCCTGTGGCACAAGGGCGCGACCAGCGGCCTGCTCCAGCACGTCGTCGAGATGCGGATCGATGACGACCAGGATGCGGTCTGGCTGCGGGTGCGCATCGAAGGCGGCGCAAGCTGCCATGTCGGTTATCGCTCGTGCTTTTACCGCGCCGTCCCGCTCGGGGCGGAAGCCGGCAACGCACTGCGCTTCGTCGAAGACGCCAAGACCTTCGATCCCAAGGCGGTGTACGGCGACGCGCCGAACCCGACGCGGCTGTAACGCCGGCCCGGCGCGTGGCGGCAGCGCCACAGAGCCCAGGCCCATATGCTATTCTTTGGGCGCGTGGCGCTTCAAAAACGGCGCAGAATTTCCCATGGTATTCCTCGGACAATAGGGACGGTAAGGAGCAGCGGTGACGTCAGCAAATCCGGACGTGGCGGAGCGCCTCGTCATCCTCGCCAAGCCGCGTGGCTTCTGCGCAGGCGTGGAACGGGCCATCGAGATCGTCGAGCGCGCGCTCGCCATCTACGGGCCGCCCGTTTATGTCCGCCATGAAATCGTCCACAACCGGCACGTGGTCGCCGCATTGCGCGAGCGGGGCGCGGTATTCGTCGAGGAACTCGACGAGATTCCCGACGGCGCGGTGACGGTCTTCAGCGCCCACGGCGTCAGCACGTCGGTCGAAGACGAAGCCAAGCAGCGCGCTCTGCCGGTCATCGATGCCACCTGCCCCCTGGTGACCAAGGTGCACAAGGAGGGGCGCAACCACACGCGCAAGGGCCGCGAGGTGATCCTGATCGGCCATGCCGGCCATCCGGAAGTGGTGGGAACCACCGGGCGGATCCCCGGTGGGGTCCATCTCGTCTCCAGCGCCGCCGACGTGCCGCGGATCGCAGTCCGTGATCCGGAGAAGGTCGCCTACGTCACCCAGACGACGCTCAGCGTCGACGACACCCGCGACATCATCGATGCCCTGCGCGCACGCTTTCCGAAGATCGTCGGCCCCGACGTCAAGGACATCTGCTACGCCACCCAGAACCGCCAGCAGGCGGTGCGCGAACTCGCCAGCCAAGTCGACGTGCTCCTGGTGGTCGGCGCCCGGAACAGCTCCAACTCCAGCCGTCTGCGCGAGATCGGCACCGAGATGGGGGTGCCCAGCTACCTGATCGATGACGCCGACGGCCTTGATCCGGCCTGGCTCCACGATGTCACCACCATCGGTGTGACCGCGGGCGCGTCGGCGCCGGAGGAACTGGTACAGACGCTCATCACCCGGCTCGCCGCGTTCGGACCGATCCAGGTCCGGGAGCTGGACGGCGCCGACGAGCACATGCAGTTCAAGCTGCCGCGCCAGCTTGCCCCTCAGGCGCGGACGCCAATCGCCCGAGCGTGAGCGGCCGCCGGCAGCGGCACCCTCGACAAGACGCCAACAACAGGAAGACCGAAAGCCGTGGGAATTCCCCTCATTCAGCAGATCCGCGTCGGCGCCTATATCATCGGCAAGCGCTTGCGGCGCACCGAGCGCTACCCGCTGGTCCTGATGCTCGAACCGCTCTTTCGCTGCAACCTCGCCTGCCCCGGCTGCGGCAAGATCGACTACGAAGATGCCATCTTGAACCGCAGGTTGAGCGTGGAGGAGTGCCTCGTCGCCGTCGACGAGTGCGGCGCGCCGGTGGTTTCGATTCCCGGCGGCGAACCGCTCCTGCACAAGGAAATCGACCGCATCGTCGCGGGCATCGTCGCGCGCAAGAAGTTCGTCTATCTGTGCACAAACGGCCTGCTTCTGGAAAAGAAGCTGGGGCTGTTCACGCCGTCCAAGTACCTGACCTTCTCCGTGCACCTCGACGGTCTGGAAGACGACCACGACCGTGCGGTCAACCAGCCCGGCACCTTTCGCCGGGCCGTCGCTGCGATCCGCAAGGCGCGCGCGCAAGGCTTCCGGGTCAACGTCAACTGCACCTTGTTCAATCACATGGCGCCGGAACGGATTGCCGCCTTCTTCGATTTCTGCATGGCGGAACTCGACGTCGAGGGCGTCACCGTCTCGCCCGGCTACGCCTACGAGCGGGCGCCCGATCAGACGCACTTCCTCAACCGCACGCGCACCAAGGAGCTGTTCCGCGACGTCTTCCGCCGCCAGGGTGCGCGGCGCTGGCGGTTCAGCCAGTCGAGCCTGTTCATGGATTTCCTGTGCGGCAACCAGACCTACCGCTGCACGCCGTGGGGCAATCCGACGCGCAACATCTTCGGCTGGCAGCGGCCCTGCTACCTGCTGAGCGAGGGCTATGCCCGGACATTCGCCGAGCTGATGGCGGACACCGCCTGGGAGCGTTACGGCACCGGCGCCTACGAGAAATGCGCGGATTGCATGGTGCACTGCGGCTACGAGGCGACGGCGGTCAACGACACGATCCGCCGGCCGTGGCGCGCCCTGCGGGTTGCCCGGCGCGGGCCGGAGACCGAACGCCCGATGGCGCCCGAAATTCCACTATCCGCCCAGCGGCCGGCCGAGTACGTGTTCGAGGGGCTGGTCCGTCATCTCTCCGCCGGCGTCGAAGCAAAACCGCGGGCCGACGCGAAGAGCGAGGCGGCGTAGGGCGGCGAGGCCGCGGCCGCTGTCGCGGGCGAGCCGCAGCAGCAGTGCCAGCTCTCGCGGGTGACGGCAGAGGCCTGCCAGCACGAAGCCGATCCTGGCACGGCCGTCGGGATCGATGGCGCCTTCGAGCCAGTCGGGAACGGTGCCCGTCGCGGCATCGGCGATGGCGCGCACGACGACGAACGGAGCGCCCGCGGCCAGCGCAGCGGCTGCGACCATGTGGCTTTCCATGTCGCACGCCACCGCCCCGCGCGCCCGGGCCAGCGCCTGCTTCGCAGCCGGGCTGCCCACCGGCCGGTTGACCCCGGCAATGATGCCCGTGCGCATCTCTTGCTCGCCGGCCAACGCATCCATGAGGCGACCGTGCCACGCGCGATCGGCCGCGAAGCGCGTGCCGTCCGGCGCGACCACCGCATCGGCGATGATCAGGGCACCGGGCTGCACGTCCGCCGCCAGCCCGCCCGCCAGCCCGAAGCTCAGGAGACCAGGGCAGCCCTCGCCGAGGAGGCTGCGCGCCGCGTCAAGGGCCGCCTGCGGCCGGGCGCCGGCACAGCGCAGCCGCAACTGCCCGCCAGCCCGGAAGCGCGAGAGGCAATCGCTCTCCGTCTTCAACCCGGTAACGACACCGAGATCAGCCACTCACAGGCCGTAGGGGGTGCGCTTACGATTGCTCGCCTGCAGATTGCGGTAGCGGGCGAGTGCCCACAGCGGAAAGTAGGCGCTGTAGCCGTGGTAGAGCAGGTAAAACACCCGTGGGAAACCGACGGCATTGTAATAGGTCTCGTCCCATTTGCCGCCGTCCCGCGGTGCCGCCATCAGGTACGCGATGCCGTGGCGCACGCTCTCGCTGTCGACCTCGCGGGCGGCCATCAGGCCCAGCACCGCCCAGGCGGTCTGCGAAGCGGTGCTGGCTTTCGCCTCGCCGCGCCGCTCGCACCAGTAGCTGGCGCAGTCCTCTCCCCAGCCACCATCCGCGCGCTGGAACGTTTTCAACCAATCGACCGCTCGGCGAACCCACGGCTGGTCCATCTCCTCGCCGATGGCATTGAGCGCCGCCAGGACCGACCAGGTGCCGTAAATGTAGTTGGTCCCCCAACGACCGAACCATGAGCCGTCGGCTTCCTGCTCGCGTTTGAGAAAGGCGATGGCGCGCGCGATCGTCGGGTGGTCACGGTCGTACCCCAGTTGCCCCAGCATGCCGATGCAGCGTGCGGTGACGTCGGCGGTCGGCGGGTCGAGCAGCGCGCCGTGGTCGGCGAACGGAATGTGGTTGAGAAAGTAGTGTTCATTGTCGGCGTCGAACGCGCCCCAGCCGCCGTTTTCGCTCTGCATCCCGATGATCCACTCGGCGCCACGGGCGATCGCGTCGCGGTAGCGCTCGGGATCGGCGCGATGCAGCGCCATGACGACGACGGCGGTATCATCGACATCGGGATAGTAATCGTTGCGATACTGGAAGGCCCAGCCGCCCGGACGCACGTGGCCACGGTTGGCCCGCCAGTCCCCGGCAACGGTGAGCACCTGACGCTCGCACAGCCAAGTGCACGCCTTCGTAATCTCCGGTCCGTCCGGTGCCACCCCTGCTTCCATCAGGGCATGCAGGGCGAGACCCGTATCCCACACCGGTGACAGACACGGCTGGCAGTATGCCTCGTCGCCGTCTGCGGTCAGCAGCTTGTCGACGGCCCGGCGGCCGATGGCACGATCGGGGTGGTCAGCGGCATAGCCGAGCGCATCGAAGGCGATCAGGCTGTACATCATGGCGGGGGAGATACCGCCGAGCCCGTCCTCGCCGTTGAGACGCTCCTTGATGAAAGCGAGCGCCCGATCGATCGCGGAGTGCTGCAACGGGCGCGGCAGCAGCGGCTCGACAATACGGCCGAGGGCATCGACCAGCAGCAATCCCTGCCCGATCGGCGAACCGGTGGGATTGGTCTGATAGCGCTGAACCGCCTCCGGATCTTCAAGGAACAGTTCGCGCACGCCGACCTTGTAGCGGCTGCGCGGGACGGGCTTGAGGGCCGCGCACAGCAAGAGCGGCACCATTACCGTGCGCGACCAGTACGACACCTTCTCGGTGTGAAACGGTGCCCATTTCGGCAGCAGCACCGCCTCGATCGGCATCCACGGCACACCGCGCCACGGAATTTCTCCGAACAAGGCCAGCAGATAGCGGGTAAAGACGTTGGCCCTGGCGGCACCACCGCGGGCGAGGATCGCCTCGCGGGCGCGGCGCATGTGCGCAGCGTCCGGCTCGTCACCCAGCACCTTCAGGGCGAAATAAGCCTTGACCGTCAGGCTGAGATTGCATTCGCCATCGTGAAACAACGGCCAGCCGCCGTGCGCGCCCTGGCGGCGACGCAGGTAGGTGCCGACGCGCCCGTCGATGGCATCTCTCGGCTCGCCGAGGAAGTGCTTGAGCAAAATGTACTCGGACGGAATGCTGGCATCGGCCTCCAGCGGGAACACCCAGTGGCCGTCGCCGGCCTGCCGGCGCAACAGCCATTCGCCCACCTCGGCAACCGCGGCGTCCAGGCCTTCCGCACTTTGCGCGTCCGCCGACCGCGCGAGCGCCATCGCCGCCGCCCCATGCGGCAGCGGCGTCCCCGTCGCGGGGGGGGCTGCGAGAGTGTCCAGCGGCGCCATTGTCCCTTACCCCATCGTCATACGCTTGCTTGTTTCGTGCTGTATCGCGGTGGTTGCTGTCAAGCGACGCCGACGTATCGGGATGCGAGTGTTGCAGCGGTGTTGCCGGAACGCACGCTGCCTTCGATCGTCGCCGGCAGACCGGTATCCGTCCAGTCACCGGCGAGAAACAGATTGGGGTGCGCCGTCCGCGCCGCCGGCCGGCGCCGCATCTCGTCCGGTGTCTGCGCGAAGGTGGCGCGGCGCTCCTTGACGACCCGCCAAGCCACACCCGCGTCGCGATCGAGGCGCAGCGCCAGCGCCACCTCCGGCCACAGCCGGGCGGCGATTCGGTCGTTCGCCTCGTCGGCCAACGCGCAAGCCGCGCTCACCGTCACCGACGCAACATCGTCGCGAACGAACAGCCAGTGTCCGACGCCACCGACCAGACCGAGAATGAAAGGTGCCGCCACCCGCTGCGTCAGGCGAAAGTGGGCATTGACGATGGCGCGGCTGTGCGTCGGGGTCGTCAGGCCGGGAACCAGCGCGGTCGCGGCCAGCGGCGGCACCGCCAGCACCACCGCATCGTCGACGCCGAGGGAGACCGTCTCGCCGTCAGCCAACCGGATCTCGTTGACCCCGTTGGCGCCGATCGCGAGCGCGCCGACACGCGCATGCCAGCGCAGTCGGGTGCCGCGCCACTTCAGGAAGCCGAGCGCCGGATCGATGAAGGTATTGGACAACCCCTCGGCCGCGATCAGTGGCCGGCAGGCCCGCTCACCGCGACCGAACGTCTCGCGCAGGACCGGCCACAGCAGTCGGGCGGATGCCTCGTCGGGGCTGGTATTGAGTGCCGCCAGGGCGAGCGGCTGCCAGAAGCGGGGGTACGCCACGCCCGCGCCGCCGAGACAGCGCTCGACCGTCGCCGCGGGACCGGCCCAGGCGAGGCGCAGGCCGCGCAGGTATTCCGTGGCCCGGCTGCCGGGCACCCGCCTGCCGGCGACGAACAACCAGTAAGGGAACACGCCGCGCGCCGGCCGCAGCGTCCAGCGTTCCCCGGTCGCGACATCGACAAACGCGAACGCCGCCCGCGTCGGCTGCGCCAGGCGGTCGGCGGCGCCGATCCGGTCCAGGTAGGCGAGCGCGGCGCGGTTGCCGCTCAACAGCAGATGATTGCCGTTGTCGATGGACCGGTCGAGCACTGCGTCGAAATAGGACCGGCACCGGCCGCCGGCGTGACCGGCCGCCTCGTAGACGGTCACCGTCACGCCCAGGTTCGCCAGCGACACCGCCGCCGCCAGGCCAGACACTCCGGCGCCGATGACGTGAACGCGGGCCTGCACCTCAGATCACCCCGAATCGCAGGGCAATCCACAGCTTCTCGCGGGCCGACAGCGAAACCGGCTCCGCCCAGCGCTCCCAGCCGCGCTGCGTCAACCGCTTCAGCATGCGGTGGTAGACTTCGAGCATGATCGTGGCCGGCCGCGCCGCCCTGCGTTCACAATCCGCGATGACGCGCCGCGCGCGCCCGAACGCGTCCTCGGCGAGCCCCGCCAGCTCGGCCAGCGCCGCCGCCAGCGTCGGCTGGCGCAAGACGTCCTGGACGTTTTCGACATCGGTGATCGCGTGTCGCGCGAGCAGCTCGGCCGGCAGGTAGAGCCGGTCACGCCCCGCATCGTCCTTAACATCGCGCAGGATGTTGGTCAGTTGCAGGGCGCGGCCCAGGGCATCGGCCAGCGCATCGCCCTCGGGCTGCGGCAGCCCAAAGACGCGCACCGACAGCCGGCCGACCGCGCACGCCACCCGATCGCAGTAGACGGCCAGATCCGCCATGCTGGCGAGCCGAACGCGCGGCGCCGCGTCCATCTCCATTCCGTCGACGACGGCGAGCAGGTCCTCGTGCCGCAGCGCGAACGCGCCGATCGCGGGCTTGAGCGCCTTCGCCACCGGCAACCGCGGCTGTCCTTGGTGCGGCTGGCCTCCGTAGAGGGTATCGAGCTCCAGGCGCCACGCCTGCAACCGTTCCATCTTGCTCGCGGGTGCGGCCGGCTCATCGGCGATGTCGTCGACCTCACGGCAGAAGGCATAGATGGCGTACATCGCCGCTCGCTTGTCCGGCGGCAACACACGCATTCCCCAGTAGAACGACGTCCCGGATCGTCGGACGATCACCTCGGCGTCGGCGGCCGGCAGGTCTTGATCACCGCCCGCGGTTGCCGCGGGTGCGGAGGGGCCGCATCCCTCGCTGCAGGGCGTCAGCGCCTCGGCCGGCATCCGCTACCACCACGCTCTCGCCGCACCCCGGGCGCAGCACCAAGCGTAGTCCGCTGTGGTCAGTGCAACCCGCGCGGCGAGAGGATCGCGCTTTCGCAGCTGCTCGACCAGGGCTTCGGCGATGTTCAAGATGGCCGCCGATTCCATGGCCAGCCGGCGGCTGCCAAGACCGCCCGGCAACGGCTTGGCGGCGACGAGCAGTGCCGCGGTGGCATCGAGCGCCCGGTCGAGCACGCGACGCAGGCCGGGGCTCAGGCACGCGCGGTCGAGGTCGTCGATGCGCGCCCCCTCCTCGTCCAGCCAGTCCAGCGGCAGATAGATCCGGTTCAGCGTGCGATAGTCGTCCTGGCAATCCTGGAGGTGATTGATCACCTGCAGCGCGTTGCACAAGGCGTCGGCCGGAGCGTAGCCGAGACGGCAGCCGTCGTGCAGATCGAGCAGGAAGCGGCCGACCGGCGCCGCCGAGCGATCGCAGTAATCGATCAGATCGGCCCACGTGCGATAGCGTGCCTGCACCGCGTCTTGCTTGAACGCCGAGATCAGATCGAGGCAGTGACGCGGCGTGATCCCGGTTTCCGCCAGGGTTCGACGCATGGCGTGCGCCTTGGCGTAGGCCGGATCGTCGCCACGATCGTCCTGGATCGCCCGGGCGAAGCCATCGAGCCGGCGGACCTTTTCCTCGGCCGGCAGATCGGGACTGTCGGCGATGTCATCGATGGCGCGCGCATACGCATAGAACACCGCGACGTGCGGCCGCAGCGCCGCCTTGAGCAGCCACGAGCCGACGGGGAAGTTCTCGTAGGCGACATCCTTGCCGGACGGTGCCTCGACGGCGGAGGGCGCGGCGGTCGACATCATCGATGGTTGCAAGGCGACATCATCTCGCGCTGGGTGGCCGAATCAGGTTCTGTGACCGACGCGGCGGCGCATCTCGTCGAGGAGCGCCGCGATGGAACCGCCGTTGTTCTGGATGATCGAGCCGAACTCCGAGCGTTGCGTTTGCCCCATGCTGATCCCCTCGACATAGACGTCGACGATCTTGTTGGTGCCGTCTTTGTTGCGCACCCGCCAGTCGACTTCGACCGGCGCGCCGCCCGGCCGGGCGATTTCCGAATAGACCATGACGTCCCCGCCGTCATCACTGTTCATCGTCCGTGTGACCACCAGCTTCTCGCCGGAATACTGGTTGAAGCGATTGATGTACGTGCTGACGATCAATTCCTCGAACAGCTTCATGTACTCCCGACGCTCGTCGGGGGTGGCGACGCGCCAATAGCGGCCGAGCACCCACTGTCCGATGGTCGGCAACGCGAAGTTGTCCCTCAGCAGCGCAGCTGCACGCCGCTGACGCTCCTCCGGCGCAACGTTGGGTTCGGTCAGGGCGGCAACCGCGGTTGTCGCCAATCCCTCGATGAATGCGCGCGCCTTGTCGCCTTCGGCATCGGCCTTGAGCGGCCTCGGCGCCAGCGACACGGCGGCAACCACGCCGAAGGCGGCGCCCGCCGCGAGCAAGCACCGCCTCGATATCCCGCGCACCGCCATCTGCAGCCCTCCCTTCGCGTTCCGAAAACCCGCAACGAGACTCGCGCTTAAGAACTGCAAATCAATCGGGCGAAATCAAGGGGGATGTCCGCCGGCGCCGTCGTCGGGCGCGGCGCCGGCCGCCGGCCGGTCGGCCCGCAAACAGGGGACAGCCGGCCCGGACCACCCACTTGTGTGTGGAAGTTTCGATCTACCACCGTTATTGGTAAGGAGCTGGAAGAATAATCGGGAGGATCGCGTCGTGCTGCGAGTGTTGCTACGAGCATGCCGACCCATTGATATCATCAACGAAAAGGTCGGAGAGGGAGTGCGTTGGCTGGTTCTGGTGGCGGTCCTCATCGCCGCCGGCAACGCCATCGTCCGCTACACCTTCGATACCAGCTCCAACGCCTGGCTTGAGGCGCAATGGTATCTGTTCGCTGCGGTGTTTCTGCTGTGTTCCGGCTACACGCTCCTGCGCGACGAACATGTGCGCATCGACGTGATCGCGGGTCAGCTCTCGCATCGCACCCAGGCGATGATCGACATCTTGGGCGGCCTGTTCTTTCTGCTGCCGATGGCGGTGATGATCATGGTGCTGGCCTGGCCCTTGTTCATGAAGTCCTATGAGATCGGCGAGATTTCCACCGATGCCGGCGGGTTGATTCGCTGGCCGGTCAAGCTCTTGATCCCCGTCGGCTTCCTCTTGCTCACTCTGCAGGGCGTCTCGCAGATCATCAAGCGCATCGCATTCCTGGCCGGAGTGGCGCCCGACCCCTTCGCGGAAAAGGGACACCACGAGGTGGACCTTGCGCTTCTCGAAGAGTTGAAAGGGCAGGAGCAAAAGCAATGAGCGCGTTTCTTACCGCCGAGATGGCGCCCTTGATGTTCGCCGCGCTCGTCGTGTTGCTGCTGATCGGCTATCCGGTGGCGTTCTCGCTCGCCGCCAATGGCCTGCTCTTCGGCCTGCTCGGCATCGAACTCGGCCTGCTGAAGCCGGAATTGCTGCAGGCGGTGCCGGAACGCGTGTTCGGCATCATGCGCAACGATACGCTGCTCGCGGTGCCGTTCTTCACGTTCATGGGCCTGATCCTCGAACGCAGCGGCATGGCCGAGGACCTTCTGAATACCATCGGTCAGCTCTTCGGGCCGCTGCGCGGCGGGCTTGCGTTCGCCGTGGTCTTCGTGGGCGCGCTCTTGGCCGCGACCACCGGCGTCGTCGCCGCCTCGGTGATCTCGATGGGGCTGATCTCGATGCCGATCATGCTGCGGTACGGCTACGATCGGCGCATCGCATCCGGCGTCATCACCGCATCCGGCACGCTCGCGCAGATCATCCCGCCGAGCTTGGTGTTGATTATCATGGCCGACCAGTTGGGCCGCTCGGTCGGCGAAATGTACGAAGGCGCCCTGTTCCCCGGTCTGACGCTGGCGGCGATGTACGCCGGCTGGATCCTCCTCAACACCGTCTTCCGCCCCAAGGCGGTGCCCGCGCTGCCGGCCGAGGCCCGAACCCTGCACGGCCTGCAACTGTTGCGGCGGGTCCTGGTGGCACTCGTCCCGCCGTTGTTCCTGATCTTCCTGGTGCTGGGCACCATCTTCTTAGGCGTTGCGACGCCGACCGAGGGCGGCGCCATGGGCGCCACCGGCGCTCTGGTGCTCGCCACGATCAACCGGCGGCTGACGGTGGATCTGGTGCGCCAAGCCCTCGACAAGACAGCGAAGCTGTCGTGCTTCGTCATCTTCATCCTGATCGGGGCCACGGTGTTCGGCCTGATCTTCCGCGGTGTGAACGGCGATCTGTGGGTCGAGCACCTGCTCATCGGCCTGCCCGGCGGCCAGCTCGGCTTCCTGATCGTCGTTAACGTCATGGTCTTCGTGCTCGCCTTCTTCCTCGACTTCTTCGAGCTCGCCTTCATCATCGTGCCACTTCTGGCCCCGGTCGCCGAAAAACTCGGCATCGACCTGATCTGGTTCGGTGTGCTCCTGAGCGTCAACATGCAGACGTCATTCATGCACCCGCCTTTCGGCTTCGCGCTCTTTTATCTAAGGAGCGTGGCACCCAGCGGTCCTTACGTCGACCGGGTAACCGGCAAGACGATGCAAGGCGTCACGACGACGCAGATCTACTGGGGCGCGATCCCCTTCGTCTGCATCCAGCTCCTCATGGTCGCCATCGTCATCGCCCTGCCGCAACTGGTGCTGGGCGGCATTTCCCATGGGCCGAAGGTCGATATCAGCAAGATCAGAATCCAGGTGCCCAACGTCGAAGACGAAGCACCGCTGCCGGCGTTTCGTTAGGTCAAAAAAAACGCCGCCTCCCGGCCGGGAGGCGGCGTGTTGTCCTGTGTGCCTGCTGCCAGCGCAGGATGCCAGCGGTTACTGTTTGGCGATCTGCGTGACCATGAAGCGATCGTAGGTCATCTCGGCGACCGAGAACCAGCGGAACTCCGGATCGCGGAAGGCGATCATCGCGTCAAAGACCTTCTTGAACAGCGGGTTGCTCGCAGAGGTCTCCGCGTAGACCTCAAGGGCCGCTTTGTACGCCGCCTCCAGCACATCCTTGGGAAAGGCCTTGAGTTCGGCGCCACCCGCGATCAGCCGCTTGAGGGCCGCCGGGTTCTGCGCATCGTACTTGGCCATGGTCAGCACGTTGGATTCCGCGCACGCCGCTTCAAGCGCGGCCTGGTAGACCTTGGGCAGCCCCTCCCACTGCTTGCGATTGACGTAGAAGTTCAGCATCGGGCCGCCTTCCCACCAGCCGGGATAATAATAGTACTTGGCGACCTTGTTGAATCCGAGCTTCTCGTCGTCGTAGGGGCCGATCCACTCGACGGCATCGATGGTGCCTTTTTCCAGGGACGGATAGATGTCGCCGCCGGCGATCTGCTGTGGCACGACACCGAGCTTGGAGATCACCTTGCCGGCGAAGCCGCCGATCCGCATCTTGAGGCCCTTCATGTCCTCGAGCGAATTGATCTCCTTGCGGTACCAGCCACCCATCTGCGTGCCGGTGTTGCCGCAGGGAATGCTGCGGATATTGTACTGCTTGAACGCCTCATCCAGCACTTCGCGGCCGCCGCCGTAATACATCCAGGCGTTCATCTGCCGGCAGTTCATCCCGAATGGAATCGCGGTATCCATCGCCAGCGTCGGATCCTTGCCCCAGAAGTAATAGCTGACGGTATGCCCGCACTCGACGGTTTCGTTCTGCACCGCGTCCAGCACTTGCAAGCCGGGCACGATCTCGCCGCCGGCGAACACACGCATCTGGAATTTGTTATCGGTAATCTCGGCTACGCGTTTGGCGACGATTTCGGCGGCGCCGTAAATGGTATCAAGGCTCTTGGGAAAACTCGACGCGCACCGCCACTTGATCTCCGGCATTGACTGCGCGATCGCCGGTGCCGCAATCGCGCTTGCCGCTAGGCCCACGCCGGCCGTCTGCATGAACGTGCGTCGCTTCATCGCTGTTTCTCTCCCCATAGTCTTCGGCGGAACGAAGTCCGCTCCGATCAACCCGCAACCCTCCGGCCGCGAGTGGTGCGCCCCGGAAGCCGCACCGATGACCCGAAGTATTATAGAAATTCCAACACGGGCGATAGCCTTGGCGTGCACAACCGGGCGCATTACTGCCACAGATCGTCGTGCGGCCGTGGCATCGTGACCCAAGCCGCGCTATCGTTCGCCCCATTTTCGACAGCACGAGGACGCCTGGGATGCGCAACAAGATCGTCTCGGCCGCCGACGCCATCGCCTTGATTCGCGACGGCGATACTCTGGCGACGACGGGCTTCATCGGCAACGGAGCCGCCGAGGAACTGCTGATCACGCTTGAGCGCCGGTTCCTCGATGGCGGCGAGCCGCGCAACCTGACTTTGCTGTTCGCGGCCGGCCAGGGTGACGGCTCCGAGCGCGGGCTCAACCGCCTCGGCCACGAAGGGCTCTTGAAACGGGTCGTCGGCGGCCATTGGGGGCTGATCCCCAGGGTCGGCGCGCTGGCGATCGACAACAAGATCGAGGCCTACAACCTGCCGCAGGGGGTAATCTCGCACCTCTACCGCGACATCGCCGCCGGCAAGCCGGGCACGATCACCCGCGTCGGTCTCGGCACCTTCGTCGATCCGCGCCGCGAGGGCGGCAAGATCAACGCGGTGAGCACCGAAGACCTGGTCGAGGTCGTACAGCTCGCCGGCAAGGAATGGCTGTTCTACAAGGCGTTCCCCATCAACGTCGTCTTCGTGCGGGGCACCACCGCCGATTCGGCCGGCAACGTCACGATGGAGAAGGAGGCGCTCGTCCTCGACAACCTCGCCATGGCCATGGCCTGCCGTAATTCCGGTGGTGTCGTCATCGCCCAGGTCGAGCGCATCGCCGAGACCGGCTCGCTGCACCCGCGCCAGGTGCAGATCCCCGGCATCCTCGTCGATTGCGTCGTCGTCGCCGAGGCACAACATCATGCCCAGACGTACGCCGAGGCTTATGATCCTGCGTTCTCGGCGGAAATTCGCGTGCCGCTCGCCTCGCTTTCACCCTTGCCGCTCGATGAGCGCAAGATCATCGCGCGGCGTTGCGCCTTCGATCTGCCGGCGGGCGGCATCGTCAACCTCGGCATCGGCATGCCGGAAGGAGTCGCCGCCGTCGCCAACGAGGAGCAGATCCTTCGCTACGTCACGCTGACCACCGAGCCCGGCTCCATCGGCGGCGTGCCGCAGAGCGGCCTCAATTTCGGTGCCGCCGTCAACGCCGAAGCGATCATCGCGCAAAACCAGCAGTTCGATTTCTACGACGGCGGCGGGCTCGACATGGCGTGCCTGGGCCTGGCCGAGTGCGACTCCGAGGGCAATCTCAACGTCAGCCGCTTCGGGCCCAAGCTCGCCGGTGCCGGCGGCTTCATCAACATCAGCCAGAACGCGCGCAAGATCGTGTTCGCCGGCACCTTTACCGCCGGTGGCCTGCAGGTCGAGGTCGAGGACGGGATCGTGCGCATCGCCAACGAGGGACGTGCGCAGAAGTTCGTCGCCAATGTCGGCCAGGTGACGTTCAGCGCGGCGTATGCGCGCGAGACCCGCCAGCCGGTCCTGTTCGTCACCGAGCGCTGCGTGTTTCGCTTGACCGAGGGCGGGCTGGCGCTGATCGAAGTCGCCCCCGGCATCGACGTCGAGCGCGACATCCTGGCGCAGATGGCGTTCGCGCCGATCGTCGACGAGGTCCGGCTGATGGACGCCCGCATCTTCCGCCCCGAACCCATGGGTCTCGCCAAGGATTTCGCGGGATACGCCGACTTAGGCCCGCGCATCGGCTACGACGCCCAGCGCGACATCCTCTTCCTCAACTTCGAGGGGCTACGCGTGCGCTCCGAGCAGGACATCGCGCAGATCCGCGCCGCCGTGGAGCAACGCTGCCGTGCCATCGGCCATCGCGTCAACGTCATCGTCAACTACGACAGCTTCCACATCGACGACGCACTGCTGGATTCCTACGCGCGCATGGTGCATGCGATGGAGGCCGCCTACTACATCAAGGTGACCCGCTACACCACCAGCGCCTTCCTGCGCATGAAGCTCGGCGATGCGCTCACCTTGCGCAAGGTGGCGCCGCACGTGTTCGAAACCCAGGCCGAAGCGCGCGCGTATTTGAGCGATGCGGGAGGCCGCGCCGAGCCGGTCTAAGCCGGCGCCGCTGGCGGGATCAGCGTCGCGTCGAGCCATTCGAGGATTCGCTGCGCCACACGCTGCCACTCGCGGTCCAGCATCATGGCGTGCGGCATACCCTCGAACATCTCGGCGTGCGTGCCATAGGCCCGCGCGGAGGCTTCGACCGCGGCGTTGGTGACGCACGCGTCCTCCTTGCCGCCCATCACCAGCACCGGCACGTCACGCCTCGGCATCGACGGCGGCAGATCGAATCCGAAGATATCGAGCATGACCCGCAGCGAACCCGGCGCCGCCGGCGGCAGCAGGCGACGGATCTCCTCGTCCGGCGTCTCGGGGCGGAACAGAGCGCGGCGCGCACCATCAAGCGAGGCCGCGTCCGGCCCCAGGAATTGCAGCAGGCTCATCTGCAGGAACACCCGCGGATTGAACACCGCGGCGCTCAGCATGCTCGGCAGGAGGCCATGCGGCGGCGGCGAGGCCAATAACACAGCGGCCGGAATCGGGTGATCGTTGATCACCTTCTGCACCACCATGCCTCCCATCGAATGGCCGATCAGGACCGGCCATTCTTCGAGCTCGCAGCAAATCTGGACCACGTCGTCGACGTAATCCCGCAGCCGGGTCTGCGCGAGGCGCTCGCGCCCTTCGCTGGCACCGTGGCCGCGCAGGCTCAGGGCGTAGGCGTTGTACCCGGCGTCCGCGAAGAACGGCAGGAAGTACGGCGCCCACAGCGCGGCACTCGAATAGGCGCCGTGCACGAACAACAGCGCCGTCGCCCGCGCGGTCTGTTCCGGCTTGCGGCCGATCACTTCGAGCTGCATCGCCCTCCCCGTCGTTGCCGTTACCCTCCTCGCTCGCCGGCACCCGCGCCTTCCATTTTGGATCAGGCCGCCGCCAGCCCCCGAGTGCCTCGGTCGTCGGCGAGCGTCCCTTCGAGCCAACCGAGCATACGACCGGCAATCGCATCCCAGTGATGATCGAGCATCATCGCATGCGCGACATCCGCAAAGATCTCGGCCTTGGTCCGGTAGGTCCAGGCGGTGGCTTCGAGCGCGCCCTCGGAGATGAAGGCATCGTCCTTGGCGCCCAGCACGAGGACCGGCAGATCGAGCAGCCGGAGCGACGGCGGCAGATCGAGGCCCCACAGATCGAGGACGACGAGGGGGGATTCCGCCTCCATGCGCGGCAACGCGTGCTGGACGACGTGGTCGGGCGTGTCGTCGGAAAACAGCGCCCGGCGCAGCGCCTCGTCGTCGCCCGCGAAGGGTCCGCCCATCTCCTTCATGGCGAGCTGCACCAGCAGCCGCGGATGGTTGAGCAGCATGTTGAGCCAGCAGCCGATCAGGCCGTGCGGCGGTCCCGATCCCATCAGCACCGCCGCCGGCACCGCGTGGCGGTGCAGCACCTTCTGCACGACGACGCCGCCCATCGAGTGGCCGATCAGGACGGGCGGCGCCGGCAGCCGGGCCATGACGCTCTCGACGTCCTCGACGTAGTCCTTAAGGCGCGTCTGCATCAGCCGCTCCCGGCCCGCGCTGGCGCCGTGACCACGCAGGCTCAAGGCATAGCTGGCGTAGCCGTTACGGGCAAAGTACGGCAGGAAATGGCTTTCCCACACCCAGGCGCCGGCGTAAGCGCCGTGCACGAACAACAGCGGTGTCGCCCGCGCCGGTCCCTGCGGCATCTGCGCGATCACCTCGATATCAACGGCCATGTTCATTGTCCCTGAAATCCGGGCGTCCGCCGCTCGCGAAACGCCGCGATACCTTCCCTATAGTCCGTGCTGCCGAACACCGCGCGCCGCCGCGCCTGCATGCGCTCCACCGTCCGCGGCGACAGCGCCACCACGTCGAGCAGCATGCGCAACTCCTCCTTCATCGCGGCGATGCTGAGCGGCGCAAGCTGGGCGATGCGGCCGGCCAGCGCGTCGACGAAGCCCCCGATGGCGTCGGCCGCCACCACATGATTGACGATGCCGAGACGCTCGGCGCGCTCGGCGCCCACCACCGCCGCACTGAACGCCATCTCCTTGACCAGGCCCAAGGGGATGCGTTGCAACAGCGCCTGCAGGCCCGAGACGTTGTAGACGAGGCCCAGCTTGGCCGGCGTAATCGCGAAGCTGACATCCGGCGTCGCCACCACCAGATCGCACACCATCGCCAGCTCGCACGCGGCGCCGAAGACACCGCCTTCGAGCAGGGCAATGACGACGCCGGGAAAATCCTCGATGGCGCGCACCAGCGCCCGAATACCGTCGCTCGATCCGAGCGCGTCCCGACTCACGTCGTCGAGTTCGCCGATATCGTAGCCGGCCGACCAGACCTTGGCGCCCGGCGCGGCGCGGACGACGACGACGCGGACGCCGTTCGCCCGGAACGCGTCGAGGCTCGCGACCATCTCGGCGGTGAGCGCCCGGCCAAGCGCATTGCGCTTGAGCGGATCGGCCATGGTCAGCGTGCCGATCCCGTCCTTGACTTCCGTTGCAACCAGCGGCATCCGCTCGATCCCCCTTGGCGGGTTTCCCCTTCGGACGCTCCCCCTTCGGATGCACCGCTTGCGGCTGCATCGCCTTTGGACGCCGCGGCCGGGGCGCGTCATCGGCGCCCGGCCCTCGCGTCGATAACTGGCCTTCTTAGCAGATCCGCGGCAGCGGGTCACCCGCCAGCCAATCGACGATGCGCCGGCCGCCGAAGCTGGTGTCCATCTGCACGAACCGCTCGGAATCGTCGATGACCTCGCCGATGATCGCGGCCGCCGCGCCCAGCGGATGCGCCCGCATCGCCGCCAGCAGACGCGCGCCATCGTCCGCCGCGCAGAACGCGACCAGCTTGCCCTCGTTGGCGACGTAGAGCGGATCGAGGCCGAGCAGCTCGCAGGCGCCGCGCACCGGCGTCGCGATCGGGATGGCGTCCTCGCGCACGACGACGCCGACCCCCGACTGATGCGCTATCTCGTTGAGCACGGCCGCGAGGCCGCCGCGGGTCGGATCGCGCAGGACGTGGATATCGACGCCGGTCGCGACCATCGCCGCGACCAGGCCGTGCAGGGCGGCGCAGTCGGAGACGATGTCGGTTTCGAATTGCAGCCCTTCACGCTGGGACAGCACGGCAATGCCGTGATCGCCGATGCCGCCGCTCAAGAGCACCACATCGCCGGGCCGCGCCCGCTCGGCGGAGATGTTGACGCCATCGGGAACGCGGCCGATGCCGGTGGTCGTGATGAAGATGCCGTCGCCATGGCCGCGCTCGACCACCTTGGTATCGCCGGTGACGATGGGCACGCCGGCCGCCTTGGCCGCGTGCGCCATCGATGCCGCGATCGCCTTCAGCTCGGTCAGCGCGAAGCCCTCCTCGATGATCATCGCGCACGACAGAAACAGCGGCGTGGCACCACCCATGGCGACGTCGTTGATCGTGCCGTTGACGGCGAGCGCGCCGATGTCGCCTCCGGGAAAGAACAAGGGCGAGATGACGAAGCCGTCGGTGGTCATCACCATGCGACCGGCATCGACGGCGAACGCCGCCTGGTCGTTGCGCTGGGCGAGCCACGGGTTGTCGAAGCTGGTCTCGAACAGCTCCTCGATGAGCTGCGCCATGGCGCGGCCGCCGGAGCCGTGCGCCAGCTCGATCCGCCCGTGGCGGACGTCGAGCGGCCGCGGATGGGCGCGCCGGAACGTGTTCATCGGCCGACGCTCGCGCGCGCTTGCGTCCGGTGCGATTGGCGCTGCCGGCCGAAGGTATAGTAGGCGGCACACGCCCCTTCCGACGAAACCATGCAGGCGCCGATGGGATTGTCCGGCGTGCACACGGTGGCGAACAGCTTGCACTCGGGCGGCTCCATGCGGCCGCGCAGGATGGTACCGCACTCGCACGCCTTGTTGTCGGCGACCACCGCGGTCGTCAGCGCGAAACGGCGCTCGGCATCGAAGGCGGCGAATTCGTCGCGGATCGCAAGCGCGCTGGCCGCCACCTCGCCGAGGCCGCGCCACTCGAAGCGGTCGCGCAAGGTAAAGACGTCCGCCATCAGCGCCTGGGCCTTGCGGTTGCCGTCGCGGCTGACGACGCGGGTGTACTCGTTCTCCACGTCGGCCCGGCCGTCGTTGAGCTGGCGGACCAGCATCAGGATCGCCTGCATGATGTCGAGCGGCTCGAAGCCGGCGATCACCACCGGCCGCCGGTAGGTGGCGGCGAACCGCTCGAAGGGCCGCGAGCCGATCACCGCGCTAACGTGGGCGGGACCGATGAAGCCGTCGAGGATCGGGGCGCCGTCGTCCTGGCCCTCGCTCGCCAGAATGGCGCCGATGGCAGCCGGCGTCAGCACGTGATTGCAGTGCACCGAGAAATTGGCAAGCCCCTCGGCCTGTGCGGCCTTGAGGGCGACCGCGGTCGGCGGTGTCGTCGTCTCGAAGCCGATGGCGAAAAACACCACCTCGCGATGCGGATTGGCCGCGGCGATGGCGAGCGCATCGGAGCTGGCGTAGATCATGCGCACGTCGGCGCCGGCCGCCTTGGCCTTGAACAGCGTCATCCGCTCCGGTCCCGGCACGCGCAGGAGGTCGGCATAGGTGCACAGGATCACGCCGTAATCGCGCGCAAGCTGCACCGCCTGATCGACGCGGCCCATCGGCAGCACGCAGACTGGACAGCCCGGGCCATGGATCAGCCGCACGTTGGCCGGCAGCAGGTCCTGGACGCCGTAGCGAAACAGGGCATGCGTGTGCCCACCGCAGAATTCCATGAGATTGTAGGTCCGCTCCGCCCGCGCCTCGGCGGCGATCGCAGCGGCCAGCGTGCGCGCGAGCGCCGGATCACGAAACTCATCGATGAAGCGCACGCTCATTGCCGCACGTCTCCTTCCGGCCCGCTTTCCGGCTCGCCTTCCGGCCCGCTTTCCGGCTCGCCTTCCGGCCCGCTTTCCGGCTCGCCTTCCGGCGCGGGCGGGAGCATGCCGGCGTCGGCGAACAGCTTGAGCGTCGCTGCCGCCTCGTCCTCGGACAGCTTGGAGAGCGCGAAGCCGACGTGAACGATGACATAATCGCCGACCGCGACGTCATCGATGAGGCAGAGGTTGACGTCCTTGACGATGCCGCCGACCTCCGCCTTGGCGAGACCGCTGGCATCGATCGACGTAATGCGCGCGGGAACCGCTAAACACATGACAGGCCTATCCCTCCCTCATCGTGGCCGCCCACACCTGGCCGAGGCTGATCGCCTGATCGCCCGGCGACAGCCGGAGCGGCAACAGCGGCGTGATCCCGCGGTCCGCGAGATCGACGCTCAAGCGCTCGCGCAGGACGCGGTTGAAGAAACAGCCGCCCCCGAACGCGACGCCGCGGACGCCGGTCGCGGCCGAGGCCCAGCCGACCCAGGCGCCCAGCGCGGCGGCCAGCGTGCCGTGGAACAGGTTGGCGCCGTCGTCCGCGTTCATGCCCGGCAGACGGTCGAGCAGCGGCAGGACGTCGAGCACGCCGTCGTCGCCGAGACGCCAGCCGCCGGCATCGACCGCAGGCGCCACGGCGAGGCGTTCGAGTGCCATCGGCGCCTCACCTTCGAAGTGGGCGACCGGCATCACCCCCAACAGGCCGCAGGCGGCATCGAACAGCCGGCCGCAACTGGTCGTCGCCGGGCAGTTGACGTTCTTCTCCAGCATCTGGGCGATGATGCCGGCGCCGGGCAGCGCGGCGAAGCGCCGGCCGATCTCCGCCCCGCGACCGAGCGCGAACAGGGCGGCCGCCGCCATCCGCCACGGCTCACGCGCCGCCTTGTCGGCACCCGGCTGCCGCAGCGGCGCCAGGTGGCCAAGCCGCCGGAAGCCGGCGGCGTCGACCAGCAGCAATTCGCCGCCCCAGGCCGCGCCGTCATCGCCGAGGCCGAAGCCATCGAGCGCCAGACCGAGGACGGCCGCGGTGCACCCGTGCTCGGCCATGACGGCAGCGATATGCGCGTGATGATGCTGCACCGGCACCGAAGGAATACCGCGCGCGGCCGCCGCTTCCTCGGCGAAACGGGTCGAGTGGAAATCGGGATGCAGGTCGTGGGCGATGGCGCCGAGCCGATCGCCGGCCATGGCGACGAGCGCGTCGGCCGTCGCGTTGAAGGCGCGCACCGCGTCGGCCGTCTCCAGGTTGCCGACATCACGCGAGATCAGGGCGCGCCGGCCAAGGCCCAGGCACATCGTGTTCTTCAGGAACGCGCCGACGCCGAGCACTCCCGGCGATGGCCGCGGCAGCGCGATTTCTGCGGCGATGACCGCCGCGTCGGCGGCGGCGACGGCTTCCTTCAGCGCCGTCACGCCTGGGCGCCCATCGCCGCGTCGATCCGGCCGCACGCCCGATCGAGCCAGTCATACCACTGCGCCAGCCCGTCGCCGCGCGTCGCCGAAACCTCGATCACCTCGATCCGCCGGTTGACCCTGCGGGCGTAGGCCACCGCGCGCGCCGTATCGAAGCCGACGTGCGGCAACAGATCGATCTTGGTCAGCAGCATCAGATCGGCGGCGTGGAAGGCCTCGGCGTATTTCAGCGGCTTGTCCTCGCCTTCCGTGACCGAGAGCAGCACCACCTTGTGCGCCTCGCCCAGATCGAAGCCGGCGGGGCAAACCAGGTTGCCCACGTTTTCGATGAACACCAGCGCGCCCTCCGCCGGCTGCAGGCGCTCAAAGCCGCGGCCGACCATGCGCGCATCGAGATGACAGCCCTGCCCGGTGTTGATCTGCACGGCGGGCACCCCGGTGGCGCGGATGCGCTCGGCATCGACGCTGGTGCGCTGGTCGCCTTCGATCACCGCCAGCGGCCGGCGGCCGCCCAGATCGGCGAGCGTGCGCACCAGCAGCGTCGTCTTGCCGGCGCCCGGCCCGGAGATGAGATTGAGGCACGCGATCCGCCGCTGGTGCAACCAGTCCCGATTGGCCGCCGCCAGCCGGTTGTTCTCGCCCAGGATGTCTTCGGCCAGACGGATGACACGGGCCGTCCCGCCATCCGCATCGGCCAGTGCGACGGGTGCCGCGGTGAAATCCAGCGCGCCAGCGCCGTCATGGGGATCGTGATGATGGTGGTGGCCACCGTGGTGGTGGTGGTGGTGATTGTGCGCGTGCGCATGCCCATGTTCATGCCCATGCGCGTGGTCATGCGTGTGGTCCTGACCGTGGGCATGATCGTGGGCGGGCGCCGGCACGGCCGTGCGATCGCCGGGTTCGATGGCGGTCGGCACGCCACACCCGCAGACCGTACACATCACTCCACCTCCAGGTCCCTGATGCGCAACTCCTGGCCGCCACTGGCATGCAGCTCATAGCTGCCACATTGCGGACAGCAGTCGTAGCGCTCTTCGATGGTCACGGTCTCGCCGCAGTGCATGCACCACGCCTGGCCCGGCAACCAGACCATGTCGAGGCGCGCGCCGTCGGCGAGCGTGCCGCGGGTCAGCACGCGGAAGCAGAACTCGATGGCATCGGGGACGACGCCGCAGAAGGCGCCGAGTTCGAGCGTAACCGCGAGCACGCGCGCGAAGCTGCGCTCACACGCCTCCTTCTTGATGATCCGCAGCATGCTCTCGCACAGCGCGAGCTCATGCATCCCGTTCCTCCCGCCGCGGCCGGCATTTTTCTTATGTGCTGACGTCTCGTTGACGCACAACACACGTTATTGACGCGCAGCACACCTTTCGGCTCGACACCTGGCTGTGCAGCCGTCTTTCATCGCGGCGTAGTATAGCCGGTTTCACACCGTTTGGCGTTGCCAAACTTCCGCCACCCTCGCCATCGCCTTAAGGGGAAAAGGCGGCCGCGGCGATGCACACCGTGTCCCTATGCCTGTTCGTGGACGAAGATCAGCGTCGACAACGGCGGCAGGGTTACCGAAATCGAGTAGGGGCGGCCATGCATCGGCTCTTCAATCGCCGTCACCGCGCCCTCGTTGCCGGCATTGCCACCGCCATACTTCTGCGCATCCGTGTTCAGCACCTCGCGGTAAACGCCCGGCAACGGCACGCCGATGCGGTAGTGGCGGCGGGTCACCGGCGTGAACTGCGCGGCGACCACGGCCGGTCCGCCGGCGGCGGGGCGCTGCACCGCCCCCGTGGCCTCCTTGCCGTCTGCCGGATTCGCCTGACGCAGGAAAGTCAGCACGCTCTGGTCGGTGTCGTTGCAGTCGATCCACTCGAAACCGGCCGCCTCGCAGTCGCAGGCGTGGAGCGCCGGGGTCGCCCGATAGAGCGTGTTGAGATCACGCACCAGCGCCTGGACGCCCGCGTGTTGCGGGTCGTCGAGCAGATGCCAGTCGAGGCTGATCTCGGAGTTCCACTCCCGCTCCTGGGCGAACTCGTTGCCCATGAACAGAAGCTTCTTGCCCGGCTCGGCGTACATCAAGGCATAACAGGCCCTTAAGCTCGCGAACCGCTGCCAGCGGTCGCCCGTCATCTTGCGCAGCATCGAGCCGCGGCCGAAGCCGACCTCGTGGTGCGACAACGGTGAAATCGAGTTCTCCTCGAAGGACTTGGCGATCGCGTGCACCAGCTCGTCGTGGTAGTACTTCCGGTGCACGGCATTGCGCGACAGATAGCGCAGCGTGTCGCGCGCCCAGTCGAGGTTCCACTTGAAGCCGAAGCCGAGCCCGCCGAGGAAGGTGGGGTGCGACAGCCGCGGCCAGCCGGAATTGTCCTCGCCGATGGTCACCGCCCCCTTGTGGCGGCCGTAAACCTCCTCGTTGAAACGGCGCAGGAAATCGATGGCATCGAGGTTCTCGTGACCGCCGAAGCGGTTGGGCGTCCATTCGCCGCGCGACCGGCCATAGTCCAGGTACAGCATGTTGGCGAGCTGGCCGATGCGCAGTCCGTCCAAGTGATACCTGTCGAGCCAGAACAGCGCGTTGCTCAGAAGATAGTCGGCAACCTCGCGCCGGCCGTAGTCGTAGACGAGCGGGCTCGATCCCGGATGATGTCGGCGCTGCGGGTCGGGGTGCTCGTAAAGAAAGGTGCCGTCGAAGGAACGCAGACCGTGCGGATCGTCGGAGAACTGGTTCGGCACCCAGTCGGCGATGACGCCGATGCCGGCTTGGTGGCAGCGATCGACCAGGACCTGCAGGCCGTCGGGGGCGCCCCAGCGGTTGGTCGGTGCGAACGGCGCGAACGGCTGGTAGCCGAGCGAGGCGTCGAAGTCGAACTCGCCGATCGGCAGGAGCTGGACATGGGTGAAGGCGAGATCGCGAAGGTAGCCGACCAGGTCTTCGGCCAGTTCCCGATAGTTCAGGGGGCGATGGCCATCTTCCGGCTTGCGCCGCCAGGAGCCAAGGTGCGCCTCGTAAATCGCGACCGGCTGTTGGCGTAAATCCATCGCCGCCCGCGCCTTCATCCAGGCGGCATCGGCCCATGCGTGCTTGCCGAGGTCGCAGACGATGGCGGCCGAGCCGGGCGCGTGCTCGACCTGGAAGGCGTACGGATCGCACTTGTCCGTCAGCAACGCGCCGGTGCCGGACTTGATCTCATACTTATAGAACGCACCGGTCGTGACCGACGGGATGAAGATCTCCCAGATGCCGCAGTCGTGGCGAAAGCGCATGCCGTGGCGGCGGCCGTCCCAGCCATTGAAATCGCCGATGACCGCCACCCGGCCGGCGTTCGGCGCCCACACCGCAAAGGAGACGCCGTCGACGCCATCGAGGCGGAGCGGATGCGCCCCCAACCTGTCGTAGGCGGTGAGGTAGGTGCCCTCGGCGAACTGATGTTCTTCGTCCGCCGAGAGGAACGGCGGGAAGCGGTACGCATCTTCGAGATCCGCCTCGCCATCCCCGCTGGTCACCCGCAACAGGTAGGCAAACGGCACCGTGCGGCCGTCGACGGGTCCGGCGAACAGCCCCTCGTCGGCGATCCGGTCGAGCTTGGCCACCACACGGGCGGTGGCACGATCGACGACCGCAACCGCGTGCGCCTGCGGCAGGAAGGCGCGGACGACCAGACGGCCGCTCGGCTTCGCGACATGCATGCCGAGGAAGCCGAACACATCGCGATGCTCCGCCTTCAGAATCGCTTCGACATCCCCTGTCGGCGCCACCTCGGCCGCCGGCAGCAGCGCCAGCTTCGGCGCCGGTTCGGGCGACGTAACCGTGGCAGCCGGTTTCGGCTCCGCCGCTTTGGGCGGCGTAACCGTGGCAGCCGGTTTCGGCTCCGCCGCT
Organism: uncultured Defluviicoccus sp.; assembly: GCA_964401555.1. Taxonomy (GTDB): domain Bacteria; phylum Pseudomonadota; class Alphaproteobacteria; order Rhodospirillales; family Defluviicoccaceae; genus Defluviicoccus. Next base: position 64,201 of record CAYNYW010000013.1, read on the forward strand.
TTGGGCGGCGTAACCGTGGCA
>CAYNYW010000013.1:64321-80920 GCA_964401555.1 uncultured Defluviicoccus sp.
GCCGGTTTCGGCTCCGCCGGTTGGGCCGCGGCGGATGCCGCCACCTTCGCCGGAGCGACCGGGGTCGGTTGGGCAGGCTTGACCGGGGCCGGCGGAATGGGAGCGGCTGCTGCCGGGGGGGCGGCAGCGGCCGGCGAAGCCTTGGTCTCCGTGGCCGATGCCGGAGTCTTTGTGGCCGATGCCGGAGTCTTTGTGGCCGATGCCGGCTGGGCCGGCACGCCGGCGGTGACCTTGGCGGCAGGAATTTCCGGCACCGCCCGATCAGCGGCGGCGGGAGCGGTTGGCGTAGCCGGAATCGGCTTTGCGCTCCCCTTCGGCTCGACCGGCATTTCAGGCGCGACGGTTGGGGCGGGTTTCACCGTCGCGTCCGGCTTGGCGCCGACGGCGATGGTCGCTTCCGGTCTCGGCGTGACTGGATGCGCCGGCGGCCGCGGCGCCCCGGAGACTGCCTCGGCGTCCGGTGCGGGCACAATCGGCTTCGTTTCTTCGCTGGCCGCTGCGCCGGAGCGCGCCTTATCGCCTTTCGCCGAACCGCTTCCCGTTTTTCCCGCTGTGGCCATCCACCCAATCCTCTTCCACCAGCACAGGTCGCAATGCGCGCACCCCCGTGCGCGGCCTGTCCGCGATGCGCCTGAAGCGGCTTTTAGCCCCCTGCCGGCGGGTTGTGAAGCCCGTTGCCGGCGGATGCGGGCGATACCGCCGCGCCGCTGCCGTCGCTTCGCGAAGCGACACTTTGCGAGGGCGTCCTCTTGCGGCTATGCTAACGCCGAGCGTGGGAGGACTCTCCTAAAGGCATCGAACGCGTCATGCTTCCGCTTGGGTCGCGGGCGCTGCGTCGTGGTGATGACCTGCTCGCCTCGCCGTCACGCGCCCGGCGGCGCACCCAAACAACAATTTCCTTGAAACAGGGAGCTGGCCATGAGCAAAGCAACACAAAGTGGTCCGTCCGAATTGGCGGCCAAGGCGCCTGCCGTCGCCATTGCGGACCAGATCGGCATGGATGTCGACAGCCTGATCCGCAGCTTCAACTTCCACCTCACCTGCACGCTTGCCAAGGACGAATACACGGCAACGAATCAGGACCGCTACCAGGCGTTGGCGCTTGCCGTGCGTGATCGCCTAGTCGGCCGCTGGATCCACACGCAGCAGAGCTACCACAAGAAGAACGTCAAGCGGATCTGCTACCTCTCCCTCGAATTCCTCATCGGCCGGGCCATGGGCAACAACGTCATCAGCCTGTTGCTCGAAGACACCTGCCGCGAGGCGATGACGCGCCTCGGCCTCGACTGGGACGTGCTGCGCGACGTCGAGGTCGACGCCGCCCTTGGCAACGGCGGCCTCGGCCGCCTGGCCGCCTGCTTCCTCGATTCGATGGCGACCTTGAAGCTGCCCGGCATCGGCTACGGCATCCGCTACGACTACGGCGTGTTCCGCCAGCGCCTGGAAAACGGGTACCAGGTCGAGGACCCGGACAACTGGCTGCGCTACGGCAATCCCTGGGAGGTGGCGCACCCCGAGCTGTCGTTCGTCGTCAATTTCGAAGGGCGCGCCGAGCCGCGCGGCAACGACCGCTGGACCTGGGTCGGCGCCCGGCCGATCGTCGGTATGGCCTACGACACCCCAATCGTCGGCTACGGCTCCTATAACGTGAACAATCTGCGCCTGTGGTCGGCGCGCGCCACCGACGAGTTCCATTTCCAGGACTTCAGCCGCGGCTCCTACGTCGAGGCGGTCGAAGACAAGGTGATGGCCGAGAACCTCACCAAGGTGCTCTACCCCAACGATGCCGTCTATGCCGGCCGCGAGCTGCGCCTGCGCCAGCAGTACTTCTTCGTCTCGTGCTCGATCCAGGACATCGTGCGCCGCTTCAAGTCCGACAACAAGGACTGGCTGCAGTTCCCCGACAAGGTGTTCATCCAGATGAACGACACGCATCCGGCGTTGGTGGTCGCCGAACTGATGCGCGTGCTGATGGACAAAGAAGATCTCGGCTTCGATCAGGCCTGGGAAATCACCGTCAACTCGACGGGCTACACCAACCACACGCTGTTGCCCGAGGCGCTGGAGCGCTGGCCGGTGAGCATGTTCGAGCGGCTGCTGCCGCGGCACCTGCACATCATCTACGAGATCAACAGCCGGTTCATCCGCAAGGTGGCGACCCGCTACCCGGGCGACCTCGATCGCCTGCGGCGCATGAGCCTGATCCAGGAGGACCCAGAAAAGGCGGTGCGGATGGCCAACCTCGCCGTGGTGGGCAGCCGCTCGACCAACGGCGTGGCCGAAATCCACAGCCGGCTGCTGCGCGAAGGCATCTTGCGCGATTTCTGGGAGTTCTTCCCCGAGCGGTTCAACAACAAGACCAACGGCGTGACGCCACGCCGCTGGCTCTTGAAAGCGAATCCGCGGCTCTCGGCCCTGATCCGCGAGAAAATCGGCGACGGCTGGATCACCGAGCTCGATCAGTTGCGCGGGCTGGAAAAGTTCGCCGACGACGCCGGCTTCCGCAAGCAGATCCGCGAGATCAAGCGCGCCAACAAAGTGGCGCTCGCCGATTTCATCAAGCGCCAGGTCGGGATCGAGGTCTCGCCGGATTCGGTATTCCAGGTCCAGGTCAAGCGCATCCACGAGTACAAGCGCCAACTGCTGTTGTGCCTGTACATCATCTCGCTCTACGAGCGCATCAAACGTAATCCGGCGGTGGATCTCCTGCCGCAGACGTTCATCTTCGGCGGCAAGGCGGCGCCCGCCTACCAGATGGCCAAACTGATCATCAAGCTGATCTATCAGATCGGTGGCGTCATCAACTACGATCCAGAGATCAAGGATCGGCTGAAGGTGATCTTCCTGCCCGACTACCGGGTTTCACTGGCCGAGAAGATCATCCCGGCCGCCGACGTCAGCGTGCAGATCTCGACCGCCGGCATGGAAGCGTCCGGCACCGGCAACATGAAGTTTGCCATGAACGGCGCGCTGACCGTCGGCACCCTCGATGGCGCCAACATCGAGATCAAGGAAGAGGTCGGTGACGAGAACATCTTCATCTTCGGCCTGACGGCGGAAGAGGTGGAACGGCAGCGCCCCGGATACAATCCCCACCGCTACTACGAATCCGATGAGGACATCCGGCGCACCATCGATCTCATGCGGGATGATTTCTTCAGCCTGACCGAGCCCGGCATCTTCCGCCCCATCGTCGAGAATCTGATCGAGCACGGCGACTACTATATGAACCTCGCCGACATGCGCAGTTTCATCGACGCGCAAGGACGCATCGATCAGGCCTACCGCGATCAGGATGCCTGGACGAAAATGGCCATCCTCAACATCGCGCGCACCGGGCGGTTCAGCTCCGACCGCACCATCGCCGAATACGCGCGCGACATCTGGAAGGTCGAACCGGTGGAAGTCACCGAGGGCGTGCCAGCGGCGTCACGCCCATAAGCGGGCACCGCAACACCGAGCGAAAGAGCGGCCGGGCATTCACGTGCCCGGCCTGCGCCAGGGCTTCCCTCCTGGTTGCAAACAGGTTATGTACGGGGAGGTCTTTAGCTGCGCTGCAGCATGAGCGGCCGTGGGCGGACACCTTGGAGACCTTGTGCAGGCCTTTGCGGGTGTTCGTTCACCCGCCCCGCGCCGGCAGGAGGGGTGTTCGTGCGCTGTCATGAGCGTGCACGAGCGGAAGTGCTTCGATCGGGCGAACGCCCGCGGGTCCCAGGCATAAGCGGTTTATCATGTTCATAGTGATGGTCTCTTCCGAACTCGCCCCCGTTGCCAAGGTCGGCGGCCTCGGTGACGTGGTGTTCGGTCTCAGCCGCGAACTCGAGATTCGCGGCCATGCGGTCGAAATCATCCTGCCGAAGTACGACTGCATGTGGTATGATGAGATCTGGGGCCTCCACAAGATATGGGACAACCTCTACGTTCCCTGGTACGGGTCCGGGGTCAATTGCTCGGTGTGGTTCGGCTTCGTGCACGGCCGCAAGTGCTTCTTCATCGAGCCCCACTCTCAGGACAACTTTTTCCAGCGCGGCTCCTTCTACGGCTTCCATGACGATCCGATGCGCTTTGCCTTCTTCTGCAAGGCGACCATGGAGTTCTTGCTCAAGTCCAACAAGCGGCCGGACATCATCCATTGCCACGACTGGCAGACCGGATTGCTGCCCGTTTTGCTTTACGAGATTTACGTGCGTCTCGGCTTGGACCGGCAGCGGGTCGTATACACCATCCACAATTTCAAGCATCAGGGCGTGACGGGCGAGGCGGTCTTGTGGGCGACGGGACTGTGCCGGCCTGAATACTACTTTCACTACGACAGGCTTCTCGACAACTTCAATCATACCGCCATCAATCTGATGAAGGGCGGCATCGTTTATTCGAATCATGTGGTGACGGTCTCGCCGCATCACTCCTGGGAGGCACGTTTCACCGACCAGGGCTACGGCCTCGGCCAGACGCTCGGCATTCATCATCACAAGTTCGGCGGCGTCCTCAACGGCGTCGACTACGACGTCTGGAATCCGGAAACCGACCGCTTCATTCCGTCGCACTACAACGTCTGGAATGTCGAGGCCAAGTACGGCAACAAGGAAGCGCTGCGCGAGCGGCTCTGGCTGCGCAAGGAGTTCAAGCCGATCGTCGCCTACGTCGGTCGGCTCGACGCGCAGAAAGGCGTGCATCTGATCCAGCACGCCATGTTCCACGCCCTGGAGAAGCAGGCGCAGTTCGTGCTGCTCGGCACCGGCGGCGACCGCGGCATCAACAATCACTTCTGGCACCTGAAGCACTACTTGAACGAGAACGCCGACTGTCATCTCGAGATCGGCTTCAACGAGCAGCTCGCGCACCTGATCTATGCCGGGGCCGACATCTGCGTGGTGCCCAGCCTGTTCGAGCCGTGCGGCTTGGCCCAGTTGATCGCCATGCGCTATGGCAGCGTGCCGGTGGTGCGCGCCGTGGGCGGCCTCGTCGACACCGTCTTCGATCGCGACCACTCCGACAAGCCGTTGGAGCTGCGCAACGGCTATGTCTTCCGCGACGCCGACTTCCCGGCGCTGGAATCGGCGCTCGGTCGCGCCATCGGCCTGTGGTTCGATTACCCCAAGGAGTTCCGCCGGCTGATCACCAACGCCATGGCGATGGACTATTCCTGGGGTCAGTCGGGCTCGCACTACATCGACGTCTACGAGCACATCCGCTGCAAGTAGCGGCGCGCCGCTAGTGCACAGACCCATTCGGATGATTCAGCCGAATGGGTTAGATGTGCACTAGAAACAACAGGTTGTGTGCAGCGACCGCGCATTCTTTGAATGCGCCGCTGTACTAGCAGGAGAAGCGTCGCATCGCCCCGGGAGGGGCCAGGTGCGGCGTCAGCGCACGGGCGCAGCCTCAACGCAGCATGCGCAGATAGGCGATGAGATCGGCGCGCTCGCCGGCCGCCGGCACCTTGATGGTCATGGCGGTATCCCGGCCACCGAGGAAGGCGCGCGGGTCGGTCAGCCACCCGTCGAGGGTTTGTTCGTCCCAGACGATGCTCGCGCCTTTCAGCCCACGATAGCGGGCATACAGCGGCGCACTCCCGGCCTTGCGGCCGAAGGCCCCGAACAGCGACGGTCCTTCCTTGTGATAGCCCGGCTCCACGGCGTGGCAGACGAGGCAATCCTTCTTGAAGAGGCGCTCGCCGTTTTCGGCATCGGCGGCGACGGCCGTCTTGCCCACCGTCGCCGCAGCCAAGCCGGCAGCGGCGCAAAGCACCACCTTGCAAAATTGAAGGAGGCGCCAGAGTCCCGCGCCGGCTGCGACCACCGCAGATTTATTTCAAGGTTTTCAGATATGCGATCACGTCGGCCCGCTTCTGCTCATCGGGCAGCTTGAAGGTCATCGCCGTCGTCTTGTTCTGGGTATACTTCACGACGAACGCCTTGGGGTCCGCGAGATACTCGTCGAGCTTGGCGTCATCCCAGGTGAAATCGGCGCCGACGAGACCCTTGTAGCGCGGAAAATCGGTGCTGCCCGCTTTGCGGCCATAGACGCCAAACAGTGACGGCCCGGTCTTGTGCACGCCCGCTTCGGCGGAGTGGCAGGCCATGCACGCCTTGAACACGGTCGCCCCTGCCGTCGCGTCGCCAGCGGCAAACGCATTCGAAGCCGCGAGGGCAAAAGCAAGGCCACCCGCGAGCGCCAACCCGGTTCTGATCATTTTGGACCTCTCTTGATGCCTTGGGATCACCGAAGCTGGGTACCCCCCTTACGTTCGGTGCGTTCTAGTATCGACGGCTCGGCACCGCCGCGCAACCGTTTGCTGGGCGCCGTGGGGCCCTTTCTCGCCCGACAAGCGCCGCCGCCCGGCGCTTCCCGCTTCAGGCCCCACCGCCGCCGTCGTGGGCGTGCTCGTGCGGTTCCAACGCGTCGTCATCGTGGCTGTGCTCGTGCGGTTTCCAGCCGTGATCGGGTTGATCATGCCCATGGTCGGCGCCGCCTTCGTCGCCGGCGGGCGCCGGATGCGCATGCTGATGGATGTGCGCATGCGCATGCGCGTGCGCATGCCGATGGCTGTGCGTGAGGCTGCCATGCGCGTGCGCGTGGACGTGAACGTGTGTGTGTGCATGCTCGTGCTGGTGTCGGTGCTCGCGGTCTTCGCTCATCGGTGCTCACCTCACTTTGGCGCAACGAGAACGCCGTTTTCCCGAAGTGGTAGACAAATACTCTGATCCTCCCCCCGGCGACAGCGCCGCCAAACATCGCGGCGCCAACAACAAACGTCAAGCAGATCAAGCGAATGACGTTGTCCTGGCCGTGTGCCTTGCTCCCGGCTGGCCGGCATGATTACATTAAGAAATCGATGAACGCGTTCAACCAACATCGTGGATGGGAGCGGAGCGGCCATGCGAAGGGTAAGGAGCGTGTGCCGTACCCGCATCTGAAGTGAGGGCGGGCCGGACAGCTTGCTTGCGCCGATGGCGAACCTGATCACTCTTGCGCGTCTGCTGCTGCTTTTCGTTCTGGTGGCGATGGCGTATTGGGCACCGCCGCCGATCCAACTTCTCAACGCGCCGTTGTTGATTGTGATCATCGCGCTCGATGGGCTGGATGGCTACGTCGCCCGCCGGCGTGGCGAGACTTCGGTCTTCGGCTCGCTGTTCGATATCGCCGTCGACCGCGTCGTCGAGAACGTGCTGTGGATCATCCTCGGCCACCTGGGCTTACTGCCGATCTGGGTCGCCATCGTCTTCGTCGTTCGTGGTGCCCTTGTCGATACCATCCGCCACGCGATGATCTGCCGTGGTGAAACCGTGTTCGGCATGATGCGCTCGCCGCTCGGCCGCGTGCTGGTCGCGAGCCGCTGGATGCGCGGTCTGTATGGCGGGCTCAAGGCCTTGACGTTCGCGTGGGTGTTGTTGTGGCAGCCGTGGCCGGCGCTCCAGCCGCTCCAGTGGGCCGCCTGGGCGCAGAGGATCGACACGATCACGCAGGTCCTCGTCGTCGCCGTGACGGCACTGTGCGTCTTGCGCGGGCTACCCGTCGTCGGCGAGTTTCTCACCACCTGCAAGGTGGCGGGCCGAACGCGGGTGCCGGTCGGAAGCTGACCGACCCGCGTCCCGCCCCCGCCGCGTCTTAGCAGCCAACCATCGGCAGAAGAGCCGGAGGACGGATCCGCAAGAGGCCGCGCGTGCGCCAAAAGGAGAGGGTGCGGCCGCCTGCTGCCGTCCCCCATGTCGAACGGGTAGCGCCGCCTGTGTCGGCGCTCACTGTCGTTGTGCCCGATTTTCGCCAAATTGACGCCAGCATATCGCAGCACCACCCTCTCAGACCACTGATTGCATAATTATTTTCTTACACGCGTTACGCTAAGTTGGCTAAAATCCTCCAGCAACCAACGATATTGGATGGCGCTGGGCGAAATTCGGGGACAACGGCATTTAACGCATTGATTTTGCAAGAAGCGAACGGATCGGGAGCTGACAGTGTTTGTTGACGCACGCAACCTACCGCCGGGCACGATCATCGAGGCGGATCTGTGCATTATCGGCGGTGGCGCCGCAGGGATCGCCATCGCGCGCGAGTTTATCGGCGACGGGCTGCGCGTCTGCATCCTGGAAAGTGGCGGCACGGCGTTCGAGGAAGAAACGCAGGCCCTGACCCGGGGCGAGTGCGTCGGCCTGCCGTATGAACTGGACACCACGCGGGCACGCTATTTCGGTGGCAGCACCAACTGGTGGGCCGGTTTCTGTCGGCCCTTCGAAGACTACCACTTCCTGAAACGGCCCTGGATTCCCCACAGCGGCTGGCCGATCACGCGGCAGGATCTCGATCCCTTCTATCACCGCAGCTCGGAGCTGTGCGGGATCGACGCGCGCGCCTCTGGCGTGGAAGAAGCGGCGGCAACCCTGAACAAGCCGCACCTGAAGCTCGCGCGGACAGCGAGTGACCGTTTCGTGAGCACCATCACGCCGCTGGGTGACGAGCGGCTGCGCTTCGGCACCTACTTCGGCAGCGAGCTGGAGCGGGCACACAATATTTGCGTCTACCTGCGTGCCAATGCCGTCCACCTGCAGGCCAGCGAAGACACCAGACGGGTGACGAGCGTGCGCGCCGCCACCTTGTCCGGCAACAGCTTCTCGGTGACGGCCAAGGTGTTCATTCTCGCCACCGGCGCCATCGAGAATGCACGCCTGCTGTTGCTGTCCAACGACCGGATGACGGCCGGTCTCGGCAACCAGCACGACGTTGTCGGCCGGTACTTCATGGAGCACGCGACGTTCACGCCGGCGCGGCTGACGCTCAAGGGCGGCGACGCGCCTTCGCAACTGTATGATTCAAAGTATGCCGTGCTCAACCTGCCGATCGCCGTCGAGCTGAGCCCGACGGTGCAGGTCCAGCACGAACAGCAGTTGCTGGAAACCGCGGTTTACGTCAATGCCGTGTTCAGAGGCGAGGACTCCGCGGGCGTCGATGCCCTGAAGAAGATGCGCGAGAGCATGTGGCGGCGAACGACGTCCTCGTTTCCCCGCGCCGAGCTGCGCACCATCGCCGCCGACGCCGTGAACGTCGCCTGCTTCATCGCCGGCTGGATGTCGCGTGCCCGGTTCCTGCTCAAGGGCCACGTCGCCAACCTGCATCTCGAACAGGCGCCGAACCCGCACAGCCGCGTGCTGCTCAGCGATCGGCGGGACCGGCTCGGCCTGCCGATGGTGCGCCTCGATTGGCAGCTCACCGAACTCGATCGGGAAACCGTCCGCAAGACGACGGCACTGCTCGGTGCGGAGGTGGAGCACGCCGGATGGGGCACCTTCCATTCGACCCTGCCGAGCGACGGCGAACCCTTCCCCGCGCCGGACTGGATCTGGCACCACATCGGTACGACGCGCATGCATCCGGACCCGCGCCGGGGCGTGGTCGACGAGAACTGCCGCGTCCACGGCATCGGCAATCTTTTCATCGCCGGAAGCTCCACTTTCCCCACCGCCGGCAACCACTGCCCGACGCTGACGCTGTTGGCGCTGGGGTTGCGTCTGGCCGATCACCTCAGGGCGGCCTTGCGTGACGGCCGGCTGCCCGAGGCGGAATCCGAGCCGCGGCCGCAGCGGCCACGGCGGCTCGCCGCGCAATAGCCGGTGTCACGTCGGTAGGCGTGTCGGCTGGCACGCCGGGCGCGGCGATGCGACACGCCGATCGCGCGCGTGGGTGACGCCCGCGCCGGGCGAGGCGTCTGTTGTCACGCCCCGCCATTTGGACGTCCTTCCGCCTCCGCTGGCGCCGCCCGACCGCCGCGGGTGGTGATCGTATCCCGCCCGCATCGCGCACGGCAACGATTGCTCCGACCTTCAGTGTAGCGGCATTGTCACACTCGCGTGGCGATTCTCGCGCACGCACAGCGCTGTGTGCACGTGCGTGATTGACGGCTTGGGGAACACGCTCTATGCGTTCAATACTTTTGCGAAACAAACCAACTGATTAGGGGCGTCGTACCGCCTCTTCCGGCTCTCGGAAGGGCGGTGTGTCAGCGGAGGGAAAAGATGAAAGGAAAAACGGCGACGTGGTCTGGCATTCTTGCCGGAGCATTCGCCCTGGTGCTTCCCGTGGTTGCATCCGCACATGACGATGGGCAACTGCTCATTCGCTTGCGCGGTATCGTGGTGCAGCCGGACGAAAGCGGCAGCACCGAGGTTCTCGGTGGCGACGTCTCCGTCGACACGTCGTATGCGCCGGAAATCGACTTCTCCTACTTCATCACCAAGAACATCGCCATCGAACTGATCGCGGCAACCGACCGCCACAACCTGTCGCTCAAGAATTCGGCGGTGCCAGCCAATGTCGATCTTGGCCGCACCTGGGTGCTGCCGCCAACGCTCTTGTTGCAGTACCACTTCTTTGCCGACGAGATCATCAGTCCGTACATCGGCGCCGGCGTCAACTACACGATCTTCTATAACGAGACGGACGGGCCAACCGCCGACAGCGTCGACGTGCAGAACGCCTGGGGCTATGCCTTCCAAGCGGGCTTCGACATCCAGATCCCGAATTCGCGCTGGGTGGTCAACGCCGACGTCAAGAAGATCTTTCTGTCGCCCAACATCGACGTCAAGGTCGCCGGCCAGAAGATCAGCGACGAACACTTCGATCTCGATCCGTGGGTCTTCGGCGTCGGCTTCGGCTATCGCTTCGCGCTGTAACGCAGCACCGCTTGTCGTTTTCCCAAATCCAGAGCACACGGTCTCAACATTCCGGTTGAGACCGTGTGATACCGGTGGCGCCCACCCGATCAGGCGCACGGCGCGGCGACTTCGGCCAGCAGCCGCATCGGGCCGATCGAGGCGACCAGACGCGCCTCGGCCTCGTCGCGCACGAACAGCGAGCCGGCAAAGCCGAGACCATTGACCGAGACGCCTTCGTAGGCCTCCTGCCGGCGGGCGACCACCAGCATCCATTCCCGCGTGGCCAGCAGATTATAGGGTGCGCTCTGCCGCAGGAGCGCACCGTTGCCCACACCGGGGCCGGCCGTGCCGGCGATACCGACGGCGGCCAGGAGTTCGCGGTAGCACACGTCGGCCGCGCGGGCCGCGGCGTCGCCGATGAGCCGCGGATCGAGCCGCGCAACCGCGTGGCGGAAGCCGAGCCCGGCACAGCGCCCGATGCCTGACGCCGTGAGCGCAGCTTCCACGAGCGGCGCGATCGGCACCGCCGGGGCGTCGGCGGCAAGCGGCAGCGGCACGAGCTGCAAGTGCTTGTGCGGCTGGCTCGCGCCCGCCATCCGGCCGCCGTTGTAGAACGCCAGCCCGCCCAGTTCTTCGAGGCACAGCCACAGCGCCTGCCAGTCGGCGGCCGTCAACAGTGTTTCCTGGTCCTCGAAGCGCCGGGTGACGATCAGCAGGTGGCGATCGAGGACGTTGAACTTGTTGAACAGGGCCACGTGCGTCGGTGACAGCGCACCGACAAACAAGGCGTCGTCGTAGGGCAGGAACGGGTTGCGTACGCCTTCTCCCGCTGCGGTCGCCCCGGGCAGACCAGGGCGTGCGACGGCCGCCTTTTCCCGCAGCCCGACGGCGACCCGCACCACGAAACGGATGCCGCCCGCTTCCATGCTCCGCGCCTCGGTCGCCACCGGCTGCAGGGCCCCTGCGGCAAGCGCCTCGGCATAGCGGTCACGAACGATGCGGGACAGCGACAACGGCACCCCGGACGGCGGAACGATTCCAACGGTGCCGCCGACTGTAGTGGCGGCCCGCTGGTCCAGCAACGGCGAAGGATGCCGCCATGATCATCGGTTGCGCGACAGCAGCACCATCGGCGACACTGAAGGCATCGCTGGCGACCGGAGTGGAGGCATGCGCGGCAGACGTCGTCCCCAGCGCGGCGGCGTGGGCGCGGCTGCCGTCCGGGGCGCCGCGATCGATGCGGCGGCGGTGTTCGAGGCCGAGGTGCAAGAGATCGGCGCCCGAGGCGACGGCGTCGCCGCCTCGGCAGTGGGGCCGCTTTACATTCCCTTCACCGCGCCCGGCGATCGCGTGCGCGCACGCCCGATCGCCGCCGCGACGAACGGCTTCTCGTGCGAGCTGGTCGAGATCCTCTCGCCCAGCCCGATGCGCGCGCAGCCGCCGTGCCTGCATTTCGGGCGCTGCGGCGGGTGCAGCCTGCAACACCTGTCCGACCCGGCTTACGTCGGCGCCAAAGCGGCGCTCCTCGCAGGCATCCTTGCGCGCGCCCGGCTGAGCCCCGGCACGCTGACCCCACTGCAACGAACGCCGGCCAACGCCCGCAGGCGCGCCCGTTTCGCGGTGCTGCGGCCGGCCGCCGCCACATCTTCGGTGCGCATCGGCTTCCAGGCCAGAAGGCAGCACGACATCGTTGATCTGGCGATGTGTCCCGTTCTCGATCCGTCGATCCCTGCCCTGCTGCCCGCGCTGCGCGATCTGCTGGCGGACATCCTGGCCCCCGACCAGCGCGGCGGCGTGCGCATCACCGTGCTCGCAGGTGGGCTCGATGTGGTCATGGAATGGCCGCATCCACCGAGGCTTGCCGCGCGCGAGCGCCTGGCCGCCTTCGCCGAACGCGCCGACCTCGCCCGGCTGTCCTGGTGCCCGGCGAACGCAACCGCCGCCGAGCCCCTGGCACAACGCCGGCCGCTGGCGGCGGTGTTCGGGGGAGTCCGGGTCGTCATCCCGCCCGGTGGCTTTGTCCAGGCCAGCGCCGCGGGCGAAGCCGCGCTGGCAGGCGCGGTCCGCGGCGCCGTGGGCCAGGCGCACGCCGTCGCCGATCTCTTCGCCGGCGCGGGAACCTTCACCTTCCCGCTCGCCGCCGCCGGCGCCAATGTGTTTGCCGTCGACAGCGACGACGACGCCTTGCGCGCCCTGGCGCTTGCGGCGCGGGCCATGCCACGCGTGCGCTGCGAACGGCGCGATCTGCTGGCGCGGCCGCTGCTGGCGGAAGAACTCGGCCGCTTCGATGCCGTGGTGTTCGACCCGCCGCGCGCCGGCGCCCACGCCCAGGCCGTGCAGTTGGCGCGATCCGCCGTGCCGGTGATCACGGCAGTCTCGTGCAACCCCGCCAGTTTCGCCCGGGATGCCCAAATCCTCGTCGGTGGCGGCTACCGCATCGAGAGCATCATGCCCGTCGATCAGTTCCTGTGGTCGCCACATCTGGAGTTGGCCGCCGTGTTTCGGCGCTGAGCAATGACGAGGGTCCGATGCAACCCTGGTTGCGCATCGGGGACACACGATAACGCCGATCTGGCGACGCAGCCGCAGACGGCAGCGGAATTACAGCACAAGATCATGCCTTTTTCATGTTCGCGGATCGTCAACGCCTCTTTTCGGGTTCCGCGACAGTCGATCTTTAGGTTATGCTTTCCTTTGACGCGATCGGCTTGGCATCCATTTGGGTAATATTTGCTGCGAATTTCTCGTCACTTTCAGACCCGATTACCATATCAGGCAACGCGCGCTTCTCCTTCGCGTCAGTTTGTTGTTCGTCGAGATCAGGATGGCTGATGCAATTGTTCTGCCCGTCTACGCGCCTTGAGACCGAGATGACCGGGTCGGATTCCGGCGCGCTGACGGGCGGAATCCTGTGCGTTTCCCTGGACTTCGAGTTGATGTGGGGCGCGCCCGAGATTTGGCAGCGCAACGGCTACGGTCGGCGCATCGCCGGCGAGCGCGAAGCCATTCCCCGCCTGCTCGACCTGTTCGAGCGCTTCGGCATTCGTGCAACATGGGCGGCCGTCGGCCTCGCCATGGCGGAATCCCGGGACGAGGCCCTGCACTTCGCGCCGGCGTTACGGCCAAGCTATGCCGATCCGCGCTATTCGAGCTACGGCTACCTGCCGGCGATCGGCGACAGCGAGCGCCGCGAGCCGCTGTACTTCGGCAAGTCCCTGGTCGAGCGGATGGTGCAGACGCCGGGCCAGGAAATCGGCACGCATACCTACGCCCACTTCTACCCGCTGGAACCGGGCGCCACCTTGGAGCAATGGCGTGCCGATCTTGGCGCCGCCCGGGCCATGGCCGCCGCGCGTGGCCTCGATGTCAAGTCGCTGGTGTTTCCGCGCAACCAGTACTCCAAGGAGCACATCGAGGCCGCGGTCGCGCTCGGCTTCACCACCTTTCGCGGCAACGAGCCCCATGTGATTTACGCGCCGGCCGATACCCGGACACGCAACTCGAAGCTGCTGCGCGCGTTGCGCTTCCTTGACAGTTACGTCTGCCTCTCCGGCGCGAATACCGCACGTCCCGCGCTGACGGCCGACGGCGGCTGCGATATTCCGTCGAGCTGCTTTCTCCGCCCGTACGCGCACCGGCTCGCGGCGCTCGACACCCTTCGGCTCCAGCGCATCACGACGGCGATGCGCCGCGCGGCGCAACGGGGAGAGGTGTTCCACATCTGGTGGCACCCGCACAATTTCGGCCTCTCCGTATCGGAAAACATCGCCTTCCTGACCCACGTCTTCTCGCAGTTTGCCCGCCTGCGTGACGACGCCGGCATGCGATCGATGAACATGGGTGAAATCGCCGCCGCCATCTGAGATGTCTAACTCAAAAAGAGTCTTTCAAAATTAATATATTATGACGCATCGTCATGGCCGGCGCAGGCCGGCCATCCATGTCTTCTTGCAGGCAGCGCAACGGATTGTGACCCGTCGATGCGCGGAACAAGTCCGCGCATGACGAAGACAGGGGCAGGCAACGCGTTGATTTTGAAAGCATCAATTTCGGTCAGTCTCTGAGCGCGTTTCACGCGCGACAGGGAAACCTCCGGGAGGCATCGCGCTGGCCACGCCGCATCGTGGCCAGCCCAGGGACGCTCGTGCGCGCCCTACTTCTGTTGCAGCACTTTGCCGACCTTGGTCTGATCATTGTAGATCAGCATCGCCGCGATATCGCGCTTTTCGGCTGCGGCGACCATGCCGACGTCCTTGGCGACGAAGCGGGCCTGGATATCGTCGATCTTTGCCGGGCCGATCTTGCCATGGAAGTCCCAGCGCAACAGTGCCGCATCGAAGGTGCCGGCGGGAACGGTGACCTTGTAGGCGCCTACGTAGCTCAGCGTCACGTCGAGAAAGCCTTTGTGCTCCAGATCGTCGGGATCGTCGAGATCGAACACGTTGACCTTCAGGGACATCTTCTTCGCGTCGCCCGCGTTCATGCCGGCGATGAGCAAGGGCTCGGCGGGACTGAACCGGGTCATGACGCCCTGATCGGTATCCTCCTCGCTGACGATCGCCAAGCTCTCGCCCTTGACTTCGCGCAAGAAGGCGGTTCGCTCGCCCACGGTGTAACGCCACTGCCCGGGCTCCTTCGCCGCGACAACGACGTGCTGCTCGGTCTCGCCCTTGTCGTCGCCGCTGACGATGGTGTAGCTCCGCGTGCCCGCATGCAACGACGCCAGCGCCGGATCGATGGTGAACGCGGGCACGGCCGCACCGACCACGCCCGGAAGATACTTCTCGGCGGCAGCCTGCATTTCCGCCGGCAACGGCACGACCGCCCCCACTCCTTGTGCGAGCACCGCCCGAGCCGAAAGCGCCAGGGCAACCAGCGCTACCAGGGCTACCAGCGGCACACACCTGACGCCGCGGGAACCCTTTAGCATGGCCCACAATTGCATCGTCCTACCCTCTCCACCTCAGAGCAGCCAGGAAGACAAAGTATCCGCGGGATCTCTTGCCGCACGCAAGCGGCATCACCAGTGGTGCCGCGGACCGCTCCGGCGTCTGTTGGGATTTCTCACGAGTGAGATGCCGCACTGGGCCGCCCTTGCCCAAGCCGCCAGCCCCGATTGCGGAGATCGTTCCGCTAATCGGCGCCGTCGGTGAGCGGCAGCCGCTCGATGGATCCCTGGACCGCCTGCACGGAGACCTTGGGATCGATCATTGCGTCCTTGGTGACGTAGACCACCCGCGTCGACCGCGTGCCGGCGCCAACCAGCCCCAGTGCCGTCTGGCGCAGGTTCGCGACAAAGCTGGCGCCACCGCTTGCGGTGACGCGGTCCAGCGCCGGCGTCGGCAGGTCCTCGCGGGCGGCCGCGGCTCCCGTTGCCGCAACCAGCGCCAGCGCGCAGCCGGCGATCAGCGTGGGTCCGCATCGCGTCCAAATCATGGGCATCGTCCGTCTCTCCTCATCCCTTGTCTTGCGCGTGTTGCTGGCGTGCGTCGTTGGCGTGTGTTGTTGGCAGGGCGTCGATCGCTGGCGGGGCGAACGGAATCCGGCGCCCGAAAGGTAGAGAAGCCTGATGCCGGCCCCCCGAAGGCGGGATGCGATCCGCTTGCCCGGTACGCCCGGCGCGGCCAGCACCGTACCACACTCCGCGACCACCACAAATGGAGTAAGGGTGTCCCTCCGACGTGGCGCGATCCTAGTGCAGCGGCGCATTCAAAGAATGCGCGGTCGCTGCACGTAACCTATTGTTTCTAGTGCACAGACCCATTCGGCTGAATTATCCGAATGGGTCTGTGCACTAGTGGATCGGATCACACGCTCGAATCCCAAGCGTGTGATCGTGCGATCCACCAACCTTATGATTTGGTGGTTCGATTCAGCCAACGGATGGGTCCAATCCGGATCACGTCCGTCAAGGTGGTGGAAATTCGGGTGTGGTTTGAGGTGGCCA
>CAYNYW010000014.1:0-78852 GCA_964401555.1 uncultured Defluviicoccus sp.
AACACCCGTCCTCCGCCGCATCAGCCGAAAACAAACAGGTTGATAGGGGTGTCCACGTCTCGCCTGCGCGGGCAAGCGGCCGCTAACCGCTCGTGGACGATCCACTCAAGACTGGCTTAGCGGTACAGTCCGGAGATATAGCGCGGCGAGACGCCGAGACTGAACAGGCCGAGGCAGAGGAGATTGCGCAGCGGTCGCACCAGATAGCCATCGCGGCGGTACTTCTCCGGCGAGGTGGTCGCCCGCGCGCTCAGCCTGCGCAGGTTGCGCCGCCCGATACGGCCGACGAGATCGACATCCTCCATCAACGGAATGCGCTTGTAGCCGCCCAGCGCTTCGTAAAACGCCCGGCTGATCAACAGGCCCTGGTCGCCATAGGGCAGACCGAACAGCCGGCAGCGCCAGCGCACCAGGATCTCAAGCAGGCGGGCGGCGCGGGTGTTGTCGTCGAGCCGGAAGCGGAAATAGCCGGCGCGGCGCTGGTTGCGGGCGTCGGCGACGAAGGTTTTGACCGCATCCCACCAGCCCGCGCTCAGTTTGGTGTCGGCGTGCAGGAACAACAGCCAGTCGCCGGCGGCCTCGGCCGCCGCCGCCGCCAGTTGTTGGCCGCGCCCGCGCGGGGCTTCGAGGAAGATGACGTTCTGCTGCAGGGCGATCAGCCGCGTGCTGTCGATCGAGCCGCCGTCGGTGACCAGGATCTCAAGCGCAAGCTCGCCTTGCCCACATTGGATGCCTTCCAGTGTCGGCGCCAGCACGCCGGCGGCATTCAAGGTCGGGATGATCACGCTGAGCAACGACGGAACTCGCTACTATCAACCTTACGAACATTGAATATACGGTCGGAGATCGCAACCGGATAGACAGCGGCCGGGCAAGCGGCCGTGGGAGTGACTTTGCAGCAACAGTACTTAATAATTTACCAAGAAAATACTACCATAGCGGCGCCAATCTCCTTGCAAGTGTTCACCATGGTTGCAGCCGAGCTGGGGCGGTGAGTCGTTGCCACCGCATGGGACTGCGGCGTCGGCAAGTCGCGGGCGGCTACAATCGATCGGCAGAAAACGTATCACAGCCTTGCACGTCACCGGTTTCGAGACCGCGCCTGAACCAGTGCACCCGCTGCGCAGACGTGCCATGGGTGAAAGAATCGGGGACCACATAGCCCTGGGCACGGCGCTGCATCCGGTCGTCGCCGATGGCATTGGCGGCGTTGAGGGCTTCGTCGACGTCACCGGCTTCGAGGATCTGCCGTGAGGCGTCCGCCCGCGCGGCCCACACCCCGGCGAAGCAGTCCGCCTGCAGTTCGAGGCGAACCGAAAGCTGATTGGCGCCCGCATCGCCAAGCTGCCGCTGCATCGCTTCGACGCGTGGTGAAATGCCCAGCAGCGTCTGCACGTGATGACCAACCTCGTGCGCAATGACGTAGGCCTCGGCGAAGTCTCCCGAAGCGCCGAAGCGTTGACGCAACTCGTCGAAAAAGCCGAGATCGAGGTAAACCTTGTGGTCCCCGGGGCAGTAGAAGGGGCCGACGGCCGTATCCGCAAGGCCGCATGCCGACTGTATGGCGCCGTTGAATAACACCAGGACCGGCTCTTCGTACTGCCGTCCCATCTGGGCAAACAATTCGTTCCAGGTCTCTTCCGTCTCGGCGAGCACCACGGAAACGAAGCGCTTGAGATCGTCTTGGTTCTCGCCCGACGCCGGCGCACCGGAATAATCGGTGCCGGGACCGACACCTGATGTCTGTACGCTCTGCAGCACGACGCCCGGATCAACGCCGAAGAACAGTGCCAGAACGACGAGAATGATGGCACCGATGCCGCCGCCGGCGAGACCACGGCGGCCGATGGGCAGGCCTATCGTCGGCCCGCCGCCGAAGCCGCGACGATCCTCGACATTCCCGCTTTCCCTACGATCCCGCCAGCGCATGATTCCTCGCCTCCTTCACATCGCGATGGGTCTATCGCGATCGGGCACACTGCAACCACGCAAATCGCAACCGGAGTGATGTTTGTGCCGGTCCATCCGACCTCTTCGTCGTGCCGGTCTGCGTGCGGCACCGCGACGATCTGCCGGAAGTATGCCGACGAAGACGGTGTGCGATCAATGGTTGTTAACGATGTGGCGGCTAGAACAGGCGTGAAGCGATCGGATTCGCCTCGACTTTTTCTCAACGAGCCTGCGGTTGCCCGTCATGAGGCAAGATGTTCCCAAAGAGACACTGGCGCCACGCGAGCGAACCGACTGGCTGCGGTTGTTCCGCTCCGAGAACGTCGGTCCGCGCACGTTCCATCGCCTGATCGAGCGATACGGCTCGGCCGCCGATGCGCTGAAGGCGCTGCCCCGGCTTGCCAGCCGCGGCGGTCGACGCGACATCAAGATTTGTACCGAAGAGGCGGCCGAGCACGAACAGGCAGGGCTCGCGAGACTGGGCGGCCGTTTGATCGCTTCGGTCGAGCCTGCCTATCCTGCGCGACTGCGCGCCATAACCGACGCGCCGCCCTTGATCTCGGTGCTGGGCGATGCAAGATTGTTCTCGCGGCCGACGCTCGCCATCGTCGGCAGCCGCAACGCATCCTTGGGCGGGCTCAAGCTCGGCCGCGATCTCGCCCGCGACCTCGGCGAGGCGGGCTTCGTCGTGGTTTCCGGCCTCGCCCGCGGCGTCGACGGTGCCGCCCACCACGGGGCGCTCGCCGGCGGCACCATTGCCGTGCTCGCTGGCGGCGTCGACGTCATCTACCCGAAGGAGCACGAGGATCTGTACCGACGAATCGTCGGCGCCGGCGGCGCGATTGTCGCCGAGATGCCGCTCGGCATGAGCCCGCAGGCCCGCCATTTTCCCCGCCGCAACCGGCTGATCTCTGGCCTCGCGCTGGGCGTGGTCGTTGTCGAGGCGAGCCTGCACTCGGGCTCCCTGATCACTGCGCGCCTGGCGCTTGAACAGGGCCGCGAGGTCTTCGCTGTACCCGGCTCGCCGCTTGATCCACGCTCCCGCGGCGGCAACGATCTGATCCGCCAGGGTGCGGCCCTCGTTGAAAGCGTGGACGACGTGCTGCGCGGCCTCGAAGGCATGGTTGCGCCCATCGCGCCGCCAGCGCCGCCCGATCCGCTCCCGCCGCTGCCGGCCGAACAACCAGCCCTCGATCCGGGCGAAGGCAACGATGCGCACCGGCTCGTCGTCGAAGAACTGCTGTCGCCCGCACCGATTCTGGTTGACGAGATCCTAAGGATTTGTCACTTGCCGCCTGCGATCGTTCACAGCATCCTGCTTGAAGGGGAGCTGGCAGGCCGTCTGGAGCGTCTTCCCGGCAACAGGGTTGCCCTCGTCCCCTCCGCGGCGCGGGCGTAACGAAGACAAGGAAGAATGAACGTCGTCGTCGTTGAATCGCCGGCCAAGGCCAAAACCATCAACAAATACCTGGGACCCGAGTACACGGTCCTCGCAAGCTACGGGCATGTGCGCGACTTGCCGGCCAAGGATGGTTCGGTGCGTCCGGACGACGCGTTCGACATGGTGTGGGCGATCGATCCCAAGGCCAAGCAGCACCTGGACGCCATCGCCAAGGCGCTCAAGGGCGCCGGCCGGCTCTACCTCGCAACCGACCCGGACCGGGAAGGCGAGGCCATCTCCTGGCACGTCTGCCAGGTGCTCAAGGAAAAACACGCGCTGAACGGCATCGATATCAAGCGCGTCGTCTTCAATGAGATCACCCGCGGTGCCATCCTCGATGCTTTCGAGCGTCCGCGTGATCTCGACCAAGAGCTGATCTCGGCGTACCTCGCGCGCCGGGCGCTCGATTATCTCGTCGGCTTCACGCTTTCGCCGGTGCTGTGGCGCAAGCTGCCGGGCAGCCGATCCGCAGGGCGGGTGCAGTCCGTGGCCTTGCGGCTGGTCTGCGATCGCGAAACCGAGATCGAGGCGTTCCGCGCCCAGGAGTACTGGACGGTCAAAGGCCTGTTCCGCTGCGAAGGCGGCGGCACCTTTACCGCCCAGCTCACCCATCTCGACGGTCGCAAGCTCGACAAGTTTGCACTCGGCAATGCAAGCGCCGCCGCCGGTGCGGTTGCCGCCGTCGAAGCGCGCGCGTACGCGATCGGCAAGGTCGAGCGCAAGGAGACGCGCCGGCACCCGGCACCGCCCTTCATCACCTCGACCCTGCAGCAGGAGGCGTCGCGCAAGCTGGGGTTCAGCGCGACGGCGACCATGCGCATCGCGCAGCGGCTGTACGAGGGGGTGAACATCGGGGGCGAAACCGTAGGCCTGATCACGTATATGCGGACCGACGGCGTGCAGATGGCCCAAGATGCGATCAACGCCTGCCGCTCGCTCATCGACACCGAATTCGGCGCGCGCTATCTGCCGGCCCAGGCGCGGCTATACAAGACCAAGGCGAAGAACGCCCAGGAAGCGCACGAGGCGATCCGACCGACCGACGTTGCCCGGCGCCCGGCCGATCTCGCCGCCTCCCTCGAACCCGACCAGCTCAAGCTCTACACGCTGATCTGGAAGCGTACGCTCGCGAGCCAGATGGAGTCCGCCGTGCTCGATCAGGTCACGGCCGACGTCGTCTCCGCCGATCAGCAGGTGATCTTCCGGGCCACCGGCTCGGTGGTCGCGTTCGATGGCTTCCTCAAGCTCTACCGCGAGGATCGCGATGATCCGGAGCGCGACGGCGAACAGGCGGGCGGCGAGGACGGTGCCGGCCGGCCGTTGCCCGATCTGAAGCAAGGTGCGGCCGCCGAACGGATCAAGGTCGAGGCCGAGCAGCACTTCACTCAGCCGCCGCCACGCTATACCGAGGCGAGCCTGGTCAAGCGGCTGGAAGAGCTCGGCATCGGTCGGCCGTCCACCTACGCATCGATCCTGCAGGTTCTGCAAGATCGCAAATACGTCCGGCTTGAAGCGAAACGCTTCGTGCCCGAAGACCGCGGCCGCCTCGTAACCGCCTTTCTCGCCAACTTCTTCGAACGTTACGTTGCCTATGGCTTTACCGCCGAGATGGAGCAACGCCTCGACGATGTTTCCGGCGGCCGCATTGATTGGAAGACGGTGCTCTCCGATTTCTGGCGCGACTTCAGCGCCGCCACCGACGACATCAAGGGCCTGCGCATCAAGGAGGTTCTGGACGCGCTTGACGAGCACTTGGGGCCGCACTTTTTCCGCGCCCGCGAGGACGGCTCCGATCCACGCGCCTGTCCGTCGTGCCCGACCGGGCGGCTCAGTCTCAAGCTCGGCCGCTTTGGGGCATTCATCGGTTGCTCGAACTACCCAGAATGCCGCTACACCCGGCCGCTTGCCCTCTCCAACGCGGAAAACGGCGCGGACACCGCCGCGCTCGGCGGCAACGGACGGGCGCTGGGGAGTGATCCGGCGACCGGCCTTGCGGTAAGCTTGCGAAAGGGTCCATACGGCGTCTATGTCCAGCTTGGCGACGGCGCCAAGGCGGAAAACGGGGATGCCGCCAAGCCGAAGCGCACGTCGCTGCCGGCCGATGTCGACCCAGACGCGCTCGATCTCGACCGGGCGTTAGCCTATCTCGCCCTGCCGCGCACCATCGGCCGCCATCCGGAAACCGGCGAGGACATCACCGCCGGCATCGGCCGCTTCGGCCCGTTCCTGAAGATGGGCAGCCAGTACGCATCGCTGCGCAAAGGTGACGACGTGTTGAGCGTCGGCATCAACCGGGCGGTGGATCTCCTGGCGCGCCGCAAACCCGCCGCCAAGGCCCTGCGCACGATCGGCGCACACCCCGCCGACGGTGCACCGATCGCGTTGCACGCCGGGCGCTACGGTCCCTATATTCAGCACGGCGCGACGCGGGTCACGCTGCCCAAGGACACAGACGCCGATCGGCTGGATATCGATGCAGCCGTGGCGTTGCTGCTGACCAAGGCCAAGGCCAAGGCCGCCGCCAAGCCGACTACGTCCGGGAAAAAGGCCGGCAGCAAAGCGCGTACGCCCGCGAAGAAGGAGCGAGCGTCAGCATCGGCAACGAAGACGACCGGGGGGGAGGGAATTGGCAAGCGGACCAAGGCCGCAACAGGGGCCAAGTCGGCGCGAGCAGCCAAGGCCAGGACAGGGTCGGCGGCCGCTCCCGCAGCCAAGGCCAGGACAGGGTCGGCGGCCGCTCCCGCAGCCAAGGCCCGCAAGCAACGTTCGCAGACACGGCCGGCGCCACCCGCTGCAGAGCCAGAGCCGTAATCGCACCACGTGAAGGGGGAGTGCGAGCATGACCGAGCGCAAGCGCTCCCCGGCGCCATTACCGACCAGGGACCAGGTTCTGACCTTCATTCGCGAGGGCGGCGAGCGGGTCGGCAAGCGCGAAATCGCACGCGCCTTTCAGTTGGACGCCGACCAGAAAGTGGAATTGCGGCGGATGCTGAAGGAACTCGAAGCCGATGGCACGTTGGAACGTGGCCGCGGCCGGCGCTATGCCGAGCCCGGGGTGTTGCCGAGCGTAAGCGTGATCGAGATCACCGGCATCGATACCGACGGCGAAACGCTGGCGCGGCCGGCCAATTGGACTACCGGGACGGCGCCGGTCATCTACGTCGCTCCCGATCGGCGCAGCCACGCGGCCTTCGCCGAGGGCGACCGGGTGTTGGCACGGCTGAGGCGGACCGGCGATCACGTTTACGAGGCGCGCGTTATCCGCAGACTGCTGGCGCCGCCGCCGCGGACACTGGGCGTGTTCGCTCGTGTCGGCGAGCAGACCCGGATCGTGCCCGTCGATCGTCGTGCCCGAGACGAGTTCATCGTCGCCGACGGCGACGACTTCGGTGCCCAGCCCGGCGATCTGGTGTGGGCGGAAACGCGCCTGGGGCGGCCCCTCGGCCCGAAGTTCGCGCGGGTCATCGAGCGGCTCGGTCCGACCACGGGGCCGAAGTCGCTCAGCCTGATCACCCTGCACGACCACGACATTCCGGTGCGGTTTTCCGAGGATGCGCTCGCACTTGCGGCTGGCGCCGGGCCTGCGCCTCTGGCCGGACGCGAGGACCTGCGCTCTCTGCCGCTCGTCACCATCGATGGCGAAGATGCGCGCGACTTCGACGATGCGGTATTCGCCGAAGCCGACGACGATCCCTCCAACCGCGGCGGCTGGCACCTGATCGTCGCCATCGCCGACGTCGGCTGGTACGTGCGCTCGGGCTCGGCACTGGACCGTGCCGCATTCGAGCGCGGCAACTCCGTCTACTTTCCCGACCGGGTGGTGCCGATGTTGCCGGAGGCGCTCTCCAACGGCTGGTGCTCGCTGAAGCCCGGCGAGGATCGACCGTGCCTCGCCGCACATCTGTGGATCGACGCCCATGGCGTCTTGTCGCGCCACCGCTTTTGCCGGGCGATGATGCGCTCAAAGGCGCGCCTGACCTATCGTCAGGTTGAAGCCGCCCGCAGTGGCGATCCCGACGCGCACACCGCGCCGCTGGCTGCCGGCATCGCCCCGCTCTATGCCGCCTATGCAGCCCTGGCGCAGGCCCGGATCGCGCGCGGCGTTCTTGAAATCGATGTGCCGGAGCGCCGGGCCGTCATCGCCGATGACGGTACCGTTGCGGCAATCGAGGTGCGCGAGCGTCTCGACAGTCATCGCCTGATCGAGGAATTCATGATCGCCGCCAACGTTGCTGCCGCCGAGACGTTGGAGGCGCGCGGCCATCCCTGCATGTACCGGGTGCACGACCGGCCGAGTGACGACAAGATCGAGGCGTTGCGGAACTTCCTCGAAAGCCTTGGGCTGAAGCTCACGCGCGCGTCGGTGATCCGTGCCAGGGACTTCAACGGCATTCTGACCAAGGCCGCCGGCACGCCCGAGGCACGCCTCGTCAACGAGGTGGTTCTGCGCAGCCAGGCCCAGGCCGTCTACGACCCGCGAAACATCGGGCACTTCGGTCTGGCGCTGAAGCGCTACTGTCATTTCACCTCGCCGATCCGGCGTTACGCCGATCTCCTGGTGCATCGCGCGCTGATCGAAGGAGTTGGCCTGGGCGAGGGTGGTTCCGGCGCCGACGGTGGTGACTTCGCGCGCATCGGCGAGCACATCTCGGCGACCGAGCGGCGGGCGGCGGCAGCCGAGCGTGACGCCGTCGACCGCTTCACCGCAGCATTCATGGTCGAGCGGCGCGGCAGCGTGTTCGAGGGGCGGATTTCCGGCGTCACCCGCTTCGGTTTGTTCGTGAGCCTGGATGAGACCGGCGCCGATGGCCTGGTGCCGGTGCGCTCGCTGCCCGATGACTACTACGTCCACGACGAGCGCAGTCACCAACTGGTGGGCCGTTCCTCTGGCCTGTCGTTTCGTCTCGGCGACCGCGTCGAGGTCCGGCTCGTCGAAGCCAATCCGCTGACCGGCGGCATGATGTTCTCCCTGCTCGCGGGTCTGCCGGAGCGTGACGGACGGCGCCGGCGGCCCGTTGCGGCCGGGTTCGCGGCCAAGCGCTCAGGGGGACGCCGACCGAGGCGTTGATGCGCGCGGCCGGAGAGCGATATGCAACGCGAGTTCATCTTTTCCTTCGCGCCGTTTCGCCAGGCCCATGCCTCGACGCTGGCCGAAACCCATGAAGGACTGGTTGCGGCCTGGTTCGGCGGCACCCGCGAAGGGCACGCCGATGTTGCCATCTGGTTCGCCAGACGCTGGCATGGCCATTGGACCGCGCCGGAACGGGTAGCCGACGGTGTGCTGTCGCGCCTCCGGCGCTATCCGTGCTGGAATCCGGTGCTGTTCCAGGTTCCGCGCGGGCCGCTGCTGCTGTTCTACAAGGTGGGCCCCAGCCCCAGCCGCTGGTGGGGGATGATCCAGCGGTCGGCTGACGGTGGGCGGAGCTGGTCGCCCGCCCGGCGCCTGCCGCCCGGAATCCTGGGGCCGATCAAGAACAAACCGGTGCTGCGGACCGACGGCCTGTTGCTGTGTCCATCGTCGAGCGAGGACGCGGGCTGGCGTGTACACGTTGAATACGCGCACGACGGCGGGGAAGGCTGGCGGCGTGGTCCGGCGCTCAACCCGCGGGCACCGTTTGCCGCGATCCAGCCGACACTGCTGCCCTATCTCGACGGCCGGATGCAGATGCTCTGCCGGTCGCGTCAGGGCGTGATCACCGAGTGCTGGTCGTCCGATGGCGGCACGAATTGGGGACCAATGCGGCCGACCGGCCTGCCCAACCCCGACAGCGGCATCGATGCGGTGGTGCTGAAGGACGGCCGGGCGCTGCTCGTCTACAACCACTCGACGCACCGGCGCTCGCCGCTCAGCGTGGCGGTTTCCACCGACGGCGTGCGCTGGGAAGCGGCCGCCGTGCTCGAAGACGCCTTGGGCGAATACTCGTATCCCGCGGTGATCCAGGCTGCCGACGGCCGGGTGCACATCAGCTACACGTGGCACCGCGTGCGGATCCGCCACGTCGCGCTCGATCCGCAGGCCCTGGTAACCAGGCCGATCGTCGATGGCCGCTGGCCGGGCTGATCCGGGTGCGCGTAACGCACCCCATCTATCCAGGCCAGGACGACGCCACACACTATAGCTTGTGCGAAAAATTGACTACGTTATCGTGTTTTGGGAACCCGTTATCGGGGATGGCGAACGGTCGCCGGCGAAAATATGAGTACCAGAACGTGGCAGGCTTCATTTTGGCTAGGGCGCCATGCCCCAAGAAGCGCACTTTCTCCCGCGCTAACGCCCGCCAACAGACTAATCAACCTAGGCGAATCCGATTCAGCGTCCCCGACGCTAGCTAACCCACTATTAATTGCGCATTGCGGCCGACCGATCGTCCGCCATTTTAAACAAAGCACTGCCAGATCGCACAACCCGCCGCTCGCACACAGCAGCAAGCGTCACAGAATTTAAGTATTCATATATCTGATTTCCTAGCTCTTCCCAGAGATCATGCGTGAGGCATCGCCCCTGCTGCGTGTGACAACCCAAGGCAGACCCAGGAGAACAGCGCGTAGCCTTAATAGGTTCGTCGACTGCGAGGATGATCTCAGCAATATGTATACTCTCCGGGGAGCGTGCCAAGCGGTATCCCCCACCGGGCCCTCGTATGCTCACAACTAACCCTCCACGCCTCAGACGGCCAAATAATTGCTCAAGATACGATAGCGATATTTCTTGGCGAAGCGCAATATCAGCTAGGCAGACAGGCTTCTCTGAACGGCTTGCCGCAAGATCTGCCATTGCCATGACCGCATAACGTCCCCTCGTGCTAAGTCTCACAGCTAACGCCCCTTATGTTTACTACAACTCGCCGCGTTCTACACAAGACACATCAGTGCCCAAACGAGATTGAGCCGACTCCAAGGAAATTACCGTGCCACATTTCCTGTGGCTTATATCTTTTCCATGGTTTGTCTCAATGTGTGATAGCCGCTTAGAAAGCTCTGCAATTCCTTTTGTGAGATCAGAAATTTCATTTCGCATGTTGTCAATTTCTCGCTCAACCGGGTCTGGGCATTTTTCCGGCGTTCCGTACGCTGCAAAGCGCCCGGACGTGACATCGTCCTTGGCCCTAACGTCATGTGCTGGAATGCCTACGACGGTGACTCCCGGTGGAATATCGCGCGTTACCACCGAGTTTGCACCAACTCTCGCCTGCTCACCCACCACAATGGGTCCAAGTATCTGCGCACCTGCACCAACAATTACGCCCGAAAGTAACGTTGGGTGCCGTTTCACCGAAATTTGGCTCTGTGAGTCGATAGAAGGCGCAATGCCGCCTAGCGTTACTCCTTGGTACAAGGTTACATCGTCTTCGACTTGTGAGGTTTCACCAATAACGACACCTTGCCCATGGTCAATAACCAATCGTCGGCCGATGCGTGCCCCTGGATGAATTTCGATTCCTGTCAAAAACCTCGCAAACTGTGAAACAAGCCGCGCGAACAAAAATCGCTTCTTAAGCCAAAGCGCATGGGACAGTCGATGCAAGGTAATCGCATGGAGTCCAGGATAGCACAGCGCCACTTCCAGACGACTTCTTGCCGCCGGATCACGCGCGATGAATGCATCAAGATCTTCTCTGAGCCGCCTGAATCGCATCGCAGCACTACTACTTTGTGATAAAGGGCCGCCAATGCACTCGCCCTAGCGGGCGCCCGAACTCAGCGTCTCATATAAAATATATCACCCCGACGATCAACTATTTTCAAGGCGATCGTAGCGTTTTGCGTTTCGGCCGGCAATGGGATGAAAGGGAAGTATATCAGCCCGTTGACGATGTCTCCGTCGAGATCAACTCGGTTTGGTGGTCTCGACGGCGATCGCGACAAGAAGCAGGATCACGGTGCCCTTCGCCGTGAGCAACGACCAGCAACGCGCGCGCGAGGGCGGTGGCTTCCTTTGGGGTGCCGGCAGCGGAACACGTCGCCAGCGACCGGCTAGTACACTGGCGCATTCGGACAATTCAGCCGAAGACGTGCAGATGTTCACTAGAATCAATGCATTGCGTGCAGCAACGGTGCATTCTTTGAATGCGTCGCTGCACTAGTGCACTAGTGCACTGGCGCAAACAGACAAGTCTATTTGTTCGCGCCGAAAGGGCGCGCTATTCAACATGTTGTGCAGCGACAACCGAATTCGGGCATGAAATGCCCGATTGGGTCGTTGCACCAGCGCGGCGAAGGGGAACAGACAAGTTCTCGGATAAAGAATTCGAACCCAAGGTTCCTCCAGACGCTCGTAACGTCCAACGGAGGCCATGGAGTGGGAACAGCGACGCCCGGCGTGCGCGGCTACCCTTTCGAAATGGCTCCGGAGGAGGGATTCGAACCCCCGACCCAGCGGTTAACAGCCGCTTGCTCTACCACTGAGCTACTCCGGAAGCGACTTAGGTGGAGGCGCGGACCGGATTCGAACCGGTGTTCACGGCTTTGCAGGCCGCTGCGTAGCCACTCCGCCACCGCGCCAACTTGCGCACGCCGCGGCGCTACGCCACGTGGGCATACCTCGCACGACGGAACGGTGCACAGTAGTTGGGCTCAGGGCGATGGTCAAGCACCGCCGGCTTCGGTTAGGGGCCACGTGTAGGGGCCACGTGTTGGCTCGGGGCGTTGGATTGGGGCCACTGCACATCACCCCCCTGAGACGGCTAGCCGGCAAAATCCGCAACCGGCCGGCTGAGCCATCGCGACGATCCTGACGGGGCAAAACCCAGGATTGTCGGCACGCGCCCCCGCCGGTATAAGACGGCGCGGGACCCATTCGCGTTTGTCACCGAAAACAGGGTTCGCCCGCCAGACACGAGCCGCCGGCTGGACAGCATCAATGATCATGGATTACCACGCCGCCCGTCGCAAGATGGTGGAAAACCAGATCCGTACAAACCGGGTCAATGATGGAGCGGTCATCACCGCGATCACCGACGTACCGCGCGAAGAGTTCCTGCCGCCGGAGATGCGTGGGATCGCCTATGTCGACGCGGATGTGCCGCTCGGCAATGGCCGTCACCTGATGGAGCCTCTGCTGACGGCGCGCATGATCCAAGCCGCCGGGATCGATGCGTCGGACATCGTGCTCGATGTCGGCTGCGTGACCGGTTACGCCGCGGCGATCATTGCCCGCCTTGCCGGCGCCGTCGTCGCATTGGAGAGCGATTCGGCGCTGGCGGACCGGGCGCGGCAGACACTCGCCCAGCTTGGCCTCGACACCGTGAGCGTGGTGGTCGGTCCGCTTGCCGACGGCTATCCGCGCCAGGCGCCCTACGACGTCATCATCGTCGAAGGAGCGATTGCCGGTGTGCCCGAAACGCTCGCGGCCCAGCTTGGCGAGGGAGGCCGCCTGGTTGCCATTGTCGACGATGGCACCGGCGTCGGCAGGGGAACCGTATTCGTGCGCACGCACGGCATTCTTTCGCGGCGCGTGGCATTCGACGGTGCCACACCGTTCCTGCCGGGGTTCGAGCCGACACCGGCCTTCCGCTTTTGAATGACTGCGCACGCGCGGCACTTCTTCGCCGTTGCGTTGCCGCAATGCGACAGTTGTGGAAAAGAATCACAAAGGCGGGTATTCCACGCCTTGCTCGTGCCGGAATTCATGTGAACAAATTGCGGTTTGTTGCACGTTCGCGCACAACGGCAGTCCTTGGGGGTGCGGTCGGCGGACGAGGGGAAACGGTTTGATCTCGACCCTCCGCGGGTGACGGACCGGTGCGCTGGCGGCGGATCTCGATTGTTTCATCGGTGGATTACGGGAGCAGGTCGATCCATGCACGGTAAGTATTTGGCGATTTCTTTGGCGTGTCTTGGCATTTTCGCCGCCGGCCGGCCGGCAACTGCCGAGACGTTGACTGAAGCGTTGAGCCTCGCTTATCAGAAAAATCCGCGGCTGGATGCGCAACGGGCGCGTCTGCGCACCACCGATGAGCGCGTGCCCCAGGCATTGTCTGGCTGGCGGCCGTCGCTGACCGCCACCGGTGAGGCCGGTCCGGGCCACATCGAGCAGGACTACGACAACGTCGGCAATTCGACGAACGACGTGTTCACCCGAACCATTCGCGGTGAGATCCAGCAGCCGCTCTACCGTGGCGGCCGCACGATTTCCTCGGTGCGATCGGCGGAAAACGCGGTGCACGCCGATCGCGCGCGCCTGACTTCGACGGAGCAGACGGTGCTGCTCGACGCGGTGCGCGCTTACGCCGACGTCTTCCGCGATCAATCGGTGGTCGAGTTGACGATCCGCAACGAGCAACGTCTCGCTCGCCAGCTCGAAGCCACCAGGGATCGCTTCAAGGTCGGCGAGGTCACCAAGACCGACGTCTTTCAATCCGAAGCGCGTTTGGCACGCGCGACCGCCGAACGTGTACAGGCAGAAGGAAGGCTTGAGGACTCGCGCGCCACCTATAAGACCGTGGTCGGGCAATTGCCGGGCAAGCTGAGCAAGCCGGGGTCGCCCGGTCCGCTGCCCGCCAACCGTGAGGCGACGGTGACCGCTGCGTTTGCCGGCAGCCCGGACATTATGGCGGCCGAGTATGATGAGCGCTCGTCCCTGGACGACGTCGACCGGGTGCGCGGCGAACTGTTGCCGTCCGTGAATCTGATCGGCGCGGCCGAGCGGGATTACGAGTCGTCAATCGAGGGCGCCAAAGTCGACAGCTTGCAAGCATTGGTCCGGCTCGATGTCCCGCTGTATCAGGCGGGAGCCGTCTGGTCGCGCTTGCGCGCGGCGAAACAGACCGTGAGCGAGCGTCGCCAAGTGCTCGATCAGGCGCGTCGCGTCGCCGAAGAAACCGCCAACACGGCCTGGAATGACCTGCAAACCGCTCGCGCGGCGATCAAATCGGTCGCCAAACAAGTACAGGCCAACGAGGTGGCATTGGATGGCGTGCGCCGCGAGGCCGAAGTCGGCGCCCGCACCGTGCTCGATATCCTCGACGCCGAACAGGAATTGTTGGACTCCCAGGTGAATCTGGTGCGCAGCGAGCGCGACGAAATCGTCGCAGCGTTTGCCACCATTTCGTCGGTTGGCAACTTGACTGCGCGAAGCCTCCAATTGCCTGTTGAGTATTACGATCCTGAAGTGCACTATCAGGAGGTGCGCGACAAGTGGTTTGGCGGGGAAAGCAAAGGCGACATCAGCGGCGATTTCAACCGGAAGCCGTAAGGGGCTTTTCCGGTTGGTGAGGCCGGTGACCAGATCGCTCGTCCGTCATTGCTGCGCGCCGCGCGCGCGGGACCTGCATCCGGACGAAGTGATTCAGGGCACTTGACCATGATGGAAGATCCCCAGAACGACAAGTCGACGCACCAGGAACCGTCGATGGAGGATATCCTCGCCTCCATTCGGCGGATTCTCGCAGAGGACTCGTCGGCGGAGGCGGAGACCGGTCGCGGGGAAGAGAGCGTATCGCCTCCACCCCCGCCGTCTCCTGCACCGTCCCCGCCACCCGCGCCGCCACCGGTTGCTCCACCCGTCGCACAGGTGACGGCGCCGGTCGAACCGCCGCCACCGCCTCCTCCACCTCCACCCCCGGAACCCGAGGCACCGCCACCACTCGTCGAAGCGATCACACGTGGAGGAGACTCAACGGTCAGAGGAGACCACATGAGGCCCATGAAGGAACCATTCGAAGACACCGCGCATGCGGCATCGGCGGACGTGTTCGATCTGACGCCCACGATGAAGAAGGCCGCCGAGCATCTGTGCGTTTCCCAGGCGGCAGCCGATAATTCCACCGACGTCCTCGCGCAACTCGCCCGCGCCATCATCCAGCAGCGCGACGTCGGTGTCGGCCAGCAGGACGTGACACTCGAAGGCATGGTGCGCGCCATGCTGCGGCCGCTGCTCAAGGAATGGCTCGATCGTAACCTGCCGTACCTGATTGAGCGGCTGGTTAAGCGGGAAATCGACCTGATGGTCAACCGGGCCGAGCGGCTTGAGTAGTCCGCTCGAAAACCACTCGCCCGACCCGCAGCCGAAGGCTATACGACCCGCGTGGCGTAGGTCGCCTGACCGGCGCCACCGAACCCCTATCGCGAATAAGCAATGCAACTCGACAAAACCTATCGGCCGCAGGAGATCGAGGAGAGATGGTATGCGGCGTGGGATGCCGCAGGAGCCTTCGCCTGCGGACGCGCCGGCGAAGGCGAACCGTTTGCCATCGTCATTCCGCCGCCCAACGTTACCGGCAGCCTGCACATCGGCCATGCGCTCAACAACACCCTGCAGGACATCCTGGCGCGCTGGCAGCGCCTGCGTGGCCGTGACGTGCTGTGGCAGCCGGGCACCGATCACGCCGGCATCGCCACCCAGATGGTGGTCGAGCGCCAGCTCGACCGGGAAAAGCTGACCCGACACGACCTCGGCCGTGAGGCGTTCATCGAGCGGATCTGGGCGTGGAAGGCGCAGTCGGGCGGCACCATCATCTCCCAGTTGCACCGGCTGGGTGCGTCCTGCGACTGGCGGCGGACGCGCTTCACCATGGACGACGGCCTGTCGCGGGCGGTGCGCAAGGTCTTCGTCGATCTTTACAACGAGGGGCTGATCTACCGCGACAAACGCCTGGTCAACTGGGACCCCTTGTTGCAGACGGCGATCTCGGATCTCGAAGTCGAGCAGCGCGAGGTCAAGGGCCGACTGTGGACCTTCCGCTACCCGCTTGCCATCAATCCCGATGCCTGCATCGCCGTCGCCACGACGCGTCCGGAAACCATGCTTGGTGACACGGCCGTCGCGGTCCATCCCGACGACGAACGCTACCGGCATCTGATCGGCCAGCACTGCGTGCTGCCGATCATGGGCCGCGAGATCCCGATCGTCGGCGATCCGCATGCTGATCCAGCCAAGGGCACCGGCGCGGTCAAGATCACACCGGCGCATGACTTCAATGACTTCGAGGTCGGCCGTCGGCACGGCCTCGCCATGATCAACGTGCTCGATGCCCGGGCATGTCTGAACGAAGCGGCGCCCGAGCGCCTGCGCGGCCTCGATCGCTACGAGGCGCGCGACGCCGTGGTTGCCGAGATGCAGGCACTCGGCCTTCTCGCCGCCATCGAAGAGCACACGCTGATGATGCCCTACGGCGATCGTTCCGGCGTCGTCATCGAGCCCTATCTGATGGATCAGTGGTTCGTCGATGCCAGGAGCCTCGCCGCGCCGGCCATCGAGGCGGTGGCGAGCGGGCGCACGCGTTTCGTGCCCGAGCAATGGACCAAGGTCTACTTCGAGTGGATGAACAACATCCAGCCCTGGTGCATCTCGCGACAGATCTGGTGGGGACATCAAATCCCGGCGTGGTACGGGCCGGACGGCGCCATCTTCGTCGCCAGCGACGAGGACCAGGCGCGTGCCCAGGCGCGCCGTCACTACGGCCGCGAAGAGTCACTCAAGCGTGACGAGGACGTGCTCGACACCTGGTTCTCCTCGGCGCTGTGGCCGTTCTCGACGCTCGGCTGGCCCGACAAGACGACAGAACTCGAACGTTACTACCCGACCGATGTCCTGGTCACCGGCTTCGACATCATTTTCTTCTGGGTGGCGCGGATGATGATGATGGGGCTGCACTTCATGGGCGAGGTGCCGTTCCACACCGTCTACATTCACGCCCTCGTCCGCGACGAGAAGGGCCAGAAGATGTCGAAGTCCAAGGGCAACGTCATCGACCCGCTCGCCCTGATCGATACCTTCGGCGCCGACGCGCTCAGGCTCACGCTCACCGCCCAGGCGGTGCAGGGACGCGATGTCAAGCTGTCCGAGGCGCGGGTCGAGGGCTATCGCAACTTCTGCACCAAGTTGTGGAATGCCGCCCGCTTCTGTCAGCTCAACGGCGCGGCGCCGGCCGCAGGCTTTGCTCCGGCCGCCTGTGTCGCGCCGGTCAACCGCTGGCTGGTGTCCAAACTGATCCGGGCGGCGGCGGACGCGGACGCCGCCCTCGACGCCTACCGCTTCAACGACTATGCCGGCGGCCTTTACCAGTTCACCTGGGGAACCTTCTGCGATTGGTACGTCGAGTTCGCCAAGCCGATCCTGCAGGGAGGCGACCTTGCGGCGGCCGCGGAAACCCGCGCGACCGCGGCGTGGGCGCTAGACCGCATCCTGCACCTGCTGCATCCGGTGATCCCTTTCATCACCGAGGAGCTGTACCAGCGCCTGGGCGAGCGCGATGGCGGGCTGCTGGCGACCGCGCGCGAGGCGCCGCTCGACCCGGCGCTGCTCGACCCGGCCGCCGAGGCCGATCTCGACTGGGTTGTGCGGCTGGTCTCGCACGTGCGCGCCGTGCGCGCCGAACTCAACGTGCCGCCGGCTGCCCGCATTCCTCTGTACCTGAAGGATGCCGATGCCGCCGCCGCCGAACGTCTCGACCGCCATCGGCCGCTGATCGCCATGCTCGCCCGTGCCGAGCCGGTGGATGTGCTGGCGGGGACCGTGCCCAAGGGGGCGATCCAGGACGTGCTCGACGGCGCATCCATCATCCTGCCTTTGCAAGGTGTCATCGACATCGAGGCGGAGCGCGCGCGGCTCGCCAAGGAGATCGGCCGCTTCGAGGCTGAAATCGGGCGCATCGACAAGAAACTCGCCAACGCCTCGTTTATTGCCAAGGCCCGTGCTGAGGTCGTTGCGCTCGAACGCGAGCGGCGCGAGGATGCGCTGGCGTCGCGCGCGCGCTTGAGCGAAGCGGCGCGGCGGCTCGCCTCGGTGTAAGGAGGATCGGTGCACGCGATCTCCGGCACGCGACTGAAGAAGGCGATCCTGCTGGTCGCCATGGCGGCGCTTGGTGTCTGGCTTGCCTGGGTGATCATGCGGCTATTGCCGAGTCTCCTGTCGGCCTGACCGCCCCGTCCCGTTCGTCAGCGCGAAATAGTTCCGCCCTGCCTCCTGTCGGGAGGATGTCCCTACCCGAGTGGAGCGGCGGGCGCGAATCGATTCGTTGCAATCTGCCCCGTTTGAGGTAAAATAAGTCAACATCGAATCGGGCGCCGAGACCCGATTTCCCGACCTACCGGGGTGCCAGAGCCACACGTCTAGTCATTGCAATCCGAAGGGCGCCGGCCCAGCGGCGGCAAGCCGCTGCGCGCGCCAACGGAGAAGGTGCGACCCGAGGCGAGGGCAGCAGCATGCTTGATGCGCTCGACAGCTCGTTGGAAGCGGTCGGTCTCAGCGTTTCGCAGAACGCCCCGGCCAGTGG
Source organism: uncultured Defluviicoccus sp. (assembly GCA_964401555.1). Classification (GTDB taxonomy): domain Bacteria; phylum Pseudomonadota; class Alphaproteobacteria; order Rhodospirillales; family Defluviicoccaceae; genus Defluviicoccus. Next base: position 18,607 of record CAYNYW010000014.1, read on the forward strand.
CCCACCGGTGTTTTCCGTCAAGGGCGAGACCCACCCGTTGCGCCACATCCTGCGCGAGCTCGGCGGGCGTTGGGACGGGATGAACCGGGTGTGGGTGTTTTCGGGCGAGGACCCGCGTCCGCAGATCGCCGAGCGTGTCTCGGCGGCGCGTGCCATCGGCGGGCTGTCCGACGTCGCGCCGGCCCCGGAACTGGTCAATCGCCCGCACTATTGGGGTCACCGCCAGCGCCTGCGCGACCGTTTTCTCGCCGGAGAGGACGACGGCCTGCCCGATTACGAGCTCCTAGAGCTGGTCCTGTTCTTCGCGGTGCCCAAGATCGACACCAAGCCGATGGCCAAGGATCTCCTGCAGCGCTTCGGCAGCCTAGGCGGCGTCCTGCACGCGAGCGCCGAGCAGTTGGCCGAGTTCGAACACGCCAACCACTTTGCGGTGACCCTGTTCAAGGCGATCCGCACCATGGCGCAACGGATCGCCCGCGAGGAGGTGAGCGAAAGCCCGGTCCTCGACAACTGGGACAAGCTGGTGGCGTACCTGCGCACGTCGATGGCGCATCGCAAGGTCGAGCAATTCCGGCTGCTGTTCCTCGACCGCCGCAACGTGCTGATCGCCGACGAGGTGCAGCACGAGGGCACCATCGACCACACGCCCGTCTATCCGCGCGAGGTGCTCAAGCGGGCACTGGCCCTCGATGCGTCGGCCATCGTCATGGTGCACAACCATCCGAGCAATCACCCGCAGCCGTCGAAGCCGGACATCGAGATGACCCGCCAGATCCGCGACGCGGTCGAGAAGATCGGGATCGTCCTGCATGATCACCTGATCATCTCCAAGCGTGGGCAGACCAGCTTCCGGCAAATGGGGCTGATGGGGCGGTAACACCGGCCGGGTTGGTTACGGCCGCACCGCGATCGCCTCCAGCACGCCGTCGCGGCGCTCCGCGCGCAGCGCGAAGTCGAACAGATCGTCCTGCAGACAGATAGCCGGGTCCTCGCGCGGAAGGTACGCCTTGTCGCCGCGCAGGAACTTCTGCGCGGTCTCGTGCGCCAGGATCTCCGCGAGCGCGCCCAGGCGATCGACGCGGCCGCCGGTCATCAGGGCTTCGATCCGCTCGGCGCAGCGCTCGTCCTCGGGCGCCTTGGCACGCGAGCGGATGCCCATGGCGCACAGGCTGACCAGATCGGGTCGCCGGCCGGCGATGTAGGCGGCAGTGGCGCGCGCGTTGGCGAAGGAGGCGAGCAGCACGTCCTCGCAGGTGGCCGCGGCGATCACCGCGCCCGAGACTCCCGACGTCGTGCGATGCACCACCGTGCGGCCGGCGAACAGGGCGCGCCCCGCGCACAGAATCTGCCACGGCGAGTTGGTCAGATCGAAGCCCGCGATCGGCTCCTCGTTGTGCTCGCCGACCAGGACCGCCCGGCCGCGCCAAGTGAGACAGGCCTCGATGTCGGCTTCGAGGATCAGCCGCCTGGCGCCCAGGTGCAGCATCAATGGTGCGCAGGTAAAGGCGCGAAAGACATCGATGATGACGGCGACCCCGCGCGCAGCCTGTGCGCCCTCGCGCAAGGATAGCCGCCGGATCTCCATGTGCCCTCCGCGTCGGCAAGACGGTCGCGGCCTTGTGCAAGGCCATCGCAGGGAGAGCAAATATCGCCTACATCTGTGCCGAGGCAAGCGGCGCAAGCGCTGTCGTGTCCGCGTGCCGCCGCTGTGCTGCCTGCTGCCACGTTATGTCTTCGGAGGTCGCGTCGATCCCGTGCCCGAGCAATCAACCGCCGCCGTCGAGGGGGGCCTTGCTGCCGAAGCGCCGGGCACCGGATTCCTTGTCGTCGATGGCGCCCGCCTTGAATACCGCTGGATCGGCGTCGGCCCCAGCGATGCGCCGACGATCGTCTTCCTGCACGAGGGGTTGGGTTGCATCGAGCTGTGGCGGGATTTCGCCGACCGGCTCACTCACGCCACCGGCTGGGGCGGCTTCCTGTTCAGCCGCGCCGGCTTCGGGCGATCGAGCCCGCGCGCCTTGCCGGTGCCGCTCGACTACCACACCAAGGATGCACTCGATGTGCTGCCCAAAGTGTTGGACGCCGCCGGCATCGACCGTGCGGTGCTGTTCGGGCACTCGGACGGCGGCACGCTGGCCCTGATCTATGCCGGCAAGATCCGCGATCCGCGCATCGCGGGCGTGATCACGGTGGCCGCCCACGTCTTCAACGAAGACGCCTGCATTGCCGGCATTGAAGACGCCAAGAAGGCCTACCTGACGACGAACCTGCGTGACAAACTGGCCCGGTATCACGGCGACAACGTCGAAGGCGCGTTCTGGGGCTGGTGCGATGTCTGGCTCGATCCCGGGTTTCGCGCCTGGAACATCGAGGACGTGCTGCCCGGCATCACGGTACCGCTCTTCGTCGTTCAGGGTGCGTTCGATCAGTACGGGACGGCCGCCCAGGTGGACGCGATCGCACACGGTGCCGCCGGGCCGACGCAGGCGCTGATCCTGCCCGATTGTGGCCACAGCCCGCACCTCGAAGCCCCCGATGCGCTGCTCGCCGCGAGCCTCACCTTCCTCAAGGGGTTGTCCTGAGCGCGGCGCACGCGGCCGCCTTGGCAACCCGTTGCGCTTGTGGCACAGTGCCGCGCTTTCTGGGCGGGAGGGGACATGGAGATCCGGGAAGCGCTGGCCTTCGATGACATTCTTCTTGTGCCCGCCGCGTCCGAGGTCCTGCCTGCGGCCGCCGACACCCGTACCCGGCTGACCCGCACGGTGCATCTTGCCATCCCGCTGGTCTCGGCGGCGATGGACACGGTGACCGAAAGCGCGCTCGCGATTGCCATGGCCGAAGCCGGCGGCCTCGGCATCATCCACAAGAACTTCCCGCCGGAACGCCAGGCGGCCGAGGTGCGCAAGGTCAAGAAGTACGAATCCGGCATGGTCGTCGATCCGATGACCATCCATCCCGATGCGCCGCTTGCCGACGCCCTCGCACTGATGCACCAGCACCGCTTTTCCGGCCTGCCGGTGGTCGAGGGCGGCTCAGGGCGTCTCGTTGGTATCCTGACCCACCGCGACGTGCGCTTCGCCGACGATCTCGGCCAGCCCGTGCGCGAGCTGATGACCGCTGACACGCCCGACCGACCGCTGGTCACCGTGCGCACCGGCGTCAACCGCGATGAGGCGCGGCGGCTTCTGCACAAGCATCGCATTGAAAAGCTGCTGGTGGTCGACGACGCCTACCGCTGCATCGGCCTGATCACCGTCAAGGACATCGAGAAGGCCGAGCGCAGCCCGCAAGCCTGCCGCGACGACCGCGGCCGGCTTCGTGTCGGTGCCGCCACCGGCGTCGGCCGCGACGGCCTGGTGCGCGCGGAAGCGCTGCTGGCCGCCGAGACCGACGTCATCGTCATCGACACCGCGCACGGTCACTCCAAGGGCGTGATCGGTGCGGTGCGTGAGCTGAAGACGCTCAGCAATTACGCGCAGGTGATCGCCGGCAATGTCGCCACCGCCGAAGGCGCACGGGCACTGATCGAAGCCGGCGCCGACGCGGTTAAGGTTGGCATTGGGCCGGGCTCGATCTGCACCACGCGGATCGTCGCCGGCGTCGGCGTGCCGCAGTTCTCGGCGATCGCCGAGATTGCGACGGTCTGCCGCGAGCGCGATGTCCCGCTGATCGCCGACGGCGGTATCCGCTATTCGGGCGATCTGGCCAAGGCGATCGCCGCCGGCGCCGACTGCGCGATGATCGGCTCTCTGTTTGCCGGCACCGACGAGAGTCCGGGCGAGGTGTTCCTCTACCAGGGCCGCTCGTACAAGGCCTACCGCGGCATGGGCTCGATCGGCGCCATGGCGCGCGGTTCGGCCGACCGCTACTTTCAGCAGGACATCGCCGATACCATGAAGATGGTTCCCGAGGGCGTCGAGGGACGGGTGCCGTACAAGGGGCCGGTTGCCAACGTCGTCAACCAGCTCATCGGGGGCCTGCGCGCCGCCATGGGCTACACCGGCAACCCGACGATCGGCGCGATGCAACGGGGCTGCGTGTTTCGGCGCGCCACCTTCGCCGGCCTCAAGGAGAGCCACGTCCACGACGTGACCATCACGCGGGAGGCTCCCAACTACAATGTGCGGGATTAACGCAAGAACCGGCAGCGGCAGCACCACGGCCGATGTCCGTATACTTCGGGGGATTTGAGCGAAACGTGACCGAGCGCGTGCTGATCGTCGATTTCGGCTCGCAGTTTACCCAGCTCATCGCGCGCCGTGTGCGGGAGTCGGGGGTCTACTGCGAGATCCATCCGTACAGCCGCGTCGATGCCGCCCGCATCGCGTCGTTCGGCCCGCGCGCGCTGATCCTTTCCGGCGGGCCGGCCTCGGTTACCGAGCCGGGTGCCCCCAGAGCGCACAAGGCCGTGTTCACGGCGGGCGTGCCGGTACTCGGCATCTGTTACGGCCAGCAGACGATGGTGGCCGAACTCGGCGGACGGGTCGAGGCCGGCACCATGCGCGAGTTCGGCCGCACCTACGTCGAGATCATCGATGACTGCGCGTTGTTCGCGGACGTCTGGCGCCGCGGCGGCCGCGAGCAGGTTTGGATGAGCCACGGTGACCGAGTCACGGCGCTTCCCCCCGGCTTTCGCGCGGTCGGCGTCTCCGAGGGCGCGCCCTTTGCGGTGATCGCCGACGACACGCGCCGGTTCTACGGGCTGCAATTCCATCCCGAGGTGGTGCACACGCCGCATGGCGCCGCGTTGTTGCGCAACTTCACCCACCACGTGGCGGGCTGCCGGGGCGACTGGACGATGGCGGCGTTCCGCGAGCACGCCATTGCCGCGATCCGTGCGCAAGTGGGCCGCGAGCGCGTCGTCTGCGGACTTTCGGGTGGTGTCGATTCTTCCGTGGTCGCCGTCTTGCTGCAAGAAGCGATCGGCGAACAGCTCACCTGCATTTTCGTTGATACCGGACTGCTGCGCGAAGGCGAGGCCGAAGAGGTGGTGGCGCTGTTCTCCGGCCACTACAATATCCCGCTGATCCACCGCGACGCCGGCGCGCTGTTCCTCTCGCGGCTTGCCGGTGTCACCGATCCGGAAGCCAAGCGCAAGATCATCGGCGCCACCTTCATCGACGTGTTCGAACAGGAAGCCGCCAGGATCGGCGGCGCCGCCTTCCTCGCCCAGGGCACGCTCTACCCCGACGTCATCGAGAGCGTCTCGGTGCTCGGCGGTCCGAGCGCCACCATCAAGTCGCACCACAACGTCGGCGGCCTGCCCGAGCGGATGAACCTGAAGCTGGTCGAGCCGCTGCGCGAGCTGTTCAAGGACGAGGTGCGCGCCCTGGGGCGCGAGCTTGGCCTGCCTGCACGCCTAGTCGGGCGTCATCCGTTCCCCGGCCCGGGGCTCGCCGTACGCATCATGGGCGAACTGAGCCGGGAGCGCTGCGATCTCTTGCGCCGGGCCGATGCGATTTTCATCGAAGAGATTCACGCAGGCGGTCTCTATGACGCGATCTGGCAGGCGTTTGCCGTGCTGTTGCCGGTGCACACCGTGGGTGTCATGGGCGATGCCCGCACCTACGACGCGGTGGTGGCGCTACGCGCAGTGACTTCGACGGACGGCATGACCGCCGACAGTTTCGCGTTCGACCACGGTTTCCTGAGCCGGGTCGCGGGCCGGATCGTCAACGAGGTCAGGGGCATCAACCGCGTCGTCTACGACATCACCTCAAAGCCGCCCGGCACCATCGAGTGGGAGTGAGGAGCGAGGCGCTCCTTGCGGGTGGAACGGGCTCAGGCGGCCAGCGCGGCGGCCGACAGATCCAAGGTGACCTCCATGACGTCGTCGTCGGGCAGGCGGCGGCTCTTGAAGCCCAGCGCGTGGACCATGTCGAGCATGCGCTTGTTGTCGCACAAGATCAGGCCGATCACCTTCTTCGTGCCCCGGGCGCGGCAGATTTCGATGATCTTGGTCATCAGCTTGCGACCCAGGCCCTGGCCCTTCATGTCGGAGCGCACGAGGATCGCGTACTCCGCCTTTTCGTCGTTGAGATCGGTGACGATGCGCACGACGCCCAGCGTTTCGGCGCCGCTGCCGTCCGGCTTGTCGGCGCGGGCGATCACCGCCATTTCCCGGTCGTAGTCGATCTGGGTGAGCCGCGCCATCTCGGCGTGCGGCAGCGTGCGTACGACGTGGAAGAAACGCAGCCGCATGTCGTCCGGCGTGACCTTGGAGAGGAAATCGTAGTGTGCCGGCTCGTCCTCGGGGCGGATCGGGCGCAAGAGAACCTTGCGGCCATCGCGCAACGTGAACCACTCCTCGATCTCACCGGGATAGGGGCGGATCGCCAGGCGCTGCTGTGCTTCCGGCGCCGCCGGCGCCACCCGCAGCCAGGCGCTGGCGACGGTGATGCCCTTGTCGTCGACGAGAAGAGGGCTGATCTCAAGCCGCTTGATCTCGGGAATCTCGACGATCATCTGGCTGACCTGGACCAGCGCCAGACACAGCCGGTCGATGTGCGCCGAGGAGCCGGGATTGAGCGCGGTCAGCAGCCTGTTGACGCGGGTCCGTCCGATCAACTCGTGGGCCAGGCTCATGTTCAACGGGGGCAGCGCAAAGGCAATGTCATCGATGATCTCGGCCGCCGGTCCACCGTGCCCGAAAGTAATAAACGGGCCGAACACCGGGTCTTCGGCGACGCCGATGTGCACGAGCTGCGCGCCGGGCGCACCACGATCGCCGTGGCCGAAGGCATCCGCCCGCGCCGGCTGATTGCCGTTCAGGCCGTAGGCGGCCAGCACCGACTTGGCATCGGCATCGAGCAGCAGGCTTTGGCCGCGATCGAGCACGTTGCGGATGATGCTGCGCGCCGTTTCGGTCTTGGGCGTGAATTCCGCCGGCATCGAGCGCGGCGTCTCGATCAGCATCGCCTGGTTGCGATGGAAGCGCACCAAGTGCATGAACGCTTCGACGGCGCGGGTTGACGTGTCATAGGTCGGGATGCCGGCCTCGCCGAACTTGCGCCGCGCCTCGGCGACCCGCTCGCCGCCCATCCACGACGTCAAGGCTGGCCGCCGCGCCTCGCGCACCGCCTTGATGACGGCAGCCGCCGCAGCGGTGGCGGAGACCGCCGGCATCGGGGCATGCAGCACCATGAGCGCATCGACCTGGCGATCGGCGAGAAGCGTGCGTGCCGCCGCGCCATAGCGCTCTGGAGGTGCCTCGCCGTCGATGATCAGCGGATTGACCGCGGGCCAACCGGCCGGCAGCAGCGCCTTGAGCTTTTCGGTGGTCTCCGGGGCGAGGCTGGCGAGCCGTCCGCCTTCGAGCACCAGTTTGTCGACGGCAAGCGCGGTGATGCCACGACCGTTGGCGAGGATGGCAAGCCGCTCCGCCTTCAGGGGCTTGGTCCGGCCCAACGTCTCGACCGCGGCGAACAGCTCGCCGAAGCCCTGCACCCGCAGCATGCCGGCACGCCGGAAAGCCGCATCGTAGACGCCGTCGATCCCTTCGTGGCCGGCGCCGCCGAAGGTTGTCGCGCACCCTTCCGCCGTGCGGCCCGACTTGATCACCAGGATCGGCTTGTTACGACTGGCTCCGCGGCTCGCCGACATGAAGGCGCGGCCGTTGGTAATCTCCTCGACGAACAGGAGGATGGCCCGCGTCATGGCGTCGTTGCCGAGGTAATCGATGACATCGGCGACGTCGACATCGACACCGGAGCCGAGGGAAATGAAATAAGAAAAACCAATGTCCCGGTCGCGCGCCCAGTCGAGCACGCCGAGCCCGATGGTGGACGACTGCGAGACGAAGGCAATGCCACCCGGAAGCACGGCGGCGTCGGCGATGCTGGCGTTGAGCCCGATGCCCGGTACCATGACGCCGAGGCAGTTGGGGCCGAGCAGCCGTACGTCATGACGGCGCGCCTCATCGACGAGACACTGGTGCCGTGCCGCGCCGCCGTTGTGCGGCGCCGACAAGTCTTCCGCCACCAGGATCGCCGCACGTGTCCCCCTCTCGCCCAGATCACGGATCAGCTCCGGGGTCGCCTGCTCCTCACCGCAAATGAGCGCCAGATCGGGGGCGATCGGCAGTTGCGAGACCTTTGGATAGGATAGGACACCCGCGATGGCGCGCTCGCTGGCCGTGACCGGCATGATCGGTCCCTCGAAGCCGCCCTGCAGCAGGTTATGCATGACGGCGTGACCGGCGACGCCGTCTCGGTTGCTGGCACCGATGACGGCGACCGCACTGGGATAGAACAGCTTTTCGAGGTTGCGTATCGGCATGGGCGACCACTTTCTCCTCCGCCCGGCGCATTGCGCCTTTCGGGCAGATGTTGTTCGGTTCAGGACGCCCCCTTCCCCCGGATGTTCAGCCTCACCGGTCCTGCGCAAAGCATGACGTGCGAAGGTCATGCCATGCACAGGTTGACGGCAATGATACTAACGCAGGAGTGCGCCGTCACCAATCCCTGTTTGCTGCATTGCACAACGGCGGTTGGCGCATCCCTGCGCGCTCGCTGGGTGGAGGCCGCCTGCCAGCTCGGCGTGACAGCGATTTCGGTACGCCCGCGAGGGCCCGTCGTCGGGATTGAGCAGCAAGGCCTTATCGAAGATCCGCAGTGCGTCCGCCGGGCGACCACGCCGGTATGCGGCAAGGCCGTGGCGGTACAAATCAAGAACGGAGCCAAGCGAAGGGAAGCTTGCCTCGGTGTGGTAATCGAGCACCTCGAAAATGCCAAATGGGTGTGTGCTGCCATCGAACGCCAGAGAATCGATGGGCCGCCAGCGGTGGCAACGTCCGACGCGCCGCACGGTGCGCCCGCTGATCAGAATGCCGGCACGGTAGAGACGGCAGGCACGTTCCAGGCGGAAGGCGAGATTGACGTCCGCGCCGACCACGGTGCGGCTTTGACAATGCGATGGACCGATGCCCGCGGCGACCATGCTGCCGCTGTGAATGCCGATACCGAGGCGAAGCGGAACGAGATTTGAGAGCGCCCGCTCACGGTTCCAGGCGTCGATCGCCCGCATCATCGCGATCGCGGAGCGCACCGCGCGCCGGGCGTGGCCGTCGTCGCTTGCGCTGCCCGCGTCATTGCCGGCGAACACGGCCATGACGGCATCGCCGATGAACTTGTCGACGCCACCACCTTCGGCCTCGATGCAACCGACCAGGCGCGCGAAGTGCTCGTTGAGTAGCCGCACCGTCGCCTGGGGACCCAGCGCCGCGCTGATTGCGGAAAACCCGCAGATGTCCGCGAACAATACGGTTGCCTGGAGAGGTTGTGAATCGACGGCCGCCGCCATTTTCGCCGCGGCATCCGCGAGCGACGCGGTGGCAAACCGCCAAGGCTCGCGCCCGTCCGAGGCAGGCGCCGTGGCGGCGGGCACGATCCGGCTGCGCTCGGGTGCGGCCATCATCCCATCGGCTAGCGGGTGGCAGGAGGCAGTTACCTCCCCATTTCCGTTGTAGGCCGATAGAGGTTACGAAAATCCTAACATGGCAGCGCAGCCCGGGGCGATGTGCAACCAGGGGCGTTTCCTTGCGGTTATCCGTACGCGCTGGAAGGGGACCGACTTAAGAATGGGGGAAGAAGCGCTGGCGACGACACCATCGCCCTGCATCGGCGTTTGCAAGATCGCGCGCGAAACGGGCTTGTGCCGCGGGTGTCTGCGCACAATCGACGAAATCACCGCTTGGCGTGACGCCGATGAAACGATGCGCAGGCGCATTCTTGCCCGCGTGCTGGAGCGTCGGCGCTCCGTCCCGCCGGCGCGAACTTAGGCGGCGCGAACTTAGGCGGCGGCTCGCAGGCCCAGGCGCTGCCAGATCTCGCGCAACGCAAACACCAGGTGCTCGATGTCGCGGTCGGTGTGCAAGGGCGTCGGCGTAATACGCAGCCGTTCGGTGCCACGCGCCACCGTCGGGTAGTTGATCGGCTGGACATAGATGCCGTGGCGCTCGATCAGATCGTCACTCGCTCGTTTGCAATCGACGGGATCACCAACGAGGACCGGCACGATGTGGCTCACCGATGGCATCACCGGGATACCGGCCTCGCGCAGACGGCGCTTGAGCGTCGCCGCGCGTTCCTGGTGGCGGTCGCGCAACTCCGGGTGCTTCTTCAGCCAGCGAATGCTGGCGAGCGCGCCAGCTGCGATCGCCGGCGGCATGGCCGTCGAAAAGATGAAGCCGGTACCGTAGCTGCGCACGAAATCGCACATCGCTGCCGAGCCGGCGATGTAGCCGCCGACCACACCGAACGCCTTGGCCAGGGTGCCCTGGATCACGGTAAGCCGGTGCATCTGGCCTTCACGTTCGGCGACGCCGCCGCCGCGCGCACCGTACATGCCGACCGCGTGCACCTCGTCGAGGAACGTCATCGCGCCGTAGCGCTCGGCGACATCGCACAAGGCGCCGATCGGCGCGATGTCGCCGTCCATCGAGTAGACACTCTCGAAGGCGACCAATTTCGGGCGGCGCGGATCCGCCTGGGCAAGGAGCTGGTGCAAATGCTCGACATCATTGTGGCGAAAGACGTGCTTTTCCGCCCGTGAGTGGCAAATGCCCTCGATCATCGAATTGTGGTTGCCGGCATCGGAATAGACGATGCAGGACGGCAGCAATCGGCACAGCGTATCGAGCGCCGTCAAGTTGGCGATCCAGCCGGAGCCGAACAGCAACGCGGCCTCGGTGCCATGCAAATCGGCTAGCTCGCGCTCCAACAGCACGTGGTAGTGGTTGGTGCCGGAGATGTTACGCGTGCCGCCGGCGCCAGCGCCGCAGCGCTCGATCGCCTCGTGCATCGCCGCGAGCACGTCCCCGTGCTGGCCCATGCCGAGATAGTCGTTCGAGCACCACACGATGATTTCGCGTACTTCGTCGCCGATGTGCCAGAACGCCCGGGGAAACCGCCCCGCCTGACGCTCCAGATCCGCAAAGATTCGATACCGTCCCTCTTGCTTCAGCGCGGCAAGCCGCTCTTCGAAAAACCGCTGATAATCCATCCACCCGGTCCTATTATAATGGGTCGTCTTCTTGACAGGATCGTGCCTTCTTGTTTCGCACTTGCAACCGTCCATCGTCAAGCATTGGCGCGCCGGAACCGACCAACGATGGAGGCGCGACTTTGCTTGCTGCGGCGGGCTGGCGAGCGATTGCCTCCCAGTGTATCGTGCGGCAACGAAGATAAGGACTGGGGGAACGGCCATGCACATCGGGATGCTTCTGCCTCGCCATGCGCGCTATCGCGGCTCTCACGTCGCACTGATCACCGGCGGCAGGGCGTATTCATACAGGGATCTCAATACCTTCGTGAATCGATTGGCCAACGCCCTGTTGGCCGCGGGGCTCAAGAAGGGGGACAAGGTCGCAACCGTCCTGCCCAATTGCGCCGAGCTGATGGCGACCTACTGGGCGGCGGCGAAGTCGGGGCTCGTCATCGTGCCGATGAGCCCGCTCCTGCAGGACGCGGGCTTGGTTTCCCTGCTGTCGGACTCCGATACCAAATTGATCATTGGCCATGCGTCGTTCGCGCCTACTTTCGCGCGCATCATGGGCCAGCTCGCGCAAATCAAAGCCGAGCGTGTCATCCTCGCGGGCGAGGGTGTTGCCGATGCCGGCTTCCGCCGTTTCGCCGACTTCGTCGCCGGTGCATCCGGGGACGAGCCGCCCGACGCGGCGATCGACCAGCACGACGTCTTCAACATCATGTACTCAAGTGGCACCACGGGGCTGCCGAAGGGCATCGTGCACAGCCATTACGTGCGGGCGATGTACTGCATGATTTTCGCCCAGAGCTTCCGCATCGTGCCGGAAAGCGTGGTGCTTCATGCCGGGTCCATCGTGTTCAACGGCGCGATGGTCGACCTGATGCCGTGGATGTTCGCGGGCGGCACCTACATCCTGCACGAAGCGTTTGATGCCGACCGCGTGATCGCCGACATCGCGCGCTACAAGGTCACCCACATCGTCATGGTGCCGGCGCAGATCATCGCCATCCTTTCCAGCCCCTCGTTCTCGCCGGAGAAGCTGGCGAGCCTCGAAATGCTACATAACCTGGGGGCGCCGCTGCACATCGAATACAAGAAGAAGATCAACGATTGCCTGCCCGGCCGCTTTTATGAGCTGTACGGGTTGACCGAAGGCTTCATGGTGGTGCTGGACAAGCACGATGCGGTGCGCAAGGAGGGATCGGTCGGCTGCCCGCCGCCGTTCATGGAAATTCGGATCGTCGGCGAAGATGGCCAAGACTGCGCCGCCGGCGAGGTCGGCGAGATCGTCGGCCGCGGGCCGTGCCTGATGCCCGGTTATTACAAGCGGCCAGACCTCACGGCGCAGGCGATCCGCGACGGCTGGCTCTATACCGGCGATGCCGGCTATCTCGATGCCGACGGCTACCTCTATCTGGTCGATCGCATCAAGGACATGATCCTCTCGGGTGGCGTCAACGTCTATCCCCGCGATATCGAAGAGGTGATCGTCCGTCACGAAGCCGTGCAGGAGGTCGCCGTGTTCGGCGTCCCCGACGCCAAGTGGGGCGAGGTGCCGGTCGCGGGCGTCGTCCTTCACCCGGGTGCGTTGCCTGGCAAGGAGGAACTGATCGCCTGGACCAACGAACGCGTGGCCGCCAAGTTCCAGCGCATTCACGATGTCGTTTTCTACCCAGAGTTCCCGCGCAACGTCGCCGGCAAGACGTTGAAACGCGAGATGCGCGAGCGCTATCAGCGATAGGACATGCCCCCCATGGCTCTCAAGGATATCGTCGTCCATATCGATCACGATCGGCGGTGCGCGGCCCGGCTCGACGCCGCCATTGCGCTTGCCGCGCGTCACGGCGCCCATCTGACCGGTGTCTTCGTCAGGAGCGAGATGCACATTCCGACGTACATCCGCGCCCAGATGGGAGAGGAACTCCTCGACCGCCAGGCCCGCCATGCGACGGCGGCCATTGCCGCCGCCGAGGCGATGTTCGTCGAGCGCGTTCGGCGCGAGGCCGTCTCGGCGGAGTGGCGCTGCGTCGAGGGTGCAGTGGTGCCGAGCCTCGGCTTGCACGGCCGCTATGCCGACGTGATCATCGCCAGCCAGCACGATCCCTCCGGCGAGGATGGCACCGACGAGCCGTCAATGCCGGAACGACTCATCCTGTCCGCCGGACGACCGGTCCTGGTCATCCCTTACGCCGGAACGTTTGGCTCGATCGGCGAGCGGGTGATGATTGCCTGGGACGCCAGCCGCCTTGCCAGCCGCGCGGTGCACGACGCGCTGCCGCTGTTGCACGGTGCCAAGAAGGTCGTCGTCCTCGCCGTCAATCCGCACAGCGGCGAGGATGGTCATGGCGAGATCCCAAGTGCCGATATCTGCCTGCACCTTGCCCGCCATGGCCTCAAGGCCGAAGCGCAGCAGGTCTACGCCGATGATCTCGGCGCGGGCGAGATGCTGTTGTCGCGCGCGGCCGACGAAGGCATCGATCTCCTGGTCGCCGGCGCGTACGGGCATGCCCGCTGGCGGGAGATCGTCTTGGGCGGCGTCACCCGCTATCTTCTCGCCCACATGACGGTGCCGGTGTTGATGTCGCACTGAAAGGGGGGCACTGGCGTCCGGCCATCGCCGGGCTGCCCATCGCCGGGCTGCGCGTGCGATTAAATCCTCCTTAAGGGCCGGCGAATACAATCGCGCCCAAGGCTTCTGCAACGAGCCCCGGGTCGCGGGTCGGCGGTGCGCGCCGATCACAGGTGCCGGGCCACGCCATGAGCAAAACGATGCATGCTGCGAACACCGATGGGGAAGCGGTGGCGGGGACGGCCGGCAAAAGCCCGCCTCATGATCTCCGTGTCACCATCCGAGGCCAAGCCGTTGGTCTCGCGTTGCTGACTCTGATCGTCGCAGGGCTGATCGCCGCCGCCGGCACTTGGGGCGTTTCGGCGCTGATCGAGCGATTTGCCGCCGGGACGGTGTCTTTCGAAGCACTGCGCCATCAGTTGACGGCGGGCAAGGTGCTTGGCGGCATGCGCGCCGATGTCTACGCCGCCATTCAGGCGGTGCAGGATGACGACAGCCGCCGCGGTGCGATCAATGCAGCCTTCGCCGAGCACGCGGAGACTCTGCGCAGCGAACTGACGGCGATGCTCGGCCTGGCGTTACCGGACGGGTTGCGCGCGACGCTGGCGGGCGTCGTGCAGCCGCTGGAAGATTTTGCCGGGACGGCGGCGCAAATGATCGAACAGGTTTCCATCGACCATTGGCAGGCGGTGGAAAGAATTCCGGATTTCGAAAACCGGTTCGCGACCCTCGGACAGGCAATGAACGCGGCGACAGCCGAGTTGTCGAAGTTCATGGCGGCCGAGGCGGCGAGCGCGCGCGCCCTCGAAGTGCGCGCGCACCTGGTGATGACCACGGCCATCGCGTTTGCCGTCGTGCTGGCGGCGGCCGTCTATCTGTGGCTCTCGCGCGGCATCGTCCGTCCTCTGGGCCAGCTTAAGGCATCGATGGCGGCGCTCGCCTCTGGCGATCATCAGAGGACGGTGCCGGCGCTCACCCGCTCCGACGAAATCGGCGGCATGGCGCGAGCGCTACAGGTGTTCAAGGACAACGCGATCGCCAAGGCGGCCCTCGAAGCCGAGCATCACGCCGCCGAGGAACGCAGCATCGAGCAGAAGTGCCGCGCCGTTCAGGAGATGGCCGACAACATCGAAACCCAGACCTGCGATGCCGTCGCGCAGGTTTCCCAGCGCTCCAACGAGATGGCCGCCAGCAGCGAGGAGATGTCGCGGTTGACCGCCGAGACTGGCGATAACGCCACCAGCGTTGCCGCCGCGGCGGAGGAGATGCTGCGCATCACCGAAACGGTGGCGGCGGCGGCCGAAGAACTCAGCGTTTCGATGGACGAGGTGCGCCGCCAGGTTGCAGAGACCACCGATATCACGCGCGCCGCCGTCGAGGAAGCCAGAACCGCCGACCACACCATCGCGGGCCTGATCGGCGCCGCCGAGAAAGTTGGCTCGATCATCGAGTTGATCAAGGACATTGCCGGCAAGACGAACCTGTTGGCGCTCAACGCCACCATCGAGGCGGCACGTGCCGGCGAGGCCGGCAGAGGGTTCGCGGTGGTCGCAGGCGAAGTCAAGAGCCTCGCCAACCAGACGGCCGCGGCAACCGACGACATCACCGCGCAGATTGCCGAGATGCGCACCATCACTCGCTCGTCGGCCGATGCCATCCAGAGCATCGGCAGCGTCATTCGCCGCATCGAAGCAATCGCGTGCGCCGTCAACCAGGGAATCGACCAGCAGCGCACCGCGACGCGTGAGATCTCGAGCAACATTCAGGAGAACGCCCATGGCGCCCGCGAGGTGACCATGCGGATCACCGACGTCTCCAAGGCGGCGCGGACCACCCAAGGGCTTGCCGAGAAGGTACGCGCCAGCTCGGTCGATCTCGCCGGCTCGGTGCGGGAACTGAAGAGCGCGCTCACCCGTATCGTGCGCACATCGACATCGGATGTCGACCGCCGCAGGCACCCCCGCCGGCCGTCGGATAGCCCGATGATCGTGATCGCCCTGGGCGGTTCCCGCTATTCGGGCCGACTTAAGGACATTTCGGCGGGTGGCGCTGCGGCGCTGATCAAGGCCGATTTCAAGGTGGGCGACCGCATTCGCTTTCAGGTGGCGTCCGCAGCCAACGACGTCGAAGGGCGCGTCATCGCCTATGATCCGCAGACCGCGCTGTTGCGCGTTGCCTTCAATAAGATCTACCAGCCCGAAATGCGCGCAGCGGCGGCTTGACCTGGGACGGGTGATCAAGTGCGGGCAGCGCTCTCAGTGAGGAAGGTGGACGGGCGGCCTCGGCGCGCGGCGCTCAGGGAGCGTTTTCGGCCAGCCGCGCGATCATCTTGGTGATCGCTGCGATCTGAACGCCGCTGGCGGAATCGTAATCGGGGCCGGTGAACCCCCACCAGTCCCAGCAGGCGAACGGATTGGGCCACGGTAGCGAAATCGGCCCCAGTCGCGTCGTCACCGGAGCCGCCTGCGGATAGAGTACGATGATGGCGTTGGCTTCGGCCCAGCGGTTGTAGCCGGCGTGGCGAATGAAGGCATCACCGACGTCGCCCGCGCTCTGCAGACAGCCGTGAAATGCGACGTGCAGGCGGCAGCGGGCGCCGGCGGCGCATGCCTGGGGTATATAGACGTAACCAGCGGTGGCGAGGCCGTGATCCTTGCCGTCCGGGTCGAACTCGGTCTGATCGAAGGCGACCAGGTTACCGGCCGCCGCCACCGGCGGTGCGAGGGGGCCGTAGAGCTGCGTCAGCAGCGATCCGGCCAGATCATAGCCGCAATCGTTGAGGAACGGCGACGAGAGCGCGTCGCAACGATTGCCGTAGTCGGCCGTGACCATGGCGTGTGCGGCGCCAATGTCGGTGACCATGGCGATCGCGTCTGCGCCGACGTAATGCGCATAGAAGGCACCGACAGCCTCGACCACCGACCGCGGCACCAGCCGATCGCGGCTGCCGGAAAACAGGAATACCCGATCACCGGCGAGACCATCGAGCGGATCAATGCGTCCGGCCGTGGCCGCCCGTTCCGCCGCTGCGATGCTGTCTGCGACCGCGGGCGGGCCGGCGAACGACAGCACATCGGGTACGTTCATGCAGGTCTCGAATGCACGCACCAGGTTGCGCGGATAGCCATCGCCCGCGCAGTGGTAGGGCCCTGCGGCGATGATGCCGGCGCCGGTGATCAGCGCCGAATGCGCGACGTGGAGTTGGTGCGCGAGGTAGCCGCCCGATGAGACGCCGGAAACGGTGACGGCAGATGCCTCGATGGTGAGTCCCGGCAGACGCATCATGCCTTCGGGTGCGTCGTGGCGCTCGCCGCACCCGATGAGCACGAGCAGTACTGCCGCAAGTCCGAGGCCGCACCACGAACTTGCGGCGGTGGATTTTGCTCCCCACGCCATGGGAATGGACGGGCAACGCCAGCGGCTGGGGACAGCGTGCTCTGTTAGGTGCCTTCCTGCCAGGACTTCAGGTAGGTTTCCTGCTCGGCGGACAGTGCATCGATGCGTACACCAAGCGAGTCGAGCTTCATGCGCGCGACGCTGCGATCGATCTCCGTCGGCACGGAGTAGACCCGTTTCTCCAGCGTGCCGTGGTTGGCGCGGATGTGGGCGGCCGCCAGCGCCTGGTTGGCGAAGCTCATGTCCATCACCGCCGGTGGATGGCCCTCGGCGGCGGCGAGGTTGACCAGCCGACCCTCGCCGAGAACGCGGATGCGGCGGCCGTCGGCGAGCCGGTACTCCTCGACGTTGTAGCGTGGTGCCGTGACCTCGCGGCTCATCTCCTTCAAGGCCGGCAGATTGATCTCGACGTCGAAGTGGCCGGCGTTGGCGATGATGCAGCCGTCCTTCATCGCTTCGAGATGCCGGCGGTCGACGACATGCTTGTCGCCGGTCACCGTGACCACGAAATCGGCCTGGCGGACGGCGTCGACCAGCGGCATGACCGCAAAGCCGTCCATCGAGGCTTCCAGCGCGCGGGTCGGCTCGACCTCGGTGATCAGCACCTTGGCACCGAAGCCGTGTGCGCGCATGGCGACGCCGCGGCCGCACCAGCCGTAACCGCAGACGACGAACACCTTGCCGGCGAGCAGCGCGTTGGTGGCGCGCAGGATGCCGTCGACCGTGCTTTGCCCGGTGCCGTAGCGGTTGTCGAACAGGTGCTTGGTCTGGGCGTCGTTGACGGCGATGATCGGGTACTTGAGCGCGCCGTCGGCCGCCATGGCGCGCAGCCGGATGACGCCGGTAGTCGTCTCCTCGGTGCCGCCCAGCACTTCGGGCAGGAGTTCCTTGCGCGTGGTATGCAACTGGCTGACCAGATCGGCGCCATCATCGATGGTGATCTGCGGGCGGTGGTCGAGGGCGGCCGCGATGCGGCGGTAGTAGTTCTCGTGGTTGTCGCCGCGGTGGGCGAAGACGGAAATCCGGTAGGTCTTGGCCAGCGCCGCCGCGACATCGTCCTGGGTGCTCAGCGGGTTGGACGCGCAGACGACCACATCGGCACCGCCCGCGGTCAGCACACGGGCCAGGTTGGCGGTCTCGGCGGTGACGTGCAGGCACGCGCTCAGACGGATGCCGGCCAGAGGCTTCTCGGCAGCGAAGCGGTCCATCAGCGTGCGCAACACCGGCATCTCGGCGAACGCCCACTCCACGCGGCGGGTGCCGTCGTCGGCAAGCGAAAGGTCTTTCACGTCGAAGGCTAAGGCGGTCATTGCCCTTTGTTCTCCAACTGCAGGGGATTTGTGCGGAGCGGATGCCCCACTTTTGCGCGACGCTGACGCCCGCGCGCCAAAACGGCAGGATATCACCTCCGACGCTAGCACAGTGCGGCGACCGACGCACGGGGCAAAATCGCCTCCATGCATCGGCCTCCCGCGTGTTCGGCCGGGAAACCTCGGCCGCCTTGGCCTTATTCCTTGTCGGGAGCCGCCGGCGGCGGGGTCGGACTGCCCTGAGTTCCGCCTTGCGGTCCCATGCCAGGGCCACCGCCCGGTCCCGTGCACGGCCCCGCGCCCGGTCCACTGCCGCCGGGCCCCATACCCGGGCCGCGGAACTTGCCGCGCATCGCCTGGATTTCGTCTTCGGTGATCACCTTGTCATGGTTGGTATCGATGCGCTCGAAGCGGAGATCCGATCTGGCATCGAACTCGGCACGGCTGATGGCGCCGTCACCGTCGGTGTCGGCACGACGGAACATCATCTCCATCCGCTGCTCGTTGCGCGGCTGCCGCCACGCCTTGAACTCCTCAAAGGTGACCTTGCCGTCGTGGTTGGTGTCGAGCGCCTCGAAGCGCTGGTCGTGGCCGGCACGGAACTCCTCTTCCGTAATCTTGCCGTCCTGATTGGCGTCCATCATCAGCATCATCATCTGGCCGGGATTGCACGCCCCTGGAGGCATTCCCCCGCCGGGCCGCATGCCGCCACTGGGCCCCATGCCGCCACTGGGGCCCTGTGCCGCGAGCGGCAGCACGCTCGCGCCCAGCAACAGCGCCGCCGCTGCCGCGGTCGTCAAGGTCTGTAAGCGCGTGGTCATCATCGTCAACCTCTCCTTCTGGTTCTGGCGGGGGTGGGATCCGCTGCTCGGTTGAGCAGGCCCGCCGCCGTGCATCACGAGGCGTCAGCCTAGGCCGCCCATGTTGCGGCCGGTTGTCGACGATCGGCCGTTTTTGTAACGCAGTGTTGCAGGGGTGGCGCCAGCAATACGCCGTTACCCTTTTGTACGCGCGAGCGCGCCGCGATCACTCCTATACTCAAGCGCATCATGGAGCCGGTCCCGCACATTCTGATCGTCGACGACGACCGTGAGATTCGGGAACTGCTCTGTCGTTTCCTGATCCACCACGGCCTGCGCGCGAGCGCCGCCGCCGATGGCCGCGAGATGAAAAAGGCGCTGGCCGAACGCGCCATCGACCTCGTCGTCCTTGATGTGATGCTGCCGGGCGAAGATGGATTGTCATTGTGCCGTGGCTTACGCGCGAGCGCGGACACACCGGTGATCATGCTCACGGCGATGGGCGAGGAGGTCGATCGCATCATCGGCCTCGAGATGGGGGCCGACGACTATCTCGCCAAGCCATTCAGCCCGCGCGAGCTGCTGGCGCGCATCAAGGCTGTCCTGCGGCGCGCACCAGCCGTAGGGGCGTCCGGAACCGGAGGCCCGGCGATGCGAGGGCCAGGCAGCCGTGCCGGCCATCCAACCGAGGCCGGTGAAGGGTCGCGGGTCTTTCGCTTTGCCGGCTGGCGCCTCGACCTCGACAGCCGTGAGCTGATTTCGCCGGCGGGTGAGCTCGTCGCCTTGAGCGGCGGCGAGTTCGCGCTGCTGGCGGCGTTCGCTACCCATCCGCAACGGGTGCTCAGCCGCGACCAGCTCCTCGATCTGGCGCGCGGCCGCGATGCCCAGCCGTTCGACCGCGCCATCGACGTCCAAGTCAGCCGGCTCAGGCGCAAGATCGAACCGGATCCGCACGAGCCTACTCTGATCAAGACGGTGCGGGGCGGCGGCTACCTGTTCTCGCCGGCCGTCGAGGGGCCCTGAGATGCGACGCTGGGCGATGCGACGCTGGCTCCGCTCGGTGGTCGGGCAGACGACGCTCGTGCTGCTTGCAGGCGTTGTGATCTCCAACCTCCTGGCGCTATTTATCTATTCGGATGAGCGGCGGGACGTCGTGGCCAATGCCCGGGCCGAGGAGATTGCCCGCCATGTGGTCGCCACCGCTCAGGGCCTGGACGACACGCCGGTTGCCGAACGCCGCCGGCTGGTATGGTCGCTGCGCCGGCCGGGCGTGCGCTTGTTCTGGAGCGATCGGCCCATCGTCAACCGCGACGACGATGGCTGGCCGGCCGGGCCGGTGCGCCGCGCGCTGCACGCCGAGCTCGGCGGCGATGCCGGTGATCGGCTGCACATCGCAACGCGGCCGTCGCGTACGATGATTGCCGCCATCGAGGCGGGAGACGACGCGGAGCCGATGGGCCCGGTACACCGCCACCCCGGCATGTGGGGTCCGTTCATGGCCGACGCACCGCTGCTCCTGGGCGCGCTGCGGCTCGACGACGGCAGCTACCTCAACTTTGCCACCAAATTCGCGCTGAACCCGCCCTTGTGGGCGACGCCCGCCTTTTCGGTGGCGCTGGCGACCACGGCGCTGGTCCTCATCCTGGCGCTGTGGGCGGTGCGCCGCGCGGTGACGCCACTGCAATGGTTCGCGCACGCGGCGGAACGCCTGGGCTCCGACATCAACGCGCCTTCGCTCGAAGAGGGCGGGCCGATCGAGGTGCAGGGCCTCGCCCGTGCCTTCAATCAGATGCAAGATCGCCTGCAACGCCTGTTGAGCGACCGCACCTTGATGTTGGCCGCCATCTCGCATGACCTGCGTACGCCAATCACCCGGCTGCGGTTGCGCGCCGAGTTGATCGAAGATGAAGACGAGCGCCGCAAGACGCTCTCCGACCTGGACGAAATGCAGGCAATGCTGACCGTCACTCTCGGCTTTGCGCGCGATGATGCGACGGCGGAGACGAACCAGCGGCTCGATCTTGCCGCGCTGCTGCAAACGGTTTGTGCGGAGTGGGAAGATACTGGGGCCGACGCCCGGTATGCCGGCCCGACACATCTGGGCTTCGCCGGCCGGCCGCTGGGGTTGAAGCGTGCCTTCGACAATCTGGTCGGCAACGCCGTTCGGTATGGTGTCCGTGCGCGGGTAACGCTGCATGCTTCGGAAGGGGGCGTCGGCATCGCGGTCGATGACGACGGTCCAGGTATTCCCGAGGCCGAGCACGACAACGTCTTCCGGCCGTTCTACCGGCTGGACGCCTCGCGCAGCCGCCAGACCGGCGGCGCCGGCCTCGGGCTCGCGCTGGTCCGCGCCGTCATAGTCGCGCACGGCGGTCGGATCGGCCTTGCCAACCGGCCGGGTGGCGGGCTCCGGGTCAGTGTCTTCCTGCCGAGCGCGTCGATCCCCGGTTTTCCCTCGTCCCCCGGTTTTCCCTTGTCAACGCCGCAACAGAACAGTAATGGGCAAGCCATTGCCTCGCCAAACCGGGTCGGACGCGCCGTCCGCCGACTCATTGGGGGCCGATAGCGGCACAGGCGATCCTTCCCCACCTTCAGTCGAGGGGGCCTCAGCGATGCCACTTCTGGCACGATCAGAGCAGCCGATCCTGTTCTGGCTTTTGTTGCTCGTGGTCTCGTTGGCGCCGTTGCCCTACGGCTCGGCCTATGGCTGGGCGTGGGGCCTGATGGCGAGCGTCGTGGGGGGGTTGCTCTTGATCTGGAGTGGCCGCGTGGTGCTCGGCCTCCAGGAAGTGGCGGTGGGACTGCAGCGCACTTGGTTCTTCTTCGCTGCCTTCGGTCTCGTCATCGGCTGGGTCGCCCTGCAGGCGTCTTCGCTTACACCGGGGAGCTGGCATCATCCGTTGTGGCAAACCGCACGCGAGGCTTTGGGCGGTGATTTTGCGGGCACGGTATCGCTCAATCCGTACCAGAGCATCTCGCATCTGACGCGTTTGCTCAGTTACGGCGCCATCTTCTGGCTCGCGCTGCAGTATTGCCGGAAATCGATCCGCGCGCGTCAGGTTCTGTTCGCACTGGCCGTGGCCAGCTTCTGCTACGCCGCTTACGGGCTGATCGGCTACGCACTCAGCGCCTCCGGCGGTGGTGGGACCAAGGGCGCGGGCGCCGTTGCCGGCCTAGCGAGCACCTTCGTCGATGGCGATGCGTACGCGAGCTACGCCAGCCTCGGCCTCTTGTGCCTCACCGGCCTGGTCCAGGTCGTTCTTGCGCAAAAAATCAAGACCGTGCTGTCGCTGATGACCCGCGATGCCTTCACCGCGGAGGGACTGGCCGCCGGCGCATCGATGGAAAAGCCGCGGCTTTTCTCCAAGAAGGGCCGTCAACGACTGGTGGCAAGCATGAGCTGGGTCGACTGGTGGTTGCTGGCGGCATGGATCACGGTGCTGGCGGCACTGATCGCCAGCCGCTCGCACGCGGGCGTCATCTCCGGCCTCCTCGGTCTCGCGACGCTGATTGTGGTATTCGCGCTCACCCGCTCGACACGAAGAGGGTATGCCGCCACCGTTGCCGCCGGCATCGTGCTCGCCGTCGGCCTTGCCTTCTCCCTTGCCGGGGGCCGGCTGGAGAGCTGGCTTTCGGGGGCGGCCGACGCTTCCGATCGGACGCGGCTGCAGACGCTCGCCGTCGATGCCATCGAGGCGGCGCCGCTCTTGGGTTCCGGCTTCGGCACCTTTGAGGAGGTCTTTCGCTTCTACCGTGCGAGCGACATCAAGGGCTACTACGTCAGCGCGCACAACACCTACCTTGAGAACGTTCTTGAGCTTGGCTTGCCCGCGGCGGTGGTCCTGTTCGCCGTTATCATCGGCTTTCTCACTCTGACGATCCGTGGCATCCGCACCCGCCGCCGCGATGTCATCTACCCGTGCATCGGGCTGGCGGCCACCATCGTTGTTGCCGTGCAATCGGCGGTGGGGGCGAGCTTGCAGATTCCCGCCATCGCCGCGTCCTACGCGCTGGTCATGGGAGCGGCTTGCGCGCAGTGCTGGAGCGGGCGCGCCCCCAAAGACGACTGGTAACTTCGACGCGCGTGGAAAGATTTGCGCACGGCGCACGTGGAAAGATTTGCGCACGGGCCGTCCGCGCGGCCCCACTGGCAACCTGACCACGACCGCCGGTTGGGCGAGGGAAAAACTTCAAGAACGGGCGGGAAGCATCTTCTCGAAGTCGGCCGCCGCGCCGGGCAGGCGAAGCAGCGCCGCGCGCACGACGTTGACGCGATCGGCATCGACGGCGAGCCGGGCCAGCTCCTTCGGATTCTCGTCGTAGGCCCAGCGGATCTGCTGCAAGACAATATCGCGATCGTCCGGCTGCATGTAGGGCCAAGCGAGGAAGCCGAGCCGCAGTCTCGACCACAGCAGGCGCGGATCGTAGGGCGAGGTGAGCAGCGCCAAGCGCAGGGACGACAACGCCAGGGGCGTCCAGCCCTGCTGGCGCGCCTCGGCATAGGCGAGCCGCGCCCACGCATAGGGATTGCCTGGTGCGAGGGCGAGGCCTTGTTTCAAGGCGTTGGTCGCGTTGGTAAAGTGGGCCGGCACGGCCGGATCATCCGCGGGCAGGCGTTCGGCGATCAAGAGTTCGGCCAGCCCCAGATCGGTGGCGAGCCGGCCATCGGCGATGAGGGAAAGGCCACGCCGTTGCCCGGAGACGACTTTCTCAAGATCTTCGATGCTGACCGTTTCCTGGTTTTGCAGGCTGCGCAGGATCGCAGCCGACGGGATGGTCAACAGCGCGGCTACGGTTCGCGGCAAGGCGAGCACGATGAGGGCAAGCGCCATAATGCCGGTGACCGCCGCGACCACCGTTCGCCACGCCTGCTCAGTAATCGACAAAACGCCCATCCTCCCCGGCGCCGACGCTTCCGCACCCGCACATCCTCAAAGCCGCGCAGGCCCGGTTCCTCAGGAGCCTAAGCCGCGGCTCGAACAATGGAGCCGCGGCTTGCGGCCGCGAAGGAAAGCCGGCACGGCTTCGTGCGGCCCGGATCGGCGACCCCTTGGGCCTAGAAGTAACGCTCCGGCACCTCGATGACGTCGCCGGGGTAGACGGCCGTTTCGGGGCCGGCTTCTTGCGACTTCTTTTGCGGATCGTTGGCACGCGTGATGTTAACCCTGGATTGGCGTGCACGGTAGGTGTAGCCGCCGGCGAGTGCAACGGCGTTGATCACCGTCATGCCGTTGACGTAGGGGTAGCTGCCGGGTTTATTCACCTCGCCATAGATGTAGAACGGCCGATAAGTGAGCACCTCGACGCTCACTTTCGGATTGAGGAGGTACTCGGGCTTGAGCCGGTTGGCGATTTCTTCCTCAAGCTCGCGCACCGTGATGCCCTGCACCGCGATGTTGCGGATCAGCGGCAGCGACACCGTGCCCGAGCCGTCGACCTCGGCTTCTCCAGAGAGATCCTCGTGGCCGAACACCACGACCTTGATCTTGTCGCCGGGGCCGAGGCGGTAATCATCCTGGACGGCCGCGGCCGCCGAGGATGCGCCGCCGGAACAACCGCCCACGAACAAAACGCCGAGAACGACGAAAACGACGAGAAGGCTGGCAATGCCTTTCGCGCATTGCCAGACTGCGTAACCACCTCTCAGCATGACTCTGCCTCCAGAACTTGCCGGCTGCCGCTGGTCGGTCGGAATTCCGATGAAGCGGACTGGCGCCCGCCACTTCGGATCATTCACCTCAGAACTGCGCCTGCAACCCGATTCGCACCACGTTCTCAGCGTAGCTCTGACTGGCCGCCGCACCGCCGCCCTGCTGGGCGCTGTCGGCAGAGCGCGTCCGGTACTCGTAGCCGAGCGTCGCATAAAAGTTCCGGTTCATGAGATACCGCGCACCGACACCGCCACCGAACACGTAGTCTTCGCGGCTACTGCCATCATAGTCGTAGTTTTCGACCAGGAAGTTGGCATTGAGGAGCAGATTGCGCAAGAGTTCATGGTCGACGGCGAGCGTGCCATTGGTGCGCACGTAGGAGGTGGCCCCACTTTCGGTCGTAGCCGCCACGGTGCGGGTGACGACGGCGGTCAATGTCGTGAGCGTGGTGACGTTCCAGGTCAACGATCCGCCGAAGGTTGGTGCGTTGATCGAACTGACGCCGCTCTTGTCGAAGAATTCGCCCAAATAACCGGCGAACACGTCACCGAACAGCACGCCACCCAGGTCGAGGGCCACACCGAAGACGGTCTGGATGCCGTATGAATCGTTATAGCCGCCGCTCTCCGTATCGTAATTGGTGCGCGTCGACGAAACGCGACCGAAGGCCTCGTAGCCGCGCGTTACCTCGTAGCCAAGGCGCAGGCCGCCGCCGTAGCCGAAGTGATCCTTGATGTTGTTGTCTTGCTGATCGCCCTGGTTCCTGTACTCGAACCGGTCGAAACTGCCGTCGGCGGTGGCGCGGAACCGGCCGAAGCGGTTCTCGTAGCGCGTAACCGCGTTGTAAACATCGTAATCGTTGGTCTGATTGGTGACATTGGTGTCGGGGTTCTCGGGCAACTCGTGCTTGTGCGCATAACCGATGCCTGCAGTCAGCGCCGAATTGCGGGAGATGTCGAGCCGACCATCCAAGGTCGCATCGCCGTCGAGGTAGTTCTGATTTTGATTGTCGGCATGCAGACCGCTCTCGATGCCGCCGCCGAACCTGAGCGCATGGCGCGACCAGTCCGACTCAAGGGATAGCCGCGGGGCGATGACGGTGATCAAGTCGTCGGTCGTGTGATTGTCGGTCGCGAAGATGTTGTCATCGTACTCTTCCGAAACGTTCAGCGTCGGAAAGAGAAGAAATGAGCGCATTCGAATGCCGAGCGGATCGACCTCCGGCCGCGGTCGGGTCAGTACGGTTTCACCACGGCGCGGTTCCAGGACTTGCGCCTGAGCATCAGCAATACTGCTCAGCGCTGAGGCGAATACGACGATTCCGGTGCTAACGAAAATTGTCTTCATTTTTCGCTCCCCTTCCCCTTGTCGAGCCGTGCGAAAACGCTTCGGCCAGGGCCAAGTCTTCAACAATGTTGAACGAAATGGGGAGGTTACTACTGGCATCGGGCGGCAGATGCAATCGACTTTTCCCCGCCGCTCGGCGCTGCTCCATTTCTCAGCGCGCCTGTGTTCGAGGTGTCACGTCCGGGTCCGGCGGCTCGATGGCAAGGCAGGAAGCGGCGCTCGTGCAACTGCGTGCCGCCTGCGTTCGGCGCGGATTTGCCCCGGCGGCGGCAACGACGGCGCCCGTTGGTGTTTTCGTCAGCACATCTTGGATCGCCGCCTGCAGCGGGATGGCGCATTCGGGAAAGGCGTCGCCGAGGGAGGCTTGCACGCGCGCGGCGGCATCGGGATGATCGGCAACGGCGCCGACGGCAATGGTCTGTAGGCATGGACAATCGGCGGCGACGGCTCCCCACTTGCGCGCGCGCAGGAGCTCCGCGACGTAACTGCTGACACTGACCACGTGGTCGGCCGAGATCTGCTGCACGAGATCACGCATGGCCGCAGGTGCCACGCATTTCTCGTTGCGGGAGAGCGTCCCCTCCGTCTCGACGATCGCGATCTTCTTGAGGGCCGGCGGGAGCGGCATCTCTACGGCTTGCACCGGAAGACCTGCGGACGTCAGAGCCCACAGCGCGGCGCAACCGGCTAGGCCGCACAGGCGGAAGGCGAGCATGGATCGTTCCTCTTTCAGCGCCAACGGCGAAAAATCGGTTCGTCTCCAGCCGCAAGAGCTCGCAGCGGTTTCTGATTGTTGGCGGCGATTGTGCCCCGTGCGTCGCAAAAAAGGCAACTAAAAATTGCCGATAACGTGAAATAAATCCCCCTAAAGGTGTAACGCGCATCACTGCCCGCGGTTGTGCCGACGCCTAAATTCGCCGCAGATCGACGGTGCGCCCGTGCTTGGCGGCGAGGCAAAATGGCGTCGGATTCGCGCGCATGTGAAAAGCGGGTGGCGATTGGCGGACAGGTGACGTATCTAAACCATGACGCAACGGCGGAACGTGGAATTCTTGGTGCGACTCTGTCGAGCGGCGCAGGCGGCAACGGGGGATCAGGCTGGCCGTCATTCCGTGGGGATCAGGGCGTCCGGAGGCGGGCAGCGATGAAGATGCTGGCAGGACACAAGCTCCGACGGTTGTTCTCCGGCCGCCCGCGGGTGACGGTGGAAACCGCCAGTGTGCCTGACGGCGTGCGCGTCTATGCGATCGGCGACATCCACGGCCGTCTCGACCTGCTGCAACGGCTGCACGACAAGATCTTGGTTGACGCCGCGGCGTTGCCGCGGACGCGCTGCATCGTGGTCTACCTCGGAGATTACGTGGACCGCGGCCTGAACAGCCGCGACGTCGTTGATTACCTGATCGACCAGCCGCTGGCCGGTTTCGAGAGCGTGCACCTGCGCGGTAACCATGACCAGCAGTTGCTCGATTTCCTCTCCCAGTCGGCGACCGGCGCGCTTTGGTTGCGATATGGCGGGGACGCCACCCTTTACAGCTACGGCATCCGTTTCCCCGACGGCGGGCCGAAGCTGATGCAATTGCAGATCATGAGCGAGCAGCTCAGGGAGGTCATTCCGGCCCGGCACCTCACGTTTTTCAAGGGCCTGAAACTCACCCACGAAATCGGGGACTACCTGTTCGTCCATGCCGGCATCCACCCCGAAAAGTCCATGGAGGAGCAGACGATCGAGGACATCTTGTGGATCCGCGACGAGTTTCTTGAATCCGATTTCGATCTCGGCAAGGTGGTCATCCACGGCCACTCGGTTACAGAACGACCGGAAATCCGCGAGAACCGCATCGGCGTCGATACCGGAGCGGTGTTTAGCAACATGCTGACCTGTTTGGTGCTTGAGGCAAACCACCGGCGCTTCTTATCCACGCGCGAGCCGTAACGGCGACGCCCTTCTCGGGGCCGCCTGAACATCGGTTGCGCCTTGCGGCCGCGCCCTGGTTATGCGCCGCGATCATCGCGGCGCAGCGCGACGTTCGATCGAACGCGGCCCACAACACGCCGCGTTCGGCGGAGAGGGGTGGTATCGCCTGCAAATTGTGGCGCGCTGCCGCCTCAACCTAAAAGCGATTGACCTGGGGTGATCCTGCGCTAGAAGGTCTATGGGATCTTCGCCGGGGCAGGAGCACCTTCATGCGCGTCCTCTTCATGACCAACGAGTACCCGCCGTTCATCTACGGCGGCGCGGGCGTCCACGTCGAATACCTCTCGCGCGAACTGGCCAAGCTTGCCGACGTCGAAGTGCGCAGCTTTCAGGACCAGACGCTGGTGGACGGCCGGTTGACGGTGCGCGGCACCAAGCTCGACAATACGTTGCTCACCGGCTGCCCGGTCCCGCTGGTCTCACCGCTCAAGGCCTTGTCGACCTGCATCGCCTTCAATGGCCAAGGCATCAGCGCCGACATCGTTCACTGCCACACCTGGTACACGCACTTCGGCGGCGTGCTGGCGAAGATCCTCTACGGCGTGCCCCTGGTCATCACCGTGCATTCGCTGGAGCCCCTCAGGCCTTGGAAGCGCGAGCAGATCGGCCGCGGCTACGATCTCTCCAACTGGGTCGAGAAGACCGCTCTTGAGATGGCCGACGTGGTGGTCGCTGTTTCCAACAGCACCCGGGCCGACATCGTGCGCTTGTTCGATGTCGATGCCGCCAGGCTGCGCGTCATCCCCAACGGCATCGATACCAATGAGTACCAGCGGGTCAATCGGCCGGAAGTGCTGTACCGCTACGGTATCGATCCCAACGGTGATTTTGTCCTGTTCATCGGCCGGATGACCCGGCAGAAGGGGCTGCGCTATCTGCTTGAGGCGGCCGAGGCGATCGATGCGAAGATGCAGATCGTCTTGTGCGCCGGCGAGTCCGATACGCCCGAGCTTCAGGTTGAGCTCGAAGCGATGGTGGCAGCGCTCAAGGAGCGCCGACCTGGCCTGGTCTGGATCCCGGGCATGATCGAGCGCGAGGACACCATCGCGCTCTATTCGCACGCCACCGTCTTTTGTTGTCCGTCCATTTACGAGCCGTTCGGGATCATCAATCTCGAAGCGATGGCCTGTGGCACGCCTGTGGTCGGCACCGCCGTCGGCGGCATTCCGGAAGTGGTAGTCGACGGCGTCACCGGCTTCCTCGTCGATGCCAAACTGTCACCGCATCCACCGCACGATCCGAGCGAACCGGAGGGGCTGTCGCGCGGGATCGCGGAAGCCATCAACCATTTCGCGACCGACCCCGACCTGTCGCGCCGCATGGGCGAGGCAGGGCGCCGCCGTGTCGTCGAGAACTTCAGTTGGGAGAGCATTGCCAAGCAAACGCTCGCTCTCTACAACTCGCTCATCTCGTGACGGCTTGAAGGCGACCGCCCCGCACCCAGCGCACGACAAGCGGGGGCTCCCTATTCGGGCGGCGTCATGTGCGAAGGAGGGGGTCTTGGCCGAAGGCGCAAGAATTTACAATATCTTCCCGTTGCTCGCGGGGACCGTTGCCGATTGGGAGCGGCACCTCGATCGCATCGCGGGGATGGGGTTCAACTGGATCTTCCTGAACCCGATCAGCATGCCGGGGTTTTCGGGCAGCCTCTATGCGGTTAAGGATTACTATTCCTTGCATCCGCTGTTCCAGGGCCAAGCTACCGGCTCGGCGGACAAGCTGCTTCAAAAATTCCTCGAAGCCGCTGCCGATCGCGGCATCTCGGTGATGATGGACCTCGTCGTCAATCACACCGGCAAGGATGCGCTCCTGACGGCGGAGCATCCGGACTGGTTCGAGCGCGAGCCGGACGGCAGCCTGCGCTCACCGTTCTGCGTCGATCCGGCCGATACACGCAAGCGCACCGTATGGGCCGATCTCGCCGAGATTGATTACCGTGAGCGACCACAGCGCGCCGAGATCATCAAGTATTTCAATGCGTTGATCCAGCACTTTGTGCGCTTGGGCGTGCGCGGCTTTCGCTGCGATGCCGCTTACAAGGTACCGAAAGCGGTTTGGCGCGAGCTCATCGCGGCCGGGCGCAGGGAAAACGGCAAGGTGATCTTCGTTGCCGAGAATCTGGGCGCCATGCTCGAAGAGGTCGAAGCGCTCCGCTCGGCCGGATTCGATTACCTGTTTAACAGCTCGAAGTGGTGGGATTTCCGCCAGTCGTGGCTGCTGGAGCAGTACGAGAAGTTTCGCACGATTGCGCCTTCGATCGCGTTTCCGGAAACGCACGACACCGATCGGCTGGCCGCCGACCTCGGCCGTGAAGGCGTTAGCGACGCCCGTGCGCTGGAGTTGCGCTACCGACACGCGTATCTGTTTGCTGCCGTCTTCTCCACCGGCGTCATGATCCCCATCGGTTTCGAGTACGGCTTCAAGCGCCGCCTGCATGTGGTCAATACGCGCCCGGAGGACTGGGAGACGCCGGCCTTCGATCTCACCCGGTTCATCGCCGACGTCAACAAGATGAAGGCGGCGGTGCCGGTGCTCAACGAAGAGGGGCCGCAACGCACCGTGTTCTTCGCCGACGGTCGTCTCGCCGGCCTTGTGCGCCGCGCGATGCGTGGGCCGGGCTGGTGCTTGAGCGTTATCAACACCGACCAAAACGGCTCGGTGTGGGGCCGTCTCGACGGCCTCGACGGCGACCTGCAAGGTGGGCGCGAGGTCACCCCGGGCTGGCAGGGCGTGCCACTGCACCCCGGTATGGAGATCACGCTCGATCCGGGGGACATCCGGGTGTTCGCCCGCATGCCGTAGCAGTCATGGCATAACAGACGGGGCCCCGCGATCGGCCCCCCATGCAACCAACGAAAGGGCAGGCCGCCACCACACCAGCGACGACCGAGCGCTCGCAGCAACGACGACGACAACGGGTCGAAAACGAGGGAAAAAGGAGGGGGTCATGGCAGCGGTTATCGGCGGGGCGCCGCGCGTCTCCGGTGTCAATACGTCGCTGGCGGCCGGCCTGAAGAGCCATCCGATCGTCATTCTGGATGTCGGGCCGCAGGTCGAATGCGGTCGCTTCGCCGTCAAGCGCGAAGTCGGTGATCAGCTTGAGGTGAGCGCTACGATCTTCCGCGATGGCCACGACAAGCTCTCGGCGGTCATCTCGTATCGGCGCCTGGACGAAACCGTCTGGCATGAAGCGCCGATGCAACTCGTCAACCCGGGGCTCGACCGGTGGCGAGGCTCGATCACGCTTAGCGCCAACACGACGTATCTCTATACCGTCGAGGCGTGGACCGATGTCTATGAATCCTGGTGTCTCGAACTCGAAAAGAAATTGGCGGCCGGTCAGACGGTTTCCCTTGAGTTGCTTGAGGGGCGCGCGCTGATCGCCGAAACCCTACCGCGGGTCAAGGGTGACGATGCCCGGCGGCTCTCCGAGGTCTTGCGGGTGTTTGACACCCATGAGGACGACTTGCGTGCCGAATTGATGCTCGATGCCGGCCTGCGTACCCTGATGAGCCGTTCGCCCGACCGTAGCCGTGCCGTGCGTTACGATCAGGAACTGGAGGTCTTCGTCGATCGCATCGAGGCGCGCTTTGCCGCCTGGTACGAGATGTTCCACCGTTCACAGGGTCGCATCCCGTCGAAGAGCGCCACCTTCGCCGACTGCGAGGAGCGCCTGCCCGAAATCAAGGCCATGGGGTTTGACGTCATCTATTTCGTGCCGATCCACCCCATTGGCATGACCCATCGCAAGGGCAAGAACAACGCGCTTACCGCATTGCCGGGCGAGCCCGGCAGCCCATACGCCATCGGCGGCGCGGACGGCGGCCACACCGCGGTGCACCCCGACCTCGGCACGCTCGACGACTTCTGCCGCTTCGTGCGCGCTTGCCATGCCCACGGCATGGAAGTGGCACTCGACTTCGCCATTCAGTGCTCGCCCGATCATCCGTGGCTCAAAGAACATCCGGAGTGGTTCATCATCCGTCCGGACGGCACCATCAAGTACGCCGAGAACCCGCCCAAGAAGTATCAGGACATCGTCAACGTCAATTTCTATGGTCCGCATAAGGATGCGCTGTGGCGGGAGCTGCTCGACGTTGTGCTGTTCTGGGTGGAGCAGGGCGTCAAGATCTTCCGCGTCGATAATCCGCATACCAAGCCCGTTCCGTTCTGGGAATGGTTGATCGCAGAAGTGCGCGCGCGCGACCCGGAAGTGATCTTTCTTGCCGAAGCGTTCACCCGGCCGCCAATGCTCAAGATGCTGGCCAAAGTCGGCTTCTCGCAATCCTATACCTATTTCACATGGCGTAACTTTAAGCACGAGTTGATTGAGTACCTGACTGAGCTTACTCAATCACATTGCAAGGAATACTTGCGTCCCAACTTCTTTGCAAATACGCCCGACATCAACCCGCCGTTCCTGCAAACCGGCGGTCGGCCGGCGCACCAGATCCGGTTCGTACTGGCGGCGACGTTGTCGTCGGTCTACGGCATCTATAATGGCTTCGAGCTGTGCGAGGCGACGCCGATCCCGGGCAAGGAGGAATATCTCAACTCCGAGAAGTATGAATACACGGTCTGGGACTGGGATCGTCCAGGCAACATCAAGGAATTCATCACCGCGATCAACCGGATCCGCCAGGAGAACCCGGCCTTGCACGAGCTCGACAACCTCCGGTTCTACCCGGCCGACGACGACAATATCTTGTTCTACGGCAAGATGACCGCCGACCGCTCGAACATGGTGTTCATCGCCGTCAATCTCGATCCGTTTGATCCGCACGTCGCCGAGCTACAGTTCCCGCTCGACGAAATGGGCTTGAAGGCGGGCGATACCTTCCAGGTTCAGGAGTTGCTGACCGGCCGCAAACACCTTTGGCGCAACGCGCACCAGGGCGTACGGCTCGATCCGGAGGTCAACCCGGTCGAGATCTTCCGTATCGGCGCTTGGGAGCGGGTCGATTTCCAGAACCCCTGCTACTAAATCCTTGTTGTCGGCGGCTAGTGCAGCGGCGCATTCAAAGAATGCGCGGTCGCTGCACGCAATCTATTGTTTCTAGTGCACATCTGACCCATTCGGCTGAATCATCCGAATGGGTCTGTGCACTAGTGGATCGAACGTTCCTCTAGCCCTGTGATTTGGTGGTTCGACGCCAACGAATGGGACTCATCCATTGACATTGGGCCGCGAGCGCGCGGACCACGCGTACTTCGGGCCGAGCAAGAACCGCCTGGTAGAAAACCTGCAAACGCAAGCGCTATTGATGCTTGCGGCAGGGCCGTTGGCGCGCCTAGAATCATTTTCAACCGGTCTGTGTTGCCTCTGGCGGAGGCCAAGAAAATGACCGAAAAGCGTGTCTTGATCTGCGACGACGAGCCGGCGTTCGGGCGCTTCGTCAAGATCGTCGCCCAGGACCTGGGCTACCAGGTGCAGGCGACTACTGCGGCCCGCGAATTCATGCGAGCGTATCGCGATTTTCAGCCGACGACCGTGGTGCTCGACATGGTAATGCCGGGGATGGATGGTAACGAGCTGGTCCTGTGGCTTGCCGAGCAGCATTGCCACGCCCGCATCATCATCATTACCGGCTACACGCCGGACTACGCGATCCATGCCAAAACGCTGGCCGAGTTCAAGGGATTGGGACCGGTGACGACGCTGAAGAAGCCGGTCGAAATCGACGAGTTGCGCGCGGCGCTCACCGCCTGCTGACGCTGTTGGCATCAGCGAGCGCCTGCGGTGCGGAGGGCCGGTTTCGTGGGCGAGTACAAACGCATCGCTTTGTGTGTCGTGATCATGGCGAGCGTGGCCCTCATCGTCGGCGCGGCTACCATCGGCATCCTTTACGATGATTCGCTCGCGCTGAAGTCCGACCGGCTGCAGGACCTGGTGCGTGGCCAGGCGCGCATGATCGAGACCATCGCGCGGTTCGATCTGGAGCATTCCCGCTACCCGGAAGGCGCGCGGGCAGGCACCTTGCAGCAGATCGAGGCGGCGAACAGGGCTCTGCGTCGTAAAAGCCTCGGGGAGAGCGGCGCGTTGGTATTCGGCCGCCGCGATGGCGAACACACCGTCATCGAGATGGACTTTGGCGCGTCCGCGGGCGAAAGTACCGCGCCGATGCGGGCGTTGTCGGCGTTCGCCGAGCCCATGCGCAGGGCGCTCGCCGGCCAGTCGGGCACGATGGTCGGCATCGATTTCCAAGGCGCCCAGGTGCTCGCCGCTTACGAGCCGGTTGCCATCTACGATCTGGGCGTCGTTGCCAAGATCGACATTGCGGAATTGCGCGCGCCCTTCGTTGAAGCCGCCATCAAGGTGTTGCTGACGGCAATTGTGGCGATCTTGATCGGGACCATGTTGTTCATCGCGGCGACCGAGCCGATGATCCAGCGCATCACGACGAGCGAGAACCGGTTCCGTCAGCTCTTCGACAACATGAGCTTGGCAGCGCTGGTGTATCGGCCGACGGCAAACGGCGAGGATTTCACTATTGCCGATATGAACAGCGCCGGCGAGCGGCGAACCAAGATGCGCCGCAACGATGTCGTGGGCCGCAGATTGACGGCGGTGTTCCCCGAGGTCGAGCGCGCCGGCGTCCTCGATCTCTTGCGCAAAGCGGCGCATGGCGGCAGCGGTATCGTCGCCCTCCCGGCAGGACATTACCACGACCAGGGCATCGACATCTGGTTCGAGGCACAAGCCTATCGTTTGCAATCGGGCGAAGTGGTGGCGCTGTTCTCGGATCTTACCGAGCGCAGGCGGGTGGAACTCGCGCTGCGCGACAGCGAAATGCGCATGCGCGTGCTGCTCGATGCCAGCCAGGACGAGATCTTGTTGCTGTCGGCCGATGGCCGCATCCTTGCCATCAACCGGGCGGCCCGGAGCAGGCTATCGCCGCGGGCGCACACCAAGGAGCTGATCGGCACGGCGATTGTCTCGCTCCTGCCACCCGAGGTCGCGGGTGCAAAGCTCGCGGTGGTCGAGCGCGTCATCGCCACCGGCAAGTGGATCCATTTCGAAGAAGAATTCCACGACCGCGTTTTTGAATACTGGGTCTATCCGGTAACGGCGGCCAGCGGCAACGTCGAAGAAGTTGCCATCTATGCCCGCGACATTACCGCGCGCCGGGCCGCCGAAGCCGAACTCAGCAAGCTCTACCAAGCCATACAGCAAAGCCCGGCCTCGGTCGTGATCACCGACCCGCAAGGTCGCATCGAATACGTCAATCCGAAATTCACCGAGGTCTCCGGCTACACCGCCGCCGAGGCGATGGGTCAGAACCCGCGCATCCTCAAATCCGGTCACACGGCCACTGAGGAATATGCCGAGCTGTGGAAGACCATCAGCGCGGGCGGAGTCTGGCATGGTGAGTTTCAAAACAAGAAGAAGAACGGCGACGAATTCTGGGAATATGCGTCGATCGCTCCGGTCAAGGACGTGACCGGCCGGATCACCCATTTCGTCGCGGTTAAGGAAGACATCACCCAGCGCAAAGCGATCGAGGAGCAGCTTCGCCAAGCCCAGCGGATGGAGGCGGTCGGCCAGCTCACCGGCGGCCTCGCCCACGACTTCAACAATCTGCTCGCCATCATCATCGGCAACCTGCAGCTCATCGAGCGACGCCTCAAGGGCGACGAGACGACGCACGGGCTGATTTCGGACGCTCTGTGGTCCGCGCGGCGCGGCGCCGAGCTGGTCCATCGCCTGCTGGCGTTCGCTCGCCGTCAGCCGCTCAATCCGGACGAGGTCGACATGAATGCCGTCATCCGCGGCATCATCGGCCTGTTGCAGCGCACCTTCGGCGCCGAGATCGAGATCGAGGCGAAGCTGGCGTCGGACCTGTGGTCGGCGCTGGCAGATCGTGGCGAGTGCGAACGGGCCCTGGTCAACCTCGCGGTCAATGCGCGCGACGCCATGGCCGAAGGGGGACTGCTGACGCTGGCGACGCGCAACGTCGTCGTGCGCGAAGGTGACGTCGAGGAGGGGAGCGAGCTGACGCCGGGCGCCTACGTCTGTCTTTCCGTCGAAGATACTGGTTGCGGCATGTCGCCCGAGGTGCGGGCGCGCGCCTTCGAGCCGTTCTTCACCACCAAGGAGGTCGGCAAGGGCAGCGGCCTGGGTCTGAGCATGGTCTATGGCTTCGCCAAGCAATCGGGCGGGCACGCCCGCATCGACAGCGTCGAAGGGCGCGGCACGACCGTAAGCCTGTATTTCCCCCGCGCCGCCACGCCCACGCCGGCATTGCCGGGGCAGGCGCCGTCGGGTCCCGCCCCGGCGCGCGCCGGGGCGGCTACTCCGCCGTCATTTGCAGCGAGCGCCGCCCGCCCGCCGCACTGATATCGGTGCGCTCGGCCAGTTGCGGTGCCATCGCGCGCATGACCGGCGCCGATGCCAGTTCGTCGACAGTGAGCGACAGCCGGCGGCGCCAGTTCGGTCGTTCGTCGACGGTGCCGGGGACGTTGATCTGCTCGACCTCGGCACACAGGTCGTCGAGCTGAACCAGAAGCAGGCTGGCCGGCGAACGGGAGAGATAGCGATGCAGCGCGGCCGCCAGCGCGGGCGTGATCGGTCGCGCTTCCTCGGCGCCGTCGCTCGGCAGCCCCTCGGCGGCGAGCGCATCGAGCAGCAGGCGGCGGTCGCGGGCGCGGGCGACCCGCTCGCCCGCTTCGGCATCGGCCGAGGGGTAAAGCTCCAGCCGCTCCTTGAGGTCGATGTCGGCGCCTTGCCAGAAACCGTTGACGGTGGCGAGATCGTGGGTTGTCACGCACGCGAGCGCCAGCGCCGGATACTCGCCCGGGCGCTTGAAGCGGTCGCCGTCCTTCTCGAAGTACAGCACGCGGTACGACAGCACGTTGGCGGCCGCCATCCGCTCGCGGAAGCCCATGGGCACGGTTCCCAGGTCCTCGCCGACGACGAGGCACTGGCTGCGGTGGCTCTCAAGGGCGAGGATGGCGAGCAGGTCTTCCAGCGGGTAGGAAACGTAGGCCCCGCCGGCCGGCTTGCCGTCGGCGGGAATCCAGAACAGGTGCAAGAGCCCCATGACATGATCGATCCGCAACGCACCGGCGTGGCGCATGTTGGCACGGATGATCGCGATGAATGGCTCATAGGCCGCCTTGCGCAGCCGTGCCGGGTGGAGCGGTGGCACCCCCCAGTCCTGGCCGAGGAAATTGAACGGATCGGGGGGGCACCCGATCTTGGCGTTCTGCACGATGGTGTCCTGGTCGCTCCAGGCATCGCCGCTGGCCAGCGCGCAGCCGACCGCGAGGTCGCGATAGAGCCCGATCGACATGCCGACGGCGCGCGCGCGTGCCTGGGCCGCGGCAAGCTGCTCGTCTGCCTGCCATTGCAGGTACTTATGGAATCCGATCCGCTCGGCATTCGCGCAGGCGAACGCCGCCACCTCGGCGCTGCCCGGCTGGCGGAAGGCTTCCGGCCATTCCTGCCAGGGCTTGCCCGCGAAATGCTCGCTCAGCGCTTCGAACAGGGCGAAGCGGTCGAGGTAGCTGCCGTGCAGGGCGCAGAAGGCGGAAAACGCTTGGTGCCGTGCGGCGGCTGCACCATCACCACCGCGCCGACGCACAAAATCCTCGTACAGCGCTGCGAGCACGCCGAGCTTGATGGCACAGACTTCGGTGTAATCGACGTACGGCGCGGCGCGCAGCGCGACCAGCCGCGCGCGGTGGCCGGCCAACACCGCCTTGGCCTTGGCGCAGCCAGCGAACTCGGCGATCGCCTCGACATCGAGATAAAGCGGGTTGAGGAACAAGCGGCTCGACGGGCTGTAGGGGCTGGCTTCTTCCGGCGCCTGCAGATTCAAGGCGTGCAACGGGTTGAGCCCGATCATCGCGGCGCCGAAGCCGTGCGCGACATCGACGAGGCCGGCAAGCGCGGTGAAGTCGCCGATCCCACCATCGTCGTGGCGCTTGAGCGCGTAGAGCTGGGCGGAGACGCCCCAGCGTTTGCCGCCCGCGGCCAAAGATGCCGGCAGATAGCATGCAGGCGGCGCTACGATCAGCCGGGTCTCGACGTCTTCGACGCAGGACAGACGCAGGCCGTGATAGCCGGCCGGCAGCGCGAATGGCAGATCGATGTGGTAGCGCTGATAGCTGCGGCCGTCGAGATCCCGTTGCTCAACCACCGTGGCACCGGTGAAGGAGAACGAGAATTCGCGATATGCTCCCCCCTCTTCGATCACGATCACCGCGGTCTTGTCGGGAACGCCGTCGGCGGCCAGGGTGAGCGGCACGCAACAGGGCTCGCCCTCCCGCGCGACGATGACCGGCGGCAGTGGCGAGCGCCATTCCTCGGTTTCCCGCTCGGCGATGCCGCGGGCGAGTGCGGCTTCGTCGTCGGTGGTGAAGCCGAGGGCGGCGAGGATGGCGCGTTTGGCGTCGGGACCGATCAGATGATGATTGGCCCAGATGTCCCAATATTCCTTCTCGATCCCGGCTAGCTCGGCCAGACGGTCGAGCGCCACAGGTGCATTCATCGCCAACGAACTCCTTCGTGCCGCGTGTGCGGCTGCGTCGGGGCTGCGCGCGCCCCTTAGGTATCCTGCAAAACCACGAGCGTGCGCGCCACGAGCGGATAGCGATCCGCGTTGCCGTAGCTCGCGTTCGCCGTTTCTTCGGCCGTGCGCCCGGTATCGAAAACCACCCGCCACCTTCCGGACAACCGGGGCTCGGGCAGGGGGAACGAGAGCCCGTTGTCGTGCGCCGAAAACAGCGCCAGGAACATCTCGCGGCCCTCGCCGGATACGTCCTTCGATGGGCCGTAGAGCTGCATGCCGAGGCAGCGCGCGTGCGGCAGGCTCCAATCCGACTGGCACATCTCGCGGCCCTCCGGCGACAACCAAGTCACGTCCTTGATGCCGTGGTCGTCGATGGGCTGGCCGGCGGCGAAGCGGTTGCGGCGGAAGACGGGACTGTCCCGGCGCAGCGCCAAGAGCCGGCGCACGAATTCGGTAAGCTCGCGATCATCGTCGTCGCGAGCGTCCCAGTCGACCCAACTGATCTCGTTGTCCTGGCAGTAGGCGTTGTTGTTGCCGCGCTGACTGCGACCGAACTCGTCGCCGGCGGTGATCATCGGCGTGCCGATGGACAGCACGAGCGTCGCGATCAGGTTCTTCTTCTGCCGACAACGCAGGCTGCGGATCGACGGATTGTCGGTCGGACCTTCGTGCCCGCAATTCCAGCTCAAGTTATTGTCGGTGCCATCGCGGTTGTCCTCCCCGTTGTCATGATTGTGTTTGCGGTCGTAGCTGACCAGATCGTGCAAGGTGAAGCCGTCGTGGGCGGTGATGAAGTTGATGCTGGCCCACGGTCGCCGCCCGCCGCGGTTGAACAGCTCCGCCGAGCCGGTCAGGCGCCCCGCCAGCTCGCCGATGACATTGCCGTCGCCACGCCAGAACCGGCGCACCGTATCGCGGAAGCGGTCGTTCCACTCCGCCCACGACGGTGGAAAACTGCCGAGCTGATAGCCGCCGTAGCCGACGTCCCACGGCTCGGAGATCAGCTTGACCTTGGACAGCACCGGGTCCTGCATCACCGCATCCAGGAAGCCGCACGACGGATCGAAGCCGTGCGCCTCGCGCGCGACGGTGGTCGCGAGGTCGAAGCGAAAGCCGTCGACGTGCATTTCCTGCACCCAAAAGCGCAAGGAATCCATCACCATTTGCAGGACGCGCGGGTGTGCCACGTTGAGCGCATTGCCGCAGCCTGTCACGTCGACGTAGCGTCGGCGGTCGCCGGCGAGCGCGTAATAGGCGGTGTTGTCGATGCCGCGAAAGCACACCGTCGGCCCGAACTCGTTGCCCTCGCCGGTGTGGTTGTAAACGACATCCAGGATGACCTCGATGCCGGCGGCATGCAGATCGGCAACCATGGTCTTGAATTCGCGCACCTGACCGCGGCTCAAGAAGCGGCAGTCGGGCGCGAAGTAGTTGACCGGGCTGTAGCCCCAGTAATTGCGCAGGCCCTTGGCGACCAGGTGCTGCTCGTCGATGATCGGATGGATGGGCAGCAGCTCGACGGCGGTAACGCCGAGCTTGACCAGGTGCTCGATGACCGCGGGGGAACCCAGCCCGAGGAAGGTGCCGCGCAGCGGCTCGGGCACGTCCGGATGCCGGATGGTATGGCCCTTGACATGCAGCTCGTAGAGCACCGTTTGCGACCACGGCACGTTGGGCAGCCGCTCCGGACCCCAGGTGAATGCCGTCTCGATGATCCGGCACTTCGGCATCACGCGCGCGCTGTCGCGGCGGTCGAACGAGAGATCGCCTTTCGAGCTGTCGCGGCGGTAGCCGAAGTGTGCGTCGGTGAGCTGGAGCGTGCCGTCGATGGCGGCCGCGTAGGGGTCGAGCAGCAGCTTGTTGGGGTTGAAACGATGCCCGCTGCGCGGGTCGTACGGTCCGTAGACGCGGTAGCCATAAAGCTGGCCCGGATGCAGGCCGACGACGTACCCGTGCCACGTCCAGTTCGTGTACTCGGGCAACGCGATCCGCTCGGTCTCGCGCTTGCCCGAGGTGTCGAACAGGCACAGCTCTACGCGCTCGGCATTTTCCGCGAACAGTGCGAAATTGACGCCGCGTCCGTCCCACGTCGCGCCGAGCGGCGATGGGCTACCGGGTTGGACCCTGCTTTGCGCCATCAGCGGTCTTGGTTTCTGCGGCTGCGTCCGTTAGCGAAGAAACGACGGCGGGCGCCGGGCTTGCGGGCTTCGCTGTCGTGGTGGGAGGAGTTGTCGTCGCGCCGGCAGTGCTCCCTGGTGCGGTTTCTGCAGGCGCCGAGCTTGCGGGTACGGATGCGTCGGTCATCACCGTGGATTCGACCTCGGCCGCTACTGCTGCGCCGGGCGTTTCTTCCTCCTCTGCTTGAGGTTCCTCGATCACCTCCGGCTCGGGAGGGATCGGCTTCAGGACCAGGGTGGCGAGCGGCGGCAGTTTCAGATTCAGCGAACACGGCCGGCCATGCGCCGAGAGTTGTTCGGCCTCGACGCAGCCGGCGTTGCCGATGCCGCTGCCGGCGTAGCAGCCGGCGTCCGTGTTCAACAGCTCGGCATAGAGGCCGTCCCTGGGCACGCCGATGCGATAGCCCTCGCGGACGATGGGGGTGAAGTTGCAGACAACGACGACGAAATCATCCCGATCACGCGCGAAGCGGATAAAGGAGATGATGCTGTTGTCGGAATCGTGGCAATCGACCCACTCGAAGCCTTCGGGGAAGCAGTCGGTTTCATAGAGTGCCGGCTGTGCGCGGTAGAGGGTGTTGAGGTCGCGCACCAGCGTGTGCATACCCTGTTGCAGCGGATAGTCCAGGAGATGCCAGTCGAGGCTCTTGTTGTGGTTCCACTCGTCGCCCTGGCCGAATTCGCCGCCCATGAACAGGAGCTTCTTGCCGGACATCGTCCACATAAACGCGAAGTAGCAGCGCAGGTTGGCGAACTTCTGCCAACCATCTCCGGGCATCTTGCTCAAGAGCGAGCCCTTGCCGTGGACAACCTCGTCGTGGGACAGTGGCAGAATGAAATTCTCGGTAAACGCGTACAACAAGCCGAACGTCAGCAGATTGTGGTGATAGCGGCGGTGAACGGGGTCCTTGCACATGTAGCGCAAGGTGTCGTTCATCCAGCCCATGTTCCACTTGTAGCCGAAGCCGAGGCCGCCGAGATAGGTCGGCCGCGAAACCATCGGCCAAGCCGTCGATTCCTCCGCCACGGTCATCACGCCTTCATGATGACCATAGACAAGCTCGTTCATCCGCTTCAGGAAATCGATGGCCTCGAGATTCTCACGGCCGCCGAACATGTTGGGGATCCACTCGCCCTCCTTGCGGCTGTAGTCGAGGTAGAGCATCGAGGCCACGGCATCGACGCGCAAGCCATCGACGTGGAACTCCTCCATCCAGTAGAGCGCGTTGGAAAGCAGGAAGTTGCTCACCTCGCGCCGGCCGTAATTGTAGATCAGGGTATCCCAGTCCATGTGCTTGCCGAGCCTGGGATCGGAATGCTCGTAGAGATGCGTGCCGTCAAAATAGACGAGACCGTGGGCATCGCCGGGGAAGTGGCCCGCGACCCAGTCGATCAGCACGCCGAGACCGGCCTTGTGGCACTCATCGATGAAGTACTTGAAATCTTCCGGCGAACCGTAGCGGCTGGTCGGCGCAAACAGACCCACCGGCTGGTAGCCCCACGAACCGTCGAACGGATGCTCGTGCACCGGCATCAACTCGATGTGGGTGAAGCCCAGATCCTTGACGTAGGGGATCAACTCGTTGGCGAATTCGCGGTAGGTGAGGAAGCGATTGGCATCCTCGGGCTTGCGCCGCCATGAGCCCAAGTGCACCTCGTAGATGGTGACCGGGGCGTCGCGATCGTTGCGGTGGCCGCGCGAGGCCATCCACTCGCCGTCGCTCCACACGTAACCGCTCATATCGCTCACGATCGAC
Organism: uncultured Defluviicoccus sp.; assembly: GCA_964401555.1. Lineage (GTDB taxonomy): Bacteria > Pseudomonadota > Alphaproteobacteria > Rhodospirillales > Defluviicoccaceae > Defluviicoccus. The sequence continues at coordinate 61,092 of CAYNYW010000014.1, forward strand.
GCCGACTTGGGCGGCACCTCGGCGTAGAAGGCAAACGGATCGGTCTTTTCGGCCAGCAGATTGCCGAAGCGGTCCTTGAGTTCGTACTTGTAGATCGTACCGGGACCGACGCCCGGGACGAACAGTTCCCACACGCCGCATTCATGGCGGAAGCGCATGGGATGGCGCCGGCCGTCCCAGCCATTGAAATCGCCGATGACGCTGACGCGTTTGGCGTTGGGTGCCCAGACGGCGAAGGCCGTGCCGTCAACGCTGTCGATCGTCGTTTTGTGCGCACCCAGTTTCTCGAAGATCCTGAGATGCGTGCCTTCGGTCAACAGGTGGAGGTCGAGTTCCCCCAGCACCGGCCCGAAGCGATAGGTGTCCTCAAGGTCGTAGGCGTTGTCGGAGCCGTGGGGGAGAATGCGCAGGCGGTAGCGGAACCGCTTCGATCGTCCCTCGATGGGGCCCGCAAAAAAGCCCTGATCACGGATGCGCGGCAGGTCGGCGACGACCTCGTTTCTCGCCGTGTCGACAACGGCAACCCGGCGCGCCTGCGGCTGGAAGGTGCGCACCACGATCTTTTCCGCACCCTCGCGCATCTCGGTGTGCATGCCGAGCACGGAGAACGGATCACCGTGTTCCCCCTTCAGAATGCGCTCAATCTCAGCGTCCACGTTTTGTTTTGTCATGACCTGACCAGTCCCGGAACGATCAACGTTGTACTTGTCGTTGACTTCTAGTGCCTGCCAACGCCTTTCCTGCCGGATGCTCGCGCGTGCTTCATCGTCCGCATCCCGCCTGCACTAGTTGGAAGACCGGTCATGCGTGGCTCTTGCCCGCCGGTCCTGAATAAATCGGACAGTGCGTCGCCTGAAGGCCGGCTCAGCTCTTTTTCTTTGCCGCCGGCTTCTTGGCCTCGGCGGCCGCCTTGCCTTTGGCGGCGGGCGCCTTCTCCGCTTCCTCTTTGGCCTTTGCCGCCTTCGGCGGTTCCACCACCGGCGCCTTGGCCGCCGGCGCCTTGGGCGCGGGCTTCGCTTCCGGTACCGCCGTAGCCGTGGGCAGTGGAGCCGGCTTCCGCTCCGCCTTCGTCTCCGCGGCGGGGGAAGCTTTCGGCATCTCTGCGGAAGGCGACGCCGCGGCGGCCTCCTCGGCCAGTTCCTCTACGGCGCGCAGCCAGTGCTCTTCCTCCCGGCCGTGCGGGCGCCCCTCCCGCTCCCAAATCTCGTAAGCGCGCTTGGCAATCTCGCTGCGGTCGTACTCCGTCATTCCCACTATCCCCCATAGGCGATGCTGGTTGTCCGCGCAGTGTAGCGGAAATGGCCGAAGATGCCAGCCCGGACGCCCACATGCAACCGCGTCCGCGTACGCATTTCTGCGGGTGTCCCCGCACCGGAACGGAGCAGTGAAGGCGCGCACGGTTTCGGATGGGGGAAGCCTCCTGCCTCGGGACGGATCTCAAGAAACCGCATGATGGTGACGGAACTTATCGGCGCCGCCCCCAAGTACGATACCACCCACGTTACGCCGGCGCCGGGCAATCGCTCAATGGTTTTTTGCGCTGCGATATATGCATCCACCGACGGGTCGGGCACGGATGCATGGCGGTCTTTGCAAACGCCCGGAATCGGGCGCATCATTGCGGCGGTGCGGCAGGCAGCCGCGGCGGGAACCCGCCGTTTTGGACGTTACGCCCGATGGTTAACGGGAGGCTGCGAGGGATCTTTGTTGACGGCCGGGACCGACACAGCCCCACGAGTGATTGCCGCGGATGCGCTCCGGCGGCTGGTGGACCTGTTGCATATGGACGGCTACGAGGTCATCGGCCCGATCGTCGAGGACGGCGCGATCACGCTCGGCCCGCTGCCGCAGGCAGCCCTGTTGCCGGCGGGCGTGCGCGACGAGCAGGGACCGGGACGTTACCGGCTGATCGAGACCGGCAGCGGAGCGCTCTTCGACCATGCCGCGCCGGCGCAGCCCTGGAAGCGCTGGCTCCTGCCGCCGCGCGAGCGGCTGTGGCGCGCCGAGCGCAAGGGGGCCGGCTTTGCCATCGTCGAGGACGCGCCGCCGTCGCGGCGCCTGGCGTTGCTCGGCGTGCGTGCCTGTGACCTCGCCGCCATCACCGCGCTCGACGCGGTGTTCGCCGCCGCCGGTGCCGCCGGCCGCCGGTATTTTGCGCGCCGCGACGGGAGCCTGATCATCGCCGTCAACTGTACCCGGGCGGGCGAGACGTGCTTCTGTGCCTCGATGGGCACCGGCCCGCGGGTCGGAAACGGCGCCGATCTCGTACTAACCGAACACGCCGGCGGCGAAGGCGGATCGTTCGTTGCCGAAGCGCGTGGCGCACGGGGGCACGCCATCCTCGCCCGATTGGAGGCGCCGGCGGCATCGCAGGCGTCGCGCGCTGCGGCGGCGGCTGCGATCGAGCGCACCGCGGCCTCGATGTCACGGGCCATGCCTGCCGCCATCCGATCGTGCCTGGAGGCCAACCTGGAACATCCGGCGTGGGGCGATGTGGGCGAGCGCTGCCTCGCCTGCGGTAATTGTACCGTGGTCTGCCCGACCTGCTTCTGCGCGCGCTTCGAAGACAAGGGCGAGCCGGACGCCGGGGTCGCCGAGCGCTGGCGGGCGTGGGATTCCTGCTTCAGCCTGGGATTTACCGAAATGCACGGTGGCGCCATCCGCCGCTCGCGCGCCGCGCGCTATCGGCAATGGATGACGCACAAACTGGCGTCGTGGTGGGAGCAGTTCGGCAGCTCCGGCTGTGCCGGCTGCGGGCGCTGCATCACCTGGTGCCCGGTCGGCATCGACATCACCCGCGAAGCCGCCGCCTTCGTGACCGACGCCTTCGTGACCGGGGGGGAGGCTTGAGCCATGGTCGCGCCGCAAGGACTCGCTTCGTTGTTCCACGAGCACCCTTTCTTCGCTGGCTTCGACGCCGACGCGCTGGCGCTGATCGAAGGGTGCGCCGCCAACGTCGTCGTTGCCGCAGGCGATTATGTCTATCGGGAGGGCGAGCCGGCGGATCACTTCTACCTGATCCGCTTCGGCCAGGTCGCGCTCGAAGTGTTCGTTCCCGGCCGTGCCCCGATCGTCATCGATACGCTGAAGGCGGGTGATCTTCTCGGCTGGTCCTGGCTGGTCCCCCCCTATCGCAACGGCTTCGATGCACGCGCCGTCGAGCTGGCGCGGCTGTTGCGCCTCGATGCGTCGTGCCTGCGTCGCAAGATGGAAGAGGACCACGCGCTCGGCTACGCGCTGCACAAGCGGTTTGCACCGGTGGTGGCGTCGCGGCTGGCCGCGGCCAGGCGTCAGCTCATCGATCTCTACGGCCATCCCGACGATCGGAGCCGGCCGTGGCGCTAACGGCGACGTCCGGACCGGCGTACACGACGACGGCGCCGGTGCCTCGGGCGTTCGTCGTCGAGCGGCGGCGGCGCGAGCTTGCCGACACCGTGACACTGACGCTGCGACCGGGCGACGGCGGCCCGCTGCCGGCCTTCCTGCCCGGTCAGTTCAACATGCTCTATGCCTTCGGCCTCGGTGAGGTGCCGATCAGCATCGCGGGCGACCCGGCGCGCCTCGATGCCCTTGTCCACACCATCCGCGCCGTCGGCGCCGTCAGTCGGGCGCTCACCGTGCTCAAGAACGGCACCAGCGTCGGCGTGCGCGGCCCCTTCGGCAGCTCTTGGCCGCTGGCCGCCATCGAAGGCCTCGATGTCGTCATCGTTGGTGGCGGCATCGGTCTTGCGCCCTTGCGGCCGGCGATTCTCGCCATTCTCGGCGCGCGCGCCCGCTACGGCCGGCTGCGCCTCCTCTATGGTGCGCGCACGCCGGCAGACGTTCTCTACCGCCGCGAACTCGCGCTGTGGCAGCGCCGCCCCGACGTGTTCGTCGACGTTACCGTCGATCGGGCGACCCCGGCCTGGACCGGCAGCGTCGGTGTCGTCACCCGGCTGATCGAAGCCGGCGGCTTCGATGCCCGCCACGCTGCCGCCCTCGTCTGCGGGCCGGAGACGATGATGCGCTACGCCGCGCACGCGCTGACCACCGCAGGGGTGGCGGGCGAGCGGGTCTTCTTGTCGTGGGAGCGCAACATGCATTGCGCGGAAGGCATTTGCGGGCGCTGCCAGTTCGGCCCGCACTTCGTCTGCCGCGACGGGCCGATCTTCGCACTCTCGAAGATCGCCGGCATCTTGGGGGTCCGGGAGTTGTAGGGCAATGGCGCAGGTTCGGCTGCCCAAACTCGCGGTGTGGAAGTTCGCGTCCTGCGACGGCTGCCAGCTCACACTGCTGCACTGCGAGGACGAACTGCTTGATCTCGCCGGCCGCATGCGCTTCGCCTACTTCCGTGAGGCGACCACCGCGACGATCAAGGGCCCCTACGATCTCTCCCTTGTCGAGGGATCGATCACCACGGCGGCCGATCGGACGCGCATTGCGGCGATCCGCCGGCGCTCGCGCACGCTGGTGACGATCGGCGCGTGCGCGACCAGGGGCGGCATCCAGGCGCTGCGCAATGGCGCGCCGATCGCGGATTGGGTGGCGCGGGTCTATCCCAGGCCCGAGTGGATCGCGACACTTGCCACCTCGACGCCCATCGCCGAGCACGTCCCAGTCGATTTCGAGCTTTCGGGCTGTCCCATAGACCGCCGACAGCTCCTCGATGTGATTGCCGCGTTCCTCCATCGCAGGCGGCCGCGCATCCCGCAGGAGAGCCAGTGCCTGGAGTGCAAGACCGCTGGTACCATCTGCGTCATGGTGGCCCACGGCACGCCGTGCCTGGGCGCGGTCACCCAGGCAGGTTGCGGCAATCTGTGCCCACCCTTGGGCCGCGGCTGCTACGGCTGCTTTGGGCCGAAGGAAGCCGCCAACGCCGCCGCGCTTGCCGGTTGGCTCGCCAAGGAAAACGCCACGGCGCTGCCCTTGGGCGATCCTTTCGGCCTGCTCGACGACGATGCAGATCGTCACGGGGATCGAAGCGAATGAGCGCGGGCGGCACGCGGTCCATCACGATCGACGATCTGGGGCGGGTGGAGGGCGAGGGCGGCCTTGAGGTGCGGATCGAAGGGCGCGTGGTCACGTCCGTCCGCTTCACGATCGCCGAGCCGCCGCGACTGTTCGAAGCGCTGCTGGTCGGTCGGCCTTTCTCGGACGCGCCGGACATCACCGCCAGGATCTGCGGCATCTGTCCCATTGCCTACATGCTGAGCGCCGCGCGTGCGATGGAGGATGCCTTCTCCGTCACCGTTCCGCCGGCGGTGCAGGCCCTGCGCCGGCTGATCTATTGCGGCGAATGGATCCAGAGCCACGTGTTGCACGCGGCTTTCCTGCATGCGCCCGACTTCCTCGGCCTCGATGACGCCTTCGCGCTTGCCCGCAAGGAGCCGGATCTGGTCCGCAGCGCGCTCGCGCTGAAGAAGCTCGGCAACCGGATCATGGAGACCGTCGGCGGCCGCGCTGTGCATCCGGTCAATCTCAAGGTCGGTGGGTTTCACAGGGCGCCGCGCACGGACGCCATCCAAGCGCTGACCGGCCCGCTCGCCGACGGTCTTGCGCACGCCCATACCCTCGCCAGCGCCTTCGCCCGTTTCGATTTCCCCGACTTGACCCAGGACTACGAGTTTGTTTCGTTGCGCGATGACGAGCGCTATCCGATCGAGGGCGGACGCATCGTCTCCAACCGCGGGCTTGATATCGAGGTGACGGCGTTCGCCGAGCATTTCCGCGAGGAACAGGTCGAACATTCGACCGCCCTGCACGGGCTGACGTTCACCGGCGTCCCGTACCTCGTAGGGCCGCTCGCCCGCTACGCCAATAACCACGACCGTCTGAGCCCCGCGGCACGAGCGCTCGCCGCCGAAATCGGCCTCGCCGCGGTCTGCCGCAACCCGTTCCAGAGCATCCTGGTGCGCATGGTGGAAACCGCGCTGGCCTGCGAGGAAGCCCTGCGCCTGGTGGCGGCCTACGAACCGCCGGCTCCACCGAGCGCCGCGATCATTCCTGCCGCCGGGATCGGGCACGGTGCCACCGAAGCGCCGCGCGGCATCTGCTATCACCGCTACCGCCTCGACGCGACCGGCACCATTGTCGAAGCCCTGATCATGCCGCCGACGTCGCAAAATCAGCACAGGATCGAAGCCGACCTGCGTGCCGTGATCGAAACGCACATGGATCTTGCCGATGACGCTTTGCGTTGGCGCTGTGCGCAGACGATCCGCAACTATGATCCCTGCATTTCGTGCGCCACGCACAAACTCGACTTCAAGCTCGTCCGACGGTAAGCATAGCCGCGGTATGAACACAACGTCATCGGCAGCGGGACAACCTCGCGCAAGCGGCCTCAGTCACAAGAATTCTGGAAACAAACTCCGATGGCCGTGACAGATTTTGGCGGACGATCGCAAGACCTGACAATTGATCCGGCGCCCATCGTGTTCTTCGTGGGCGTCATTTTGTGCTTCATGGGACTGGGCATGCTGGTCCCCGGCGCGTTAGACCTCGTCAGCGGCAATCATGACTATAAGGTGTTCCTGATTTGCAGCGCGATCACTTTGTTCGCTGGCAGTTGCATGGCCGCGTCGAGCTACCGCACCCGGAGCAAGATGAATCCGCGCGAGGTCATGCTGGCCGTTCCCTCGACCTGGATCTTCGTCTCGCTGTTCGGCGGACTGCCGTTCATCTTCTCGCAGTTTCACGTCTCGTTCACGGACGCGATGTTCGAGACGATGTCCGGGCTGACCGCGACCGGTTCCACCGTGATCATCGGCCTCGACGACGCGCCCAAGGGCCTGTTGTGGTGGCGCTTCCAGCTCGTCTGGTTCGGTGGCTTCGGCGTCGTCACCTTCGCGCTCCTCGTGCTGCCGTTCCTGCGTATCGGCGGCATGCAGTTGTTCAGCCTCGATCTTTCGGCACAGTCCGGCCGCTTCCTGCCACGAATCAGCGCGGTGATCGCGCGGATCGGCTTCATCTACATCTTGCTCACCATCGTCGCGGCCGCCACCTTCGGTGCGCTCGGCATGGACACCTTCGACGCCATCGGTCACGCCATGGCGACGGTGGCGACCGGCGGCTTTTCCTCGCACGATGCCAATTTCGGGTACTTCCAGAGCGCGCCCATCGAGTATGCGGCGTCCATCTTTATGCTGCTCTCGGCGATGCCCTTCGTCTTGCACTTACAAGTGCTGCGCGGCCGGCCGGTGGCGCTGTGGAAGGATGAACAGGTCCGGCTGTTCATCGGCATCGTCTTCTTCGCGATTCTTTCCGTCGCCCTGTGGCTGGCGGCGGTGCAGGGCCTGTCGTTGGCCGACGCCGTGCGTGGCGCGACCTTCAACGTCGTGTCGCTCGTCACCTGCACCGGCTTCACGTCGCAGGATTTCAGCCAGTGGGGCGCGTTCCCGCTGATGATCCTGCTCTCCCTGATGCTCGCCGGCGGCTGTACCGGCTCGACCGCGGGTGGCATCAAGATGTTCCGGCTGTGCGTCTTGTTCGAGCACCTGCGGGTGCGATTGCACCTGCAGGTGTTCCCGCATGCGTCCGCGGTGCTGATGTACAACCGCGAGCCGGTTCCCGACGCGGTGCGCGCCGGCGTCACCAACTACTTTTTCTTGTACATCGCGACGTTCTTCGTGCTTGCGCTCCTGCTCAGCGCCGCCGGGCTGCGCTTCGAGGAGAGCCTGAGTGCGTCGGCCACCGCCTTGGGCGGTGTCGGCCCCGGTTTCGGGCCGGTCATCGGGCCGTGCTGCACCTTCACGCCGATCCCCGACACCGCCAAGTGGCTGATGATGCTGGGCATGCTCGCCGGCCGGCTCGAAATCCTGATCGTGATCCTGCCGCTTACCCGTACGTTCTGGCGGGATTGAGCAGGGCCGGCCGATTGGCGCTCCGGAAGAGGATGCGGCCGGTCTGGTCGCGCCCTTGACCGGCCGTCCTTCGCGCCGACCGCGTTTTACCGGCCGTAATCGTGGTGCAGCACCTCGTCGGCGCGGCGGATGATTTCGCGGCCGTAGTCCGTCCACAGCCCCTGACCCCAGTAGCGGTAACACGATGTTTCCGCCGACAGCAGGTGGAACAAGGCGTTGCGGTATCGCGGCTCGTTGGTGTTCAGGTTCTTGTTGCTGAGCACGATCTCGTTGAAGCGCGAGGATAGCCGCTCCATCGGGCCCAGGATGTTTTCATAGCCGCGCACCCAGGAGAGATTGTTGGTCCAGCTTCCCCCTTCCATGTGGAAGCGGTGGTCCGCCTTCTTGCACTCCTCGATGACCTTGGCGAGCACGTCGGGACCGTCGCCCGGCTGCATGTTCTGCCAGATCTTGAACTGATGCAGCGGTTGTACCGCGGGGAAATCCTTCTCCTTGATGCCGCTGGCGGCGAGGTGTTCGAGGTACTCCGAGACGTTCATCATCGGCGTCTGCGAGTGCGAGCACTCGTGCACCGCTTCGATGTACTTGCCCGGGAACTCGTTCATCATCACGCCGCCGTTCTCGCCATCGGCGATCTGCGTGACCAGTGGCGGCACGCTCTTGCCCGCGAGCTGCCAGCGGCTCAAGCCTCTTGCCTCGTAGTACGGCTGCATCTGGGCGACGAGCTTGGTATCGGAGCCCTGGGTCTTGATGATGGCGATGATCTCGGCGGTCTCGCCGGTCGAACTCGTGCAGACCAGCCGGTGCGGCAGGTGCTTCTGCTCCGGCCCCCAACCGTTTTCCGGGCGTTCGATGGTGTGCTCCTGGACCAGGACCCAGGTGAATCCGCAATCCTTCAGCGTCTTGACGAAAGCGTAGGCAACATCGGGGTGGTTGGGCAGTGCCATCTCCGACGGCGAGAAACCGCGCACCCGCGCCACGGCATCGAGGCCGAAGATCGCGGCGAAATGATGCTGCCAGGCCTTGACGTGCAGGCGGAAGTCCTGCACCGGCGTCGATGGGGCGACGGCGTGTCCCCAGGGACATCCGAGCCATTCGGTGGTGTGCCAGAGACCGGGATCACAGGTGATGCGCTTCAGAGCATCGATGGCGTGGTCTTCGCCCATCTGGCGCAGGCCGTGCAAGAGCGTGCCCGAGTATTCGAGCATGACCCGCGGCTCCTTGCCTTCGCCAACCAGTTGCGGGATGAACTCGCCCATCCGCTTGTAGCACCACACGAACACCGGCGCGTTGTGGTTGTCGCCGATTCCCTGGTTGTCCATCATGTACTTGAGGTTGGAGATGATGGTCGCGGTCGAGAGATCGTGGCCGCCGGCCGGGATCAGTGGCTGATGCTGGTGCAGGGCGATGGCGAACGCCGAATTGATCCTGCCGAAGTCGATGCGGCTCGCCGGCCGGAACATTTCCTTGCCGGCGGCGGCGGCAATGGCCTTGTCGACCTCCTGCTCCGATCCGGCGATGTTGGGCAGGCCGTCGATGTATTCGGGCAACTGAGCCATGGCGGTCCTTCGCTCCCTTCCCTCGCTGTTGATTCCTGCTGGCGGCGCAACCATGGGCCAAACCGGCCGTTGCGGCCAGTTGAAACACCCGCTCAACCGTTCGCTTATTCCGCTGGGGCTTGTCCCGCCGGCGCGGGTGGCGTCACCGCATTTTTGCCGGGACTGCGCCGCTCGCTCAAGCCTTGGAACACGGCATAGAACACCGGCACGAACAGGCCGTTGAAGATGGTGGCGGCGATCATGCCGCCGAACACCGCGGTGCCGAGCGTCTGCCGGCTGGCGGCACCGGCGCCGGCGGCGATGACCAGCGGCACCACGCCTAGGATGAAGGCGAACGACGTCATCAGGATCGGGCGGAAACGCAGATGCGACGCCTCGACGGCGGCTTCGGCGATCTCCTTGCCCTTGGCTCGCAGTTCGCGCGCGAACTCGACGATCAGGATCGCATTCTTCGCGGCGAGCGCGATCAGGAGCACGATACCGATCTGGGTATAGATGTTGTTGTCGAAGCCGCGGGCGAGATTGGCGATGACCACGCCCGAGAGCGCCAGCGGCACGATCAAGATTACCGCCGCGGGGTTGGTCCAGCTCTCGTATTGCGCCGCGAGCAGCAGGAACACGATGAGCACGGAGAGCGCAAAAATCAGTGTCGCCTGACCGCCCACCTTCTTTTCCTGATACGACATCCCGGTCCACTCGTAGCCCATGTCGGGCGGCAGGGTCTTGGCGGCCATCTGCTCCATGAGCGCGAGCGCGTCGCCGGAACTGAATCCGGGCGCGGCACGGCCGTTGATCGCGGCGGTGGGGTAGAGGTTGTAGAGCGAGAGGATGGAAGGCCCCACGGTATAGCCGACATCGGCCAGCGTGCCGATCGGCACCATCTCTGCGCTTCGGCTGCGCACATAGAGCTGGCGGATGTCGTCCGGTTCTAGGCGGAAACGGCTCTCGGCCTGGGTATAGACCTGGAAGGTGCGGCTGAACTTGTTGAACTGATTGACATAGGTCGAGCCGAGGTAGGCCTGGATCGTCGAGAAGACGTCGCCGACGGCGACGTTCAGGGTTTCCGCCTTGACGCGATCGACGTCGGCGAACAACTGCGGGACGTTGGCGCGAAACGCCGTGGTCAGCCCGGCGAGGCCGGTCTGGGCGTTGCCGGCACCAATCAGCTCGTACGCCATGCGCTGCAGCCGCGCATAATCGGTGCCACCGCCCTTGATCTGGAGCTGCATCTGGAAGCCGCCGGAAACACCGAGGCCCTGGATCGCCGGCGGGACGACGACGAAGACGATCGCATCTTCGATCTGGTTCAGGCGCTTGCGCAGATCGGCCAGGATCGCCTGCTGCGTTCGCCCGGTCTTGCCCCGCGCTTCGAAGCCGTCATAGATGGTGTAGACGACGGCGGCGTTGGCCAAGGATGCACTGTTGTCGAGCACCGAAACACCGCCGATCACCAAGCGATGGGCGATGCCGTCGGTCTCGCTCAAGACGGCGTCGACCTTGTCGATGACGCTCTTGGTCCGCTCCAGGGACGCCGCATCGGGCAGCAGGATGGCGGTAATGGCATAGCCCTGATCCTCTTCGGGCAGGAAGCCGGCCGGCAGCTTTCCGAATCCCCAGACCGTCACGCCCGCCAGCGCCAGAAACACCACCAGCATCAGCGCGCGGTGGCCGACCATGCGCCGCACGAGGCCGGTCTGGGCGTGAGCGACGCGATCGAAGCCGCGATTGAACAGCCGGAACAGAACGAAGCGGCGCTCCTTGGGCGCCTTCAAGAGAATGGCGCACAACGCCGGGCTCAGGGTCAGCGCGTTGAGGGCACTGAAGAAGGTCGACGCGGCGATGGTGATCGCGAACTGGCGGTAAAGCTGGCCGGTGATCCCCGGCATGAAGGCCGCCGGCACGAACACCGCCATCAACACCAGCGTGACGGCGATGATGGGTCCCGAAATTTCCGCCATCGCCTTGACCGCGGCTTCCTTGACGTCGGTGATCCCCTTTTCCATCTGGTGCCAGACGTTCTCGACGACGATGATCGCGTCGTCGACGACGATGCCGATCGCCAGCACCATGGCGAACAGCGAGATCATGTTGATGGAGATGCCGAACAGCGCCATCAGCGCAAAGGTGCCGATCAGCGAGACGGGGATGGTGATCGCGGGGATCAGGGTCGCCCGCCAGTCTTGCAGGAACAGGAAAATAACGAGGAAGACGAGGACGGCGGCTTCCAACAGTGTGTGATAGACTTCGCCGATGGAAGCGGTGGTAAACGTCGTCGTGTCGAAATCGATGCTGTAGGAGAGACCCTGGGGAAAGGCGGCGCTCAAGCGCTGCATTGCCGCCCGAACGTTGTTGGCGACGTCGAGCGCATTGGCCCCGGGCAACTGATAGATGGCGATGCCGGCCGACTGTAGGCCGTCGAGACGGGAGAACTGGCTGTAGGTCTGGGCGCCGAGCTCGACCCTGGCGACGTCCTTGATGCGGGTCAGCCGGCCGCCCTGCCCGGGCTCGATCTTGACGATGATGTCCTTGAACTGCTCGACGTCGCTCAGCCTGCCTTGCACATTGATCGTGTACTGGAATTGCTGCCCCTCGGGAGCCGGCGGCGCACCCAGTTGACCGCTCGCGACCTGGATGTTCTGGCCCTTGATGGCGTTGACCACGTCGGTGGTGGTAATGTTGCGGGACTTGAGCTGGTTAGGGTCGAGCCAGATGCGCATGCTGTACTGGCCGACGCCGAAGATGGTGACGTCGCCGACGCCCGGCAGGCGCGCAAGCTCGTCCTTCAGGTTGATCGTTGCATAGTTGCTCAGGAACAGATCGTCGAACCGGCCGTCCGGCGCGGTGAGACTGATCACCAGGAGGATGGCGGTCGAGACCTTTTTGGTAGTCACACCCTGGCGGGAGACTTCTTCGGGCAGCGAGGCGAGCGCGGTCGCCACCCGGTTCTGGACGAGCACTTGCGCGAAATCGAGATCGGTGCCGACGTCGAAAGTCACCTGCAGCTTGTACGTGCCGTCGCTGGCACTCACCGACTGCATGTAGAGCATGTTCTCGACGCCATTGACCTGCTGCTCGATGGGCAGGGCGACGGTGTCGACGACCGTCTTGGCGCTCGCGCCGGGATATGACGTGGTGACCTGCACCACCGGCGGCGTGATGTCCGGATACTGCGAAATCGGCAACTGGCGCAGCGTGACCAGACCGGCGAGCACGGTCAGGATCGCGATGACGCTGGCGAAGATCGGCCGATTGATAAAAAAGCGGGACATGGGCGGGGGACCCGCGGCTCAAGGTTTCGGCTGCGTGACGGGTTCGGATGCGGCAGCGCTCGGTTCCGCCCGGTTGGGCACGACCTCGATGCCCTCACGCGCCCGCTGCAGCCCCTTGACGATCACCCAGTCGGTGGCGGTGAGACCCTTGGTGATCTGGCGCAGACCATCCGTCTTGGCACCGATCTCGACCGGGCGGGTCTCGACCTTGTTCTGGTCATTGACGATGAGCACGTAGCGGCCGCGCTGATCGATGCCGACGGCGGTGTCATCGACCAGCAGCGCATCCTTGCTTTCGCCGACGGGGGCCCGGATGCGCACGAACAGTCCCGGCAGCAAGGCGCGGCTGTCGTTGGGGAAGATGCCGCGCAACAGAATGGTGCCGGTGTTCGGGTCAACCCCGGTGTCGGCGAAATCGAAGTGGCCTTCGTACGGATAACCGTCTTCGTTGGTCAACCCGAGCTGCAGCGGAATGGATGAGACGTTGTCGCCGCGTTGCGGCGTGCTACCCGTCGCCGGCGGCTTGCGAACCCGCAGGAGATCTTTCTCGTTCAGCGAAAAGTAGGCGTAGATCGGATTGTTGCGGACGATCGTCGCCAGTTGCGTGTTGCCATCATTACCGACGAGATTGCCAGGATCGATCAGCTTGCGTCCCATCCGGCCGTCGAATGGGGCGAGGACGCGGGTGTAGCCGAGATTGAGCTGCGCCTGTTCGAGATCGGCCTCAGCCCCCTGCTCCTCGGCCTCGGCCTGCAGTTTGTCCGACAGGCGCAGATCGAGCACCTGCTCACTGACGTTGCCTTGTTTGAACAAGGTCTGCGCGCGGACGAGATCGCGCGCCGTGCGGTCGAGCCTGGCCTTGGCCTGGGCGACCTTGGCCTCGTTGGCATCGACCGCCGCCTTGTATTCCGCCGGATCGATGACGAACAGCAGGTCGTCCTTCTTGACGTAGGCACCGTCCTCGAAAGCGACGCTTTGCAGGAATCCCTTGACGCGCGCGCGCAGATCCACCGTTTCCAGGGCCTGCGTGTTGCCGGTGAACTCAAGATATTCGGTGACGGTCCGGCGCGTCGGCTGGGCAACGGTGACTTCGGGTGGCGGCGGTGGAACGTATGCGTTCTTCTGTTCGTCACACGCGGTGACGACGAGCGCGGCCAACAACGCTCCGATAGCGAGCCGTGAAGGAATCGGCCGCGTCGTCCTGGCTCCCGTTCGCATCGCCCCTCTTGCCCGACATTGTTGGCGCGCCACGTGCCGTTTCACGGCCCCGGCGCGCAGCACCTGATTTAGGTATACACCTTGGGATCAATGTCGGGAAAGATGTTGTCCATCGCCTCCAGGGCGGCGAGCTTGGTTTCGTCGATGGCATCGGCTTCGATGGCATCGCCCAGCCAGTGAAAGCGGGCGAGATGGTCGCGGATGCGACCGTAGGCGTATTCGACCGCGGTGCCGGTTTTCATGATAAACGGCCAGTCCGAGGATTGGGCGAGCAGGAGCGCGCGGGCCGCCTGCGCGAGCGCCCGCCGCCGTAGCGAGCCCTCGGGCGCATCGGCGTAAGCACGAGCGAGTGCTTGCATCCGGCCGGCCGCGTCGTGCAGATGCCGATAGATCCAGTCGTTGCCGGGGTTGAGCCAGAACTCGCTGTATCCCTGGTCACCCCAGCTCGACGCCGATGGTGTCGCCTGCTGCGCGTCCGGGTGGCGGGCGAGGTAATCGGACGGCGCGATCATCTCGACCACATCTTGGTCGTAGACGAGCTTGCGGATGAAGGCGTCGAGAAACTGCGGACCTTCGAACCACCAGTGTCCGAACAGCTCGGCATCATACAGCGCCACGATCAGCGGAGGCCGGTTCATCATCGGCGCGAACCGGCCGATCGCTTCGATCTGTCGATCGAGGAAATCGGCGGCGTGTGCGTCCACGCGCTCGCGCGCGCGCTCGGGCTCGTACGGCTGCTTGTCGTCGGTGGCGCCGGTGATCCGGTGGTACTTGAAGCCGGTGAAAACGCGGGTGTGCCCGTCCAGGATGTACGGACGGATGGTCTCGAAATCGAGATCGAAGCCGATGTCGCGGTAGAAATCCCGGTACCAGGGATCCCCTGGATAGCCGGCTTCGGTGCTCCATACCTGGCGTGACGACGCCGGATCGCGTCCGAACGCGCACACGCCGTTGGGACACGCGAGCGGCGCGAGATAGCCGTGACGCGGTTGGGTGGCGGCGTTGAGGATGCCATGCGTCTCGACGAAGAAGTAGCGGCCGCCCGCTTCGGCCACCAGCTCTTCGAGTCCGGGGTAGTAGCCGCACTCGGCCAGCCAGAAGCCCGGCACCGGCCGGCCGAAGGCACGCTGGTACACGTCGGCGGCGACCTTGAGCTGGGCACGCACCGCGCCGGGCTGGGTCTTCAGGATCGGCAGGAACCCATGCGTGGCGTTGGCGGTGATCAGCTCCAGGATGCCTTGCTCCTGCAATCGGCCGAAGGCTCCGACCAGATCACGCCCGTAGCGGTCGACGTACCATTCCTCTGTTTCGTGCAAGAGGCGACGGTACATGCGCGCCACCGCGGCGAGGTGCGGGTTGCCGTGGTTGCGAATGATCTCGCGGTCACCCAGGCGCGCCAACTTGCGCAGGTGGGCAAGGTAGCGTTCCTGCAGCAGCCGGTCCTGCAGCATCGCCATCAACGGCGGCGACAGCGAAACGGTGACGCGACAGCGCGCGCCGTCGGCGGCCAGGCCCTCGAACACGCGCAGCAGCGGAATGTAAGTGTCGGTGATTGCCTCGAACAGCCAGCTTTCTTCGAGAAAGCTCTCGTATTCGGGATGGCGGACGAACGGCAGATGCGCGTGCAGGACCAGCGCGAAGTAGCCTTGCGCCATCGCCCGTCCCCTATTCTGAGGCGGCGGCGAAATCGGCCAGCAGCGCCTTCAACAAGAAGGAGCCGGCGGGCAACGGCCGAGTGACGGAGAACGAGCCGTCGGGGCGCAAGATCACGCGCCGGCCGAGCAAAGAAACTTCGGAGCCGACCTTGACCCGGCCGAAAACGTGCAGTTCGGCACTTACCTCCAGCTCGCCGCGATGTCGACCAAGTGCAAAACTCGACACCGCCAGCAGGTTCTCCAGCGGCAGCACCGCAGCGCGATCATCACCAGCCGCGGGAGCCGTCGCCGTGGCCTCATCCGCCTGGGCGTCCTCTGTTCCTGGGAGCATGGCGGCGGGACCAAGGGCAGGAAGATCGACAGGATTGGATTCCGCGAGCAGCAAGAGCGTGCCATCGGGTCGGCGCAGTCCGATCCGGGCCTGATAGCGGCGCGGCTCGTCCCAGATTTCGACGTAGGTTTGGCTCTGCAGTCCCTGGACCTCGACATCGAAGGAGACCGTCGTCTCGCGCGTGCCGTCGACGGCCACGATTCGCAAGACCAGCGGTCCGCTCGCGCCATCGGCAAGATCTGCTCGTGCGGCCTGCACACTGTCGTGCGGAATATCCCAGAATGCGTGCACGCGGCGCGGGTCGACATCGATCAGCACCAGCTCCTTGGCACGCGAGGGGCGGGGAAAGGCGGTGCGAACCTCTTCGGCGACGGCGCGCAGAGTTTCCGGACTTGGGCCGGCGGATGGCGCTGCCGTCAACGGCACCCCTCCCGCCGATCGATCCGATGTTGCCGCCGCCTGCTGGTTGCCGATCATTATTGTATCCCTACCCGTCTCGACGCTGTCGACGTATCGGGCGCGGCGGTATCCCTGCTTTACCGCCGCCATTCTCAGCGTCTGTCTCGACAGAATACTGACGAAAACCGACCATGACTAGCCCGCGCGTAATGCCCCCAAATTACGCGCGTTGCGGGAAGGCGTAGGCGGGACACGGATTACCCAAACAGGTACCTTCAACCGCTTGCCGTCCCACTGAAAATGTGTGTCGACCGCGCACGAACGCCTTTGTTGGCGTAGAATGGCCAATGCGGCGTGAGCCACGGGCGTTCGATGGAGAGGATCAACAATGAACGATGCCACGCAATCGAAGGCGAGCGCCATCGCCGGCGCGCCTTCTCAGGCGGCGGCGCTGCGCGCGGGTGTTGAGGCGGGGCTTCGCTTCGCCTGCGTGTTCGACGGCAAGGGCGGCGCCACCGAGCGCAACTGGTCCGGTGTGCGGGCATGGCGGCCCGAGGAAGGTTTTCTTTGGGTCCATCTCGAGCGGGACGATGCGGACGCGCAAGGCTGGGTGATCGACGAGAGCGGCATTGATCCGCTTATTGCCGAGGCGCTGCTCGCCGAGGATTCACGGCCGCGCATTGAGGCGGCGGAGCAGTCTCTCCTTCTTATCCTGCGCGGAGTTAACATCGAGGAGAAAACGCGAATCGAACTGGTCCCGCTCCACGTCTGGGTTGATCGCACCCGCGCCGTCACTCTGCGTGACAAGGGGCACGCGCTCAGCGCGTTACGTGATATCCGGCTCGCTCTGCAGAGCGGCCGCGGACCGCGCCTGCCGGGCGCTCTCATCGCCCGTCTCGCCGAAAAGGTGGTGCGCGACCTGCAGCCGGTCCTTGATGCCATGGAGGATAATGTCGAGGCGCTGGAGGACGAATGCTTGGAAGGCAGCTCTCCGCACCTGCGCAGCAAGCTCGCCGCCATCCGCCGCGAAGCGGTTCAACTCCGTCGCTACTTCGGCCCCCAGCGCGAAGCACTTTATTTCCTGCGCGCCGAGGAGACGCCCCTGCTCGACAAGCGCGATCGCCTTCGGTTGCGCGGTGTCGGTGACCTGATCTCAAGGCACATCGAGGATCTTGATTCCTTCCGCGACCGCCTCACCATCATGCACGAAGACTTGAGCGCGGTGGTCTCCGAGAAAATTGCCAAGACGACGCATCGCTTCAGTGTCATTGCCGCCCTACTGTTACCGCCGAGCCTGATCGCAGGCATGCTTGGCGCCAATATCAGCGGTGTCCCCGGCCAGCAGACGCATTATGCCTTCGTTGTTCTGGTTGCTCTGATACTGCTGATGTTGCTTGGCCAACTTTTCGTGCTGCGCGCAATAAAGTGGTTGTAACCTCATCAATCCCCTCATTTAAGCGATGTTTGCAATTGGGGTGGTGAGCGGTTT
>CAYNYW010000015.1:0-37374 GCA_964401555.1 uncultured Defluviicoccus sp.
CGCTACAAGGGATTGGGGCTGGGGAACCACGCTGGGCTCAACCGGATAAGCAATATTGTGCAACAGGCTCTCAGGGGCTTTCATTTTCCTGGCACTGTGAATTTCTCCGAATCAACCTTCTGCAAGGGCTCAGATTTTGAGGGGGCGCGCTTCGACGGGCGCGTGGAGTTTCGCGAGGCAAAGTTTCTTACGGAGGAAGATGTAAAGACGTATGCAAATTTCCGATATACTACATTTTGTGATTCTGTATTCTTTTATGAATCAGAATTTAAGGCGCGCGCCAATTTTCTTGGCGCAAGCTTTAGCAAGATAGCTCTATTTGATGACGCCGTATTTTCCAAGGTGGCATTCTTTGATCAAGCGATATTCAAGGGAGCGGCATCTTTTGCCCGTGCGCGCTTTTGCGCGGAAGCGAGCTTCACGGGGATGTCGGCATCAAGTGGATTTACCCTGATGAACGCACGTTTTGCGGAGTTGCCAGATTTCGTTCAAGCTCATTTTACGGAAGCGCCGTGCCTTGATGATGTGCACATCCCCAAAGGCGGTTTCTTCAGCGCAACCGCTAAGGCCGCCGCCGACGATACCGAAGGTCGTTACGTCGCGCTGACTGGCTATCGCGCGCTGAAACGCATCGCCGTACAAGGCCATGACCACATGCGCGAGCAGGAATTCTTTGCGGGCGAGTTGAAAGCCGCGCGCGGTTATCGGGACAAGTGGTGGCACGCACGCTGGTGGTTCGGCTGGTTCTACCAGATTTTGTCCAATTTTGGTCGGTCGATGGTCCTGCCGCTGTTCTGGTGGTCGTTGGCAACCGGCGGTTTCACGTATGCGTATCTTACCCAGCGCGCACCACAAACCTTGAGTGACAGTTGCTTGGTTGGTCAGGGCAAGGCCTTGTGGGCGGCGGTGGGGCTTTCATTGCGCAGGGCGCTGCCGTCTCCCGGCGTCGGCTCGGCCGAGAAGCTCAATCAGATCTACGCCTGCCTTTACGGAATTTACGGCGACGCCAATGCGGGCAACCAGTTGCCGGCGCGATACACCCCAATCATCTCCGATACGGTCGACTATCTCGGCATCGGGCAGACGCTGCTCTCACTTCTCTTGCTGTTTCTGTTCCTGCTCGCGGTGCGCAACCACTTCCGCATCAAGTAGCGGCGTCGTTAGGTACGTGCCGTAAGTCCGCAAAGCCATGCCACCTCAGCCGGCGTATGCGCTCGGCAGCATCCCCTGCGTTGTCGGCGCAGGGATTTGCTCCGCTTCGTGTCCCTTCTCGTAGGCGTACATCGCGTAGAGGAATCCCACGATGACAAGCCCGGCGACGACCAGCCGCCAGGTCGGCGGCAGTGGCAGCGTCGGCTTGCCGAGGGCGAAGCCGAGAAAACGCAGCCAGCTCAACCGGTCGCGGATCAGGAACTCCATCCGCGCACCGCTGACGGTGTTCCGCGCCGCCAGGATCAAGACCTTGAACATGGCAACCGCATCGTAGGGCGGGCGGCCGCCCTTCGCGCCATCCGAATACGCCAACGCCTCCTCAAGGAGCGGTCGGAACGCCTCGAAATCGATGACCCGCACCATCTCCTCCAAAGGATCGCCAGACTCCGAAAGCCGCTTCAAATGCTCCGGTAGATCGAAAAATCCAAGCTGCTTCATGGCGCCTCCCCAACCGAAGCCATCGAATCACAAATTGGCCCCAACGGCGAGGTAAATGGGGGCGTCAAGATCCCCCAATGCCGGAAAAACAATGCACTACAACATCCCGGGACTAAGCTCCCGGGGCACGTGAAGGCTGATTTCCGCGCAGATGGAGCGACGAGAACGTCTACAGGCGGTCGGTGATGATGGTCGCGACCTCGGCGTCGGTCAGGACGATCGGGTTGGTGCGCATCGAGCTGCCGCGACTGCCGGCGACGATGCGGCCGGTGTCGCCCTCCGTGATGCCGAACGCCGACAGTCGGGGCAGATCGAGTTGCAGCGTCCACGCCTCCAGGAGTGCAACCAGCGCAGCGAGCGCCCGGTCCCGGCCGTCGAACGTTTGGCCGGCCAGCATCTCCACAACGCGCGCATACTTGGTGAGCGCCGAACTGTCCGGCTGACGCGCAACCAGCGCTTCGATGTTGACGGCGGTGGTGCGCGCCACCAGCGTGCCGCAACACACGCCGTGCGGGATCGGGAAAAACGCACCCAAGGGAGAAGCGAGGCCATGCACGGCGCCGAGGCCGGTCTGGGCCAGGCAAATGCCAGAGAGCAGCGCCGCATACGCCATTCGTCCGCGTGCCGCGTCGACTGCCGCACCTTCGCCGCCACGCCAGGCGACAAAGAAGCCCTCGGCGAACGCCGCGATACCGGAGAGCGCCAGGGCATCGGTAAGCGGGTTCGCATTGGTCGACGTGTAAGACTCCAGGAGCTGGGTAAAGGCATCGAGGCCGTTGGCGGCGACCACCGCCGGCGGACAGCTCGCAAGCAGCGCCGGATCGATCAGCGCCACCCGCGCCACCAGCGTTTCGTCGCGCAACGAGCGCTTGAAGCCATCGGGGCCGATCCGGCTCAAGACCGCGTTCTTGGTCGCCTCGCTGCCGGTGCCGGCGGTGGTCGGCACCGCGATCCAAGGCAAGGCGCCGCCGGGATAGGGGCGTTGGCCGGGCAAGCCTTCGAGATGCGCGACCACCGAGTGACGATGCGGCAGCATGCCGGCGACAGCTTTAGCCGCATCGAGCGCGCTGCCGCCTCCGATACCGGCGACCACCTCGATCCCTTCGCCGGCGAAGCGCTGCACCGTCGCATCGACGAATTCCGGCGACGGCTCGCCGCCGCACGCGACATCGAAGGCACGCACGCCTGCGGCCGCCAGCCGGTCGCGCAACGCCGGCCAGTGCCGGCCGTCACGAAACGATCTCGCCCCGGTGACCAGCAAGGCGCTCTGCCCCACGGCCTTGAGTTCGCCGGCCAGTTGGTCAAGAGCGCCGGCCGCGAAAATGATCCGCGGCAGTCGGGCGATCGAGAACGGGGCGATCGGGTCCATCGCTGCTATCGCCGCCGCCTCCATCGTTGCCATCGCCGGCGTCCTCGCCCTATCCTGCCGGGAACAGCCCGGTGAACGGCGTCCCCCGCCGTGGTGCAGCCATCATCTCGGCGACCGCGTCGCGCCAGCGCAGGTAATGCGCGGTTTCCTTGTGGGCGGCGGCATCCGCTGCGCTGACATAGGCTTCGTAAAGCAGGAAGCGGGCGGGATCGGCCGGGTCCTGCAGCACATCGAATCGGCGATTACCGGGCTCGGCCACGGAGCCTTCGTGATTGATGCGGGTCGCCGCGATGAAGTCCGCGATGCGATCGGACTTGACCCGGACTTCGACCAGTGTCACGTGCATGACGCCTGCCTCCCCCGGTTGCGAGGTCCCTTCCAGGCGATCATAGTCGGGGAGCGCGGCGGGCTGCGTCAAGCCGATCGTCAGCACCGGAAGCCGCCGTTCTGTCATGCGGGTCGATGCGTTCGCTTTTTCCTTGCCGCCGGAGCGCATCGCCGCGCGTCCGGCGGTGCCACGCGATGCGGCGCGCCTTTTGGTCGTCGCCGAGCAACTCGTCGACAGTTGCGTGGGGCGGTTGCCGGAACTGCTGGCGCCGGGGGACCTCCTTGTGTGCAACGACACCAAAGTGATCCCCGCCCGCCTGTATGGCCGACGCGGCACGGTGGCGATCGAGGCGATGCTGTTGCGCCGGCGCGCAAGCGGAAACTGGCGCGCGCTGGCGCGCCCGGCACGCCGGCTCAAACCCGGCCAGACCATTCGCTTCGAGCCGGCTGAGGCACCGGAGTTTACCGCGGAGGTCGTCGCCAAGGGCGATGATGGTGAAGTCGAGATCCGCTTCGATCGCGATGGCGCGGCGTTGGAGGAAGCGCTGGCGCGCCACGGCTCGATGCCGCTGCCGCCCTACATCGTGCGCAACGGCGGCCGCGGCGGCGAAGCGGACGCCCGTGACCGCAACGACTACCAGACGATCTTCGCGTGCCGACCCGGCGCAGTGGCGGCGCCAACCGCCGGGCTGCATTTCACGTCGCGTCTGTTGGACGCGCTGCACCAACGCGGCATTGGCCGGGTGGCGGTGACGCTGCACGTCGGCGCCGGGACTTTCCTGCCGGTTCGTACGGCCGAGGCCGAGGAGCACCCGATCCACGCCGAGTGGGGCGAGATCACGCCCGCGGCGGCCTCTGCGATCAACGCCGCGCGCGCCGGCGGCGGGCGCATCGTCGCTGTCGGCACCACCGCCTTGCGTCTCCTGGAAACCGCAGCCGAGGAAAACGGGGAGATCGGCGCGTTCGCCGGTGAGACCCGGCTCTTCATCCTGCCGGGATACCGCTTCCGCGCGGTGGACGCGCTCTTGACCAACTTCCACCTGCCGCGTTCGACGCTCCTGATGCTGGTCGCCGCGTTCGCCGGCCTTGCCCGCATCAAGTGCGCCTATGCGCATGCCATCGATGCGGGGTATCGCTTCTACTCCTACGGCGACGCGTGCCTCCTGTTTCCGGAAAGGCCACGATGAGCGGCATCGGCTTTACCGTGCTGGCCGAGGACGGTCAGGCGCGCCGCGGCCGGATCACCACCGCGCACGGCAAGGTCGAGACCCCCGCCTTCATGCCGGTCGGCACGGCAGGCACGGTCAAGGCGCTGACGCCGGAGATGGTGGGAGCGAGCGGTGCCGAAATGGTGCTCGCCAACACCTATCATCTGATGCTGCGCCCGGGTGCCGAGCGGATCGCCCGTCTTGGTGGCCTGCATGCCTTCATGCGCTGGCCGGGGCCGATCCTCACCGATTCCGGCGGCTTCCAGGTGATGTCGCTCGCAGCTTTGCGCACCGTCGACGACGACGGTGTTGCCTTTCGCTCGCACATCGACGGCGCCGCCGTGCGTCTGTCGCCCGAGCGTGCCATCGACGTGCAGCGATTGCTGGACGCGACGATCACCATGGTGCTCGACGAATGTCCGCCCTTCCCCTCGCCGCGCGCTGCCGTCGAAACCGCCATGCGCCGTTCCCTTGACTGGGCGGCGCGCTGCCGGGAGGCGTTCGTGCCGCGCGATGGCTATGGCCTGTTCGGCATCGTCCAGGGCGGGGTGCACGAGGAGCTGCGCGCGGAGTCCGCGCGCGGCCTGACCGCCATCGGCTTCGATGGCTATGCCATGGGAGGATTGGCGGTTGGCGAGGGGCAGGCGGCGACGTTGCGGGTGCTCGACGTCACGGTGCCGTTCCTGCCGGCAGACCGCCCGCGCTACCTGATGGGCGTGGGCAAGCCGGCCGATCTGATCGAAGCGGTGGCGCGCGGCATCGATCTGTTCGACTGCGTACTGCCGACGCGCTCGGGGCGCACCGGCCAGGCCTTCACGCGGTTCGGGGCGCTCAATCTGCGCAACGCCCGCCATGCCGAGGACGAGCGCCCCTTGGATGCGAACGTGCCGTGCCCGGCCAGCCGCGACTATGCGCGCGCGTATCTGCACCACCTGGTGCGCTCGGGTGAAATCCTGGGGGCGGTTCTGTTGAGCTGGCACAACATCGCCTACTACCAGCACCTGATGGCCGGCATGCGTGATGCCATCGCGCAAGGCCGTTTCGAGGCATTTGCCGACGCGTTTGCCCGCGATCAGGCGGCGGGCGAGGAGGAGGGGATCATCGGTTTGAAGGCAGGCGCGCCATGACCGCGCGCGATGAAAGTGGGCTGCGCCAGCTCGGCCACAGCGTTGCAGTGCCGGGGTCGCCCGAACAGGCCGTCCTCGAAACGGTCGCCAATCCGCACACCGGTGACGCCTACTGCGTGCGGCTCACCTGCCCCGAATTCACCACCTTGTGCCCGGTCACCGACCAGCCGGACTTCGCGCATTTCGTCATCGATTACGTGCCGGCGAACCGGCTGATCGAATCCAAGTCGTTGAAGCTGTATCTGGCCAGCTTTCGCAACGCCCGCGCCTTCCACGAGGACGCAACCGTGCGCATCGCCAAGGATCTGGTCGCCGCGGCTGCGCCGGTGTGGCTGCGCCTCGCGGGCTACTGGTATCCACGCGGCGGCATTCCCATCGATGTCTATTACCAGACCGGGGATGCGCCCAAGGGCATATGGTTGCCCGATCCGGGCGTGCCGCCGTACCGCGGCCGCGGGTAATTCTGCGCACCCTCTATGGATCGTCTTCCGATCGGCAAGGCTCCGTTCAGACCGTGCCGGGAGGTTTGAGCGCGTCAACCGAAGTCGGCGAGCAGAGCATCGATATCGTCCTGGCTTTGCGCACCGTCGCCGGCGCCACCGGAGCCGGTGCCGTACACCTCGCCGCCGGCACCGGCCGTCTGCTGCGCGGCGGCTTGGAGCACGGCCACGATGCGGCGGATGCGCTGGCCGGTAAGGTCCTGGAACGAGCAGGCCTCGCACAGCCGCGACGCGATGCCACGCAAGGCGTTACCGGCCTCGCCGTCGAGGGGCCGCACGGTCGCCTCGATCTCTTCGGCCGCGTCGAGGATCGTATTGGTGGCCTGGGCGGTGATCGCGACCACCGCCTCCAACTCCTCGGTCACGTCGGGCGGTGGCAAGGCGCCCGCTGCCGGCGGGGCCTCAGGGGACGTGAGCGTGCTTTGGTCCTTCAGACGGCGCATGTCCGTCACGATCTTGTCGAGTTGGGCCAGAACGGCGCTGTCAGCGTTGTCGCCAAGCGCGCGCAAGGACCCGGCTAAGAGTTCGAGAAAGGCGTGAATCTCGCCGCTCTCCAACAGGCTGGACGATGTCACCATGGTTGCGTCATTACCCCCGGTCCGCATACGGTCGTCATGATCGTGGTGCGCTTGCGTGCACCCGCTCACAAGGCGCCAAGTACGCTGGCCAGCTTGGTTTTGAGCGTCTCTACCGTGAACGGTTTGACGATGTAGTTGGAAACGCCGGCTTCCTTCGCCGCGATCACATTCTCGCGCTTGTTCTCGGCGGTCACCATGATGAACGGAATGTGCTTCAGGTCCTGACTGCCGCGGACTTGCTGCAGGAGCTGGATGCCGGTCATCGGCTGCATGTTCCAGTCCGAGATGATGAGTTGGTATCGTTTCTGGCGCAGCTTGCCTAAGGCATCGCCGCCGTCGGACGCCTCGTCGATGTTGGCGAACTCCAACTGGCGGAGATAATTGCCGGTGATCCGTCGCATGGTCTGGTAGTCATCGACCACGAGGATGTTCATGTTGCGATCGACAGCCATCTGCTCCGAACTCCTTCACACGTGTCTCGTCCCAAAAAACTCGTCCCGAGCATTCTCGGGATGCTAACCAGGAGACCTCCTGGTTTCCGCCAAACTCCCCCGCATCAAGGGCGCAGGACACCCGCCAGTGGACGTCCCGTGCCGGCACCGGCCACGTGGATGCCTCCCCTCGGCTGGGCCGCGGGGGCGGTGCGATAAACACCGGCGAAGCCTTCGAACGGGTGGAACTCGTCGGACAGACCCATGGTCGTCTCGGCACCGCCCAGCACCAGGAACCCATCATCGCCCAGCAACCGGCGGATGTTGCCAAGCGTTCGCGACTTGGTCTCCTGATCGAAATAGATCAGGACGTTGCGGCAGAACACGGCTGCGAACGTGCCAAGGGAAGACAGGTTGTTCAGGAGATTGAAGGGGCGGAAACTGACGGTCGAGCGGATCTCCGGGCGCACCTGCCAAGTGCCGCTGCCCTGGACAAAATACTTGGTGAGCAGACGCTCCGGCAAGCCACGCTGCACCTCGAACGCGGTGTAAACACCAGCTCTCGCCTTGGCGAGCGCACGCTCCGAGATGTCGGTGGCGAGGATTTCCCATTGCCAGCCCGGCATTGATGCCGCCTGCTCGCGCAGGAGCATGGCAAGCGTGTATGGCTCCTGGCCGGTCGCGGCGGCCGCGCACCAGATGCGGAACGACCGCCGTCCTTCGCTCTGGGCGACAATTGCCGGCAGGACGCGGGTGCGAAAGGCCTCGAAGACCTTGGGATCGCGGAAGAAGAAGGTCTCGTTGGTGGTCATTGCCTCGGTCACGTCGTTTGCCAGGCTCTCATTGCCGGCGCGCAGCGCGGCGACGAGCGCATCCGCGCTGGCGAGCTTGGCTCGCTGGACGACTGGGCTCAGCCGGCTCTCGATCAGGTAGCCCTTCTGGTCGGACAACACGATCCCGGCGCGGCGTTTGACCAACTCGGCGATGAAGCGGATATCGGTCGGGGTCATGCCTGCCCCCGCGCGACGAGGCGGTTGGCGCACGCGGCGAGTTCCGCCGGCGGGGCGAGCGTACTGCACAGCCCACCCTTGGCCACCGCGCCCGGCATGCCCCAGACGACACTGGACTCTTCGTCCTGGGCGATCACCGTGCCGCCGGCGGCGACGATCGCTTCGCACCCGCGCCAGCCATCGCGGCCGATGCCAGTCAGCACGATGGCGAGCGCGGCATCGCCGTAGGCGGCGGCCACACTGCGCAACAACGGGTCGGCGGCCGGCCGGCAAAAATTCTCCGGCGGCTCCTGGTTAAGGCGGAGCCGACGCGATGCTCCACTACCGGCAACAACCAGGTGGTAGCCGCCCGGTGCGACGTAGACCCGGCCGCCGGCCAGCGGTTCTTCGTCCGTCGCCTCGGCGCACGGCCGTTGCGCCGCCTTCGCGATGTGTTCGGCGAGGATGCCGGTGAACGTGGGGGGCATGTGCTGGACAATGACGATCGGCACCGAGACACTCCTGTCCAGCGTGCCGAAGAAGGCCATGAGCGCTTGCGGTCCGCCGGTGGAGCTCGCGATCGCCAGAATTTGCGGACGCGTCGCCGACGCCTTGCGCAGGACGACGCCTGCCGTCGGCGGCGGCGTGGCGGCCGGCGGAGTGTCCGAGCCCGCATTGCGCAAGGTGGTCGCGGCCGCTGGCGTGCGCCCGGGCCGTTTGCGACTGCGTCCGAGCGCCCTCACCTTGGCGAGAAGCTGGCGGCGGAAGTCCTGGGCGGTGCCAGATGTGCCGGTGATGTCGGTGACCGATGACGGTTTTGTCACGTAGTCGGCGGCGCCGGCGCGCAGCGCACGGAGCGAGATGTCGGCGTTGCGCGTGGTGAGCGTCGACGCCATGATGATCTTGACGCCGGGGGCCGTCTCAAGGAGCTTGGGCAGGGCGGTTAAACCGTCCATGACCGGCATGTCGATGTCGAGGACAATGACATCGACCGCATGCTGGCGCAGGCGTTCGAGCGCAACCTCGCCATTGCCGGCGAATGCCACGATCTGGACCTCTGGATCGACCTGCAGCGTCCGGCTGATGATGCCGCGAATGACCGCGCTGTCATCGACCAGCATGACGCGGATCGGCGTTCCGGAGCCCGGTCCGGTTGCTGGCGGCTGGCTGGTCCGCGTCGGGATGTGCAACGCTCGTAACTCCGTGAGAGGGGACAGACCTGGACCGGTTGCCGCTCAGTTCCCGAGCGACAGCACGGCGGCGGCGTCGAGCATCAGCATGAGCTGCGTATCGAGGCGGTACACGCCGGTCGCCAGCTCGCGCCATTGCGGATCGAGATTGGTCGGACTGTCCTCGAAGCGATCGGCCCCGATGCTCAACACGTCGCCCACTCGATCGACGATGAGGCTGTACAGCTCGCCGTCGTGGCTGACGACGACACTCATGTGCCGGGTCTCCTCCCCCTCTCTCGGCGGCAACTTGAGACGGCTGCGCATGTCGATCGCGGTAATGATCCGCCCACGCAGATTGAGCGCGCCCGCAATCGCCGGGGGCGCCAGGGGAATCCTGGTGATGGACCGCGCGTTCAGCACGTCCTGGACCAGAAGCAGCGGCAATCCGAACATCTGATCGCCGATAAAGAAGCTCAAAATGTCGCTGCACCGCCCCTGCGCCGGCGTGGCCGCCGATTGACCGACAGTGGTCGCCATTATGCCGCCTCCTTCTGGCCGCGGATGATCGCTTCGAGCGCGTCCAAGAGTTCGTCACGGTGGTCACGGGCGATGCAGCCGTCGAACCCGGCGGCGAGACAGTGCTCGCGCGCATGCCGGCTTCCGCCGCCAATCAGGGCCAGAAGCGGCGTATCGCACCAGCGGTCGTCCGCCTTGATCGATCTGGCGAACGCTTCGGCTTCGCTGCCGGCGGCGCTCCCGCCCGCGCAGATGGCATCGAGCTTGACGGCTTCTTCGCGCAGGCGAAGCGCTTGCGCGAAGGTGGTTGCCGCCAGGACATCGTAGCCGCGTGCGACGAGCGGCGGCGTCATGACCTCAAGAAAGAACGGGCTGTCGTCGATGAGAAGCACGCGGGCCTGGGTGTCTTGGCGCCCCCCCGTTGTCCGTGCTGCCTCGGCCAGGGAAAGTTGGGCAAAGCCGCGCATGACGTGGAAGCCGACATCGACGACGTCGGTGGCCTTGCCTGCGATAATCGCGCTGCCGAGGGTCCCCGGTCGCTCGGAGTACAGCTCGAAGCGAAGCCGGTCGCGCACGATATCCTCGACCGCGTCGACGACGAGGCCGATGGAACGACCACCGTCGGAGAACACGAGCACCGAGGCGTTGCCGTCGTTCGCCCACGGTTCGTCGGCGCCGAGCCGGATCAGTGGCATCAGGCGGCCGCGGTACTGGACGACATGGTGCCCATCGGCGATTTCGACGGTGGACATCGCGATCTCCTCGATGCGTTCGACAAGGTGCATCGGCACCGCGTGCCGCTTGCCGCCGGCGGAGCGGAACACCACCAAGGAGGTGCTGTCGGCCGTGTCGTGCGACACGGCGTCGTCCGGATCGCCGATCCCGGTGAGCACCTGGCCGGTGGCCGTCGCGATGCCATTGGGATCGAGGATCATGATCACGCTGCCGTCGCCGAGGATCGTGTTGCCCGAATAACAAGGGATCTTGCGCAGGACGCGCGCCATCGGTTTGACGACGATCTCCTCGGTATCGAACACCTGGTCGACGATGATGCCGAAGGTGTACGCGCCGACGCGGGTGACGACCACAAAGTAGGGGGCTGCCGCCTCGGCGGTTTCGGCGGTGAGATTCAACAGCGCGCGCAGGCGGACCAGCGGCAGCAGACGGTCACGCAAATTGAGAACCGGCGCGCCATTGATGACATCGACCGAACTCCCGTCCCCTCCGCCGACGTGCACCAGTTCGAGCACGTTGATTTGCGGGATGGCGAAGCGCTGGCCCCCTGCTTCGACGATCAGCGCCGAGACGATGGCGAGGGTGAGCGGGATCTTGACGGTGAACGCGGCCCCGCGGCCCGGCTCCGAGAACAACTCAATGGTGCCGCCGATCTTCTCGACGTTGGTGCGCACGACGTCCATACCGACGCCGCGTCCCGACACGCTGGTCACCGTCTCGGCCGTCGAAAAGCCCGGCCTGAAGACGAGCTGGTGGACCTGCTGGTCGGTCATCGCATCGATTTCCAGCTCGCTCGCCAGCCGGTTCTCGATGGCCTTGCGCCGGATGCGGGCGGTGTTTAGTCCCCGCCCGTCGTCCTTGATCTCGACGATGATGTGACCGCCTTCGTGGAAGGCGTTGAGCGTAATGGTGCCAGCCTCAGGTTTGCCGGCCGCCAGCCGCTCTTCGGGCCGTTCGAGACCGTGGTCGGCCGAATTGCGCACCATGTGTACCAGCGGGTCCTTGATCATCTCCAGGACCTGACGGTCGAGCTCGGTTTCGGCGCCGATCATCTTGAGCTCGATCTTCTTGCCGGTCTCGACCGAAAGATCGCGCACCATCCGCGGCAGCTTGGCCCAGGCCTTGCCGATGGGTTGCATCCGGGTCTTCATCACCCCTTCCTGCAGCTCGGTGGTGATCAGGCTCAAGCGCTGCAGGGGCTGGGCGAGATCGCTGGCGTCCTTGCCGCGGCACTTCTGCAAGAGCGCATTGCGGGTCAGCACCAGCTCGCCCACCATCGTCATCAACGTTTCGAGCACGTCGACGCTGACGCGGATCGATTGCTGGGCGGCGGCCGATTCCTTGGTCTGCTCGGCTTCGGCACCAGCACCGGCACTGGCGGCACCGGCATTCGCGCCGCTGCCCGCCGTATTCCCGTCATTCGCGGCGGCGGTCGCCGCCACGGGAGCGACCGATGCTGTAGACCGCGCAGGTATGGCCGGCGCGTGTGGCCGTGCTGTCGGTTGTGGAGCCGGGGCCGGTGCGGCTGCGGGTGCCGTTTCCGCCGAGCGGCGCTGGTCCTCGCCCAGGATCTGCGCGACTTCGTCGAGAAGCTCGGCCGCCACCGGGAAACCCTCGTCGGTGAAATACGGATCCGTGCCGGTGCCGCTTGGGTCCGCTGGCGAAAGGATAGTGTCCATGGCATCGTGGCCAGCGGGCACACCGAGCCCGGGAGCGGGACGGTTTACGCCTTCGGCGAGCGCGCGCAATTCGGCGATCAACGCAGCATCGTCGCCGTCCGGCTCGCCGCCTGTCGCCTCAAGGGTGGCCAATATGGCGCGGATCTGGTCCAGGCAGCGCAAGATCAGGCTCACTGCCTGCGGTGTAACGGCGAGTTCGCCATCGCGGAATCGGCCCAGGACATCTTCGCCGGCATGGGCGACGGTTTCCAGGCGCGGCAGGCCCAAAAATCCGCAGGTGCCTTTGATCGTGTGCACCAGGCGGAAGATCTTGCCCAACAACTCGGCATCCCCGGGGTTCTGCTCGAAACGCACGAGCCCGACGTCGAGCTCCGCCAGATTTTCGTTGGTTTCGACCAAGAACTCCTGGATCAAATCATCCATTGCTTGCCTCATTGCAGCGCGATCATGCCGACGCTTGCGGCCGCGCCTGGCCCGGAGTCACAGGGCCAAGACGTTGCAGCGGCGCTCGAATGTGCTCGAAAAGCGCGGGAGTGCAATCCGATCGAGGCTAATCCTAGTTCTTGGACATGTCGGCGAAATGTCTCCATTATTGCTGGCGCGTTTCAATGCGGGACCTTTTGTTGCAGCCGGGTGCTTGAGCATCATCGCGTGAGCGCCGGCGTCGTCGTTCACCCCATGGTGGCGGCCTCCTGAGGCGGCCACGCCTGTCAAGGAGGCGGCCGCGTCATGCAGCCCCTTGCTCATATCCTCGTTGTCGACGACGATCCGGTCGTGCGCGCGCTGGTCTCGCGTTGCCTGGAGGATGCCGGCTACCGGGTCACCGCACTCGATGCCGGCGATCGGGTGATGGCCACGGTGGCCGAGCAAGACTTTGCGCTCGCCGTGGTCGATCTGACCCTGCCCGGTGTCGACGGTCTGACACTGACGCGTCAGTTGCGCGCGCGCTCGGAAATCGGCGTCATCATCTTGAGCGGGCGGAATGAGCCGACGGAGCGCATCGTCGGTCTTGAGGTCGGCGCCGATGACTACGTCGGCAAGCCGTTCGAGCCACGCGAATTGTTGGCACGGGTGCGCAGCGTGTTGCGGCGCAGGCCCCGTGGCGATGAAAAGCCGGCGACCGAGGCCGCCGGGACGGACGCCTCGGTCTATGCCTTTGACCGCTGGCGGCTCGACCTCGCGCGACACGAGCTGCGGTGCGGGGAGAGGGCGACCGACACCGAGAGCACGGTGGCGCTGACCTCGGGCGAGTTTGCGCTCCTGCGGGTGCTGGTCGAGCATCCCAACCGAGTGCTCGGCCGCGAACAGCTCCTCGACTACCTGCATGGCAACGACGCGCCCGCCTTCGATCGCAGCGTCGACGTGCGCATCCGCCGGCTGCGGCAAAAAATCGAGACCGATCCCGCCAATCCGCGGCTGATCAAGACGGTTCGCAACGGCGGCTACATGCTGACGGCGACCGTACGCCGCCTCGACCGCAACTGAGCAGCACCGCGCAACCCGGTTGCCGGCACCGCTTTCTGGTCAGCGGCGGGGCGTATAGGGCCGGTGTGGTTCGGTGCCTGGAGTGGCCGTAGCCGCCTGGGGAGTGGCGGCGAGGATCTCTTCGATCAGCGCCCGCGCCCGGCCGGCGGCATCGAGAATCTGCGTCAGGTCCGCGTGCAGTCGGCTGCCCGGCTCCGCATCGTTGAGGGCAAGGCGGGCGTAACCGAGGATCGGGGTCAGAATATTATTGAAATCATGAACGATGCGCCGGGGTTCTGCCGGCAGTGGCGCCCGGCTTTCGGCGTTTGCCGCATCCGGAGTAGGCGTGTCCGAGGCGAAAACGCCATCGGCGCCGCCGTCGTTGCCAGGCGCGCACATGTCCTGACCGGAGACCCCAGGCGCGCATCCACCCGGCGTCGGCTGCGTATCGTCCACCCGATCGTGCTGACGCTGCGTACGTATCATTCCTTCGTCGATCCGCTCCGGCCGCTGCCGCGCCGCGCAATCGGCCCGCTTGAATCGCATCTCTTTGCCCAGCCGTGTCACCGACCCTACCCTGGGAGCGGTTAAGGCCACGTTCACCTCCTCGGCCGCACCTTGGGAATCGCGCTGGCCCGCTGGTCGCATGTCACGGGTCACATTTCCTTGGCCACGTTCCACCGGCTGCCGCCGGCGGCCGTGACGGCAGCGAATTGCGCGCTCTTCCCATATGGGGTAACCTAATCGCCGAAATGTTGTGCGTCCTTTCCGGCGGCTTTGGGCGGTCTTTTTTCCCTCATTTGTGGTATTACTAGTGCCGACGTGTTTTGATATTCCCGCAACGCATCGTTCATTGTCCGGTGTGCATCGGATATAATCCCGGTCAACCATCGTGATCTTGGCAAGACCGCCCCACCAGGTTGTGGCCGGGCGAGCCGCCCGCGGCGGTAACGTGCGTTGGGTGGGTGCCAGCCGTATTGTTCGCGAAACTGCGGAGGCATGCCTTTGAGCTATCGTCTGTTTGCCGTCTGTCTGCTGCTCGCCCTCGTTACGGCCTGCGGCGGCGCCAAGGAGCGTGAGGCCAAATATCTCCAGCGGGGAAAGGCCTTGTTCGAGCAAGGCGACTTCGTCAAGGCCCAGCTCGAATTCCGCAACGTTCTGCAGATCAACCCCGATGCCGCCGATGCCCAATACTATCTCGGCCTGATCGCCGAGCAGGAGGGGGACTGGCAACAGGCGTTCGCGCGATTCCGTCGGGTAACGGAGCAGAAGCCGGACTTCGTGCCGGCACATATTCGGCTCGGGCATTTGTACCTGCTTGCAGGTGAAGTCGACCGCGCCGAGGAGGCTGCTGCCACCGCCGCCCGTCTGGAGCCCGACGCAACCGATCTCTATCCGCTGCGCGCCGCAATTTTCCTGCGCCGGGGCCAGCTCGGCCCGGCCAAGGAACAGGCGGAAGCCGCGCTTGCCCGTGTCCCGGATCATGTCGCGGCCGCCATCGCGCTCGCCTCGGTACAGGAGCGCGAAGGCGATCCCGACGCGGCGATCGCCACCCTAGATCGCTCGGCGGCGCTCAATCGCGGCAACATTTCGCTCCGCCTTTTCAAGATCAAGATCAACCTCGATCGCGGTCACTTCGATGATGCCGTCGCCACCTATCGTGAGTTGATGACCGTGCAGCCGACGGTGTTTGGGCACCGCGCCGCGCTTGCGCAGCTTTTCGTCAATCGCGGCAGGCTTGACGATGCCGAGGCGGTCTTGCGCGAGGCGATTGCCGCCAAGGTCGGCGGTGAACAGGCCAAGCTCGCGCTGGTCGATCTGCTCGTGCATCGCGACGGGGTCGCCGTCGGCGAGCGCGAACTGAAGACGCTGATGGCCAATGAGCCGGACGTCTATGCCTATGCCTTCAAGCTTGCCGAACTGTATGCGACCAACGATCGGTCGGCCGAGGCCGAAGCGGTGCTCAGCGGCATCGTAGCGCGCGATGGCACTGGGCCCAACGGCCTAAACGCGCGGGCGGCACTCGCCAAATTGGCGGCGGCCAAGGGCGATCCGGAGCGGGCGCGCAAATTGTTGTCGGAAATCCTCAAGGAGGACCCCGCCAACGCCGACGCGCTCTTGTTGCGCGGCACGCTGCTGCTCGCCGCCGGCGACAAGGATGGCGCCGTCGCCGACGCTCGCGCCGTGTTGCGCAACGCGCCGCGCTCACCGAAGGCGTTGCGACTCCTGGCCGACGCCCAATTGCGCGGCAACGATTCCACACTGGCCATGGACACCCTTGCCCAGCTCATCGAGGTCGATCCGGATAACGCCTTTGCGCACGAGGCACTTGCGGCGCTGCACGTCCATCGCGGCAACCTCGACAAGGGACTTGATCTCTTGAATGCCGAGCTCAGTCGCACGCCGCAGCGTCCACAGGCGTTGCTGTCCAAGGCCGAAATTCTCATCGCCCAGCGGAAGTGGGACGAAGCCGACGCCACCATCCAGGCGATCCTCGCCCTGCCTGACCGCAAGTTCGATGGTGAAGTGCTGGCCGGGCGGCGCTTCCAGGCGATGGGGCGGACCGAAGACGCGGTCCGTGCGTTCGAGCGGGCGCGTGCGCTCAAGCCGGCTGCTCCAGAGCCGCTGACCGGCATCGTCCAGTCCTATCTTGCTGCCAACAAGCCCGATGCGGCCCTGGCAGCGCTGCGCAAGGCGGCGGCGGCGGCACCGCAGGACGGTTTTGTCCAAAACCTGTTGGGCGAGGTGCTCACCCGCTCCGGCCACGCCGATGCGACCGAGGCGATGGCGGCGTTTCGCCGGGCGATCGCGTTGAAGGCGGACTGGTTTGTCCCTTATCTCAATCTTGGCAACATGTTGCTCACCTCGGGCGAGACCGCCGAAGGCCTCGCCACCTTTCGCAATGGTCTTGATCACATGCCCGATAACGAGACGCTGCTCTTCGCGCTCGCCTCTGGCGAAGAGCGCACGGGCGACGCGGGTGCGGCGATCGAGACTTATGAGAAAATTCTGACGCTGCGACCACAGGCCGAGGTTGCCGCCAACAACCTCGCGGCGCTTCTCGCCGACTTTCGTTACACCGACAAGGCCGCGCTTGATCGGGCCCTCGCGCTGGCCAAGCCGTTCGAGACCTCCGATAACCCCTTCTATCTGGACACCCTGGGCTGGGTGTTGTACCGGCGCGGCGACGCGCAACAGGCGCGGATTTATCTGGAGCGGGCGGTGGGCATCCGGTCCGACGTGCCGGTGGTGCACTATCATCTGGGTATGACGTTCGCGAAGATGGGCGACACCAAGGGGGCTGTGGCAGAGCTTGCCAAGGCAACCGCTTCCGACACGCGTTACCAGGGTCTCGACGAGGCCAAGTCCATGCTGAGTGTGCTGCGGGAAAAAACCAGTCAGGCAACGCTTCCGGAACGCTGAGACCGGAGCGCTTGACTGAGTGACAAGGCCATCACCGGACTCCGCTCCGGGCGTCTGGTCTGATCCGCAGGCTATTGCGCGTAGAGTTCGTCCTCGCTTCCCAGCGCAGGCCGCGGCTTGGCCTCCGGCTCCGTTTCCGACCAGGGTGCCGGCTCGGGTGCTGGAGCGGCTGCGGATGGTTTTGCGGATGCCCCGGCCGGTGCGTTCAGCCGGTGCTCGGCGAGCATACGCGCGATGGCATCGCGGATTTGCTCGCGGCTGTGGCCCGGTGGATCGCTACGAAGCAGATCAAAGCCACCGATCTGCCGGGCACGAACGGCGTCGAGCACTGTTTCGATGTCGACCGCGTGCTTACCGCCGGCAAACGCGAAGACCAGCGCCAAGTCGGCCAACACGTTGATCAACCGTGGATTGCCTTTGGCATAGTGGTGGATTGCCGCACACGCCGTGCTCTCGAACAACTCAGGACCACCGCCGCTCGCGGCAACGCGAAAGCGGATATAGCCGATGGTCTCGGCAAGGCTGAGGGCCTCGATCTCATAGTAGACCGAGATGCGGTGGACGAAGCGATGCAATTCCGGTCGGCTCAGGGTCTGCTTCAGTTCCGGCTGGCCCGCGAGCACGATCTGCAGGAGAAAATGCTTGTCCACGTTGAGATTGGATAGCAAGCGCAACTCCTCGAAGGTCCCGGCATCGAGGTTCTGGGCCTCATCGATGATCAGGACGGTGCGCTTGCCTGCGGCATATTGGCCGATGAGGAAGTCAAGGAACGCCTGATAGCGTTTGGCGTTGTCGTCGGCCGCGCTCTGTACGTCGAAGGCCAAGAGGATCCACTTCAGCAGGTCACCGAAGGGCCATAGCGTGTTGCTGATCAGTCCCAGCACGAGGTTGTTGTTGACGGTGCGCAGAAGCTGGCGCACGAGCATGGTCTTGCCGGTGCCGACATCGCCGGTCAGCACGACAAAACCGGCCTGGTCAGCGATGCCGTAGTTCAACAGGCTGAACGCCATCTTGTGCGTCCGGCTCGCGTAGAAAAAGTCGGGATCGGGGATCGGCTGGAAGGGCTTCTCTCGCAGGCCGAAGAAGGTTTCGTACATGGTCGGTTCCATCCGCCGTTGCCGTCGTCTCGGCCGGACCGTCGCCGTCAAGGCTTCGTGCCGCCACGAACGGCGCTGCCATGTGGTGCCGGACGGCGCGCCGACGAAATGAGGCGCGTACGTCGAGCACCCTGGCTCATAAGCTGTAGTGTCGGGTCGTCGTATGCCGTGCCTTGTTCAAGACGGTGCCGATGATGTTGACGTCGCCTAGCAGCTCCATGACGCGTTCGATATCGGCGCGCTTGGTCGTGCCTTCCTCGAAAACGAGGAGGCAGGTGTCGACCAAGCGCAAAAAGACCAGCGCGTCGTCGGTCAGCAGCACCGGCGGCAGGTCATAGAGGACGATGCGGTCGGCGTAGCGGTTCTTCAGCTCACCCGCGAGCCGCGCCATTTTGGGCGACGACAGCGTCTCCGACGAGGTCAGCAGCGGCTGGGCCACCGGCAGGAGCACGAGGCGGTCGATGCCGGGACTGACCAGGCAATCGGGCAGCGGTACGTCGCGCATGAGGTAGTCGGTCAGTCCGACGTCTGGTGTAATCTCGAACAGCCGGTGTACTGCCGGCCGCCGCAAGTCGAGATCGACGAGAAGAACGAAGCGGTCGGCGTAAGCCGCAAGGCTGATGGCGAGATTGACGGCCGTCAGCGTCTTGCCCTCGCCGGCGCCGGGGCTGGTAATCGCCAGCGTCGAGGCACCGCAATCCGCCATCTTCTGCACGACCTGGGTTCTCAGGATGCGGAAGGTGTCGGCAAACTCCTCATGGATCATCGGTGCGACGACGCGCCGCTCGTGCAAGGCCAGGCCGTCGGTCGGCACGACGCGGGTCTTGGCCGCGCCGTTGTCGTCCCGGTCCGCACCGCTGCCCGAAGATGGCCGGGCGCGACCCGATGCGAGGAGGCCATCGCGCTGGCGACGGGCTTTTTCGAGCGCTGCGTGGATGCGTTCCATGGTCGTTGTCCTTGGCTATCGGCTCAAGATGCGCTGGGCGAACGCGTCGGCCGGGCCATTTGCGCCCACTGCGGGTGCCGTATTCCCCGCCGCGATGCGGAGGGCGCTGTCCGGGCTACGATGATGAGATGATAGGTATTGATTGGCATGGGGGATGGGGCCGTCAGCCGAAGGTGTTCCAGATCAGCTTGTCGATCAGACGTCCCATCCGCGACCAGGCGACGTCCAGTGGAATGACCGTGTAGTGCACGACGACGACGCCGATGAGAAAGGCGACGGACGCCGTGGCGGCCATTCCCAAACGACGCCGGCGCGCCCGCAGGCGATCGGCTGCGGTCTGGATGAATGGGATTACCACCAGGGGAGCATTGCCGGTGAGCACTGCCACCTGACGGGTCGAGTAGACCGACGTATCGAGCGTTTCGACCAGCAGAGCGCTGCCCATGCCGGCGAGCGCCGACAGCATCAGGCCCAGCGCCAGGATCGCCCAGCGCTTGGGTTTGATCGGCCGTGTCGGTAGCAAGGGTGGTTCCAGGAGCGAGAACCGCTCACCCTTGCGCTCGGTTTCCAAGGCGCGGCCCAATTCGGCGGCGGTCTGCTTGTTCTTGATCTCGCGGTATTCGGTGGTGGCGCTCTCGTAGGCGCGGGTGAGCCGCTGATAGTCCTTTTCCACCACCGGCATGTTGGCGATGCGCTCTTCGTATTCGGCGATCTTGCGTTTGGTCTCTGCAATCTGGCTGGCAGTCGCGCGGCGATCGGCGCGGACCGCTTCGAGTTGCGCATTCATTTGTACGTAAGCCGGGTTGTCCGGCGGCTGACCGGTGCGGACGCGCTGAGGCGCTTGGCGCGCCGCCTCAAGCGACTCGACCAGATTTGCCTCCTGCCGCCGCAACTTGGCGACGTCGGGATGGTCTTCCGTATATTTCTCGCGTGCTTTGGCGAGTTCGGTGCGCACCCTTTCAAGCTCACGGGCAATGATGGAAGCATCGGCGCCTGTGCCGGTCTCGCGCTCGAGTGCATCCACTTCGCGCTGCAGCTTGACCACGTCCGGGTGGTCGGCGCCGTAGCGGCCGGAGAGCGTGATGAGCTGGGTACGCAGGGCCTTGAGCTGGTCTGACGGGCTCAACACCTGCTGACCCTCGACCACATAGGAACCGTAGGGGTTAAGCCGAGACAATTCCGCCTGCAGGAAAATCTCGCGCTCGTCGAGGGACTGGTTCTGCCGGTCCAGGTCGCGCAGTTCCTGCTCGGCCCGGGCAATGGCTTGCATGGTGTATTCGAGCTGTTCGGGCAGGCTGCCCGAGAATTTCTGCTTGAGATCCGCAAGCTGGCGACTGAGGTCGGCGATCTCGTTCTCCAGGCGGGCGGCCTCGCCCTCAAGAAACGCCGCTGTTTCCGTGGCCTTTTCCTGGCGTTCCCGCAAGTTCTCGCTCAAGTAGAGGGAGACCACTTCGTTGGCGACCCGCTGTGCGGTTTCCGGCCGGCCGTGATCGAAGGAGACTTTGAAGGCAATGGTCGCCTTGGTCGGCCCGCCGCTCTTCGGGTCGCGCACCTCGGCGCTGACGAGCTGCATGCCGATGTCTTCGCGCATGTCCTCGATCACTTCGCTCAGCGGCAGATCGCGCCGCTTGTCGGCATAGAGGTCGTACTTGCGCACGATATCCAGCAGATTCTGCGTCGCCATCACGCGCTGGTTGATGATCTGCAGGCGCTGATCCGCGAAGCTGGTAATGGTTGAGGTGACCAGCTCACGCGGCACATCGGGCTCTTCGATCAAGATGGTGGCGGATGACCGGTAGACCGGCGGCAGGATCAACGCGACGACCACGGTAACCAGCAACAGAGCAGCGAACGGGATCACCGCTTCCCAGGTCCGCCGCCGGAAGATGGCGATGTAGTCCTGCAGTCCCTTGGTCGTCTGGTCCATGGTTTATCTGCTTTCGTACCGGTCGCCGTCCTCTTGTGTTGTCGCAGTGGTCCCGTGCGCTGCTAACACGGTGCCTCGTCGCGCGCCGTTTCTTGATGCGGTCGTCTTGGCCAAGCATGAAACCGAGGAGCGCTGGTTTTGCAGGCGAGGCATTGAGAACGTTCGGGCATGCTTTGACACTCTCTCAGCGTGACATGGTCCATGGCGGCAGGCGGTAGGAGACGGACATCATCACCGCATTGGAACGAGCCGCGGTATTACCCTGATCGAAGGTCTGGTATTCGAAGCGATACTTGAGCCCCAACTCCCAATCCTCCGCGAACTGCCAGCGAATGCCTGGTTCAAAGGCGACATAATCGCGCCGGGCACTGAGGTTGGCTTGGCCCACGTCCTCTTGCAGGAGATAAAGGATGTCGGCATCGGCAAATACCCGGGGGTAGACCGTGTAGGTGGAGGCGACGTGGAAGGAGGTGACTTCCTCGACGACGCCGGTCGTCGTGCTCGGCGTGACGGTGCGCGAGACGCCGCCGGTGAACGACCAGCGTTCGGTGGAGGTGTAGGCGAGATTGGCGTCCAGGATGTACCCCAGGGCCGTGCGGCGCTCGGCCACATGGGTGCCGTTGGCGTTGGCCACGAAATCGGTTTGCGCGAGGCTGGGACCGGCGACCAGTGTCGCTTCGGTCTGTGGCGAGAAGACGTGATGCACACCGGCAAGCAGGCCGAAGATGTAGCTGTTCTGCGCGCCTTTGCTGTTGGAATTGACGCGCAGTGCCGACGCATTGGCAAGCATCTCGGTGCGGGGCGACAGTGCACGCACCCAACCGAGGCGCCCGCTGGTCTGGCTGTAGTCACGCAAGTTGCCAGAAGGATACGTAATATCGGTATAGCCGGCCGAAACCTTGACCTGGTCGAGCGGCGTGAGCCTGTATGCGAACTCCGGCGCAACCTCCATCAGCTGGCGCCGGGTGTTCTGCAAGATGAACAGACCGCTGCCGTCGATGTCGCTGGTGCGAGTGGTGTCGCGGATATACCGGCCTTTGAGCAGGAAAGACACGCGCTCGCCGGTATAGCCGCTGGTGAGTGTCAGGAACTGGTCGTTGGAGTTCAACCGCCCCTCGGTCGGGAATTGGGTGAAGTTGAATTTGGACGCGAGATCGATCTGCATGGTCGGGCTACGGCCGCCGAGGTTAAGATCGATCGTCGACGTTTCGCTGAAAGCGCTGGTGCGCTGCCGTTTGCGGGCAGAAAGCCCGATGTTGTCGTCGTAATCGACCGCTTGGCTCAGGCCGGTGCGTGCGTACCATTCGGCTGCGTGGGCGCACACCAATCCTGAGGCAAGAACAAACGCCAATGCCAGCGTCGAGAGGGCGATGCGCAAGCGAGGGGCCAAGGCCGGATCTGGGTTGGTTTCAGCTTGCCCGGTGGATACGTAATCTCAGAACAAAGACTCGCCCGCGACGACGACCGTATCCCCACTTTTCAGCTCAATGTCCGTTTCGATCTTTCTTCCTCTCTTGACATCCGAATACGCGAACGGAATGGCGATCGTCTGGTCGTTTTCGCGGCGGATGATGCGGATGCTGTCTTCGCCGGCGAACGGGGTCAGCCCGCCCGCGAGGCTCAGCGCCTGCATCACGGTGATCCGCCGCGGCACCTGGAACTCGCCGGGCTTGTTGACGGCGCCCACGACATAGATGCGGTATCCCGATGCGGTGACCACCGAAACGGACACGGCCGCATCCGGAATATACTTTTTCAGACGTATTGCAAGAATTTGTTCAACTTGTTCGGTTGTTTTTCGCGAGACCTCAACTCTTCCGGCCAACGGAAAGGAGATAGTCCCGTCTGGAAGTACAACCAGCTCACGTTGAAGCTGGTCTTCGCGCCATACCGAGATGTTCAGCACATCGCCCGGACTAAGCAGGTAGGGCTCGCTGTCCGCCGCGGCGGACGACGGCTCTGGAGCGGAGTCTTCGATCTGCTGGGTGGCGGATGCGGGTGCGGGCCGCGCCGGCGCGTCATCCGTTGGCGACGAAGCGGCCGCCGGACCCGCTGCCGGATTTGGCGAGGTAGGCGTGTCGGAGATCCCGGGAACGCCGACGGTGGCCACACCGCCCGCCTGAGCGCGCTGCTCACTTGCCGAAGCGTGCGGCACCTCTGCTTGTGCATTCGATCCGCCCGATTGTGCCGCCGGTTCGGCCAATAGTTCTTCGAGGGGCAGCCGGTGCAAAGGCGAAGGCTCGCTCTGCGCGGCCCCGGAAGTGGTTCCAAGCACCACGCTTGCCAGCAGCGATGCTACGGCTATCAGGACAACGGGGCTTGCCGCTTCGAACACTCGTGTCAACCAGGTCGGTACCGCTGCGCGCATGCTCATCATCTATTCCCAAGCTCAACTCGACGCGCTGTCACGCCCAGGCCACCCCATGTAGTCCCCCCGGGGCGCCTATGCGTTGTGCTGTGCCCCTGCGCGAAGCACCAAGCTCCATGGCGAGCGCCTGTGTTGGCGTCGCCGGAACGGGATGACTTCACCACTGGCAAACGCGACGATCTCGTCGGCGCATGCTGCCGGCCGTGATTGTCGCTTCAGCGCGTGAAGAACGCGTTAAGGTGCGCCCAGACGACCAACCCCCGCCCCACCGTCGCGACGCGGGTCCGTCGCCCAGGCACAAAAGCACATAACCATTCTGCGCTGCTCTCACCGGCGCAGCCGGCTTGCCGGCCGATCCAGCACCCCCGGCGCAGCCGTCGGCGTCAGTGCAATCTTGGCGCGTAGCGCCGGTGCGCTCAATCCCCAGGAGGGGCACGAAGGGGGCGGTGGTGCGGCGGCGTCGGCCGAGATGGGGTGGCGAGCACAGGATATCGTCGGATGTCTTGCGCTTCTGTCCAGTGCCAGTCTGCCCGCTTGTTAGGTGTCGCCGGGGATCTGGATGGGGTTGTCTCCGGCCGCGGGACGGCGGGCATCCAACGGATTGGTCAACGAAGTCGTGCGTGGCGGGGGTGCTGGCGCCTATGCCGGGACCGTGATGCGCTCGCCATTGCGGCTGCACTCGCGCGCCGCGAGTTCAAGGAATGCCGCCTGCAGTGTCGCATCCTCCGGCGGCTTCACCGTATCGCGGTTCTCACCGGGGAATGCCTCGACGCGCATCACCGTACGGCAGGGACCGGGATCGATCAGGTTGGCGCGCACCGCGGTGCTGGCTACCTCATGGGCGTAGGTCCGCACCAGCGCTTCGAGCCCGGCCTTGGCGACGGCATAGGCGCCCCAATAGGCGCGCCCGCCGGCGACGTCCGCCGTCACGAAGATGGCGCGGCCGGCAGGGGATGCCCGCAGCAGGCGGTCGAAGGCGCGAACAAGCCGCCAATTGGCGGTCAGGTTGAGCGCCATCACCTTCTCCCAGGACGCGGGCTCGATGTCGCGCAGCGGCCGCAGTCCGCCGAGGATGGCGGCGTTGCCGACCAGGATGTCGAGCCGGCCCCAGCGCGCGTCAACCGCGGCCGCCATCTGCTCGATGGTGTCGGAGTGGGTGAGATCGCCCACGACCAGCGAGGCATGTCGTCCGAGGGTGCGGATCTCGTCATCGAGCTCTTCGAGGGCGCCCTGGGTGCGGGCGACGAGGATCAAGTCGGCGCCTTCGGCGGCGAAGGCGTGGGCGACGGCGCGGCCGATTCCCCGCGATGCGCCGGTCACGAGCGCGAGCCGCCCGGAGAGACGCTGGTTCGTGGCAGTCGTTGCATCAGGCTGGACGGTGCCGGTAGTTGACACGGGCGTTGTCGTCTCCTTACGCTTTGTTAAGGCCGCGTGGCCACCATGGTGCCGGTAAAAGCATGTCTTGCGCCCACATGGGCATCGTTGACCCGGCCTTGAACGTCCCGTCGGGGCCCCCGCTGATCGGATTGGAACGGCTGTTGCGGATCGAAACATCATGACTTTGTCGCCTCGCTCGAGATCCGTCAACCTGCCGTCGTCGCGCCGCGGCCGACGCTTCCTTGAGATGTGACGAGGCGCCGTGCGCGGTTTGTGGTTGACCAAGGAGATCCCGGAGGCGACCCGGCGGGGCGATCTCAAGTATTCGGCCGGCCTGATGCGCGCACTCGCACGCGCCGGTGCCGCGCTCACGGTCGTTGGTTTCCGCCAGGACGGCCGCAACGGCGCGGTCACGCTGGCGGGCGGGCCCGAAGGCGGCCTTCATTTCCTGCCGTTGCGCCAGGAGCCGGTGCGCCGGGTGTGGAGCCTGCTCTCCGCGCTGCCGAGCGATGCCTTCCGGACCGGAACGGACGACTTTGCGGCCGCGATCGCCCGTCTCTTGCCGGACGCGGACTGGCAGTTCGTCGTTCTGGAGCACGTCGCCATGGGCTGGGCGCTGCGCGCGTTGCGCGCCTTCGCGCGCAAGAACGGGACGGCGTTGCCCCCGGTCGTCTACATCGCCCACAATCACGAGGCGACCGCCAAGCGAATTGCCGCCGCGACCGCCGGCGGCAGCCTGGCGGTTCGGGCCGCCATGCGGCTCGATGCCTGGAAAAATGCCAGGCTGGAGGCGGACGTGGTGCGCGCCAGCCGGCTGGTGACGACGATTACGGAGGACGACCTTCGCCGTTTCCAACAGCAGGGCGCCGGCGCGCACCTGGTCTGCCTACCGCCCGGCTACGATGGCGCGGTGGTGGCCAGCCGGGTCATCGACGAAGGCGTGCCCAGGCGTTGCGTGGTGTTTGGCTCGGCCGGCTGGATCGCGAAAAAACACGCGCTTGCAGAGTTTTTATGTGTCGCCGATCCACTGTTCCGCGCCGAGGGCATCGGCATCGATCTGGTCGGCAATATCGAGCCGGACTTCGGCGCGATGCTGGCCCGCACCTTTACCTCCTGCCGTTTCGTCGGCGCGGTCGACGATCCCGGACCGGCGCTCGCATCGGCGCGCATCGGCGTTTCCG
Organism: uncultured Defluviicoccus sp.; assembly: GCA_964401555.1. GTDB lineage: Bacteria > Pseudomonadota > Alphaproteobacteria > Rhodospirillales > Defluviicoccaceae > Defluviicoccus. Next base: position 26,065 of record CAYNYW010000015.1, read on the forward strand.
CCGACCGGTCCTACGCCGGCTTCAAGCTCAAGTATCTCGATTACGCCTTTCACCGGTTGCCGATCGCGACGCTTGCCAGCGAAACGTCGGGCATGCCCGTCGATGTCGCGCGTGATATTATCTGTGCGGCCGACCACGTGAGCCTGGCGGAAGCGATCAAGACCGCCATCGACGATTTTGCCGCACTCAACCGCATGCATGAGGCGACGTTTGCCGGATTCTCCGCGTATTTCAATTGGTGCCGCACCGGCGAGACCCTGCGGACGGCGTTGCAGGGCATTTGTCCCGATACCTGACGCCAAGGCGTCCGACAATAGTCGGGACGCGGTTCTCGGAGAAGCATGATCGCGCCGCTGTGGCGCCCATCGCATCGTCGCAACGATAGGATGGCTTGCGTATGTCCATTGTCTATCTCGCCTATGCCGCTTTGAGCGTCGTCTTCGGTCTCAGGCGCCCGGGCCTGATCATGGCATTGTCGTACTTCGGGTATATCTACGAGTCCTACTTCGGCCCGGACATCATCGGCACTGTTTTTGGTGCATTGCCGGTCGGCTATGCCGTGTTCTATGCGTTTACAAAGAAGAGTCTTCGATTCCATGCTTACGATGCAGTCTTCTTGGCATTTATATTATTCTATATCGTTGGCGCGATGCGCTCTCCTGACGTCATGGCTGCGGTCATGTATACGACGAAGTTCGCAATGTTTGCCATCGCACCGTACTTCTGCATTCGCTGCTTTATTACGAACGAGCGGGAGTTCGATAGATTTGTAAAAGATTTTGCAATTTCGATGATACTTTTGACGATATTGTTTGGCATCGTCTCAAAGCCAAACGATTGGGGCTATGACTATACCGTCGGTTCGGCGCACGCCGTTGCCTGGTCGCTGTGCATGAACGCGTGCTTAAGCTTTATCTTCGCGTATCTGTTCTTCAAGAAGGACTGGCGGATCTCCCGGATCGTCACCCTGGATCGCGTGCTTACGCTGACCGCACTCGTGCTCGTCGGTTATTTCGCCTATCTCAACGGCAAGCGTGGCGGCACCACCAGCCCGATCATGGCCGTTGTCGGGGTCGGCGTGTTCCTCACCATGGTCAAGGCGCGGCCGATGGCGCGATTCACCATGGTCGCGCTCGCGCTGCTGGTCGTCGCGAGCATGCCCTTGCTGATGCAGGGCCTGGTCTCAATTCTCAACTCGATTCCGGATACCGTGATCCGCGGCGACTACAAGAGCCCGTTTTACGTTGTTGCCCAAGCCTTTGGCGCAAAGGCCCCATACGTCGCTTATGACCCGTCGTCACAGGAGCGAATGGATATTTATCGCCACGCCTTTGCCATGATCAAGGACCGGCCGTTTTTCGGTAACGGGGTCTACAGCCTGCAGCTCTTGGGGCTCGGCTACTCGCACTCGATCATGATCGAGCCGTGGCTCGAAGGCGGCATCTTCATGCTGCTCAACTTCCTGGTCTTCTCCGGCCTGATGTTCTCGTGCGCGTTTCGCTATATCGTCACCGGTCCGCGCCGGCTGACCATGGCCCTCGCCCTGACCGCGACCACTGGTTGCTTCGTGCAGATGCTCACGGCGCTGACCCTGTACGAGGGCAAGATGTTGTGGATCGGCTTCGGGATGATCATGGCCGGTACCCTGGTTCACCTTGAGCAGGCGGCACACGCGCCGCCGGCCGAGGCCGAAGGTGCGGGGAGCGGCGAGCCGGCAATGGGCGCGGCCTGAGCCGCGGGCACAAAAAAGGGACAAAGGGGCGGGATACGGCGACGGCGCGCCGTGGGAGACGCTTCATCTCAGGTGCGACGGCTTGTCCGCCGCCGACCCGGCGTCAGCTTTGGTGCGTGTTGCCACCAAAGTAGGGCAGCTCTAAAGCGCAGCGTGACCTGCCGGATGCGTGGGAGCGGCACACTCGCATGCGGCGGGTTGCGCTTCGCTTTAAACCCGCCCTATGAAGTTATCCAGGGTACGAGGTGAGCCGACATGGGAGTAATGGCGCGCCGCGAACCACGCACTTTACCGCATCAGACCCGTGCGCGACTGGCGGGCGTGCCGGGCTGTGCGATGGTCCGACGAGGTCTCCACCGTGTCACGCGTCGACAAGAGCTTTTAGGCGGCGGATGTTTTCAGGGTAGTTGACCATATAAGCGCCGAACGCATGGGTCATCGATGGGCCTTCGGACATCCAGCTTTTCAAATCCCAGCCCAAGCCGATCAAATCGGAAACCGCGAAAACAAACTCCAATGTGTCAGTGATGAACGCGAATTCGGTGAAATGCTCCTTATAGTCGAATGACGCTGTGCTGCCATGCACATAGTGATTGCGGCACAAGACGGCGTGATCGCACGGCAGATAGAGGTCAGGAAATTTCTCGCCAACCAGGGCGACGATCTTGTCCGCCCGGTGGCGGATCTTGTCGCGAAGGCTGGCTGTTCCTACGCGCCCCAGTGCTGATAGAACCGATTGCTTGGCGAAGCTGTCCGGCAGCGCATAGAAAATTTTGCGGCATTGATCGACTGCCGCGTTCAAGGGGTCGTCCAACTCCTTTTTTCTCGGAGCGTGGCTCTCAGGAAGGAGATCAAACATATTTGCTGCGCCGACGATGCGGTTGATGCCGAAGCGACCAAAGAACGCGGTCGCGAAGCGCTCCCTTGGGTCGCTCATAACCGGCGCGCTGTTCATCCAACCTGTGACAACCTTTGAAAACTCTTCGGGTCGGCGATCCGGAGCGAGCAGTACACCACTGAAGCTCGTTCTTGAATCGCCCTCGACCCGCTCGTTACACATACTCCAATGAAGCTGGGCGGTCTGGTGTATATCGCGCTCGTCGTCTTTCACGCGGTGCGTAAGCTCAAGCTTGATCCAGCGATAGCGCTGCCGGTGCCCCAAGCTCAACTCAAAGAGGCTGTGCAGGGTGTAGAGCCAGTGGATGGCCGCGTTCAACGTCTTCGGTTCGACAAACTCGATTACAGCCGTCACCTGATTGTCGATGCCAATTCCCGCCGCGCTTCCCATCCGGTGGGAAGTGCGATTGACCAGCGACACCTTACCAATTCGAGCTTTGCACGCGATGATCTCCCAGACGCCGCTAAAATAGAGCAGATGGGGATGCTCACCGATCTGCGAATCGAATGGCCTCATCGTCCACCCATGTTCTTGGGCGATTTTTCCCGATCGCTCATGATCGGCTTCGAGGATTTTGCGCGCCTCCTCTGGGGTGAGATCGAGGGACATGAACGACTTATGGCCGCGCAGAAGGCTATCGACGTTCTCGAAGTGATAGTGGATGGCCCGAATCACAGGCTCGTCGGAGCGGATGAATTCTTCGCCCACAGCGACGTAATTCGGAAAAAACGTGGTCTCGAACTTCGCATTCTTGCCGTATCGGTGCTGCGTGCGACCGTTGAAGACACATTCCAGCAACGATGCTTTCTTGCCGTTGCTAAGTGCGCCATGAATATCGATGTACTCAGTTTCCGGCCGCTTCCAAAAGGCTTTGCCGATGAGCTTCGCGAAGCTGTCTTTGCCAGCAATGTTCAGATGCCCGACGGTCGAGCCGTCGTTGTGTAGAAAAATGCCATTATACGGACACTCCAATTGCATGAGGAAAGATATCAGATTTGAAACCTTCAAAGCAAGATTCGCGAAGAAGGCCGCGCGTTGTCGCGCGATCTTGTACCTGCCACGGGCTATCAGCTCGCCTAACCCGTGTCGATTGTCGTAGGGCGGGTTGCTTAGAGTATTGCCGATTTAAAGCGAAGCGTAACCAGCCGGATACATTCGCACGATGAGTCGGTAGTTCTCGGTAGACTTCGATGGCGCATTGAAAAAAGTCTACCACGTTACTCGCATCTTCCCACGCGTACATTCGGCAGACTGCGTTTCGCTTTAAATCAGCCCTACCGTGTCCGGTCAACTTCGTCAACAGACACAAATCAGGTCAGCAATCGAGAGCCCGCGGTGTCTCTTTTTGGCGGAAGGCCGACAGCGTCCGGAGCGCAGCGGCGGCGGCTCACCGGCGTTGTCGGTGTGTGGTGGCGGCGCGTCGCGTGCGGTGGCTGCGATGGACGGGTGGCGTCGGTGACGGCAAGGCTGCGGATGAAGCCGAAGCGGCGGTCGATGGCGATGTGTGGCTTCTACCCGAACACCGGGATCGCCAGTTCGGGAACGCTGCGCTCGACCGCCTTGTCGCGCGGCCGGCCGACCTTCACCGTCCAGCGGGCGTCGGTATCCTTCCGCGCCGCCTTGGCCGGATTGTCGGGCCAGATCTCGGCGGTCGTCCTGCCCGCCCATCGCCAGGTACCCGGCGCGGCGGAGCTGGCGGTCGAAGTCCTCGAACACCCTTCGGATCGCACCGGCGCGGATCAAGCGCTCGCGGAACTGCCGGATCGTGCTCTCGTCCGGCGTCGGCTTGCCGAGATCAAAGCCGAGAAAGCGCAGCCAACTCAACCGGTCGCGGCTCAGGAACTCCATCCGCGCGTCGCCGACGGTGTTCTGCGCCGCCAGGATCAAGACCTTGAACATGGCAACCGGATCATAGGGCGGGCGGCCCCCCTTCGCGCCGTCCGAATACGCCAGCGCTTCCTCCAGCGGATCACCAGACTCCGAAAGCCGCTTCAAATGCTCCAGAAGATCGAAAAATCCAAGCTGCTTCATGGCTCCTTCTCAACCAAGCCATCGAATCACAAATTGCCCCCAACGGCGAGGTAAATGGGGGCGTCCAGGTCGCCCAGTCTATGCTGTGCACTTTCTGCGATAGTTGTTTGGTTGGTTCGGGCAAAGCTTGGCAGGCGGCGTTGGGGCTTTCATTGCGCAGGGCGCTGCCGTTTCCCGGCGTCGGCTCGGCCGAGAAGCTCAATCAGATCTACGCCTTTCTCTACGGCATCCACGGTCAGCCGGCACCGGGCGGGGCACTCCCCGAACGGTTCACGCCCGTCATCCCCGATGCGGTCGACTATCTTGGCATCGTGCAGACGCTGATTTCGCTTCTGTTGCTGTTTCTGTTCCTGCTCGCGGTGTGCAACCACTTCCGCATCAAGTAGCGGCGTCTCCAGCTAACTGCTGTAGCCCCAGCATGCCGTCAGCCGGCGTGCGCGCCCGGCAGCCCCCCTTGCGTCGCCGGTGGCGGGGCTTGCTCCGCCTCGTGTCCCTTCTCGTAGGCGTACATCGCGTAGAGGAAGCCCACGATCGCAAGGCCGGCGACGACCAGCCGCCAGGTCGGCGGCAGTGGCAGCGTCGGCGGCTCTTCGTATTGCTTGGGCATCGGCCGGCTCCCTCGCTCTAAGCCTTGTTCACGATTGTCGCAAAGTCACCATCGCGCGTGCAAGGGCACGCGCTCGGGCTTTGCTCGTTGTTGCGCTCGGGCTTTGCTCGTTGTTGCAACGTCACCGTCGCGCATGCAAGGGCAGGCGCTGGGGTAGAGTTCCGGACATGAAAAGGGGGGCCGATGTGGCCCCCCTTCGAGGTTGTGGTATTCGTCGCTGGGGTTTTTGTTAGGCGGTCGTCGAGATGGTGCCGGCGCCCATCGCCGCCTGCGCGGCGGCCAGCCGGGCGATCGGCACCCGGTAGGGCGAGCACGAAACGTAGTTGAGGCCGACGGCGTGGCAGAAGTGCACGGACGCCGGATCGCCGCCGTGCTCGCCGCAGATGCCGAGCTTGATGTCGGGCCGGGTCTTGCGGCCGCGCTCGCACGCCAACTGCACGAGCTGGCCGACGCCCTCGGTGTCCAGCGTCACGAACGGATCGTTGGGGATGACGCCCAGGTCCTGGTAGGGCACCAGGAAGTTGCCGGCGTCGTCGCGCGACAGCCCGTAGGTGGTCTGGGTCAGATCGTTGGTGCCGAAGGAGAAGAACTGCGCGCCTTGCGCGATCTTGTCGGCGATGAGCGCCGCGCGCGGCAGCTCGATCATGGTGCCGACCAGGTACTCGAACTTGGCGCCGGTCTTGTCCATGACCTCCTTGGCCACCCGGTCGACCATCACCTTCAGCCGGTCGAACTCGGCCTTGACCGCGATCAGCGGCAGCATCACCTCGGGCAGCACCGTCTCGCCCTTCATCTTTACCTCGGCGACCGCCTCGAAGATGGCGCGGCACTGCATCTCGTAGATCTCGGGGTAGGTGACGCCCAAACGGCAGCCACGGTGGCCGAGCATCGGGTTGGCCTCGTGCAGTTGGGCCGCCTTGGCCTTGACGTCGGCAACCGTCTTGCCCGCCGCCTTGGCCACTTCCGCCATGTCGGTCTCGGTGTGCGGCAGAAATTCGTGCAGCGGCGGGTCGAGCAGGCGGATGGTGACCGGCAGGCCGGCCATGATCGTGAACAACTGGACGAAGTCCTCGCGCTGATACGGCAGCAGCTTGTCAAGGGCGGTGCGCCGCTCCTCGACCGTGTTGGCGACGATCATCTCGCGGACGTGGATGATGCGCTGCGGATCGAAGAACATGTGCTCGGTGCGGCACAGGCCGATGCCTTCGCAGCCGAAGTTGCGCGCGGTCGAGGCGTCGAGCGGCGTCTCGGCGTTGGCGCGCACCTTGAGCGTGCGGATCTCGTCGACCCAGCCCATCAGCTTGCCGAAGGTGCCGGTCAGCTCCGGCTGGATCTTCGGCACCTCGCCCTTCATCACCTGGCCGTTGGAGCCGTCGATGGTGATCATATCGCCCTCCTTGAGGACGGCGCTGCCGGCGGTGAGCGTCTTGGCGCCGTAATCGATGCGCAGATCACCGGCACCGGCGACGCACGGCGTGCCCATGCCGCGGGCGACCACGGCGGCGTGGCTGGTCATGCCGCCACGGGTGGTGAGGATGCCCTGGGCGACGTGCATGCCGCCGATGTCCTCGGGGCTGGTCTCGATGCGGGTCAGGATCACCTTCTTGCCGGCCTTGGCCCAGGCCTCGGCTTCCTCGGCGGAGAACACGATCTGACCGGAAGCCGCGCCCGGCGACGCCGGCAGGCCCTTGCCGAGGACCTCCTTCTTCGCCTTCGGATCGATCATCGGATGCAGGAGCTGGTCGAGCTGCGCCGGATCGACGCGCTTGACCGCTTCCTTCTTGTCGATCACGCCCTGCTCGCACATCTCGACCGCGATGCGCAGCGCGGCCTGGGCGGTACGCTTGCCGTTGCGGGTCTGGAGCATCCAGAGCTTACCCTTCTGGATGGTGAACTCCATGTCCTGCATGTCCTTGTAGTGCTGCTCCAGCTTGTTGCGGAAGCCGACCAGCTCGGTGTAGAGCGGCGGCAGCACCTCTTCCATCGCCGGCAGCGTCGAGCCCATCGAGGTCTTCTCGGCGAGCGACAGCGGCTGCGGGGTGCGGATGCCGGCCACCACGTCTTCGCCCTGGGCGTTGACCAGATACTCACCGTAGAACAGGTTCTCGCCGGTCGACGGGTTGCGCGAGAAGCAGACGCCGGTCGCCGAGTCCTCGCCCATGTTGCCGAAGACCATGGCCTGGACGTTGACGGCGGTGCCCCAGTGGTCGGGCAGATTGTTGAGCTTGCGGTAGGTGATCGCGCGCTTGTTCATCCACGAGCCGAACACCGCGCCGATGCCGCCCCAGAGCTGCTCGTACGGATCTTGCGGGAAGGAGCGGCCGAGGCGCTTGTCGACTTCCGTCTTGTAGGCGGCGATCAGCACCTTCCAGTCGTCGGCGGTCAGCTCGACGTCGAACTTCTTGCCGACCTTCTCCTTGTGCTCTTCGAGGAGATGCTCGAAGTGCTCGCTTTTGACGTCGAGGACGACGTTCGAAAACATCTGGATGAAGCGGCGGTAGCTGTCGTAGGCGAACCGCTCGTCGCCGGTGTTGCGGGCGAGATTGAGCACGGTCTGGTCGTTGAGGCCGAGGTTGAGGACCGTGTCCATCATGCCCGGCATCGAGGCGCGGGCGCCGGAGCGGACCGAGACGAGCAGCAGCGGGCCTTCGGTGGCACCGAACTTCGCGCCCATGATCTGCTCGACCTGCGCGAGCGCCGCGTCCACTTGGCCCTTGAGGTCGGACGGGTAGGTCTGCTTGTTCTCATAGTAGTAGGTGCAGACTTCGGTCGAAATCGTGAAGCCGGCCGGCACCGGAATGCCGAGGCTGGCCATCTCGGCGAGGTTCGCGCCCTTGCCCCCCAACAGGTTCTTGTCCTTTGCGCGCCCCTCGGCGCGTCCGTCCCCGAACGTGTAAACCCATTTTGTCATCGTTTCGTTCCTACCCTTCGATCAAAGAAAAATCTGCAACCCCCCCGAGAGCCGAGCGGATCTGCGAGAGAAGTCTCAACCGGTTGGCCCGGGTCGCCTGCTCATCACAGTTGACGGTGACGCGATCGAAAAACGCATCGACCGGCCCGCGAAGTCGCGCGAGGCACGTCATTGCCGCGGCAAATCGCTCGCCTTGTACACATGATGCGATTTCGTCCCGCGCCGCCACCAAGCCGTTGAACAGTGCCGTTTCTTCTTGTTGTGAAAACAGGCTCGACATCACCTCTCCGTCGTAGGTGACGCCATCCCTTTGTTCTTCGATACGAACGATACTGCTCGCCCGGCGATAGGCGGTCAGCACGTTAGCACCGTCATCGGTATTGAGAAAGTCTCTTAACGCGTCGACCCTGGCCAGCAGCCGGACCAGATCGTCCTCCTCGCCGGCGGCAAACACGGCGGCGATCAGATCATGGCGCACGCCCTGCTCGCGCAGGTGCACCTTGAGCCGGTCGGCGAAGAAGGCGAGAAGATCGGCGCTCACTTCTACGGCCCTGCGCTTGAGCCGCAAGTCTTGGTCCGCCACAAACACCTGCAGCACATACCCATCAGTGTAGGCGGAGGAAAACAACTCAGCCAAAGGCAGCCGCAGGCCGTTCTCGACGATCAGCCGGATCACACCCAGACACGCGCGCCGCAGTGCGTACGGGTCTTTCGAGCCGGTCGGTTTCTCGTCGATGGCGAAGAATCCGACCAGCGTGTCGATCTTGTCGGCGAGCGCGACGGTGACACTGACGGGTGCGCTCGGGCAGCGATCGTCGGGGCCTTGCGGGGCGTAGTGCTCGGCGATCGCATCCGCCACCTCGGGTACCTCGCCGTCGTTTAGCGCGTAGTAGCGGCCCATGATCCCCTGCAGCTCGGGGAACTCGCCGACGAGGCCGGTGGTCAGGTCGGCCTTGCACAACCGGGCGGCGCGGGCGGCAAGATCGGCATCGGCCCCGCTGTATTCTTCGGCAAGCCATTTTGCCAAGCGTTCGAGCCGTTCGGTGCGCTGGAAATCCGAGCCGAGCCTGGCGTGGAACACACGCTCGCGGAGTTTCTCGACTCGGTCAACGAGTGCAACCTTGCGGTCCTGGTCCCAGAAGAACTGGGCGTCCGAGAGCCGGGCGCGCAGCACGCGTTCGTTGCCGGCGATCGCCGCGCGGCCGCCGTCGGATGTTTCGGTGTTGGCGACGACGATGAACCACGGCGCCATCCGGCCTGCGGCGTCGACGGTCGCGAAGTACTTCTGATGCGCGCGCATCGCGGTGATCAGCACCTCTTGCGGCAGCGCCATGAACTGAGGATCGATCCGGCCCGTCAGCACCACCGGCCACTCGACCAGGCCGGTCACCTCGTCCAGCAGCGCCGGATCGTCGCGCAGGCTGAGGCCCTGGGCGGCGGTGGCAACGCGGGCGCCGGCTTCGATCATCTGCCGGCGGCGTGCCTGATCGGCGATGACCTTCGCCGCTTCGAGCCGGGCAAGATAGTCGGCGGGCCCGGCGAGCGGCAGCGGTTCGGGAGCGAGAAAGCGATGGCCGCGCGTCTGCGTCGTCGAGGCGAGAATGGCGGCGCCGTCGCCGGGGCGGAGCGCGATGTTCAGCGGCACGTGCGCGCCGTCGAGCATGGCGACCACGCCGTGCAGCGGCCGTACCCAGCGCATCTGAAAGTCGCCCCAGCGCATCGACTTGGGCCAGGATAGCGCTCCGATCGTTGTGATCACGACGTCGGCGATGGCTTCCGCGGTGGCCCTGCCGCGGCGGACACTGACGGCGAAGTAGAAGGCGCCCTTGTCGGTCTCGCGAACCTCGGCATCGCCGAGCGCGGCCAGCCCCGATGCCTTGAGGAACCCGTTGATGGCGCCCTGGGGCGCACCGACGCGGGGTCCCTTGCGCTCTTCGGTGATGTCCGGCTGGCGTTCCGGCAGGCCGTTCGCGATCAGCGCCAGCCGACGCGGCGTGACGTACGTCCGCACCGCATCGCAGCCGATCCGGGCGCGCGTGAGCCCGTCGCAGAACAGGCGCTTGAGGTCGTCCGCGGCCCTGGCCTGCATCCGTGCCGGAATCTCTTCGGACAGCAGTTCGAGCAGGAAGTCGGGCATGGTCTAGGCGCCGTGCCCGCGGCTGGCCAGCCACGCCTCGCAACACGCCCGCGCCAGCGCGCGGACCCGGCCGATGTAGGCCTGGCGTTCGGTGACCGAGATCACGCCGCGGGCATCGAGCAGGTTGAAGCGGTGGCTCGCCTTGATGCACTGCTCGTAGGCGGGCAGCACCAGCGGTTTGTCGAGGGCCAGCAACGCCTTGCATTCGGCTTCCGCGTCGGCGAAGTGGCGAAAGACTTGCTCGGTGTTGGCGTGCTCGAAGTTGTACGCCGAGCCCTCGCGCTCGTTCTGCAAGAAGACATCGCCATAGCTGGTGCCGCAGCCGTCGAAGTCGAGGTCGTAGACGTTCTCGACGCCCTGGATGTACATCGCTAGCCGTTCCAGCCCGTAGGTCAGCTCGACCGCGACCGGCGCGCATTCGATGCCGCCGACCTGCTGGAAATAGGTGAACTGGGTGACTTCCATGCCGTCGCACCACACCTCCCAGCCGAGCCCCCAGGCACCCAGCGTCGGGCTCTCCCAGTCGTCCTCGACGAAGCGGATGTCGTGCAGCGCGGGATCGATGCCGAGGTGGGCGAGGCTCTCAAGATAGAGCTCCTGGCTGTCGGCGGGGGACGGCTTCAACAGCACCTGGAACTGGTAGTAGTGCTGCAGGCGGTTGGGATTCTCGCCGTAGCGGCCGTCGGTCGGCCGGCGCGACGGCTGGACGTAGGCGCAGCGCCATGGCTCAGGCCCAAGCGCGCGCAACGTGGTGGCCGGATGGAAGGTCCCGGCGCCGACCTCCATGTCGAACGGCTGAAGGAGAACGCAGCCGCGCTCCGCCCAGAACGACTGCAAGGACAGGATCAGCGATTGAAAACTTGGCTTCTGTGCAGGCATGCCGGGATGTGGGCGGGAAAGAACCGAGCGTTCGTTGCCGGTTCGGGCGGCGGGACGATAGAGCGCCCCCCCTTGTCGGGTCAAGCCGTTGTCGGGGCGGCCCGTCGAGGGACTG
>CAYNYW010000015.1:37474-78400 GCA_964401555.1 uncultured Defluviicoccus sp.
GTGTCGGGGCGGCCCGTCGAGGGACTGGTGTCGGGGCGGCCCGTCGAGGGACTGGTGTCGGGGCGGCCCGTCGAGGGACTGGCAATCAGCCGCCGCCGTGGCGATCGGCGTGCGCCCCGGACGCCGCGTGGTCCGGCAGCACGTAGGCGCCGCAGGTGGCGCACCAGGTCATGGTCCGTGCCCGGGCGCGGGGATGTGTCGTCGGTTCTGGGGTGTCGCCGTCCCGTCCGGCCGCCGGATCGGCAAGCTGCCCAGCCCCGCCGAACACGCGCTGCCACCAGCGCGCACCCGCCCAGCCGGCGGTGGCGGCGGCAGCGGCGGTGACGACCAGTGGGGCAAGTAACGGCAACGGCATGGGCGCGACCGGTATTACGAGCCTTACCAAGAACCACGTGTCAGTATGGACCGATGCCGAGGCGCGTCAAGACCGGCTTTGGTCGTGCTTCGCACACTGCCGATGGTGCGGCCGCTTACAGGCGATAGCGCTGCCACAGCAGCGCTTCTTCGAGCGACGCCAGCGCGCCCGCGATTGCAGGGGCCGTGGTCGCAGAGCGATCCGAGCCGAGGCCGAGGCGACGCTGCCACCAGCGGCGCTGATCGCCGAGCATGCGAAAGCGCACTTTCGAGCCGAAACGGTCGCGCATGGTGGTGCGCAGATCGCCGATGCCGTCGATCAGACCAAGCGCGAGCGCGCTGCGCCCGCTCCAGAACCGGCCGCTGAACAGCTCGTCCTCCGCCGCCTTGAGCCGCCCCTGGCGGCGCTCGCGCACGTAGGCGCAGAAGACGTCGTGGATGTCGGCCTGGATGCGCTTTAGGTGCTCGACCTCGTCGGGGCGCTCCGGTTGGAACGGATCGAGGGCCGCCTTGTGCTCGCCCGCGGTGTAAACGCGTCGCTCGACACCCAGGCGCTTGAGCAGCTCGGGGAAGCCGAACCCGGCGCTGACCACGCCGATGGAGCCGACCAGTGAGCTGTCGTCGGCGAAAATTTCGTCGGCGGCGGCGAGCAGCCAGTAGCCACCGGACGCGGCGACGTCTTCGGCAAAGGCGAACACCGGCACCGTGTGTTCCTCGGCGAGCGCACGAATGCGTCGGGCGATGAGTGCGGCCTGCACCGGCGTGCCGCCCGGCGAATTGACGCTCAAGGCCACCGCCTGCAGGTGCTTGAGCTTGAAGGCGCGGGTGAGCACCGGCGCCAGAGCCTTCAGGCTCAGGCCGCGATGCCAGGGCCCGAGATGCCCGATCACGCCGTGCAAGGGAACGACGGCGACGACGCCGTCGCGGCGCAACCATGGGCAAGAGAATCCTGACAGGCACGAACACCCGGACAGACGCGAACAGAGGGACATCGGTGCTTCCTTAAGGGGGGCTTGCCAACAGCAATGCCGGACGCTCGCCGGTGCGGCGATCGTCGCGGTGGCGGACGGATGCCGCGACGCGCGCTTTATTTTGGTGGTTATTCACCCACATGCAACCGCAGTCGTCGAAGACGACGCTCGCGGTTGCCCGGCGGCGGCTCAGTCCTGGCCCCAGGCGATGGGGCCGACGTCGCGAAGGATCGCGTCGGCCATCGCGGTGAAGTCGCCCGATGCCGTATGCAGCACGAGGCCGGGCAGCAGGCGGAACGGCGCGCGCGAGCCGACGCGGCTGCGCACGAGGATGCGGCGCGCCGGCTTCGCTGAGGCGCCACCCGGCCACAGCGGCAGCACGGCAATGCCACCGAGCCGGCCCGCGAGGTGCGCGAGGATCTCCGGCAGCCGGTCGGCGCGGTGGATCATGGTAAGCGTGCCGCCTGGAGCAAGCATCCGGCAACAGAACGCGAGCCAGCCGGCAAGCCCCGGCGCGTCCTCGATGGTGGCCGCCCGGCGCCCGGCGTCAACCGGCGCCCGGCCCGCTCCCGGCGGCCGGAACGGTGGATTGGTCATCACGTGCGTGAACGAGGCGGGCGGCAGGCCCGGCACCGGGCTCGCGATGTCGGCGCAGAGGATCTCAAGATCGTCGCTGCGGCCGTTGGCGGCGGCGTTGAAGCGCGCGATCGCCGCAAGCTCCGGCGTACGCTCGATGCCGCGGATCTGCACGCCTGCGACACGGGCGCCGAGGCACAGCGCGGCGGCACCGGACCCGCAGCCGACGTCGAGCACGCGCTCGCCCGCGCGCGCCGTCACCGCGGCGGCCAGCACTACCGCATCGACGGCCACCCGCAGGCCGGCACGCGGCTGACGCAACACGACGCGGCCGCCCAACAGCCGATCCTCGCTATACGCCTCGGTTGGCGCACCGCCAGGGTCGTTGTCGTTCGGGAGTGGAGGTGTCACCAGCAGACCATTGATTGGCGCATGCTTTTGGTCCAATTGAGGGCGATTCCCGGGCGGCCGGATGCCCGCCTCGGGCGGGACGTGCAAAGCCCCGCCGCCTGCCAGTTGCATTCTTGCGCAGAACAGGCGAAATGGGGATATGCTTAACCAATGCCGGCGACGCGCGCGGGCGTGGTTTGTCGGGCGCCGGCTCGGGGCGATGCCGGTGCGCCGAGGGCGAGGAGGAGGGTGGTTTTGGTGGACGTGGCAGCGGACGTACGGGGGCAACGGCGGGTGAGACCGAGCCTCGATCCGCTTTCCCGGCTGGTTGCCGACGACCTGACGGCCGTCAATGCGCTGATTCTTGAGCGCATGCAGAGCCCGGTAGCGCTGATCCCGCAGCTCGCCGGCCACGTAATCGCCGCCGGCGGCAAACGCTTGCGCCCGATGCTGACGCTCGCGGCGGCGCGGCTGTGCGGCTATCGCGGTGCCCGGCACGTCGGGCTCGCGGCATGCGTCGAATTCATTCACACCGCGACGCTCCTGCACGACGATGTCGTCGATGACAGCACGCTGCGCCGCGGGTTGTCGTCGGCCAACGCGGTCTGGGGCAACAAGCCGAGCGTCCTGGTCGGCGACTTCCTGTTCAGCCGCGCCTTCGAGCTGATGGTGGAGGATGGCTCGCTCGAAGTATTGGCCATCCTGTCGCGGGCGTCGTCGGTGATCGCCGAGGGCGAGGTGATGCAGCTAATCACCACGTCGGACATCGAGACCACCGAAGAGGCCTATCTCGAAGTGATCAAGGCCAAGACCGCGCAGTTGTTCGCGGCCGCCAGCAAGCTCGGGGCCGTCGTCGCCGACCGGCCGGCCGAGGACGCCCGCGCCCTCGAGGGCTTCGGCATGAACCTCGGCATCGCGTTCCAGCTCGTCGACGACGTGCTCGACTACACGGCCGCCGAGAGCACCTTCGGCAAGACGGTGGGCGACGATTTCCGCGAGGGTAAGATGACGCTGCCCATTGTCCTCGCGCTCAAGCGCGGCAGCGACGACGAGCGCGCGTTCTGGCGGCGCACGCTGGAGGACCTGGACCAGCAGGACGGTGATTTGCAGACGGCGATCAATCTGCTGAACGCCAGGGGGGCACTCGCCGAGAGCCTGGCGCGGGCGCGGGCCTACGCCGGTCGCGCGGCGGACGCGCTGGCGCAGTTTGCCGATGGCGCGGAGAAGAAGGCCCTCGCCGAGGTCGTCGAGTTCTGCGTGGAACGGGCATTCTGAGCGTGGGCGGTCGCCCGCGACGGATGCCCGGGACGAGTGCGCAGGACAGATGCTTGCGAAGCGCTTCGTGCCTGGGGCGGAACGGCTGCGCCCCGCTTGCCCTTGCCGGCACCGCTCCGCTATAAGGGCGCTCCAGCGATCGGAGTGTAGCTCAGCCTGGTAGAGCACCGTCTTCGGGAGGCGGGGGTCGGTGGTTCGAATCCACTCACTCCGACCAGACTTTCCCGCGTTACATCAATGGCTTGGCGTCGAGTGAAATCGCCGGGGTAACACCGGGGTAACAGCCGGCGCGCGCTTGGAATGAACGGGCGCGAACACGCACGGCTACCGCACGCCCCGCAGCGCCGCCTCGATGCGCGCGCGCACGATGGCAGGCTCGACCCCCGCGAGATCGCACACCTCGATGAAGTCCGGCGTGTCGATCCAGATCGCGACGCGCCGCCGCTCAAGCGCCTGGCGCCCCGCCGAGGTGCCGGCGGTCCGCAGCCCCGCCGCGTCGTGCAGCGCCTGGCTCAGCACCGCGCACCAGAGCGCCCGGCAGCGGGCGGTTCCCGCCGGATCGTCGCTCAGGCTCGTTTCCGGGCCGCTGGTAAGCGTCGCGGTGCGGGAGGGCTGTTAAGCCATGCCGGCAGCGTCTCGCTCGCCGCAGGCCACCGCGCGAAGCCGGCTCAGCGGGCGAGGCCCTCGTGCGCGGCCCGTGCCGCCGCCGCCTCGGCCAGCGCCTGGCTCACCACCGCGCACTCGCGCAGCTCGGGCGCAGCATCGAGCACGATCGGCTTCACATCCTTCGCCCAGGGCGGCGCCCACCGTTGCTGCCACTCCTCGGGCGTCACGTCCCGCAGCGACCCCTCCGGCACCAACACCACCGGGCCAGCGTTCGGATGCGCCGCCCGGCGCCGAGCCAACGCCGCCTCGATCGCCGCCTCGCTCAAGTCGCCGGCCTCGACCACGTACGACACGCGCGGCAGGGCGGCCCGTTCCAGATCCCGCAGCCGGGCCGCGATCGAGCCGCCGGAGCGCCTTGGCATGCGAGCGCGCATCAGTTGTCCTCGCCGAAGATGTGCGCCTCAAGCCGCGCCAGCCGATTGAGCAGATCGGCGTTCGTGCGCGCATCGGCCCACCGCGAGACCAGGCCCGCGATGTCGCTGGCCTCGCCTGGTGTCAGTTCGCCCTCCGCCGCCGCCTCGGCGATCTTCGCCAGCGCCTGCGGACCATCCTCGGGGCGTTCGAGCGGCGGCAGCCCGAACCGCACGGGGCGATCCTTCCGCGGCGCGATGATCCGTTCGAGGCAAAGCCGCATCGCCGTCGGGTCGCCCGCCAGCGCCATCTCGATCGCCTTGCGGGTCAGCGCGTCAACCGAGCCGTCCAAGAGCGCCTCCACGGCCTTGGTCGCCCGGCACCGGGTCCCCGGTGGCTTGCCAGGGTTGCCGGGGAGGAACCGCCCCGATGCCGCATCTCGACCGCCGTTGCGGGGCGGTGTGCTCTCGCTCATCGCCGGTCCTCCTTCGCCTCCCGCCGCTTGTCAGCCCCGCCGGCAGCGCCCGCCAGCGCCGCGCCGCCCAACGGCCGCGGCGGCGCCTTGGGGCGAGGAAGCCACGGCGAGGCAACGGGCCACGCGTCCTCCGGCGCCGGGCGCGGCCTCGGCACCGGGGTCGGAAGCTGGTCAGGCATGATGCACACCCTCCGCGCTGGACTTTGCAACGATATCACACAGCGGGTTGCGCGGATAGGCGACGCCACACCACCAGCACCGGCGGTACCCGCCGCGGGCGCAGCGCTCCGCCTGCCGCCGCAACGCGACGACGATCCACGCCGCGGCCAGGATGCGCCAGACCGGCGCGGTCATCGCTGCCCCCCATCAACCGGCTTCGGCGCCTCGGAGAGCACGAGGTGCCAGATCTCGCCGCCGTCGTCGGCCACGTCGCGGCTCTTGAGCAGCGCGATCTTGGCGCCACCCCACCGCCCGGCAAAGTACTCGGCGCCCTTCGCGCTGGTCTTGCGGAACAGCCGCGCCACCTGGATCGACGGCCCGTAGCCGCCGGACTTGCCGTTGTCGCTCATTTCGCTCGCTCCTTTGCCGTGTCGCCCGGAGATGGCGCCGCGCTCGCCTCGCCTCGAACCAGCGCCCGCAGCGCCGTCGCCGCCTGGTCGCGGGTGGTGCCGGGGTGCATCTCCTGCCAGCGCGTCACGGTGTCCCACCACGCCTGGCGCCGCGCCTCGATCTCGAACATCTCGCCGTCGATCAGCGCCACCGCCAGCCGCTCATCGAACAGCTCACGCCAGTCGGCCGCCGACCACGGCTGCGGATCGAGCGGCTGGTCGCACTCGGCGCAGACGGGGCGCGAATTCAGGTAGGCGATCAGCGCGGGCTTGTGGGCGCGCAGCTCGGCGACCAGGGTCGCCGGCACCTTGTGCGCCGGCCGGACGATCAGCCGCTCGCCCGCCAGCACCACCTGGCAGCCCGCCGCCGTCAACGCGCCCACCAGCTCAGATGATGAGCACGTCATCGTCGTCCTCGAAGGGTTCGCCGGGCGTACCCATTTTCTCCGCGCCGAAAAAGGGGGGGTGGCTACCGTCCGCACCGTCCGCATTGGCGCCGGGCGGCGAAATAGCCGTGTTTGGCCAATCACTTACGTGCGGACGGTATGCCGCACCCCTACCGTCCGCATCGGCACCCCTACCGTCCGCATCGGCACCCCTACCGTCCGCATCGGCATTGCCAAACGCCTCGGATTTCCTGGCGTTTTCCGTCTCTGCGGACGGTGCGGACGGTGCGGACGCAAAATCCCCCCCATTATCGGAACGGGAAAAGGCGATGGTGATGGTGCGAGCGCGAGCGTTGCCCTCGCGCCTGAAATCCACCTCGACGCCGGCCTTGCGCAGCGCCGTTGCTGCGCGCCGCAGCCGGCCCGCGAGTGCCCGAGGCGTTTGGGGGAAGTCCTTGGCCCGTTCCGCCGCCTCCCCCGCTTGACTCTTCAGGGCGCCCAGAAGATCCGCCGCCGTTCCCGTCCATACCGTCCGCACCGCTGCCAGCGTCCGCACGCCCATCGCGACGGGATCGGCCTCGATCAGCGCCGCGACCGCCTCGGTGCGGTTGCCGTCGTAAGCCGCCATGAACGTGCCGGCCGGCCAGATCGCGCCTTCGCACGCGGTCGCCCACAACGCGAAGTCGGCCATGCGCGGCAGCCGATCGAGCCTGGTCTCGGGCAGTCGCCGCAACCCATGCGCAACCGCATCGAGCAGCGCACCGAGGATGCGTGGCCTCGCCGCCTCGAACGCCGCCCACAACTCGCGCTCGGGCCGGCGCGCCTCGTCCGGGATCGCTTCGAGGGTCAGCATGACCGCCCGGTCGCTGAGGTCGGGCCGCGCCACGAAGTCTTCGATGCCGTTGAGGATCACCGGCCGCTGCGCGTCGAACAGCACTTCGTCCTGGTCCGAGTAGAGTTGCCGCACCGCGAAGCCGCCGCCGGTCGCGAGCCGGCACAAGGTGTCGCTGATCCAGTGCGGCAGCCCCGAGATGTTGTCGAAGGCGAGGACGTGACCGTTGGTGGCGGCGATGAACAGATCACGATCCTCGCGCGGCAAAGCCCGCAGCGGCGCCGAGTTGGGGTCAACCAGCGCCCGCAGCACGGCCGCGAACGTCGATTTCGCCGAGCCCTGCTCGCCGGCGATCGCCAGCACCGGGTACGGGCCGCAGTCACGCAGCGCCGCCAGCAGCCAGCCGACCACCAGCGTGAAGTCGTCGTCGCCGGAGACGTTGAGGAACGGGCGCAGGTCCTCGATCGCGCCGCCGCGCACAGGCTCAGGCAAGGGGCGCATGCCGCCCGTGCGGCGGAACCGTACCGCCGGCCGCTCGACCACCCGCCAGCCGTCCGCGTCGATCTCGACGGCGCGCCATGTGTCGTCGCATAGATCGAGATAGACGCGCCCTTCATGACCACCGACGCGCAGGAACACCGGCCGTTCCTCGCCGTCGAACTGGCAGCGCGCTTCGATCAGCCCAAGCGCGGCCTGCATCGCCTCGCCATTGGCTGCGCCGCCGGCCTCTTCGAAGAAGAGCCGCGCCAGCCACGAACGGAAGCCCTTCGAGCGCACCGGCCAGGTCTGGCGCTGGCCGCCAACCTCGATGTCGGCAAAGCCGGTGCCGTCGTCGCAACGGAACAGCTCGGTGCGCTCGCCCACAAGCTTGGCGAGTGCGGTCGCTTGCGTGTCGCGCCGCACCGGGTCACCGTCTTCCTCGTCCAGCGCCTCATCGAGCGCGGTCACCCGGATGCCGACGCGCTTCAGATCCGACCGGGCAACCTCGAAGCGGGCGCGGTCGCTCTTGCGCAGCTCTCCGAGCAGCGTGAGCGCATCGGGGGCGAACGGCGCGCCGGGATCGTCCTTGGCGGCCGCGACCAGCCGCCGGATCGGGCATTGAAACAGCTCCACCGCGTCGATCACCCGCCCGGCCTCGCCCCGCGGGTCTTCGGTGTTGCTCGTCATCGCGCGCTCCCCCGCAATAGGTCGTTGATGTCTCGCCCATCGGGCAGCGTCGCGATGCGCACCACCCGGCCCTGTCTGGTCCAACGCAGCGCCGCCGCATTCGCCGCGTCCCGGCCCGGCTGATCGCCGTCCGGCACGATGGTCACCTCGCGGACGTGCTCGGGCAGTTCGAGGCGACGCAGCCCGCTGGTGCTCAACGCCGCCCAGCTCGGCCGGCCGGAAGCCTGCATCGCCGAAAGCGCGCTCTCGATGCCCTCGGCGATCACCATGCCGTCAGCCGCCTCGCCGAGGCGCACCGCGCCGCCGGCAACGCCGCCGAGCATCATCTTCTGAGGCTCGACCCGCGCCTTGCCGCTGCCGTCGGGCGCGAGGTAGGTGCGGTGCACGCCGAGGAACTGGCCGGCCACGTCCTGTACCAGCGCGAGCATCGCCGGCAGCCGTTGGCCGCTCGGCGCGTGCGGCAGCTCGAGCGCGAAACGGAGGCTGGCAGGCGCCGCCAGCGTGATGGCGCGATGTCGAAGGTAGGTCTCAACCAGCGTGCCGCCGGCCGCCGTCGCCGCCTCCCACAGTCGAAGCGCGAACGCCCGCTTGCGCTCGGCATCGGCGACCGGCAGCGGATCACGAGCGGGAGTGGGCGGCAGCTGCCAGTCGTCGCGGCGACCCGCGATCAGGCCGCGGTTGCGCATCTCGGCGAGCACGTCGCGCGCGGCGCACCCGCCAAAGCACGTCACCAGCAGCCGGCCGCCCTCGCCGTCGGCCAGGCTCAGGGACGGGTTGCGGTCGCCCCGCCCCTGGCCGTGACCAGGAACCGGGCACCGAGCCAACCAGCCACGGCCGTGCCGGATGGCGCCGCCAAGCCGCTTGGCGATCTCGGCCGCGCTCATCGGCGCACCCCGCGAATCGCGATCACGCCAGGCTCGGCCGGCAGCTCGGCGCCGGCGCACCGAAGTCGCCACCACGTTGCCCGCACCTCGGGCTGATCGGCCGCCTGGTGCCGCGGGTGCTGCGCCAGCGCCTCGGCGAGGTCGAGAGCGGCCTGGTTATCCGCTACGGCCAGGTCCGCGGCGAGGTCAGGTGGCAGGGCCGCGCTCATCGGCGGCCTCGCCGGCCAAGCCGGGGGCCACGCCCCCGCGGTGCACAAATCGTGTGCGGCTTCGGTGCGAACTTGACGGGGAAGCGCGGAATGCCTACAAACGAGGCGCTCCCCCTTGCGCTGAGCCCCCAACCCGGGCGCCGCCCGCCAGCGGCGCCGGGCACCTGCGCGGGCATCACCCGGCCCAGGCGACCCGGGGGCGGGCGGCCAACCACTGCTCGACATCGGTCCGGCGCCACGCGATCGAGCGACCGAGCGTGGAAACCGGCGCCGGGAAGTCGCCAGAACGCACGTGTCGCCACAGGGTTACGCGGCTGCGGAAGCCGAGCAGGCGCAGCACCTCGCGGGAGGTCAACAATTCGGGAGCGGTTGTTGGGAACGTGGTCATAGATCCACCTCACATGCGGCTAAAGTCGTTGTGAGGCGGACCTTACTTTGGATGAACAGCAAGGCTTGAGGGAAATCCTCTAAAAACTTGCAGTGACTGTTAACCAAACCCGGCAGGGTTTGGTTAACGCCCGCCGCGCCGCCAGTTCTCGCAGTCGCGCCACCACGCCCGCAGATCCTCGACGTGGATCGCGTCCCGGCCCGCGAGGTGCTCCGCGTAAGCCGCTGGCGTGTCGTACGCTTCGCCGTCGAACGGGCTTTCGACCGGCCCCGCCCAGTCCCTCAGCACGCGTGTAGCGATCAGCGCATTCCGCTGCCGCTTGTTGATGGCGACCGCCGGCGGCGGTGGCGGCTCGTCCTCGCGGGCCAGCTCCCAGGCAACCCGCCGCGAGATCCGCCGGACGAGTAGGAGCAAAAGCCCATCGCGGTAAGCTTGCATGCGGCGCCACTTGACCACCGCCGGGCGCGAAACCCTGGCGGCCTCCGCCACGGCGCCGAGGCTCGCGCGCCACGGCCGGGCGGCGTAGATGTCCGCTGTCGTGATCTCCGCGACCACTCCGCGCCACTGTCGCCACGTCAGCGCCGGGCCACCATCGACCCGCAGCGGCCGCGGCGGGCGGCCGGGCGGGTTCCCGGTCGGGCGGGTCACCGCCGGCCCAGTTCGATCACGTTGCCGGCCGCGGTCGGCGCGATGCCGACGATCTCGGCGAGCCTTGCCCCCCAAGCATCGAGCGCGCGACGCTTTTCGAGGTCGTACCCGTGGCGGTCGTAGATGGCCGTCACCCCCGGCTCGACGTGATTGAGCACCTTGCCGAGCGTCACCCGCGGGATCCCCAAGCCCGCCATCGCAGTCGCGGCGGTGCGGCGGAGGTCGTGCGGGGTGAATGCGGCGATCCCAAACGCGGCGCGGTGGCGGTAGAGCGCGTTGTTGAGCGCGTTCGGCGTCACCGGGCGATCGCTCCGCGGCGACGGAAACAGCCATGGCGCCTGGCCGGCCAGCGCCTCGGCCTGATCGATGAGCGTCAGCGCCAGCGGCGACAGCGGCACGCGGTGCGCGATGCCGTTTTTCGAGCGGGCGGCGGGGATGGTCCAAACGGCCGCCGCGCGGTCGATTTCGGCGCGCCTGGCCGTGGCGACCTCGCCCTTCCGCTGACCCGTGACCAAGATCAGGCGCAGCGCCAGCCGCTGGCCCGCTGCGACCGGCACGCCGTCGAGCGCCGTCCACAAGGTCGCGATCTCGGCCTCGGTCAGCGCCCGCTCCCGCGAGGGCTCGGCCCCGCCCGGCGGCAGCATCTGCGCACACGGGTTGGCGGCCAGGTCGCCCACCTCCTCGCGCAACGCCCAGTTGAACACCGCCCGGATGACTTCGAGGGTGCGGTTGGCCATGACCGGCGCGCCGCGGCCGACGATAGCGCGCAAGATGGCCCGCACGTCGCCGCGGCCGACCTTGTTGGCCTTGAGCCGCCCGATCGCCGGCAACACGTCGCGATCGAGGATCTCCTGATCGCGCCGCCACGAGCGCTTCCGCGGTTTCGCGTGTTCCTCCAGGTAGCGCTCGGCCACCTCGCCGAAGGTCTCAGCCCGCCGGCCGGCGCGCTTGACGGCGGCAGCGTTGACGCCCCGCGAGGCGTCGGCGAGGACCGCCTTCGCCCGCTGGCGCGCCTCGGCCAGGGACAACTTGCCGGCGTCACCGATGGTGAGCCGCTCAACCCGGCCCTCGAAGCGGTACATCACGCACCAGGTCCGCCGCCCGCGCGCTGTGACCCGGAGCCCGAAGCCGGGGGTGGTCGCGTCGAAGACCTCGACCCGGCCAGTCGCGGGCGGCTTCATCGCCTGCACCGACCTCGCCGTGAACCGCATGCTCGCCATCGCGTCGCTCCACCGGGGTAACACCGGGGTAACAGAATGCATGAAACTTCGTGCAACGCAAGGAAGCGCTGCGCGTGACGTGGCTCCAGTGATGTCAATGGGGTAGCGCGCTGCGAGGGATGCGCGGCGTTTCCTAAAGTTGCACCAGTGAGTGGTTCGAATCCACTCACTCCGACCAGTATTTCCCGCGCCCAGTGTTTCCCGCCCAATGACGAGGCGTTACGCTGTCCCGGTGTGCTGTGGTTGGCGCCACGATAAAGAGAACCGAAGAGCGTTTACGCGCACTGCGCCTTGTGGCGGAGCAGGTGGTCGGCGAGCACGAGGGCGACCATCGCTTCGGCGACCGGCACGGCGCGGATCGCCACGCACGGATCGTGGCGGCCCTTGGTCGCGATCATCGCGTCCTCGCCGGCCGTGTTCACCGTGCGCTGGGGGATCGGCAGTGAACTCGTCGGCTTGACCGCGATCCGGCAGATGATGGGCTGGCCGGTGGAGATGCCGCCGAGGATGCCGCCGGCGTGGTTGGAGAGAAAGCGCACCGAATCGTCGTCCATGCGCATCTCATCGTTGTTCTCGGCACCGGTGCGGGCGGCGGCGGCGAACCCGGCGCCGATCTCGACCCCCTTGACCGCGGGAATGCTCATCAAAGCCTTGGCGAGATCGGCGTCGAGGCGATCGAAGATCGGGGCGCCGAGGCCGGCCGGCGGCGTCGCGGCTTCGATCTCGACGATGCCGCCGGTCGACGATCCGTCCTTGCGGATGCCATCGAGCAAACCCGCCCAGCGCGCGGCCGCGGTGGCATCCGGGCACCAGAACGGATTGCGCAGGCATTCCTCCCAGTCCCAGCGCGGCCGCTCGATACCGTCGGTTCCCATCTGGACCACTGCGCCGCGGACAACGACAGCATCGCCCAGGATCTTGCGGGCGATGGCACCGGCTGCGACCCGCATCGCCGTCTCCCTGGCGCTCGACCGGCCGCCGCCGCGGTAGTCGCGGATGCCGTACTTGCACCAGTAGGTGTAGTCGGCGTGACCGGGACGGAAGACATCCTTGATCGCACCGTAGTCCTTCGAGCGCGCATCCGCGTTCTCGATCAGGAGCCCGATCGGCGTACCGGTGGTCTGCCCCTCGAACACGCCGGAAACGATCCGCACCCGGTCGGTCTCCTGGCGTTGCGTGGTGAAACGCGACTGCCCCGGCCGCCTGCGGTCGAGGAACGGCTGGATATCGCCTTCGTCGAGGGGCAGGCGCGGCGGCACCCCGTCGAGCACGGCGCCGATCAGCGGCCCGTGGCTTTCACCGAAGGTGGTCAGGCGCAGGAGATGGCCGAACGTGTTGCCGGACATCGCGGCGTGCCCGCGCTCACGACTGCGGGGTGAAGTTGTCGAGCATCTCGCGGACATTCGGGACGGCGTCGACCGCGATCATGCCGACGACGTTGTAGCCCGCATCGACGTGGTGGACCTCACCGCTGACGCCCGAGGACAACGGGCTCAACAGGTAGAGCCCGGCGCCGGCGACATCTTCGGCGCTGACGTTGCGCCGCAGGGGCGCGTTGAACTGGTTCCACTTCAAGATCAGCCTGAAATCGCCGATCCCGGACGCGGCGAGCGTCTTCATCGGCCCGGCCGACAGCGCGTTGACACGGATTCCCTTCTTGCCGAGGTCCTCTGCGAGATAGCGCACGCTTGCTTCCAAGGCGGCTTTGGCCACGCCCATGACGTTGTAATGCGGCATCACGCGCTCGGCGCCCATGTAGGTGAGCGTCAGCAGGGCGCCGCCGTCGCGCATGAGCGGCTCGGCGCGCTGGCAAACCGCGGTGAACGAGTAGCACGAGACCGCCAGCGTCGAGGCGAAGTTTTCGAAAGTGGTGTCGACGTAGCGGCCTTTCAGTTGCTCCTTGTCCGAAAAGGCGATGGCGTGCACCACGAAATCGATCCCGTCCCATTGCCGGCCGAGTTCCGCGAACAACGCGTCGAGCGAGTCCGGGTCGGTGACGTCACACGGAAGGACGAGGTCGCAATCGATGGATTGCGCGAGTGGCAGGACGCGCTTCCGCAGTGCCTCGCCCTGGTAGGTCAGCGCCAGCGTACCACCCTGCGCGGCGACGGCACGGGCGATGCTCCAGGCGATCGAGCGGTCGTTGGCGACGCCCATGATCAGGCCGCGCTTGCCGGCCATCAGAGGTTTTGCTTCGATCATTCGCGACCAGACAACAATGGGTTGACGGGAATCCTTTCCCCGGGCGACATCGACGCCGCGGGCAACCTGCCACGACCGAAACGGCCACGCTGGCAAGTCCGGCACCTGTTTGCGCGGCCCTCACGCGGCCCTCACTGGGGGGGCACAAGCGCACCGGTGCGCACGCCATATAAGAAGGTTGGGGTGGCGTCAATGGTTGCGGCGGCAGGCACCAGGCCGGCGCATCGGCGAGGATGGCGCGGCGGGATCAGTCCGTGGGATGCAGGCGCGCGCGAATCTCGTCGCGCATCGGCTCGGGTAACGCCTCAAGCATGTCTTCGACGCTCTTGAGGATGCGTCGCGCGGCGTAAAGCTGGTCGAGCAGTGACAGAACGACGCCCAGCGCCTCGTCGTTGACCATGAAATCGCTGCGCAGCTCGACGATGAGCGCGACTCGCGCCTCGTCCACTTCGTCGAACACCAGCTCATCGCCGACCGTGCGCGGCCTGATCCAGCTCTGGTCGAGCCAGCTCTCCAACTCGATGCGGGTGAGACCGTGGCTGCGCACGATGTCTTCGAAGGTTGCCATGGCAGCCGACTCCGATCAGCGGTCACGGACTCGATAAGGGTGGCGTTGCGCCCAGTCGCGAACGAAGCGTTCGAGCTCCGGATCGCCGCGCTCGGGGAGCATGATCTGCAGCGTGACGTAATGGTCGCCCCGCCCGCCGCCCGTGGACGGCACACCCTTGCCGCGCACGCGCAGGCGCATGCCGGTGTTGGCACCCGGTGGAATCGACAGGCTCACGCTGCCGTCGGCGGTGGGCACCTCGATCTTGCCGCCCAGCACGGCTTCCGCCAGCGTGATCGGCAGATCGGCGTAGATGTCGTGACCCTTGCTCCGGAAGTGGGGATGGGCACGGACCTTGATCTCAAGGCGCAGATCGCCGGTGGCGCCGCCGCCGAAGCCGGTGCTGCCCTGACCCTTGAGCCGCAGGACATGGCCGTCGACGGTGCCCGGCGGAATGGTGACCTTGAGCCGGCGCCCGTCCGGCAGGACGATCTCCCTGGTCGCTCCGTTGACGGCGTCGAGGAAGTCGACCTCTATCTTGTGGGTCAGATCGGCGCCTTGGGCCTGGCCGCCCCCCTTGCGGATGTCGCGAAACAGCTCGGAGAAGATGTCGGCACCCTCGAAGTCGCGGAAGAAATCGCCCGGTTCGGCATAGCGCGCACCGCGGCCGGCCTGCGCGTAATCGCGATAGAATCGCCGTTCGGCCTTGGGCGCTCCGCTCGCATCGATCTCACCGCGGTCGTAGCGCGCCTTCTTGTCGGGATCGGACAGCAGGTCGTAGGCGGCGGACACCTCCTTGAAGCGATTCTCCGCCTTCTGGTCGCCCGGATGCAAATCGGGGTGCAGCTCGCGGGCGAGCTTGCGATACGCCTTCTTGATGGCGCCGCTGTCGGCGCCCTTGGCAACGCCCAGAACCTCGTAAGGATCGCGCATCGTGTGCCCGCGCCAAGCCGTCCTCCGTGGAAGCGGCCATGCTATCACACGTGTGCGATCGCGCCGCCAAAATCCTCGCACGGTTGTCCCGACTATGGGAGCGATGGCACCGGGGAGCGGCGGCGATGCGCCTGCCGGGTCGGCTGGGGCCTACCGGCACGGCTCCGCCCGATGCTACACTGCGCCCGATGCCACACGGTGATGCGCGCTGGCGGGGTTTTTGCACGCAGGCCGGCCGGCGCCACGACGGGACGAGGGGAGATGACGCCGAGCGCAGACCCGCTTGCGCTGTTCGCGGAATGGCTGGCCGCGGCCGAACGCAGCGAGCCCAATGACCCCAACGCTATGACGCTCGCCACCGTCGGCGGCGACGGCAGACCGTCGGCGCGCATGGTGCTGCTCAAGGGGGTCGATGCGCACGGCTTCGTCTTCTATACCAACCTGACCAGCCGCAAGGCACGCGAGCTTGCCGCCGTGCCGTGGTGTGCCCTGTGCTTTCATTGGAAGAGCCTGCGCCGGCAGGTGCGCGTCGAAGGCGGCGTCGAGGCCGTGAGCGATGCCGAGGCCGATGCGTACTTCGCGAGCCGGCCGCGCGTCAGCCAGCTCGGTGCCTGGGCCTCGCGCCAGTCGGCGCCGCTCGCCGGCCGGTTCGAGCTGGAGGCGCGAGTGGCCAAGTACACCGCCCGCTATCTGGTCGGCTCCGTGCCGAGGCCGCCGTTCTGGTCGGGGTTCCGCGTGGTGGCCGATGCGATCGAATTCTGGGAGGACCGGCCGTTCCGCCTGCACATGCGCTTTGTTTACCACCGCGACGGCGCGCACTGGCGAACAGAAGAGCTTTATCCATGATGAACGACAAGACTCCGCCAGCGTCACCGCCAGCACCGGGGCCGGCTGCATCCGCGGCCGAGGAGACGCGGATCAATCGCTTGAAGCGCTTCGCAGCGATCGCCTCGGTGAGCGTCGCCGCCATCCTGATCGCCGCCAAGGCGGGGGCCTGGCTTGCCACCGGTGCGGTCAGTCTCCTGTCCACCTTGATGGATTCGCTGCTCGATCTTGCCGCGTCCGTGGTCAACCTGATCGCGGTACACCATGCCGCGCAACCGGCGGATCGGGAGCACCGATTCGGCCACGGCAAGGCCGAGCCGCTCGCCGGCCTCGCCCAAGCGGCGTTCATTGCCGGCTCGGCGGCGTTTCTCCTCTTCCAGGCGGGCGAGCGGCTGATCCATCCCGCCGTCATCACCAACTCCAACGTCGGCGTCGGCGTGATGCTGGTCTCCATCGTGCTCACCTTCGGGCTTGTCTTGTTCCAGCGCTCGGTAGTGCGGCGGACATCCTCGGTCGCCATTCGCTCCGATTCCCTGCACTATCAGACCGATCTCCTGATCAACCTCGGCGTCATCGTCGCCCTGTTCCTCAGTGGCCGGTTCGGTTGGCCGGCGGCGGATCCGCTCATCGCCATCGGCATCGCCGGTTACATCATCTTCAGTGTGGTCGAGATCCTTAAGCACAGTCTCGCCATGCTCATGGACCGCGAGTTGCCCGATGCCGAGCGTGAACGCATCCGCGCGATTGCCCGGGCGCATCCGGGCGTGGTCGCGGTCCACGACCTGCGTACCCGCTCCTCGGGCACCCAGGCCTTCATCCAGTTCCACCTGGAGATGGAGGGCGCGATCACCCTTCTTGCGGCGCACGCCATCGCCGAAGCGGTGATGGCCGACGTCCAGGCGGCGTTCCCCCACGCCGAGGTCCTGATTCACGAGGACCCGGCCGGCATCGACGAGCCCCGGGCGGTGTTCACTTAAGAGGACGGGATTGGATGCGCGACAGGCGCAGCGCCCGCGCTCGGCTGCCAGAACGCTCGGCGGGCATTGACAAGGTCCCACCCGCGGCCACACTTGAGTGCGTGCGCCACACCTGTTTGCCTGGACGCGGGGGCTGCGGCGCGAAAGAGTGCTCGTCTGCGCGGAGGAGAGCCGCACAATGAACCGCGTTTCGCTGTTCAACAGTCCGTTCCTGCTCGGCTTTGACCGGCTTGAGCAGGTGATCGCCCATGTCGCGAAGGGGTCGTCGGACGGCTATCCGCCGCACAATATCGAGCAGATCGGCGATGACGGCCTGCGCATCACGCTTGCCGTCGCCGGGTTCGATGTCGATGACCTCGACGTCGGCGTTAGCGACAACCAGCTCGTGGTCAAGGGGCGGCGCAAGGACGACGATGCCGGCCGCATCTTCCTGCACCGCGGCATCGCGGCGCGCCAGTTCCAGCGGGCCTGGGTGCTGGCTGAAGGCATCGAAGTCAAAGGCGCCAGCCTCGACAACGGCTTGCTGCACATCGATCTGCGCCGGGTGGACCCGCAGCCGGCGGTGCGTTCGATCCGGATCAACAAGGCCGCAGGCAATGCACCGGGCACGACGACGGCCCGCTCGATCAAGGTTGGCAACGAGGGCTGATCCCCAAGCGCACTATGCCCTGGTGCGCTGGGCCATTCGGATGATTCAGCCGAATGGGGCGGATGTGCATTACAAACAAAAGGTTGCGTGCAGCGACTGCACCGTCTTTGAGTGCGCTGCTGCAGAAGGGGCGCGGGGAGCGTTTGCGGGAAGACGGCGAGATTACGCGGCCCAGCTCGCGGTGGTGTCGACCAAAAGCGCATAGAGCGCTTCGGCGTCGTCGGTGCCGCGCAACTTCTCGCAAGCGGCCTTGTCGCGGAACAGGCGCGAGACCCGCGCCAGCGCCTTGAGGTGCTCCGAGCCGGCGGATTCCGGCGCGAGCAGCAGGAACATCAGATCGACCGGCCGGTCGTCGATCGCCTCGAAATCAATGGGGTGTTCGAGCCGCGCGAACATGCCGTACAGGCGATCGAGGCTGGCGATCTTGCCGTGGGGAATCGCAACACCGTTGCCGACGCCGGTGGTGCCGAGTCGCTCGCGCTTCATCAAGATGGTGAAGATCACCCGCTCGGGATGTCCCACGATTTCGGCGGCGCGGCGGGAAAGGTCTTGCAGGGCCTGTTTCTTGCTCCCCGCCCGCAGCTTCGGCACCACAAATTCTGGCTTAAGCAGATCGGCGATTTCCATGGTTCCTGTCGTCCCCCTCACGCTGCGTGCGTGTTGGTGGGGTCGATCCATCCTATGTTGCCGTCGGCACGGCGGTAAACGACGTTCAGGCCACCGTGCGCTCGATTGCGGAACATCAGCGCCGGCGCGTCGGCCAAGTCCATCCGCATCACGGCCTCGCCCACGCTCAGCGTGGCGATCTCGGTCGGAAGCTCGGCGATGATGGCAGGTTGCCCCTCGGCCGGCAACTCATCTTCCTCGCTCTCGGCGGCGATGACGTACTGCTGTGCCGGAATGGCTTCGTCGCTGCTGCGCCGTCTCGAATGGTCGTTCAGTCTTCGCTTGTAACGACGGAGCTGCTTTGAGATGCGCTCAAGCGCGGAATCAAACGCCGCATAGGCATCGGCGGCGGCGGCCCGTCCCTGAACAGAAACGCCACTCAGCGGGTGCACGGAAATATCGACGCGGAACTGGTGTGCTTCGCGGGCGATGCCGACCACCGCGTCGTGGGCACGGGGGAAATACTTCCCGACCTGACCCGCAAGTCCGGTCTCGATATGAACGCGCAGGGCCTCACCGACGTCGAGCCCCTTGCCCTTCACCATGAGATCCATCTTAAGGCGCCTTCCCGGCGCCGGGAGCTGATGCCGCTACCGGACGCTTTCCCCATGCTGTCGATGGCGCCATTCGCGCCGCCACCGTTTCGCTAGTTGTCGCCGCCGATCGGCCTCTCGCAAGGCGCGCGACATTAGTTGGCGGCAATGGTGATGTCAACTTCGCTCCTGGCGGGTGGTCCACTGCAGGTCGGTCTTCTGTCGACGGCGCAGCACCGACGACGGAATGCCCATTGCCTCCCGATACTTGGCGGCCGTTCGCCGGGCGATGTCGATGCCTTCCTTGCGCAACAGATCGACGAGGGCGTCGTCGGACAGCACCTGGTCGGCCCGCTCGCCGTCGATCAGGTTGCGGATGCGGTGGCGCACCGCTTCCGCCGAATGCTGCGCCTCGCCGGCGCCACCGCCGACCGCGTGGGTGAAAAAGTATTTGAGCTCGAAGATGCCGCGCGGCGTCGCCATGAACTTGTTCGACGTCACCCGGCTGACCGTGCTCTCGTGCATGCTCACCGCTTCGGCGATGTCGCGCAGCACCAGCGGACGCAACGCCTGGACGCCTTCGGCAAGAAAGCCCTCTTGCCGGCGCACGATCTCGGTGGCGACCTTGAGAATCGTGGTCGCGCGCTGGTGCAGGGATTTCACCAGCCAGTTGGCGGTCTGCAGGCAATCGTTGATGTACTGGCGGTCGGCCTTGGAACGGGTCGAGCGGCTCACTTGCGCATAGTAGCGATTGTTGACGAGGAGGCGCGGCAGCGTCTCGGTGTTGAGCTCCACCGCCCAGCCGCCATCGGCCTGGCGGCGGACGATGATGTCCGGCGTAATCGGCTGCGCCACCGTGTAATCGAAGACGAGCGCCGGTTTCGGGTTGAGCGTGCGGATTTCGGCGACCATCTGCGCGAGTGTTGTCGCGTCGACACCGCAGATCCGGCCCAACGCCTGCCACTCGTGCTGAGCGAACAGATGGAGATGGGCGAGCAAGCGGCGCATCTGCTCGTTCATCCGGCCGCGATCGATGAGCTGGAGGCTCAAGCACTCTGCCAGGGTGCGGGCGAAGACGCCGGGTGGATCGAAGCGCTGCAATCGGCTGAGCGTGGCCTCCAGCCGGTCGAGAGCGCAGCCCAGCACGGTTGCCGCCTCGCCAAGATCGTCGGTCAAGTAGCCCGCCTCGTCGACGAGGTCGATGAGATGCAGGGCGATCATGCGGTCGATGGGGTCGATCAGGTCGACGGCGGCCTGACTGGAGAGATGTTCCTTCAGCGTCGTGCGGCCGGCGAGCGTCTCTTCGAAGCTGCCGTCGCGGTCATCGAAGGTGCCCCCCTTGCCGCGGCCGAGCGTTGCCGAGGATTGCGCATCGGGTCCCGCATCGCCGGTGAAATCCCGTTCAAACACGTTCTCGAAGCCATCGCCTTCGAAAGCGGACTCCGCGAAGTCGAGGCTTTCGGCGCCGACCGCGCGATCGACGGAGACCGGCTCGTCGGTACCGGCCGGCCGGTCGAGGGTGTCCGCGGCGCCGGCGCCATCGGTATCGCCGCCGCCTTCCGCCGGGCTATCGTCGCGCTCCAGAAGGGGGTTTTCCTGAATCTGGCCGTCGACGTAAGCCGCCAACTCGAGGTTGGAGAACTGCAACAGCTTGATCGCCTGCTGGAGCTGCGGCGTCATCACCAGCGACTGGGTCTGTCGGAGGTCGAGCCGCGGGGTCAAGGCCATGGCGATCGTTCGCTCCCTAGAGGCTGAAGCGTTCGCCAAGGTACAGGCGCCGCACGTCTTCGTTTTCGACGATCTCGGCGGATGAGCCCGCCATCAGCACGGTCCCGTCGTGGATGATGTAGGCGTGGTCGATGACGTCCAGGGTTTCCCTGACGTTGTGGTCGGTGATCAGCACGCCGATGCCTCGGTCCTTGAGGTGTACGACCAGATCGCGGATGTCATTGAGCGCGATCGGATCAATGCCGGCGAAAGGTTCGTCGAGAAAGATGAATTGTGGGTTACAGGCGAGCGCGCGGGCGATCTCGGCGCGTCTGCGCTCGCCGCCGGAGAGCGCGACGGCGGGCGTCTTGCGCACGCGATCGAGCCCGAACTCGGCGAGCAGCGCGTCGATGATCGCCTCTCGGCGCTTGCGGGACGGCTCGATGCCTTCCAGCACGGCGCGGATGTTGTTCTCGACGCTCAGGCCGCGGAAGACCGAGGCTTCCTGTGGCAAATAGCCGATGCCGAGCCGGGCGCGGCGGTACATCGGCAAAGGCGTGATGTCGCGATTGTCGAGGATGATGCTGCCGCGGTCCGGCGCGAGCAGCCCGGTGATCATGTAAAAGCAGGTGGTCTTGCCGGCGCCGTTGGGGCCCAAGAGGCCCACCACCTCACCCCGCTGCAAGGACAGGGTCACGCCGCGGACCACGGGCCGGTTGGCATAACTCTTGACGAGGTTGATGGCGAACAGGCCGCGATCCCCCGGCTGCGGGCGCTGCCGCTTCGCCGCTGGAGCCTCGCCGATGTCGCTTGGTGGCGCGCTGAGCCCGGTACTGTCTGCCATCGTCCGTGGCCGAAGTCCTCCGTGCGGAGGTCGGCGTCTACTCCTTGTTGTCCGAACCCGGAACGATCAGCCCCCGCACGCGCCCGGCCTCGCCGCTGGCGTTCGGGCACGGGAACATGCGGCCAACCCCGGAATCCAGATCGAGTTCGCCACGGCAGCCGTTGAGCTGGTTTTCGCCGCGGGTGACCTTCACTTGGCCGGTGAGCGTCGCCCGCTGGGCGTCGAGATCGTAGACGCCCTGATCGCCGCGCATCACCTCGTTCGCGGTGATGACAACGACGTTGCGCGAGGCTTCGATGCGCTTGACCTGGGAGCTGTCGGTATTGCCGTCTTGCAAGGTGACGACGAGCGTGTCGGCGCGCACGGTGCGTTCGCCCTGCTTGGCCGCGGCGTTGCCCCGCGCGGTTAACAGGCGGTTCTTCGAGGCATATTCGATGCTCTGATCGGCGGTGATCTCGCTGTCGGGCGTGGTCAGCCGCACCTTGCGCCCGGTGACGACCAGGACCCCCGTCTCCGGGTCGTAGGTGGCGTGATCACCCTGCATCTCCTGGTTCGGCTGGGTGATCCGCACCGCGCCGTCGCTTTCGATCCGCCAGACTTCGTTGCTGCCGTCCGGGCGCGGGCGATACCGCGCGCTCAGCACGTCCCCATACAGCGTCAGAGTGCCCCGCACCGCCTTGGCGTGGCCGCGGGCATAGACGATCTGCTCCTGCTGCCGCCACTCGATCCCGTTGTCGGCCTCGATCTCGATCGGCGTCGGCGTCTTGCGCTCCTCCGCCGCAGGAACCGCCGCGTGGCTTTTGGGCGCAAGGCCGACCAACAGGACGCCTGCCAGCAAGCCCGCCGGCAGGGCCGTCCGCACGCCACCGGTCGGCGCGCCCGATAACGCACCCAACCCCAAGCGGAAGCGACGGCGAGCGCTCATGGCGCCTGCGGGACGACGGCGTCGCGGTCGATCACCATGCGCGAGCGGCCGGTGAACACCATGGTGTTGCCGCCGTCCTCGATGCGGAAACCCTGGGCGTTGAGCCGGCCGAACGGCCCGTGCGCCTCGACCGCCTTGTCGCCCTGGGCCGTGCTGGAATCGAGATCGAGGCTGGCGTCTTCGGTTTCGAGCCGGTACTGCCGGTCCATGATGAGCTGGACCGCCCCCGTCAGAGTGACCTGCTGCGCGTGCTGGTCGTAGGTGCCGTCATGCGCGATGGCACTGAGCGGGCGGCCGTCCCTGGTGGCGGTGTTGAGGATCGGTGCGCTCAACGCCACGTGCTCCTTGGCCTCATCAAGGGGACGGATGACGTCGGCCACCACGCCGTAGGGCCGGCCCGACCGGTCGATGCCGTGCATGGTGACGCCGATGATCGCCTCACGGTCCTCGCCCAAGTCGACGCTGGGCAAACTGGCCAGCAAGCGCAGGCGGTCAGGCGACGGGGCGAGATACGGCCAGGAAATCATCGTGCCGATCAGTACCGCGGCGGCGGCGGGAAACGCGAACCGCAGAACCCGGATCAGCGGACGGCGCCACAGCGGATCGTCATCGGTGGAGCGGCGGCGCGGCTGCACCGAGACCGGCGCCGCACCGTGCACGACCCCACGGGGCTGTCTGGTGGCCATGGCAAGCAGGCTTGAAGGGGCGATTTCGCTCATTGCTCGGGTTGCTTACGCCTTGCTCGGGTTGCTTACGCCGGGGTTACGCTGCTTACGCGGGTCAGGCGACACCGGCACGCAGCACGTCGTGCAGGTGAACGATGCCGACCGGCCGGCCATCGTCGACGACGAACAGCGTGGTGATCGAGCGCGCGTTCATGAAGCCGAGCGCCTCGCTCGCCAGGGCATCGGGGCGGATCGCCTTCGGCTTCGGCGTCATCACCGCGCGCGCGGTGAGGTTGAGCAGGTCGCCCGCCATGTGCCGGCGCAGGTCACCGTCGGTAATGATCCCGCCGAGCCGGCCATCGTCGTCGACGATGCCGACGCAGCCGAAGCTTTTCGCCGTCATCACCAGCAGGGCCTCCGCCATGCGCATGTCGCCGGCGACGATGGGCACGGCATCGCCGGTGTGCATGATATTGGCGACCCGCAACAGCCGGCGACCGAGCTTGCCGCCCGGATGCAGGACGTGGAAGTCGTCGGCCGAGAATCCTTTGCGTTCGAGAAGTGCGACGGCAAGCGCGTCGCCAAGCGCCAGCATCACCGTGGTCGATGTCGTGGGCGCAAGACCCATCGGACACGCCTCCGGACTGTCGGGCAATAGCAGGGCGACGTCGGCGGCGCTGGCCAGCGCGCTGCCCGCCCGGCCGGTGACGCCGATCAGGGGAATGCCGAACCGTTTGCAGTAGTTGACCAGATCGGCCAGCTCGGCGGTCTCGCCCGAATTCGAAAACGCCAGGACCGCGTCGTGCTCGGTGATCATGCCGAGATCGCCGTGGCTTGCTTCCGCGGGATGGACGAAAACCGCAGGCGTGCCGGTCGAGGCGAACGTGGCGGCGAGCTTGCGCGCGATGTGGCCGCTCTTGCCCATGCCGGTGACGATGACGCGGCCGGTGGCCTTCTCGATCAGCGCAACGGCGCGGCCGAAGCTGTCGTCGAGCGTGCGGGACAACGCCTCGATGCCGGCCGCCTCCAGGCGAAGCACGCGCTTCGCAGACGCGAGCCCGCCCTGGGTCTGGTCTCTCAAGGACAGCGCCGTCAGCGTCGTCACGTTTGTGGTCCTCCTCCATCAGAAACCGCTCCGCCAGAGGTAGGACCGGGCCGGGCAAGATCCAAGCACCTGACCAAGGTGCCGGGCCGGACGCGCGGGCGGGTCTCCCTAGCAAGAGCCGTTCCAAAATTGCCGACGCGAGTATGGCGGTCGGCCGCAATCGGGTCAACCGGACACCGACAGCGTCGCCGATCGCACGTGCCGGCAGCCCGACGTGCGGCGCCTAATGCGCGAACAGGTCCTCTTGTTCCCAGCCCTCGATGTCGAGCAGTGCCCGGTCCGGCAGGAAGCGAAAGCAGGCGGCCGCCAGGGCAGCGCGGCCTTCACGCTCCAGCATCGCATCGAGTTTGCAGCGCAGACGATGCAGGTAGAGGACGTCTCCCGCCGCATACTTCAGTTGTTCGGGGCTGAGGGTGGCAGCGCCCCAATCGGAGCTTTGCTGTTCCTTCGAAAGCTCGATTCCCAGAAGCTCGCGGCAGAGATCCTTCAGGCCGTGACGATCGGTGTAGGTGCGCACCAGTTTGGACGCGATCTTGGTGCAGTACACCGGCTGACAGCGCACGTGCAGATAGCGATGGAAGACGCCGAGATCGAATCGACCGAAATGAAAGATCTTGAGGACCGTCTCGTCGGTGAGGAGCGCGCGCAGATTGGGGGCGGCGTAGCGGCCGCCCGGGCCGTCTTCGAGGGGGAAATGCACGGCGTGGCAGGTCCCGTCGCCGGCGGAGAGCTGAACCAGGCACAACCGGTCGCGCTGTGGATTGAGCCCCATCGTCTCGGTGTCGATGGCAACGGCCTCGGTGAAGCGGACATCATCCGCCAAGTCACCGACATGGACGCGGACCGGTGTTGCTGTACAGATCACGCGCATCGTCCCGCGCGGGGCGAACGCGACCATCGTGGCGTGACGCGACGCTCAACCCTCGAACATGGTGCCCAGGAGAAGACTCGAACTTCCACGGCCTTGCGGCCACAGGTACCTGAAACCTGCGCGTCTGCCAATTCCGCCACCTGGGCCGGAGCACGCTCAACCGAAAGGCCGCGCTTGGCTCTTCTCGTATGCACTCGCCTTCGTCGTGTCAACCCGCCTTTCGCCATGACCGGTGGAGCCAAGCCTTTCGTCGCGCCCGGCCTGGCGCTACATCTGGGTCTAGGGGCCAGTGGTTGTCGCCGGACGACGCGGACGCTTTCGGACCAGCGCCCGCAGCCCGGCGAGGGGAAAAAGGGAGTCCATTGATGGATCGTCGCGTGATTACCGTCTTCGGCGGTTCCGGCTTCATCGGCCGGCATCTGATCCGGCGGCTGGCCGCATCGGACTGGATCGTGCGCGCAGGTGTGCGCGATGCCGAGGCAGCCTCGTTCCTCAAGCCGATGGGCGACGCCGGGCAGCTCGTCCTGTGGCCCTGCGACGTCACCAGCCCGGAATCGGTCGCCAAGGCGCTCGAAGGCGCCGACGCGGCCGTCAACCTGGTCGGCATCCTCTACGAGCGCGGCGCGCGCACCTTCCAGCGCATCCATGTCGAGGCGGCGGAGAGCATTGCCAAGGCGGCGCAGGCCGCCGGGCTCACGCGGCTGGTTCAGGTCTCGGCGATCGGCGCCGATCCCGATTCGCCTGCCGCCTACGGGCGGACCAAGGCCGCAGGCGAAGAGGCGGTCAAGGCGGCGTTTGCCGGTGCCTCGGTGTTGCGGCCAAGCGTCGTCTTCGGGCCGGAAGACGATTTCTTCAATCGCTTCGCCGCCCTTGCCCGGGTGCTGCCGGTGCTGCCGGTGTTCGACGTCTCGTTCCAGCCGGTCTATGTCGGCGACGTCGCCGACGCCATCGTCAAGGTGCTGGCCGACCCCGCCACTTCGGGCAAGACCTACGAGCTGGGCGGGCCGCGGGTGATCACCTTCCGCGAGTTGATGCAGATCGTCATGACCGAGACCGGGCGGTCGCGCTGGCTGGTGCCGCTGCCGCTCGCCGTCGCCGAGCTTGAGGCGATGTTCCTCGAACTGCTGCCGGTGCCGCCCCTGACGCGCGATCAGGTCAAGCTCCTGGGCCGCGACAACGTCGTCTCGCCGGGGGCGTTGACGCTGCAGGACCTTGGCATCGCGCCGACGGCGCTCGAAGCCATCGTGCCCAGCTACTTGCGCCGCTATCGACCGGTCGGCGCCCAGGGATCGCGCCAGCCCTAGACGCATCTCCGGGTTCTCTTAAGGCGCATCCGTAGCTTCTGGCCGACGGATTACGGCGCGGTAGGCATGCCAGCTCGCGTGGCCGATCAGCGGTAGAGTGACGCAGAGGCCGGCGTAGAAGCTGGCCAGCCCGGCGGCGGTGAACACCACGATCAGCGCCGCCCACACCGCCATCACCTTGATGTTCATTATCACGGCGACGACGCTGGTGACGATGGCCTGGACCAGATCGGCCTTGCGATCGAGGAGCAGCGGCAGGGAGAACACGCTCAGGACGAAGGCGATGGTGGCCATGATGCTGCCGACCGCCGTGCCAAGCACGAGAAAGATGTTGCCTTCGGTGGTGAACAGCGCCGACGTCATGACGCTCTCAATGGTCGGCTGTTCGAAGGGGAACGACAGGGCGAAGATCATTACCGCCAGCCTGATCCAGATGATCAGGAACAGCACCAGGCCGAGGCCGAGGCCCAGGAGCGGCACGGGATTGGCGCGCCACGCCATCAGCGCTTCGCCCAGCCGCGGGGTGCGCCCGGCCTCGATCTCGCGGCTGATGGCGTAGAAGCCGACGGTCAAGGCCGGGCCGACGATGAGAAAGCCTGCGCACAGCGGCGCGATCAGGTACGCAACGTCGAGCGCGGCGAGACCGGCGGTGAGCGCGACGCCGGCGACGACGAACACCAAGCCGTAGGCGAGGCTGATGGA
This sequence comes from uncultured Defluviicoccus sp., assembly GCA_964401555.1. Lineage (GTDB taxonomy): Bacteria > Pseudomonadota > Alphaproteobacteria > Rhodospirillales > Defluviicoccaceae > Defluviicoccus. Next base: position 64,330 of record CAYNYW010000015.1, read on the forward strand.
TCTCGCCTGCTTGAAGTCCCGCCAGCCGGCGGCCAGCCATTTGAACGGCTCGTCCGATGCAACGACGTTGATGCGATCGGCATATGGCAGCACGTTGCCCCGGGCCACCGGGGGTTGTTCCGTGGACATTTCATTCTCCCCAAGCGGCCGTCGCTGCCTTGCCCGTCTTGCGATCGGGCGGCGGGCGGCCTGTTGTCGACTTGGGGGCGAGCTTGCGGCCGTGGCCGGGCGGCCGTCAAGGCCGGGTGCCGGTCCCCGGCCTTCCCCTGGCGGCTCCGCCGTCGCTCAGGCGAGGAACACGCGTTCCAGCGCGCCGCGGGCGACGTTGCCGGCACCGTCCTCGGCCTCGATGAAATAGCGGACATCGCCGGTTCCGACCGGGAGGTCGGCCGTATAGTACTGGCTGGTGACGACGGCGCCGGTCTGGCAGGGATAGCCGCCGTGGTCGCGCATCGCGATGCGGCGCTCGCCGCCGGCGGTGCGCAACACCAGGTCCACCCGCTTCAGCCCCGAGATGTCGAAGACGAAGGTGTGCACCGTGCCGTCGCGCGGTGCATCCAAAAGGCATCCCTGGCCCCAGCGCTTGCCGCCGGGGTTCTCCGGCGTCACCCATGGCGCGAAGATGGCGGGACCGGTGCGATCGCGCCCGCCCGCGACGATCGACCCGATGGCGTCCTTGAGCTGGGCGTGGCCGAGGTTGGCGGCGTTGGTGACCTGCTGGTCCCAGATGTGCTGTCCGGTCCAGTACCAGTAGCAGCTCGTCTCGGCGGTGAGCAGCAGCCGCATCGCGTCGCCAAGACGCGGATGGTCCGGCTCGGTGTCCTCGATTGCATGCACGATGTTCTGGAACGCGGTCAGCACCGCCCAGGAGTTGAGGTCCGGCGAGTACGGCTCGTTGTAGCGGCTGAACCATTTCATGAACTGTGGGTCGCCGTTGTCGGCGCCGCTCCATGATCCGGGCTCGATGTGCACGGCGATCGCCGGATCGGGCGGGAAGCGCTCCAGGTAGTCGCGGATCGAGCTCAGCTCGAAGCGCGGGTCCTGGTTGAGCCATTCCACCATGCGGCCGGTGTTGTGCTTGTAGTAACTGTCGGCGCCGCCGCCGTGGTTGTCGCCGTCGGAATGCAACAAGAAGAACGGCGGATGCTTGGCATCGAAGCTGCCGGTGGCGACGATCTGGTCATAGACTTGGCCCAGGACGGCGCCGTACTGCAGCGCCCCGTAGCCACCGCGCGCATCCTCGTTGCCGATGTAGCGTTCGGCCGGCACCGCGATCATCTTGTGCTGCGTGCCGTCGGGGTCGGTATAGGCGACGTATTCCGGCTTCAGGAGCGATGGCGAGATCTTCGAGCCGGCCCAGATGTTGTGGAGCTGCAGCCAGTCGTCGACCGGTGGGTTGGCCTGCTCGGCTGGGTTCGGCGGTAGCATGCCCTCGTTGATGCCGGCGTAGGGGTAGTCCTTGCACGCCCGGAAGCGGTGGATCGAATCGTAGATCACCGCGTCGATGCCGGCTTTGAGCAGGGCGGGGATCATGCGGACGTGGAAGGCGGTCTCCGGCGGGAACAGGATCCTGCCGGCCTCGACCCCGAAGGCGCCGCGGACGATCGCGCGGTGCCAGAGTATCTGCGTGACGATATCGCGGTCGGGAATCAGCGCCATCAGCGGGTGGAAGAAACCGAACGCGGTGAACTCGACGCGCGGATTGCCGCGCGCCGTCTTCTCCCTGGCGACGGCGCTGAGCGCTCCGTTCCAGCCGGCGAAGCGGCCGCCGCACAGGCCATCCGCCGCGCACCGGTCGAGCTGTTCGATCAGGGAGCCGCTCCAGCTTGCGGACAAGCCCCCGTGCGGCAGGCCGCCCTCGACGTACTGCCAGACGGCGGCGGGGATGAAATCGGTGTAGGGGCCGACGCGCGAGCCGAAGATACCGTCCTTCTCGCCGTCCCAGTACAGGCGGTCGGTAGTGTTGTAGTACGGCTGGTGCATGTGCTTGTGGATGCCGAAATAGAGCCGCACCTGGCCGGCATCGGGGCCGGCGCGCATCACCGGCCGCGGCGCCGGCGCGATCTTGAAACTGCGGAACTCCTTGACCCAGTCGCCGCCGCCGGCCACGCGGAAATCGGCCTTGCGGCAGCCCTCGACCTGCACCGTGATTTCGCCCGCTCGGACCAGACCTGACGGCACCGTTGCCCGGTAGCGCACGCCGTCCGTACCCTGCTCGGTGATTGCGATCGCGTCACCCTTAATCAGGTGCTGGTTGCCCTGGGCGTGGAGGATCACCTGCGGAAACGGGATCTCGCCGTCGGCGGTAAAGTCGATGTCGAACGCAGGATTCTTGCCATCGGCGGCACATATGAGATTTTCCGGCACATCGATGCGCACGAAGCGGGAAAACACAGCCATGACGACATCCTCCTTGGCGATTTGAATTGTGGCCCTCAAGCGTTTGGGCCGCAAAATGCCCGCGATCGCCGGCGATGAAAAGGGGTGATGGCCGGCGCGGTTGGCCACGTTCGCGCAGCGCAGATCGGCGAGACGCGCTTGGACCAGGGGGTCTCCGATGATGTTCGATTATTATCCGTTGCTTGGCCCGGCGCTGCGCCGGCTCGATCCGGAATGCGCGCATCGCGCGACCATCGCCGCGGCGGCGCGCCGGCTCCTGCCGCCGGTCCCGCGTGTTTGCGAGCCCGCCCTTCGCACCCGGGTCTGCGGGCTCGATTTCGCCAACCCGGTCGGTCTCGCCGCCGGATTCGACAAGAACGCCGAGGTCCCGGATACGATGCTGGAGCAGGGCTTCGGCTTCGTCGAGGTCGGCACGGTCACGCCCAAGCCCCAGGCCGGCAATCCGCGGCCGCGGATTTTCCGGCTGCCGGACGACCAGGCGATGATCAATCGCCTCGGCTTCAACAACGACGGCCTCGCCGCGGTGGCGGCGCGGCTCGCGGCGCGCGCCGGGCGCCGCGCGGCCGGCATCGTCGGTGCCAACGTCGGGCCCAATCGCGATACGGCCGACCCCATCGCCGATTGTGCTCTAGGCGTGCGCACCTTGGCACCGCTCGTCGACTACCTGGTGGTCAACGTCTCCTCGCCCAACACGCCGGGCCTGCGCGGCCTGCAGGCCGAACAACCGCTCGCCGAACTGCTGGCCCGCGTCCTGGCCGCGCGCGCCGAAAGCGGCGGCCGGCCGCCGCTGTTTGTCAAAATCGCCCCGGATCTGGATGACGACGCGCTCGCAACGATCGCCCGCTGCGCGTGCGCGGCCGGCATCGACGGGCTGATCGCCACCAACACCACCATCGAGCGGCCCGCCGCGTTGACCGGCCGCCATCGCGCGGAGACCGGTGGCTTGAGCGGCCGGCCGCTGTTCGCGCGTGCCACCGCGGTGCTGGCGCGGCTGTACCGGCTGAGCGAAGGCCGGATTCCCCTGATCGGGGTCGGCGGCATCGCGTCGGCCGATGACGCCTACGCCAAGATCCGCGCGGGCGCGTCCCTGGTTCAGCTTTACACGGCGCTGGTGTATCAGGGGCCGTGGCTGGTTGCGCGCCTCAACCGGGGACTGGCCGCGCGCCTGCGCCAAGATGGCTTCGCAACGCTGGCCGAAGCCGTCGGCACCGCCGCGCCGGCTTGACGCTCACGGCAACTCGGCTTCGGCGCGCTCCAGCGCCTCGTGCAGGGCGAACCAGGTCTCCTCGGCGCCGGCGATCTCCCTGTCCAGTGCCGCGAGGCGGACGCGCAAGTCGGCAAGCGCGCGGCTGTCGTTCCCATTCCCGTTCCCCCCGGCGGAAGACGCATAGAGCGCCGGGTCTGCGAGCCGGGCGACGATGGCGGCACGCTCTTGCGTGAGTGCCTCGATCGCGGCCTCGGCCGCGGCAACCTCCTTCTTCAGAGGTGCCAGCGCCTGGCGCCTCTGGGCGGCCAGCCGCCGCTGCTCCCGCCGCTCTCCGCCGTCGCCGTCGGCTTTCGTGGCGGCGGTGGCGATCCTGTCGGAACGGGCGTCCTCACCACTGCGGGCGAGCACGAGCGCCCGGTAGTCGTCGAGATCGCCGTCGAAGGTCTGTACGCGGCCATCCGCCACCAGCCAGAAGCGCTCGGCGGTGAGCGCGATGACCTGCGGGTCATGGCTGACGATGACCACGGCTCCGGCGAACTCGGCAAGCGCCTCCACCAGGGCCTGGCGGGCGACGATATCGAGGTGATTGGTCGGCTCGTCGAGCAGGAGGATATGCGGTCGTTGGCAGGCGATCAGCGCCAGGAGCAGGCGTGCCTTCTCGCCGCCGGAGAGCTGGCCGATCGGCGTCTCGGCGCGCCGCTGCGAGAAACCGAAGCGGCCGAGGGCGGCGCGCACGTCGGTCTCGCGCTCGGCAGGGCGCAGGCGGGCCAGCGCCAGCACCGGCGTGGCCGCGGTGTCGAGTTCCTCGACCTGGTGCTGGGCGAAGTAGCCGACGCGCAGCTTGGCCGAGCGCGTGAGTTGCCCCGATGACGGCTGCAGGCGGCCGGCGAGCAGCCGGATCAGGGTCGATTTGCCGTTGCCGTTGGCACCCAGGAGCGCGATGCGGTCGTCGGCGTCGAGGCGCAGCGACAGCGCGCGCAAGACCGGCGGGCCGCCATAACCGACCGCGACGTCGTCCATGAGCAGAAGCGGCGAGGCAAGTGGCTCGGGCGCAGGCAGCGCGAGCTCGACCGTCTCCTCTTCACGCTGCGCCGGCAGCGGCGCCAGGCGCGCCAGCATCTTGAGCCGCGACTGCGCCTGTTTGGCCTTGGTCGCCTTGGAGCGAAAGCGGTCGACGAAACGGACGATGCGCTCGCGCTCGGCCCGCTGGCGCGCCCGCTGCCTCTCGTCGACCGCGAGCCTTTGGCGGCGCGTCTCCTCGAAGCGGTCGTAGCCGCCGGGATAGAGCGTGAGCGTGCCGGCGTCGAGGTGGAGGATCTGCCCGACCGCCCGGTTCAACAGGCCGCGGTCGTGGCTGACCAGCAGCACCGTGCCGCGGTAGGAGCGCAGGAACTCTTCGAGCCACAGGCTCGCTTCCAGATCGAGGTGGTTGGTCGGCTCGTCCAGGAGCAGCAGATCGGGCGCGGCGAAGAGGAGTGCCGCGAGTGCGACCCGCATCCGCCATCCACCCGACAGCGCCGCGCAGGGTGCCTGCTGCGCGTCCTCGGCAAAGCCCAGGCCACTGAGGATACGGGCGACTCGCGCGGGCGCGCTGTGCGCGTCCTTGTCGCGCAATCGGGCGTGGATTTCGGCAATGCGCTCGGGATCGCGTGCGGTCTCGGCCTCGGCGTAGAGGGCGGTCAGTTCCGGATCGGCGGCGAGCACGGTCTCGATCAGGCTCGCCTCGCCGCCGGGGGCTTCCTGGGCGGTGATGCCCAGGCGCCAGCGCTGAGGCATGGCGATGTGCCCGCCCTGCGGCTCGATCTCGCCCGCGATCAGCTTGAGGAGCGTGGTCTTGCCGGCACCGTTGCGCCCGACCAGGCCAACGCGCTGCCCCGGTGCGATGGTGGCATCGGCCCCATCGAGCAGCACGCGCTCGCCGATGCGAAAGCTGAGGTGGTCGATGCGCAGCATGCGGCGCGGTCTAGCACGGATTCCTTGGTTGCATAGCCCGCGCCGGCACATGGCCTCGCCGCGCAGGCGCTGGAACAGGGGGCAGCGCCGCCTGTGGTGCCCGCGGGGGGACTCGAACCCCCACACCCAAATGGGTAACGGATTTTAAGTCCGTTGCGTCTGCCATTTCGCCACGCGGGCGCGCGCGAAAGCCGGTGGAGCCTAACGCCCGCCCTCTTTGTCGCGCAAGGTCCCAGGCGAGCGATGTAGCGAGCGAAAAGGGGGGCGCTTCGGCTTGCGCCCGGTGCCGGTACGACTAGACTGCCCCGGTCATGCGGAACGATGTGCAGGCGGCCGAGACCGCGCCCGAGTTCGACCAGGAGTTTCGCGCCAACCTCGAAGCGCTGCTGCGCTGGCGGCGCGACGTGCGGCGCTTTCGCCGTGATCCGGTGCCTCTAGCCTTGCTCGAACAACTGCTCGGGCTTGCCGCGCTCGCGCCTTCGGTCGGCAATGCCCAGCCCTGGCGGTTCGTCAAGGTCGATGATCCGGCGCGCCGCGCCGCCGTACGCGACAGCTTCGAAGCGTGCAACCGGGCGGCCCTCGCCGCCTACGAGGGCGAGCGGGCGGCGCTCTACGCGCGGCTCAAGCTCGCCGGTCTCGATGCGGCGCCGGTGCAGCTCGCGGTCTACGCCGATGTCCAGACACCGACCGGCTTCGGGCTGGGCCGGCGCACGATGCCGGAGACGCTGGCCTATTCGGTGGTCTGCGCGGTTCACGCGCTCTGGCTCGCCGCCCGCGCCTACGGCCTCGGCGTCGGCTGGGTCTCGATCGTCGATCCCGCCGCCATCGGCCGCATCCTCGGCGTACCGGAAGGCTGGACGCTCGTCGCCTATCTCTGCATCGGGTTTCCCGAGGAAGAGCATCTCGATCCCGAACTGGTGCGGCACGGCTGGCAGCAGAGGCTGTCGCTTGCCGGCTGCGTTCTGCAGCGTTGAGCGCATTCGCGGTCGTCACATGCCGCAGTGCAAAATTGGGGCTGTAGCCGGAGACGGGGGGGTGATAAAAAGGAAAAGGCGAACAGCGGCAACGAAAACTCGATCCGGAGGGGAGCGGCGATGGAACTGAAGGTTCTGGCATTTGTGCTCGCGGGCGGCGAGGGGACCCGGCTCTACCCACTGACGCGGGAGCGGGCGAAGCCGGCGGTGCCGTTCGGCGGCAAGTACCGCATCATCGATTTTGTGCTCAGCAACCTGGTGAACTCGGGCATCTACTCGATCTACGTGGTGGTGCAGTTTCGCAGCCAGTCGCTCCTGCAGCATATCGCGGACGGCTGGCAACTGGGCGGGCTCCTGAAGAACGAGTTCATCGTCCCGGTGCCGGCGCAGATGCGCACCGAAGGCAAGGATTGGTACAAGGGCACGGCGGATGCGATCCATCAGAACATCAACCTGATCGAGCAGTCGCATCCCGATTTGATCGTCATCTTTGGTGCCGATCACATCTATCGGATGAACATCCGACAGATGATCGAGTTTCACGAGCAGAAGCGCGCGCACGTCACCGTCGCCGCGATTCCTGTCGAGAAGAAATTCGCCAAGGAATTCGGTGTCATCGAGACGACGTTTGGCAACCGTATCGTCGGCTTCCACGAGAAGAATCCGAACGCGCCTACGATGCCGGGCGATTCCTCCAAGGTTTACGCGTCGATGGGCAATTACGTCTTCTCGACCGACATGCTGCTCAAGCTCGTCGAAGAAGACCAGAACGATCCGGAAAGCAGCCACGATTTCGGCAAGAACATTCTGCCCAAGGCGATCGGTCGTGCCGAAATGTTCGCGTACGACTTCATGACCAACAACATTCCTGGCGAGCCGCCGAGCAAGCTGCCCTATTGGCGCGATGTCGGCACGCTTGATGCCTACTTCGACGCCAATATGGATATTCGTGCCATCGATCCAGAGCTGAACCTTTACAATCGGGAATGGCCGTTGCGCACCGCCGGCTATTCCGATCCGCCGACCAAGTTTGCCTTTGATGAGGAAGCCCGGCGCGGTCAGGCCATCGATTCGGTTCTCGCCGAAGGCTGCATCGTTTCCGGCGCTTTGGTGAAGAACTCGGTGGTCGGGCGCCAATGCTACATCCATGCCGGCGCCGAGATCCTCGATTCGATCATCTTCGACAACGTCGACGTCGGGCGGCGCTGCAAGCTCAGGCGCTGCATTGTCGAGAAGAATGCGAAAATCCCGGAGGACACGATCATCGGCTACGATCTCGCCGAGGACAAAAAGCGCTTCCATGTTTCCGAGAGCGGCATCGTCGTTATCGAGGGCCCACGCTCGGCGGTTACGCTGACCAAGATGACGATTTGAACGGACCCGGGCACAAGGCGATTGCCGTGGGGGCCGACACGCAAGGTCCGGGGCCGGTCACGGGCGCCGACCCCGAGACGGCTGTCATGCTGTTGCGCATCGGTGCGGTCGGCCTGCGCCCGGCGGAGCCTTACCGGTTCACGTCGGGGTGGGCGAGCCCGGTCTACATCGACTGCCGGCGGCTGATCTCTTTCGTCGAGGAGCGCCGCCACGTCATCGCGCGCGCCACCGCACTGCTCGATCGCGTAGTCGGTTCGGGCGCGTTCGATGCGGTGGCCGGTGGCGAGACGGCCGGCATCGCGTATGCCGCCTGGGTGGCGGATGCCCTCGGCCTGCCGATGCTGTACGTGCGAAAAAAGGCCAAGGGCTTCGGCCGTAACGCCCGCATCGAGGGGACTTTTGCTCCGGGAGCGCGCGTGCTGCTGGTCGAGGATCTTGCCACGGACGGCGCGTCGAAGCTGTCCTTCGCCCAGGCCTTGCGCGAGGCCGGTGCCGTTGTCGAGCATGCGCTCGTCGTCTTCTTCTACGGCATCTTTGCCGATGCGCTGCCGACACTCGCGGACGCCGGATTGCGGTTGCATTTCCTGGCCACTTGGTGGGACGTGCTCGCCCAGGCCGAAACGGCGGGCACCTGGGACAGTGCGGAGCTGGCGGCGGTGCGCGCGTTTCTCGCCGATCCGGTCGCCTGGTCGGCGGCGCGCGGTGGACGCGGCGCCTGATTGGCTGCATCGGCGTCAGAATCGAAAGGAATTCCTCTATAAATTGTATATGATAATACAGTAATAAAATAAGTTGTGTTCTTCCGGGGATAACCGCTATGGTTGTGACTGCGGATAGAAACGTCCGCTCAGAGAATTCCTAGGACAGGAGCACACAAAAATGACGGGTGATGTTGTTATCGGCGCCTCGATGCGCGCCAATCTGCTCTCCCTGCAGCAGACCAACGCAGTTCTCGATACCACCCAGTATCGGCTGTCGACGGGCAAGAAGGTCAACAGCGCCCTCGACAATGCCCAGTCCTTCTTTACCGCTCAGGCTTTGAATAACCGCGCCACTGACTTGAGCCGGCTGCTCGACAGCATGGGGCAGTCCATCGAGACCATCAAGCAGGCGGACAAGGGCATCACGTCCCTTACCAAGCTCATTCAGCAGGCGGAAGCCGTCGCCAACGACGCCAAGGACGCGATCTCGGGCGGTGCGGCCAAGGCGATCGCCACCGGCGATAGCAACATCGAGGACGCCGACAATCTCGCCGCCCTCGGCCTGGAAGACAACGATATCCTGACCCTGAAGGTCGGTGACGCCGATGCGGTCGACATTACCATCGGCACCGATACGTCTTCCGTCGACTCCGCCAAGGCGCAGGATCTGGTCGACGCGATCAACAACAATGATGATCTTAAGGGTTTGGTCGAAGCGTCGCTCAACGCGTCCGGTCAGCTTCAGCTGCGTGCGCTGCAGGACGACGACAACATCCAGATCACCAGCTCCGATGGTACCATCGACGAGACCAAATTCAGCAAGCTCGGTCTCGGCGACTATGTGACGACCGATGAGGCAGGAGATGTGACAGGGACGGTCGCGTCCGGTCATACCCTGGCATCGGCAGCCTTCGTCGGCAAGAAGGCGACCGACACCATGCACGATGCCACCTCCGGCAACGGCTTCGTCACGATTGCCGGCGGCACGGTCGATGTCACGCTGACGGTCGACGGCACCGCGAGTGACGCCATCGAGATCGACGAAAACACCACGATCCAGGATTTCGTCAACTCGATCAACCGCGACACCAAGATCAATTCGAAGATCAGTGCCTCATTCGATGCGGACAGCGGCCAGATCAAGATCCAAGGGACGAGCGGTGTCAGCACCATCGATATCAATGTGGCGTCGACTGGCGGTGACAACGACTCAGCCCTCGGCTTCGGCGTCGGCACCACCGGCTCGAAGGACACGCCGGTCACCATCGGTGATGGCACGGCACAGAGCGAGAAGTTCACTCTGTCCGGCTCCGGCAATCTCGGCCAGCTTGAGGACGACTACAACGAGATCCGCAAGCAGATCGACTCTTTGGTCGGGGACACCACCTATCGTGGCATCAACCTGCTCAAGGGTGACAGCCTGACCACCACCTTCAACGAGGATCGTTCCAATCGCCTGATCACCAAGGGCGGGAACTTCACCTCGGCGGGCATGGGCATGTCCTACGGCTCGTTTGCCACTAGCGGTGGCGTCGACAAGGTGCTGAGCGAAACCAAGTCGGCGCTGGATAGCGTGCGCAGTTTCGGCAGTTCGATCGCCAATAGCCTGTCGATCATCCAGACCCGCGAGGAGTTCACCCAAGAGACGGTGAGCACGCTGACCGAGGGCGCGGACAAGCTGACGGTCGCCGATCAGAACGAGGAAGGGGCGAAGATGCTGGCCCTGCAGACGCGGCTCCAGCTCGGCGTCACCTCGTTGTCCCTGGCATCGCAGGCCTCGCAGAGCGTCTTGCGGATGTTCTAAGCTCGGTTCTGACCCCGGACCGAACAAACGCCGGCGGCGCCATAAGCGCCGCCGGTTTTGTTTTTGGTTGACCCGCCATTACCGGGTTTCCCTCCCGTCCCTCCACACGCTGTTGATGCTGTCCTCGAACGCTCGCCCGGCAACCGATGCCCGGGGAGCGGGCGTCGGCGCGCGACATTTTTTCGCATTTCGTGTTTTTTTGATCATTCGCATTAACGAATAAAACACCAGCGCGCCTTATCGTTCGCCTGCTCAAAGAAGCGACAACATTGATCAATTATGAAAACAATCGAGATGTTCGGGAAACGATGGCGCAAGGCGCCGCGCGCGCCGGTGCCGGATACTGCGTCTGTTGACGGCGAAGGCGGCACGCCCCGGTCGTCGTGTGGCGGATCGTGCGGCTGCGCTCGACCGAAGCCGAAGGATGCCGAGGTGGTGCTTAACGACGAAGGACTGACGACGCCGCGCTGCACTGCAGCGAGCAACGCGCCAAGAGACGAATTCCAAGCGTCCGGATCGTGCATGTGTGCCGGTCCGAATTCAGGAGTATCCCACCATGAGCAATGACGTCGTCATCGGCGCCTCGATGCGCGCCAATCTGCTCTCGCTGCAGCGCACCAACACTGTCCTCGACTCGACGCAGTACGTCCTGTCCACCGGGCGCAAGGTCAACAGCGCGCTCGATGATCCCCAGTCGTTTTTCGCCGCCCAGGCGCTGTCGAACCGGGCCAAGGACCTTTCGCGGCTGCTCGACGGCATGGGCCAGTCGATCCAGACCATCAAGGAAGCCGACAAGGGCGTGACCGCGCTGACCAAGCTGGTCGAGCAGGCCCAGGCGATCGCCACCAATGCCAAGGACGAGATCGCGGCCGGCGCGACCAAGGCGGCGGTGACCGGCAACACCAACATCGAGGATGCCGCTAGTCTCGCTGCGCTGGGGCTCACCGACGGCGATATCCTGACGCTTGAGGTCGGCAGTTCCGGGCCGATCGACATCACCATCGGCACCGATACGCCGACGGCGTCTGGAGCGACGGCGCGGGACTTGGTCGACGCCATCAATAACAACGCCAGTCTCGAGGACTACGTCGAAGCCTCGCTCAACTCGTCGGGTCAGTTGCAGTTGCGCGCCTTGGCCGACGACGACTCGATCGGGATCAGCACCAGCGACGGCTCGATGACCACCACCAAGTTCAATCGGCTTGGCCTCGGCAAGTACGTCTCGACCGACGATGCCGGCAACATCACGGGTTCCGTGACCTCCGGGCGCACGCTCACCTCGGCGGCCTTCGTTGGTAAGCAGGTGAGCGATACCCTGAACGACGCCAATGGCACCGGTTTTCTCAATATTGCGGGCGGTACCGTCGAGGTCACGCTCGTCGTCGACGGCTCGACCAGCAATACCATCTCGATCGATGACCAGACCACGATCCAGGATTTCCTGAATTCCATCAACTCAGATACGAAAATCGGCAGCAAGCTCAGCGCCACCTTTGACTCCGATACCGGCCAGATCAAGATCCGCGGCGCGGCGGGTGTGACCAACATCGATCTGCAGGTTGCATCGGCGGGCGGGGACAATGAGGTGGCGTTCGGCTTCGGCACCGGGGCGACCGACGGCACCATCGCCGACGGCACGTCGGCGAGCGAGTTCCTGACCCTCTCCGGCTCCGGCAATCTTGGTCAGCTTGAGGACGACTACAACGAGATCCGCAAGCAGATCGACGCTTTGGTCAATGACGCCGAATACCGCGGCGTCAATCTCCTTGGCGGTGACAACCTAACCACCGACTTCAATGAAGAGCGGACCAGCTCGCTCGTTACCCGCGGCGCCAATTTCACCGCCAACGGTCTCGGACTAAGCGTGGCTTCCTTCGGCACCGAAGGCACCGTCGAAGGGATCATCAGCGAGGTCAAGGCGGCATTGGAAACCGTGCGCAGCTTCGGCACGTCCATCGCCAACAACCTCTCGGTGATGCAGAACCGCGAGGACTTCACCAAGGAAACCATCAACACGCTGAATGAAGGTGCCGACAAGCTGACGGTCGCCGACCCGAACGAGGAAGGGGCGAAGATGCTGGCCCTGCAGACCCGCCTGCAGTTGGGTGTCACCTCGCTCTCGCTCGCGTCCCAGTCGGCACAAAGCGTGCTGCGGTTGTTCGGCTAGCACCCCGGGGCAGGCATAGCACCGCTCGTTGCTCGAAGCGCCGTCGATCGTAGTTGTTTGCAGGTGTTGTTGTCTCGTTGAGGTTCGGAAACCGCAAAGGAATTGGGGGACCGTTCATGGCTCTTGTTATCAACCTCAAGCCCGGCGAGTGCATCATCATCGGCGATGCGCTCGTCACCAATGACGGCACGAGCGCGCGGCTGACGATCCAGGGCGATGTGCCGATCCTGCGCAAGAAGGACATCATGCTTGCCGAGGATGCCGACACGCCGTGCAAGAAGCTCTATCTGTCCGTGCAGCTTATGTACGTGACGAAGGAGCCGAAGCGGCTGTACGAGACCTACTTCACGCTCGCCCGGCAGATCCAGGACGCAGCGCCTTCAACCGCGCCGTTCATTCTCGCCGTTAACGAAAAAATCATTGCTGGCGCGTACTTTCAGGCCCTGAAGGAAGCGAGAGCCCTCATCGAATACGAAAACAAACTGCTCTGTCATGTCTGATCCCCACGCGCGCGCTGCGGCCGCGTACGCTTCGAGCGGAACGATTGCGCCGTCGCAGCGCCAGCTCGAAGCGCACGTTCTCCTCAAGGCCGCCAGCCGGCTTGAAAGCGTCCGCGATCGCTGGAGTCCCCAGCTCGAACGCGAACTCGACGACGCACTGGTGTTCAATCGGAAGTTGTGGACGGTGTTTGCCGCCGAGGTGGCGGACGCCGGCGCCCGCCTGCCCGAGGATCTGCGCAATGGCGTTGGCAGCCTCGCGGTCTTTGTCTTCAAGCGAACGTTCGAACTGTTGGCGCGGCCGGAGCCCGGCAAGATCGATGCGTTGATCGAGATCAACCGCAATCTTGCCGCCGGCCTGGTGACGCGCCCAGCGAGCGGTGGCGCGGCTGTCACTTCCGCAGGGGCAGCCTGCGGAATCGGGGAAAGCGCCTGATGGCGTCTCGCATCCGGGTGCATCGCCTCCGCTGCCGGCACTTCGCCGCTGACACACTGAACTGGGCCGAGGATTGTGTTAACAGCGTGGTGTGCAATCCGACGCATGACGCGATGGCGTTATGGCGCGGTGGCGCGTGCGTTAGCGGTGGTCGGGCGGTGCGGGTGGAATCCCGGCAGCCGGCCGGATGCTTCGATCGGTGCCGCCGCCTCGCTCGATGCCGGATTGCCCGTGCGGTCGCGGCCGGCGGTGAGACTGGGTGTGAAACTGGACGTGAGCGAATTGGACGCCAGCAGGAGTGTCCGGCGGGCAATGGTCACGGCGGCGATTTCCCGCAGCGCCAGCGTCGCAGAGGCAGCGGTAACGCTCGCGTGGTCCAGCCGGTCTCGGCCCAGCCAGTTTTGGCCCAGCCGGTTTTGGCCCAGCCAGTTTTGGCTCAGCCAGTTTTGGCCCAGCCAGTTTTGGCTCAGCCAGTTTTGGCTCAGCCAGTTTTGGCCCAGCCGGTTTTGGCCCAGCCGGTTTTGGCCCAGCCGGTTTTGGCCCAGCCGGTTTTGGCCC
>CAYNYW010000016.1:0-1414 GCA_964401555.1 uncultured Defluviicoccus sp.
GGCCCCCGTCAATTCCTTTGAGTTTTAACCTTGCGGCCGTACTCCCCAGGCGGGGTGCTTAACGCGTTAGCTCCGACACCGAAGGGCTAAGCCCCCCGACATCTAGCACCCATCGTTTACGGCGTGGACTACCAGGGTATCTAATCCTGTTTGCTCCCCACGCTTTCGCACTAGAGCGTCAGTAACGGGCCAGGTGGCCGCCTTCGCCACCGGTGTTCTTCCCAATATCTACGAATTTCACCTCTACACTGGGAATTCCACCACCCTCTCCCGTACTCAAGCCGTGCAGTCTGAAGCGCCGTTCCCAGGTTGAGCCCAGGCCTTTCACGCCTCACTTGCATGGCCGCCGACATGCGCTTTACGCCCAGTAATTCCGAACAACGCTAGCCCCTTCCGTATTACCGCGGCTGCTGGCACGGAATTAGCCGGGGCTTCTTCTCCTGCTACCGTCATCATCGTCACAGGCGAAAGAGCTTTACAACCCTAAGGCCTTCTTCACTCACGCGGCATGGCTGGATCAGGGTTTCCCCCATTGTCCAATATTCCCCACTGCTGCCTCCCGTAGGAGTCTGGGCCGTATCTCAGTCCCAGTGTGGCTGATCATCCTCTCAGACCAGCTACCGATCGGAGCCTTGGTAGGCCGTTACCCCACCAACAAGCTAATCGGACGCGGGCCCCTCCCGGGGCGACCGAAGTCTTTTCCCCTCAGGGAGAATGCGGTATTAGCCGCCGTTTCCAGCGGTTATCCCCCACCTCGGGGTAGGTTCCCACGCGTTACTCACCCGTCCGCCACTGAATGCCGAAGCATTCCGTTCGACTTGCATGTGTTAAGCCTGCCGCCAGCGTTCGTTCTGAGCCAGGATCAAACTCTCAAGTTGACTGGACCTTCCGTCTTGCCCAACCTCGCGACGCTACCGGCGGACCGGTCACGACGGGTGTTGAGCGACGGAGAAGTCACCTTGCAAGAAGCCGCTTTGCCAAGCGTCACCGCAAGCCAACTTTCGTTCGCTTGAACCTCAACAAGTGACACATGAACAGCGCGACTCTTGCAGCACTTCTGCTCGAGGACCGCCGCCCACGCATCCCTTCCAAACCGAAACAACAATGTCCAAGAACAAACCATACCTTCGGGCGAGCCATGCCGCCCGGGCAGGAGGTGGGCTTATAGATCAGGCGTCGGACCAATGTCAAATTTCTTTTACATCCGCCCGCACGTCGGCTCAAAGGGTGCGCCATGGCAACTCTGCCGACGCGCAAAGCGCAACCAAGTCCCGCGCGCAAAGCGCAACCAAGAGCGGTGGAAGGATCACCGGTTGCCCCCGGCGGCACTTGCACCGATAATGGGGTGGCTGGTGGAACGACGCGAAGGCGCCAACGGCACTTCCCGAACCGCGGCAAACAGCGCGCCCGGGGG
>CAYNYW010000016.1:1514-67495 GCA_964401555.1 uncultured Defluviicoccus sp.
CAAGTACCCGGGGGCAAGTACCCGGGGGCAAGTACCCGGGGGCAAGTACCCGGGGGCAAGTACCCGGGGCAAACACAACGCACGGAGGGGTCATGCAAACCGGCAGCCGGTTGCTCGACGATCTCGCCAAGGTGGCGAGCGGCGCCGCCTCGACGCTCGTCGGCGTCAAGCAGGAGCTCGATGCCCTGATCATGCAACGGGTCGAGCGCCTCGTCGCCAGCCTCGATCTCGTCACCCGCGACGAATTCGAGGCGGTCCGCGCGACGGCGGCGAACGCGCGCGCGCAGCAGGAATTGCTGGAGGAGCGCATCGCCCGTCTCGAAGCCATGCTCGGCAGCGGGGTGGGACAAGGCGACGGAAGCGAAGCGGGCGCCACGCCCGATCGGCCCTGAAAGCCGATCGGCCCTGAAAGCCGTGCACCGATCGCCAACCGCCGCCCGCGGTGGTCGCATGCGCGGTGTTTTCCACAACAATGCGCGCCCCTTGCCAGCTTCCATGCTTGCGGTGGTGCCAAGCATCTGACAGTCTATAAATTGTGTGAGGGCCTCGGGCGTCCCCAAGATGTCGACTCTCAACGGAGATCGCGAGGAACGCCTGCAGGTTCGACCAGACGGTCAGGTACCAAGACGGTCGGGTGCAACGACGCGTCCTTATGAGGTAAGCCATGACCACCATCTCGCAGCCCGAGATCAAGGCCTTCAGCCCCCTCGATGTCGTCGAGCAGATCGTCTCGGCCAATGACTGGGTGTTCGACCGGCCGAGCGACGAGGAAATCGCCGTGCGCGTTCCCGGTCGCTGGTGTGAATACGAGTTCTATGGGGCCTGGAACGAGAGTGAGGGCGCGATCCATCTGATGCTGACGCTCGACATCCGGGTGCCGAAGGAGCGCCGCGCGGCGATCTACGAATTGCTGGCGCTGGCCAACGACAAGGTGTGGATGGGCCATTTCGCGGTGTGGCAGGAGCAAAGCCTCATCGTCTACCGCGACGCGATGCCGCTGCGTGGCAGCAGCGGGCCGAGCCTCGAACAGATCGAAGACCTGATGGAAACCGCAATCGCCGAATGCGAGCGTTTCTATCCGGCGTTCCAGTACGTGATCTGGGCCGGCCGCAGCCCGGCCGAAGCGGTCTCGGTGGCGCTGTTCGAGACGATGGGACGGGCCTGACCGCGCGTCCGCCGATGCCGGCTCCCGTTATCCTGGTCGGTTGCGGCAATATGGGCCGTGCGCTCCTCGATGGCTGGCGGGCGCAGGGTTTCGATTCTGCGCGGGTGATCGTCGTCGAACCCGATGCGCAGCGGGCGGAAGCCGCGCGGGCGGCGGCGGTCAAGGTCATCGCGGAGCCGGCCGAAGGGTCGGGCCTCGAAGGCGCGGCGGCCGTCGTCTTCGCCGTCAAGCCGCAAGCGATGGCGACGGTCGCGCCCGCGTATGCCGGCGCCGGCGGTGGGGCGGCCCTGTTCCTGTCGATCGCCGCCGGCATCACCACCGCCTCGTTGCGCAACGCGCTCGGCCCCGCCGCCGCGGTGGTGCGCGCCATGCCCAACACGCCCGCCCAGATCCGATGCGGCATCACGGTCGCCTATGCCGGCCACGGCGTGAGCGATGGCCAGCGGACGCTGGCCGACAGGCTGCTCGCCGCCGTGGGCGAGGTCGCCTGGATCGACGACGAGCGGCTGATGGATCCGGTGACCGCGGTCTCGGGCTCCGGGCCGGCGTATCTCTTCTTGCTCGCCGAATGCCTGGCCGACGCCGGCATCGCCGCCGGACTGCCCGCGGCACTCGCCGACCGTCTGGCCCGACAGACCGTCATCGGCGCCGGCGCCCTGCTCGGCCACGCGCCCGAACCGGCGGCGACGTTGCGTCAACGGGTGACCAGCCCGGGCGGTACCACCGCCGCGGCACTCGCCATTCTCGACGGCCCCGACGGCCTGCGCCCGCTGCTCCAGCGCGCCGTCGCCGCCGCGACGGAACGGTCCCGTGCGCTGGGGAGTCCGGCGAATCAGGCGGTCCCCGCGCAACAGGACGGCGCCGCCCGCTAGTGCAGCACCGTTCTCGCCGCAGCGCCGCCAAGCCCGCTATACTGAACAGCGCTATCGTTGAAGCGAGCGCCGTGCACTTCCAGCCCGCGCGTTGCCGTCGGCACTGACAACGCGATCGCGCAAAGTCCGCGGCGCCGACGAGGGAGGACGGAGCCGTGCACACGCCAACGCCCGTATCACGCCGCCTGATCGAAGCCGCGCTCGATGCCGCCGCGACCCGCGGCTGGCGACGGCTGGCGCTCGCCGACATCGCACGCGCCGCCGGTGTCAGCCTCGGCGAGGCCTACGACGCCTATCCGAGCAAGACCGCCCTGTTGTGGGATCTTGTCGGGCTGCACGACCGCGCCGTGCTGGGGGCGGGACCGGCCTCCGGCGACGACGGACCGCGCGACCGGCTGTTCGAGGTGGTGATGCGCCGTTTCGATTCGCTGCAAAGCCATCGTAACGGCATGCGCGCGATTCTGCGCGACGTGGTGCGTGATCCGCTGGCGGTCGCCGCGCTCGCTCCCGCGCTGCTTCGCTCGATCCGCTGGACGCTGGAAGCGGCCGGCCTGCGCGCGGACGACCCGGCGGCTCCCTTGCGCGGCATCGGGCTCACCATGGTGTACCTCAACGCGCTGCGCGCCTGGAGCGACGACGACAGCGCCGACATGGCGCGCACCATGGCCGCGCTCGACCGCGGGTTACGCGAAGCGGAATCCGTCGCGACACGTTGCCCGCTGCTCGCCGGTGCCGCGAACGCCCCCGCCGCCCCGCAAGGCCGCGAACAACACGCGCCCGACACGCCCGACACCTCCGCGGCCTGATGGGCAAACCCATTCGGATGACTCAGCCGAATGGGTTAGATGTGCACTAGAAACAATAGGTTGCATGCAGCGACCGCGCATTCTTTGAATGCGCCGCTGCACTAGGCTGACGCAGGGCTCCCTTTCGTTTGCGCCATCGAGCCGGCACAGGCAGAGAGCGGATCGTGGGGCAGGCGATCACCACCCGTGAAATCAGGGACGTAGACCGATCCGGGAGCGTCCACCGCGCGCGCCGATCGCGACGCTTGTGCAGCAAGAATGCCGGTGACATCCCCGAGGTTTCATCAAAGCAATAGAAAAAATGCAATGTTTTGTGCTTGTTACAGATTTGCTGCGCGACTGAGAAGGATTTTTGTGCACTGCACAAAAATCGCTTGACCTGGGGGTGGCGCCGCGCAATAGTCACGACCATGGAACTCTTCAAGGACGTTGCCCACAGCACGCGCGGGAAAGGAGCAGCTCATGGCTAATGCATTCGAGGGTATTTTTGACTTCAGCAAGCTGATCAAGGAATTCGACCCGACCAAGGTGGTCGAGCAGTTCTCGTCGGCGCTGAAGCAGTACAAGATGCCAGGCATCGACGTTGATGCGCTGGTCTCCAGCCAGAAGAAGAACTTGGAAGCGCTGACCGCGGCCAATCGCGTCGCCTTCGAGGGCCTGCAGGCCGTCGCCAAGCGGCAGGCGGAGATCCTGCAAGAGACGATGAACGAGTCGACCAAGGCCGTCGACCAGGTGACGAAGGCCGGCTCTCCGGCCGAGATCGCCGCCAAGCAGGCCGATCTTGCCAAGCAGGCGTTCGAGCGCGCCCTCGGCAACATGCGCGAGATGGCCGAGATGGTCTCCAAATCCAATCAGGAAGCCGCCAACACCATCAACGCCCGGATTTCGGCGACCTTCGACGAAATCAAGGACATGGCCCTCAAACTCAAGCAGGCTTGACCTCCCCGGGTCAGACCGCGAGCGAGGAGCGACCGTCCCTGTAGAAAGGGGCGGTCGCTTTCTTTGTTTTTGGAGGCGTCAGTGCTCGTGCACATCTGAGCCGTTCGGCTGACGCATCTGGTGGACCAGATGTGCACTGGAAACAACAGGTTGCGTGCAGCGACCGCGCATTCAGAGAATGCGCCGCGCTCCCAGTGCGGCGCGACGCCCCGGGCGATCGGTAGGAATCGCGCCGCCACTCAGCCCCGCCGGGCGCGGAAAAACGCCTGAAGCACGCCGGCGCAGTCGGATTCGGCCAGTCCGCCATACACTTCCGGGCGATGATGACAGGTGGGCTGCGTGAACAGGCGCGGTCCATGCTCGACGGCGCCACCCTTGGCATCGTAGGCACCGAAGTACAGCCGGCGCAGGCGCGCCAAGCTGATCGCCGCCGCGCACATCGCGCACGGCTCCAGCGTCACATAGAGATCGCACGCCATCAGCCGCGGCGCACCGAGCAGCCGCGCACCGGCGCGGATCGCCAGCATCTCGGCGTGCGCGGTCGGATCGGCGAGGGCTTCGACACGATTGCCGGCGGCAGCCACCACCTCTCCCGTCGCGACCACCACCAGCACGGCGCCGACCGGTACCTCGCCGCGCCTGGATGCCGCCTCGGCCTCGGCGATGGCGCGTGCCATGAATTGCGATTCGATCACGGATCGCCCTCTTGCGCGCCGGCGGCCGCCCGCCCGGTCACCGACGATCCCGGCCATGACCCAACACCATTGCGGCGGCGCCCGGCGCCACTTAGGGTGGCGGCCATGACACGACCGGTCATCGGCATCACCCTAGACGCGGAGCCGCCCGGCGGCTACTCGAAGTTCCCGTGGCTCGCGCTGCGTGAGAACTATGCCGATGCGGTGGCCGAGGCCGGTGGCGTCGCCGTGCTGCTGCCGCACGCGCCGGACGGCATCGACGACTATCTGACGCTGCTCCAGGGCCTGATCATCTCGGGCGGCGCCTTCGACATCGACCCCGCCCTGTTCGGCGCGTCCGCGCGCCACCCGACGGTAACCACCAAGGACCGCCGCACCGGCTTCGAGCTTGCCCTGACCAACGCCGCGCTTGCCCGTGATCTCCCGCTGCTCGGAATTTGCGGCGGCCAGCAACTTTTGCACGTCGCCCTCGGCGGCACGCTGATCCAGCACATCCCCGATGCGGTACCCGACGCCCTCGCCCACGAGCAGCCGAACCCGCGTGACGAGCCGGGGCACACGGTACGGATCGTCGCCGGCACCCGCTTGCACGGCATCGTCGAGACCGACACGCTCGCGGTGAACAGCGCCCATCACCAGGCCGCGGGCACGGTGCCGCCCGGCGTCGTCGTCAACGCCGTCGCCCCCGATGGCGTCATCGAAGGCATCGAGGACTCCACCAGGCGGTTCTGCATCGGCGTGCAATGGCATCCCGAGTTTGCACTCAGCCGCGGCGACCGCCTGCTGTTCCGCGCCCTGATTGCCGCGGCGGCGGCGCGCTGAGCCGACGGCGGTCCAGGGCATGGCCGAAGGCATCCGCATCGCCAAGGTGATGGCGCACGCCGGGGTGTGCTCGCGCCGCCAGGCCGAGGCGCTGATCGAAGCTGGCCGGGTCGCGCTCAACGGCATCGTGGTCAAGACGCCGGCCACCCTTGTTCTGCCCGCGGACATCATCAGCCTCGATGGCCAACCGCTGCCGGCGCCGCCGCCGCTGCGACTGTGGCGCTACCACAAGCCATCCGGCCTGGTCACCACCCACAGCGATCCGCAAGGACGGCCCACCGTGTTCGACCGGCTGCCGGCCGCGCTTGGCCGGGTGATCTCGGTGGGCCGCCTCGATCTCGCCTCCGAAGGGCTGTTGCTCTTGACCACCTCGGGCGCACTGGCGCGCCGGCTCGAATTGCCGGCCACCGCCTGGACCAGACGCTATCGGGTACGCGCCTTCGGGCGCATCGAGGCGGACGCCCTTGCGCCACTCGCCCGCGGCCTGCGGCTCGATGGCATCGATTACGGGCCAATCGAGGCCGCCATCGATCGCGTCCAGGGCGGCAACGTCTGGTTGACGCTGTCGCTGAAGGAGGGCCGCAACCGCGAGGTGCGCCGCGTGCTGGCGCATCTGGGCCTGAGCGTCAATCGGCTGATCCGCATCGCCTACGGCCCCTTCCAGCTCGGCCGGCTGCCGCGCGGCGACCTTGCCGAGATTCCCCGCAAGGTGCTGCGCGAGCAACTGGGCGGTGACTTTCCGGGATGAGGATCATCGCCGCATGAGGATCATCGCCGGCAGGCACCGCGGCCATGCCCTGCGCGTCCCGCCCGGCGTCGCGATCCGCCCCACCCTCGACAGGGTCCGCGAGGCGGTGTTCAACATCCTCGCCCATGGGCTGTGCTGGGACGGCCTCGAGGACGCGCGCGTGCTGGATCTGTTCGCCGGCTCCGGCGCCTATGGCCTGGAGGCGCTGTCACGCGGCGCCGCGCACGCCGTCTTCGTCGAGGGCGACGATGCGGCGCTCGCCGCCATCCGCGGCAACGCCGCCACGCTCGGCGAGGGCGGTCGGGTGATCTTGATCAAGGGCGATGCCACCCGCCTCGCACCGCGGCGCGCCGGCAGCGGAGCCCCGTTTACCCTCGCCTTCCTCGACCCACCCTACGGCCAGGACCTGGCCGCGCCGGCCTTACGCGCGCTCGCCGGTGGCGGCTGGCTCGCCGCCGACGCCATCGCCGTCGTCGAGACCGGCCGCCGCGAGGCATTCACCGAACCCGCGCCGTTCATCCGCATCGATGCCCGCACCTATGGTGCGGCCCGCATTCATTTCATCCGCTTCACCGAGTGAGCGTCGAGGTTCGCCATGCAACTGCAATTCTGGTTCGAGTTCGCCAGCACGTATTCGTACCCTTCGGCGATGCGCATCGAGGCCGCCTGCGACGATCGCGGCATCGCGCTGGCGTGGCGGCCGTTCCTCCTCGGACCGATCTTCAGGGCGCACGGCTGGAACGATTCACCGTTCAACCTCTATCCGGCCAAGGGCCGCTACATGTGGCGCGACCTGGAGCGCGTGTGCGCCGCCCAGGGCATCGCGTTGCGCCACCCCTCGGTTTTCCCGCGCAATGGCTTATTGCCGGCACGCATCGCGTGTCTGTACGCCGACAGCCCGTGGCTGCCGGAGTTTGTCCGCCGCGTCTATCATGCCAACTTTGCGCTTGATCACGACATCGCCGATCGAGACGTGATCGCGATGCTGCTCGCCGGCTTGGTGGCGGACCCCGCCGCCGTCATCGACGCCGCGGCATCGGCGGCCGCCAAGGGCGCCTTGCGCGCGGCAACCGACGAGGCGATCCGGCGCGGCATCTTCGGCGCGCCCAGTTTCATCGTTGTTGATGGGCCGTTGAAGGGGCCGTTCGGGGGCGACGAGCTGTTCTGGGGCAATGACCGCCTCGAGGCGGCCTTGTCCTGGTACGAAGACGCCGCGCGCGCCTACCAGTAGAGCAGGAGCCGGTCGCCGCGCACCTCGTAGCCGTCGAGGCGATTGAGGAAGCTCATGCCCAACAGCGAGACCCCGGAGAGGCGCGGATTGACCGAGGCATCGACGTCGCGCACCGAGAGCGGGCCGATGCGCACCTCGCGCAGTTGCACGGGTGCGGTGCGCACCATGCCGCCCGCGGTCTGACTGCGCTCGGTAAAGTCATGCGCGCCGAGGCGCAGGCCGAGCCGCTCGGTGGCTTCCTGCGACAGCGTCACGCTGGTCGCCCCGGTATCGACGAGAAAGGGCAGCGTGGTACCATCGACCTCGGCCTCGACCCAGAAATGCCCGCCCTGGCCGGCCCGCACCGTGAGCGTCCGGCTGGCGGCGCCGCTGGCCTCGACCGCCGGCGGCGCGTCGGCGTGCCCGGCCAACAGCGCGACCAGATGGGCGCGCACCGCACCGCCGTCGCTGAAGACCAGGACGGCGAAGAGACCGAGCACACCCCAGACCAGGAGCTGCCGCACTGTCCACAAGATCATCGCTTGCCCTCTTTTCCGGTCCTGTCGCCGCCCTCAGCGCCGGCCGAACAGCCGTTCGATGTCGGTGAGCCTCAGCTCGACGTGGGTCGGCCGGCCATGGCTGCACTGGCCGCCGCGCGGCGTCGCCTCCATCGCGCGCAGGAGCGCATCCATCTCGGCGAGGCTCAGCCGGCGGCCGGCGCGCACGCTGCCGTGGCACGCCATCGTCGCCGCGGCCGCGTGCAGGCGTTCCTCCAGCGCCACGGCGCCGCCCAACTGCGCCAGATCATCGGCCAGATCGCGGATCAGCCGCCCGATGTCGATGCTGCCGAGTGCCGCCGGCACCTCGCGCACGACGACGGCGCCGGCACCGAAGGGCTCGACGACCAGACCGAGCGCCTTCAACCCCTCGGCATGGTCCGCAAGCCGCGCCGCGGCGGCGGCATCGAGTTCGACCACCTCCGGGATCAGCAGCCCCTGCCCGGCGACGGCGCCTTCGCGCAAGCCGCGCAGCAGGCGCTCGTGCATGACGCGTTCGTGCGCCGCGTGCTGGTCGACGATGACGAGCCCCTCGGCGCTTTCGGCAATGATGTAGGTGGTATGCACCTGGCCACACGCACGGCCCAGCGGCGGCGGTCCGCCTTGTTCATCGACTTCACCGGCTCCGTCCGGGGCACGCACGCCTTCGATGGAGGACGGTGTGTCCGCCGCAGGCGCCACCGGCGTGGCAGGCGGCGCCTGCCATGCCGCCCGTTCCTCGGCGAGCCCCGGCCAGCGCAGATGCCCCGCTCCGCCCAAATGCCCCGCCGCGCCCCAATGCAAGGACGGCTGGCGGTACTGCGGTCGCGCGCCGCCAGCCTGAGATCCATCCGCGCCGTCGAAGCGCGCGATCAGGCCGTCCGCCGCCGTGGTCGCCACCCGCGGCCCGGCGCCGCCGAGGGCGGCACGCACCGCCGAGACGATCAGCCCGCGGATCAGGCCCGGCTCCCGGAATCGAACCTCGGCTTTCATCGGATGCACGTTCACGTCGACGTCTTCGGCCGGCACATCAAGGAACAGCACGACGAGCGGATGGCGATCGGACGCGAGAACATCCTGATAGGCGCCGCGCACCGCTCCATAGACTATCTTATCGCGAATCGCGCGTCCATTTACAAACATAAATTGCATCGTCGCGTGACGACGGTTGAGCGTCGGTAGCGACGCGTAGCCGCGCAGGCGGATTCCGTCGCGCTCGGCCGCCACCGGCACCGCGTTCTCACGGAACTCGCGGCCCATGACCTGGCCGACCCGCTCCAGACCGGACTCCAGGAGATCGCCCGCCGCCGCCGCCAGCCGCAGCGTCGTGCGCGCGCCGTCGGTCAGGCTGAAGGCGATGCCCGGCCAGCCGAGCGCCAGGCGCTGGATGACCTCGGTAATGTGCCCGAATTCGGTCGGCGCGGCCTTGAGGAACTTCAGCCGCGCGGGCGTCGCGAAGAACAGGTCGTGCACCTCGACCCGCGTGCCAGGGGGCAGCGCCGCCGGCTCCGGCTCCGCCATGCGGCCACCCTCGACGGCGAGCCGCCAACCGTCCTCGGCGCCGCGCCGGCGGCTCGCCAGCGACAGCCGCGAAACCGCGGCGATCGACGGCAGCGCCTCGCCGCGGAAGCCGAGGGCGCGGATGCACGCCAAGTCGTCATCGGGCAGCTTGGACGTGGCGTGCCGCTCGACCGCGAGCAGAAGCTCGTCGCGATCCATGCCGCTGCCGTCGTCGCTGACCGCGATCAACGCCCGGCCGCCGTCGCGAATGGCGACCTCGACGCGCGACGCCCCGGCGTCGATCGCGTTCTCCACCAGTTCCTTGACCGCCGACGCCGGCCGCTCGATGACCTCCCCCGCCGCGATCTTGTTGACGAGGTGTTCGGGCAGCCGGCGGATGGTCATGCGTTAGGCGCCCCGCAGCCCCTTGTAGGCATTGATCAGGCCGTTGGTCGACGCGTCATGGCCCGCGACCGGCTCCGGGCCCGCCAGCTCGGGCAGGATCGCCTTGGCAAGCTGCTTGCCAAGCTCGACCCCCCACTGATCGAAGGAGTTCACCCCCCAGATCACGCCCTGGACGAAGATCTTGTGCTCGTAGAGCGCGATCAGCATGCCCAGCGTCCGCGGGTCGATCTCGCGGACCAGGATCGAGTTGGTCGGCCGGTTGCCGGCGAACACCTTGTGCGGGACCATCGCCTCCAGCGCGGCGCCCTGCAGTCCCTGGGCGATCAGCTCGGCACGGACTTCGGCCTCGGTCTTGCCCTTCATCAGCGCCTCGGTCTGCGCGAAGAAATTGGAGAGTAGGAGACGGTGGTGCTCGCCGATGGGATTGTGGCTGCGCGCCGGCGCGATGAAATCGCACGCCACCAGCCGGGTGCCCTGGTGCACGAGCTGATAGAACGAGTGCTGGCCGTTGGTGCCCGGCTCGCCGAACAAGACGGGGCCGGTGGCATAATCGACGGCCGTACCGTCGCGGGTGACCGACTTGCCGTTGCTCTCCATGTCGGCCTGCTGCAGATAGGCCGCCAAGCGGTGCAGGTACTGATCATAGGGAAGCACGGCATAGGTCTCGGCGCCCTGGAAGTTAGAGTTCCAGATGCCGATCAGCGCCAGGATCACCGGCATGTTGGCGGCGAGCGGCGCGGCGCGGAAATGCTGGTCCATGGCGTGCCCGCCTTCGAGCAGCGCGCGGAACCGCTCGAAGCCGACGGCGATGGCGATGGAAAGGCCGATCGCCGACCACAGCGAATAGCGGCCGCCGACCCAGTCCCAGAAGGCGAACATGTTGGCGACATCGATGCCGAAGGCCGCCACCTCCTTGGCGTTGGTGGACAGCGCGACGAAATGCTTGGCGACCGCCGGCGCGCCCAGGGCCGCGATCAGCCAAGCCCGCGCGGTCAGCGCGTTGGCGATCGTCTCCTGGGTGGTGAACGTCTTCGAGGCGACGATGAACAGCGCGGTTTCGGGCTTGAGCTTCTTCAGGGTCTCGGCGATGTGGGTACCGTCGACGTTGGAGACGAAGTGCACGTTGAGCCCCGCCTGCTGGTACGGCTTCAGCGCTTCGGTGACCATCACCGGGCCGAGATCCGAGCCGCCGATGCCGATGTTCACGACGTCGGTGATCCGCTCCCCGGTCGCGCCACGCCAGGCGCCCGAGCGAACGGCATCGGAGAATTGATGCATCTGCTCAAGCACCTTGTGCACTTCGGGGACCACGTCGTTGCCATCGACGACGATCCGCTCGCCCTTGGCCGCGCGCAGCGCGACATGGAGCACGGCGCGCCCCTCGGTGTTGTTGATCTTGGCGCCCGAGAACATCTTTTCGCGCCAACCGGCGACGTCGGCTTCCTCGGCGAGCGCCACCAGGAGGCGCATGGTCTCCGCCGTGATCCGGTTCTTGGCGTAATCGAGCAGCACGTCTTCGAGGCGCAGCGAGAACCGCTCGAAACGCGCGGGATCTTCTGCGAACAGCGCCCGCATCGGGCGGCCTTCCAGGCTGCGGGCATGGCTTGCAAGCGCGGTCCAGGCGGCGGACTGGCGGATCGACGGCATGGCGGGTATCCCCTCTTCTCCCGGTTATTCGGCTTCCGGCCCTGTGCAGCGCGCCATCCGGGCTTTCCACGCCCGAGGACAGCGGTCGCCGCACGTCGTTCTCAGCAGCGCAGCGTTCTTCATCGAATGCACGCTCGGCACCAACGAAGCTGAACCATCCGTTGCTGCCGGCGCACGGGCGCGCACAGGCGCGCGGCGAGCTTAGCAGAAGGCGCGCGGCCGCGGCCAGCGCCGGGATCCCGCAACCCTTCCTATCGCACCGAGGAGCGAGCACTGCGCCCCTTGTGCGCGGGAACGCCTTTGGCTACTTCTGCGCTCCCCTGGCGCCGCCTGTGTCCTGGTGATCTTGTTTTCAAGGACGGCGCCCAAACGAGAGTCCCACGTCAACAAGAAGGTGAGGAGGGCATACAATGGCTGAACCAACCGCCCCTAAGCTTGGGAACCCCGCCGTCGTCGGCCTGGCCGGCTTCGGACTGACGACGATGGTGCTGCAATTCCACAATGTCGGATGGATGGGACTGGGTCCCGTCGTCTGGCTGGGGTTGATCTTCGGCGGTCTCGCGCAAATGATCGCGGGCCTACAGGAACAGAAGTCCGGCAACAACTTCGGGTACAGCGCTTTCACATCCTACGGCTGCTTCTGGATCGCGCTGTGCCTGATCTTGCTGGGCAATCACTACGAAATCTACAAGACCAGCACGACCGATGTCGGCTGGTTCCTCATTGCCTGGACGGCCTACACCCTGATCATGTGGATCGGCTCGTTCCGGACCAATGGCATGCTGGCCTTGACGTTCACGCTCCTGGTCATCGGCTTCGTGCTGCTCGACCTCGCACACTTCGGATTTCCGGAGCTTACGCTTTACGCCGGATACGATCTGATGGCGTGCGCCCTTGGCGCCTGGTACGTGATGGCGCATGTCATCTATCTGGATCTGTTCGGGCGCGACGTGCTGCCGGTGGGCAAGCCGTGGCTCGGTTGACGTCGCCGTTGAGGTCCCAAGTAACTCTTCGATCAATGAGGTTGTCCATGCACGGCATGAAAACGCTCGCTTTCGCCTCGCTTGCTTCCTGGCTGATGCTCGGATCGGCGACCTTTGCCGACCCCACCGAAAGCGCCACTCCTGAGGAGGTGGTGACCAAGGTGCTGGAAGCCGTCCAGTACCTGAAGGAGAAGGGCAAGGCCGGCTTCGAGGATTTCAAGACCATCAACAGCCGCTGGGTCTGGAAGGACTCTTACGTCTTCGTCTACAACTGCCAGAAGAATGAGATGGTCGCCCACCCGCTGCGCCCCGATCTGGTCGGCCGACCCTTGATGCAGATCAGGGACAACAACAACAAGCCGATCTTCAAGGAGCTGTGCGCCGCCGGCGCCAAGCCGAATGGCGGCTGGGTCGAGTATGCCTGGCCGAAGCCGGGCGAGGGCGGTGCCTCGCGCAAGATTTCTTACGCGCACACCGCCGACGTTTCGTTCGAGTTCGGCGTCCAGGCCGCCGCCGGCATCTACAACGACGAAATGACGGTCGAGGAGCTGACCAACCTTCTCAATAAGCTCCTCAATCCGGAAAAGTACCGGGCGTTGTAGGCCCGCGTGCCCGGTTGCTGACCGGGCAGCCGGCGGTTCGCCCGGCGGAGGGATCGTTGGTATACGGATCCCCGCCCGCCCCGAGCCGCCGGCTTGCCCACCGGCGTACAGCGCCGGCAGCCGTTGCCAGAATTATGGGACGCTAATATAACGAGCCGACGCTGGACTCCCGTTGCCGATGGTCGTGCGACCGCGCCATCGCCGCCAGCGCATCTCCGTCCCATGCAAGAGGCAACCGATGAGCAAGAACTACCTTGAGCTGGTCAGCCAGCTGACCCAGACCATGCGGCAGATGCACAAAGGCATCCCCGCCACCATGCAAGGCTTCGCGCAACTCGCCGACAGCGCAAAAAAGGGAGGCGTCCTCGATGAGAAGACCAAGGAGTTGATCGCCGTTGCCATCTCGGTCGCACAGCGGTGCGACGGCTGCATCGGCTTTCACACCCGCGGCGCGGTCAGGGCCGGCGCCACGCGCGAGGAATTCCTGGAAATGATCGGCGTCGCCATCATGATGGGCGGCGGCCCGTCGACGGTGTACGGTGCCTATGCACTCGACGCCTTCGAGCAGTTCCAGCCGCACTGACGCGCCACGCGTCCAGCCGCACTGACGGCGCCAGCGAGCGCCAACGCGCCCCCGGTCAACAGGTGCTACCGGGGGCCGTTTCTGGCTGCTGGGGGCTGCTTCCTCGACCGCGCAGGCGAAGCGCCGGTCGCGCGTCAGTCCTCGCCCCGCATCACGCCGACGAGCTGCAGGATCCAGACGAACATCGTCACGAAGCTGCCGTACAGCATGAAGGCGCCGAAGATCGCCTTGCGCTGCGTCAGCTCGCTGCCGTCGCTCTCGTAGTACCAGTTCTTGATCTGCTGGGTCTCGTAAGCCGTCAGGCCCGCGAACACCACCGGCACGATGATCGACATCAGGAGCTGCAGGCCGCTGGACGCCAGGAAGATATTGACCACCAGCGCGATCAGGATGCCGAAGGTCGCCATCACCAGGAAACGTCCCATGGCGGTGAGGTCGCGCTTGGTGGTGTAGCCAAACAGGCTCAACCCGGCGAACGCGGCCGCCGTGATGAAGAAGGCGCGCGCGATGCTGCCTTGGGTGTAGATCAGGAAGTACGGCGCGATTAGCGCGCCCCACAGTGCCGCGTACGCCCAGAAGCAGGCCTGCGCGGCACCGAAGCTCTTCGTCATCATGATCTTCGGCGCGAACCAGCCGAGCCCCATGACGCCGATGAACAGCACCCAGACCAGTGGGCCGCCGACCACCGCCTGGATGACGGCGGGATTCATCGCCACCAGCATCGAGATGATGCCGGTGAGCGCGACACCAAGCGCCATGTAATTGTAAACCCGGAGCATGTAGTCCCGCAGGCCGGCATCGACCAATGCCGCCTCGGCCTGCACCTGGGTCAACGTCTCCGTTCGCATCTGGAAACGCCTGTCAGGTCCTATTGCCATGTTTTCCTCTCAGCCCGGAGTTGAAGCTGTCGAGCGGTGATATGGCGAAGCCCCCCCCGGGTATTCAAGACCGCGTGCCCATCGATTGCCATCGATGCCCGGATGCAGCGATTTTTGCTTGCCCGGACGACGGCCGCCCGCGACATTCACGTCTGCACTTCGCCTTGCGCCCCTATCGGCGCATGTCGACCGACGTCGACCACGGTGCGCGCCCGCAGCGATGCGTGTCGGTTACGATCCGCTTGCTCGGACGCTCCGCAAGCCGGACCTGGCGGCCAGGGCGGGTGCTCCTGTGCCGGGAATGCACGGTGCGGTTCCCCGACCACGGGCAAGGAGGTCTCGATGTATCGCCTGTTCGTCGGCATCGCCTTTCCCGACAGCGTGCGCGTCCACCTTGCCGCCCTGTGCGGCGGCGTTGCCGGCGCCAAGTGGGTTGCCGCCGATAGCATGCACTTAACGCTGCGGTTCATCGGCGAGGTCGACGGCGGCACCGCCGAGGACATCCACATCGCGCTCGGCCAGATCCAATCGCCCGCCTTCGCCCTGACCCTCGCCGGCGTCGACTGCTTCGCGCAGGCCGGCAAGGTGCACACCTTGTGGGCCGGCATCGAAAAGGAGCCGCTCCTGGCGCATCTGCGCGACAAGGTGGAATCCGCGATCGTCCGTGCCGGCATCGAGCCCGAGCGGCGCAAGTTCAAGCCGCACATCACGCTCGCCCGCTTCAAGAGTGGCGCCGACCAGAGGATCGGCGGCTATCTGCAGCGCTACAGCCAGTTCCGCTGCGAGCCGTTCGAGGTCGACAGCTTCGCGCTCTACCGATCGCACCTCAGTGCAGCCGGTCCCCATTACGAGCAACTGGCAGAGTACCCGTTAGGGGCTGACCGAAAATGATGCTTTCAAAATCAACGAGTTGCCTGCTTCTGTCTTCGTCATGCGCGGACTTGTTCCGCGCATCCACGGGTCATAATCCGTTGCGCTGCCTGCAAGAAGTCATGGATGGCCGGCCTGCGCCGGCCATGACGATGCGTCATAATACATTGATTTACAAAGATTCTTTTTGGGTCAGACTCTTAGAAAAGGGGCGCCGCCCTTCTCCCCCCGCCGCCGGCGGCGCCCCTGCGTCAGCACCGGGATCTTGAGGCTCCGCTGCGACGCTACCCCTGACGCCCGCTCCTCCGGTTGGCCACCGCGGGCCTCTCGTACATCTTCGAGCAGTGCAAGATGTACGCGCCTCGGCCGTAGCCACCCGTCCAGCGCCATAAGGAACGAGCGCTGCCTCAGGATCCCCCGATACCCCGGCCATCGCCGGGACAGGTACCCACACAATTATTATTGTTAACACAGACGCAACAATAGTAAAGAGCAAAGACGAGGCGGCGAAAATGCCTTTCCGCTATTGCTTCTCACTTGCCGATACTGGGCTGCGACTAAGAATTTCTCGCAATAGTCTTGCCCGCACTGCGGTTGCAGCCCTCACGGCAGCCGGCGCAGATGGTCGGCCAAGCGCAGCGCCAACGCACTCAGCGTGAGTGTCGGATTGGCCGCGGGCGAGGCCGGAAACACCGAGAGATCACAGGCATAGAGGTTGTCGTAGCCGACGAACTTGAGGTCGGCATCGACCACACCGTCGGCGTAGCCGGCCGCCTCGTCGGTGCCCATGCGCAGGCTGCCGACCTCGTGCGCGACGCCGCCGAGGCCGGCCTGGATGAGATCGAGGTTGCCGCCCGCCAGCGCCACGCCGCCGACCGCGCCGATCACCGTGTCCTTGAGAGCGACGATCTCGTTCCATTCGGCGGCCGTGATGCCGACCGGCTGCATGTCGATCACCGGCTTGACATAGGACGGCCCGGTCTGCTGCAGGCTGTTGCGCTCGCTCAGCGCGACGTTGAACAGAAAGACGATTTCGCACAGCATCGTCTTGCCCTTGTCCGCCTGATGGCGGGCGAGGATGTCGGGGTCGATGAACCGGCCCTGGTTGAAGTCGGACCCCAGCTCGATGACGATGTTGTAGCGGTGCCGGTCCGCGAACGGTGGCCCGCCGAGACCGGCGTCGCGGTGGCGAAGCAGCAGCTTCGCCGACGCGGCTTCGGCGTAGAACGGCGAGGTGGCCGGGATCGCGAAATGCGTGAAATAGATCGGATGGTCGGTGAGACCGCGCCCGATCTTGCCATTCGGATCGGCAAGCCCGCTCAACAGCGCGATCTTGGCGCTCTCGATGGCCCCCGCGCACAGCACCACGCGATCCGCGGTGAAACGCCGCTCCTTGTCCGCAATCAGATCCTGGGCGATGACCGCGGTCGCCTTCCGGCCGGCCGTTTCGATGCGCTGGACGGCGTTATTGAGATTGATCTTCAGGTTCCAGGCGCCCGACACATCCTCGGTCAGCCGGGATTCCATCAGGAGATCGGCGGTGGAGAACACGCCTCCGGGAACGACCATGATCTCGGCCTGCGTGTTCTGGATCGCCATGGGCGCCGTCTGCACGACCTGATCCGGCAGCGTATTGCGCAGGTGCGTGCGCACCCGGTCCTGGTAGGCGGTCTCCAGCCGCGACTGCTTCAAAAGCTCGTTGCCGAGCTTGTAGCCGGTATCTTCGAGGTACCAGCGCACCGTTTTCGGCCAGTCGTCAAGCTCCCACCACGTCATCTCCGGGATCAGCGCGCCCCAGAACACGCTGCGGCCGCCCAGGTTGAAGCCTTGTGCCCCGCCGAACACCGAGCCCGGCGCGTTGACGTAGTTGGTGACCTTGAAGTCGTCCCACAGCCCCCAGATGTTCTTATCGAATTTGCCGCCAAGCGGATGGTGGCGCGGCAGGTTGCCGACGTGGGTCGGGAACAGATAGCTGCCGGCCTCCAGGACCAGCACGTCCTGACCGTAGTCGGAAAGCTGGTCGGCCAGCACGCCGCCACCGATGCCGGAGCCGATGACGATCACCTTGTAGCGGTGCCCTTCGTCGAGCGCGGGCGCGAAGAACCGCTGCTGTACCGCGCAGCTCTCGACGATCAGCTCGTTCATCGGCGGGAAAGCGACCTGGGCGTCGGTATAGGCGTACTCAGCGCCGGCCGCGGGCGCCAGGTGCAGGTTGGCGCCATACATCCAGTACTGCTCTTCGAGCACGAACTTGAAATCAAACGCCGGCTGGAACGGCTGCTCGGCGAGCCGGAAGATCCATGCGTCGCCCTCATAGTTGCCGGCGAAATCCTCCTGCCAGCCATCGACGCTGGCGCGGATGGTCACCTGCAGGTCCGGCCGATATTTGAGCGTGCGCAATCTGATCGTGAACATGACCGTCGAGCCTCCCCTCCGATTGTTTCCGGCCGCGGTGCGGCGGTCGTGCCGCGGCGGCGCGCTTTTGCTTAAGCAGAGTGAACCGGGCGGCGGCAAAGGCCAAGGGCGAAGGTCTGGACGAGCCAATCGCGCCGGCGCGTCCGAGATGTTGGCCATTTGGGTTAGTGTTGCACGCCGATCGCGCGACGGCGCTCAGCCTTTGCGCGCGGCGATCAGGTATTCGACGTTACCCTCGGCACCGGTGATCGGGCTGGTGACGAGGCCGCGCACCTCCCAGCCGGGAAGGCCGGCGAGGAATGCGGCGATGCGATGGCACACGCGCTGGCGCACCCACGGATCGCGCAGCACCCCGCCCTTGGCCACCTCGCCGGGTCCCGCCTCGAACTGCGGCTTGATCAGGGCGACCAGCCAGGCCTGCCCGGCCGCCAGCGCCAGGGGCGCCGGCAGCGCCACTTCGAGGCCGATGAAGCTGACATCGCAGACGATGAGGTCGACCGGCTCCGGAACGAGCGTCGCGTCGAGGTTGCGGCAGTTGGTGCGCTCCAGCACGACCACGCGCGGATCGCAGCGCAGCTTCCAGGCGAGTTGGCCGTGGCCGACATCGACCGCATAGACACGCGCGGCACCACGGCTCAACAGCACGTCGGTGAAGCCACCCGTCGAGGCACCGACGTCCAGGCAGACCTTCTCTGCGGGATCGATGGCGAACTGGTCGAGCGCATGCGCGAGCTTGACGCCGCCGCGCGACGCCCACGGATGATCGCGGCCCTTGAGCGTGAGCGGTGCATCGGGGGCAATCAGCCGCCCCGGCTTGTCACAGCGCTCGGTGCCCGAGAACACCAGACCGGCGAGGATCAGCGCCTGGGCACGGGTGCGGCTCTCGGCGAGTCCGCGCTCCACCAGCACCTGATCGAGCCGGCGCCGCTCCGACACCTTATGCGCGCGCCCTTTCGCCCACGCACCATGCGCGCGCCCTCTTGCCGGTGCGCCGCGGCCGAACGCTCATGCCCGCGCCGCCTCGGTCGCCTCGCGGTCGAGACCGAGCGCGCGCAAGGCGGTGGC
Source organism: uncultured Defluviicoccus sp. (assembly GCA_964401555.1). GTDB lineage: Bacteria > Pseudomonadota > Alphaproteobacteria > Rhodospirillales > Defluviicoccaceae > Defluviicoccus. Next base: position 20,256 of record CAYNYW010000016.1, read on the forward strand.
AACGATGCTGCGGGCGTCGAGCCCGGCGGCCTCGTACTGCAGCTCCGGCTTGTCCTGATCAATGTAGCGATCGGGCAGCGTGAGCGGACGCAGCTTCAGGCCATGGTCCAACAGGCCATCGAGCGCGAGGAACTGCATGACGTGCGCGGCGAAACCGCCGACAGAGCCTTCCTCGATGGTGATCAGCACCGGATGCTCCTGGGCGAGCCTGCGGATCAGCTCGTGATCGAGCGGCTTGGCGAAGCGGGCGTCGGCGAGCGTCGTCGACAGTCCGCGCGCGGCAAGCTCCTCGCACGCCTGCATGGTATCCTTGAGCCGGCCGCCCAGCGACAGCAACGCCACCGCCGTCCCCTCGCGCAGGATGCGGCCCTTGCCGATGGGCAGCGGCGTGCCACGCTCGGGCATCTCGACCCCCATCCCCTCGCCGCGTGGATAGCGAAACGCACTGGGGCGGTCGTCGATCTCGGCGGCCGTCGCCACCATGTGCGTCAACTCGGCCTCGTCGGCCGCCGCCATGATCACCATGTTTGGCAGGCAGCCGAGGTAGGCGAGATCGAAGGCGCCGGCATGGGTGGCACCGTCGGCACCGACCAGGCCGGCGCGATCGATGGCGAAGCGCACCGGCAGGCTCTGCAGCGAAACGTCGTGCGTCACCTGATCGTAGGCGCGCTGCAGGAAGGTCGAATAGATCGCCGCGAACGGCTTGAAGCCCTCGGCCGCCAGGCCGGCGGCGAACGTCACGGCGTGCTGCTCGGCGATGCCGACATCGAAGCAGCGCTCGGGAAAGCGTTTGGCAAACTTGTCGAGCCCGGTGCCGGCCGGCATCGCCGCGGTCAGCGCCACGACCTTCTCGTCGCGCTCCGCCTCCTTGATCAGCGCGCGGGCGAAAACATCGGTGTACGACGGCGCGTTGGCCTTGGTCTTGACCTGCTCGCCGGTCACCACGTCGAACTTGCCGACGCCGTGATACTTGTCCGCCGACTTCTCCGCCGGCGAATAGCCGTGCCCCTTCTTGGTCACCACGTGCAAGAGGATCGGCCCCGGCTCCTTGTCGTCGCGCAGGTTCTTCAGCACCGGCAGCAGATGATCGAAGTTGTGGCCATCGACCGGCCCGACGTAGAAGAATCCCAGTTCCTCGAACAACGTGCCGCCGGTAACGAGGCCGCGCGCATATTCCTCGGCCTTGCGGGCCGCCACCTTGAGCCCACGCGGGAACTGCTTGGCGACCTCGCTCAGCACGTGGCGGATCGAGCGATAGGGTTTGGACGAGATCAGCCGCGACAGGTACGCGCTCATCGCGCCGACCGGCGGCGCGATCGACATGTCGTTGTCGTTGAGGATGACGATCAGCCGGCTGTCCATCGAGCCGGCGTTGTTCATCGCCTCGTAGGCCATGCCGGCGCTCATCGCGCCATCGCCGATGACGGCGATCACCTGGTGGTCCCGGCCGCGGAAGTCGCGGGCGACCGCCATGCCGAGCGCGGCCGAGATCGAGGTCGAGGTGTGCGCGGCGCCGAACGGGTCGTACACGCTCTCCGCGCGCTTGGTGAAGCCGGACAGGCCACCGCCCTGGCGCAGCGTGTGCATGCGGGCGCGCCGCCCGGTGAGGATCTTGTGCGGATAGGCCTGGTGACCGACGTCCCAGACCAGCCGGTCGTCGGGCGTGTCGAAGACGTAGTGCAGGGCCACGGTCAATTCGACCACGCCGAGGCTGGCCCCGAGATGACCGCCGGTGATCGAGACGATGCGGACCGTCTCGTTGCGCAATTCGTCTGCGAGCTGAACCAACTGGCTCTCTTCGAGCCTGCGCAGATCCGCAGGATCATTGATCAGATCGAGAAGAGGAGTGACCATCGTTTTCGTCACTGTCGGCCTCCTGGTTCGAGCGTCCCTCGCGCCGCGCACGCACCGGCGCATATGCGATGACGTGACGGCATCAATGCCGCCTGGTAACGACAAAACGGGCGAGCGCCCGCAATGGCTCGGCGCCGTCGGCGAAAATCTCCAGATGCTTGATCGCCTGCTCGGCAAGCATGTCCGATTGCGCCCGCGACCGCTCGGCGCCGAGGATCGAGACGAACGTCGCCTTGCCGGCGGCCTGATCCTTGCCGGTACGCTTGCCCACCTCCCTCTCGTCGCCCTCGACATCGAGCAGATCGTCCACGATCTGGAATGCGAGCCCGAGGTCATGGGCAAAGGCTTTCAGCGCGTGGCGCTGGGTATCGCTCGCCTTGCCAAGGATGGCACCCGCCTCGCACGACGCGGCGATCAGCGCGCCGGTCTTCATCCGCTGTAACCGGGTTACCTGGGCGATCTCGAAGGTCTCGGTCTCGGCGATCAGATCGAGCATCTGGCCGCCCACCATGCCTTCGGCGCCGGCGGCGCGCGCCACCTCGACGACGAGATCGCTGCGCACGCGGGCATCGGGGTGGGTCGCCGGATCGGCGATCACCTCGAAGGCGCGCGTCAGCAAGGCATCGCCGGCGAGAATCGCCGTCGCCTCGTCGAACTTGACGTGACACGTCGGCAACCCGCGCCGCAGGTCGTCGTTATCCATCGCCGGCAGGTCGTCGTGAATCAGCGAATAGCAGTGAATCATCTCGATCCCGGCGGCGACGCGCAACGCAAAGGCCTGGCTGACACCGAACAGCGCCGCGCTGGCCGTGACCAGAAAGGGCCGGATGCGCTTGCCGCCCGACAGCGTCGAATAGCGCACCGCCTCCATCAGCCGTGCCTCGCGGTCGCGATGCATCGGCAACAGGTTGTCGAGCACAGCGTCCACTGCGCGGGCGTTCTGGGCAAGCGCCGCTTCGATCTCGAACACGCTTCGCTCTCAGTCTATTGCAATGGTCTCGGCGGCGACCCGGCCGTTGGCACCGAGCACGATCTTGTCGACGCGCGCTTGTGCTTCCCCCAGCTTCGCCTCGCAGTGCCGCTTCAGGGCCGCACCGCGCTCATAGGCACCGATGGCGTCATCGAGCTTCGCCGCCCCCTCTTCGAGGCGGCGCACGATGGCTTCCAGCTCCGCGAGCGCGTCTTCGAAGCTCATCTGCGCGATGTCTTGCATCGTACCCGCCCGATCGTCCATCCACCCCCCCAACCGCTCGTCCCGCCGACAGCGCGCCGCGCCTGGGGGTGCCCAATTGCGCAGCACTTCGACTACAAGCCTTCCTTTCTCGTGGGTTTCATTGCGGCTTGCAAGTGCAAACCCATCTCCCGCGCGGGTCGGCGTCACCTTCCGCACGCAGGTGTTGCGATCCGGCACACAACCAGCCGCTCCTCGCAGGTCCTCCTCAGCCACAGTTCCACCGCACAGAGGGCCTGGAGTTGGAACGCTGGATCTGGATCACTGGATCGAGAAGATTCAGGGGGCGTGCTCAGTGGCCCATCAGCGCCAGGACATGGGCACCCGCGCTGGCGGCAAGCGCCTGCAGGTCGTAGCCGCCCTCCAGTGTGGAGACGACGCGGCCGCCACAGGTCTTCTCGGCGATCTCCAGGAGCTTGCGCGTCACCCACGCGAAATCCTCGGTCTCCAGGCGAAGCTGGGCGAGCGGATCGCGAACATGGGCGTCGAAGCCGGCCGAGATCAGGATCATGTCCGGGTGAAACGCGCGCAATGCCGGGAAGATCTTTTCCTCGTAACCGGCGCGAAACTCGGCCGAGCCGGAGTTGGGTTTGAGCGGCAGATTGCAGATGTTGTCGAAGACACCGGTCTCGTGCTCCATCCCGGTGCCGGGATAGCATGGCCACTGGTGGCTCGATGCGTAGAACAGATCGCGGTAGCGGAAGGCGTGATTCTGGGTGCCGTTGCCGTGGTGGACGTCGAAATCGACCATCGCGATCCGCTCAAGCCCATGCACGCGACGCGCGTGCTCGGCGCCGATGGCAATGTTGTTGAACAGGCAAAACCCCATGGCGGCCGAGGATTCGGCGTGGTGGCCGGGAGGGCGGACCGCGCAGAAGGCATTGCTCGCCTCGCCGGAGACGACGGCATCGATGGCGGCGCAAATGCCGCCGACCGCCCGCAACGCCGCCTCGCCGGACGACGGGTTCATCGCCGTGTCGGGATCAAGGTGCACGTGACCGCGCTTCGGCACGTTCTCGAAGATCGCCTCGACGTAAAACGGCGCGTGCACATGCTCGATCTGCTTGAGCGTGCCCTGCGGCGCGTCGCGGCGCTCAAGCCCCCGGAACATATCGAACTCCAGCGCCCGCAACACGGCCTTCAGCCGCGCCGGCGCCTCCGGGTGCCAGTCGCCCATCTCGTGCTCCTGGCAGGTCGGGTGGGTGAACAACAAGGTGTTCATCGAACGGTTTTCATCTTGCTTGGACGCTTCCGCGCGGGCATCACCCTATGATCTTGGTTATTATCATCCCGCTTTGGAAGACCGTTTCGTCAAACGCACGCAACAATCGGCGCCACGCGGGCATTCTCGAGTCAATCCCCCGCACGCACCCGGCCGTCACCGGCCGCGCCCCTCGCCTGCCGCCCCGTCACGGCTGTGGTGCGGCCGCTATGCCGCCAGCAGCGCGTCGTCGATCCGCGCAGCGCGGATGGCGGCGGGACGCGCCTTCATGGCCTTGACGTAGCGTTCGAACGCCGGATGCGGCTCGATCGTGCCGAATTCCAGCCCATAGGCGATATGCGAGCCGACATAGACATCCGCCGCCGTGAATTGGCCGCCCGCGATGAAGTCCTTGTTCTCGACGGCGGTGACGAGCGTCCGGATGGTCTCCGCATAGCTGCCGTAGCCGACGAAGCGGCGCTTGTCCTCCGGGACGTTCACCCCCAGCACCTTGTTGCTCACCGCCGCCTCGACCGGCCCGGCGGCGAAGAACAACCAGCGGTAATAGGCGGCGCGCGCCGGACGGTCGTCCGCGGGCGGAATCAATTTCGCCTCGGGGAACGCATCGGCCAGATAGGCGCAGATGGCCGCCGTCTCGGTGACGACGGCATCGCCGTGGCGCAGCGCCGGAATCTTGCCCATGGGGTTGATGGCCAGATCCGCCGGCCCCTTCAGCGTCGTCGCGTAGTCGAGAATTTCTGTTTCATAGGGGCAGCCGATCTCCTCCAGCATCCAACGCACGATGCGCCCGCGTGAACGTGGATTGGTGAAAAGTGTGAGAGGTGCACTCTGTGACGGCATAGACAACGTCCTTTGTCTGTTGCGAGGATGAGAATTTCATCAATGCGGTATAATTCATGGCTTTAGCCAATATTATTATTGCAGCTTCCCGACGCCGTTCGCGGAGATCAATGGAACAAAGACGACGATATCGCCTTCTGGCGTTTTGCCCAGGCCGAACGCGTTCCGCGTGCGTATCCCTTCACGCCTGCATTTCCCTCCAAAGGCCATCTCGCCATGAGCCGAAGCGCTCGGCAAGGGCGCCACGACTGCCCAAGCCGGGACCTGCCGTTGACCCGACACTGCCATCAGCCGGCCTTGCGCAGGACGATGACGAAGGTGCCGGCGTCCTGGTCCTGGCGCACCAGGACGTGTCCCGTCGTCGCGCAATAGGCGGCGAAGTCCTTGGGCGCCGCCGGATCGGTCGCCAGCACCTCAAGCTCATCGCCCGCCGCGAGTTGTCGCATCGCCTTGTTCGCACGCAGGACCGGCAGCGGACAGATCAGGTCGCGGACATCGAGTTTCGGCATCTCAAGGTAGCCTCCCGAAAAAGGCTTATGGCCTGCGGGCGCGCAGTGCGCTAGTCTACCTGCCCGCAACGACAAAAAAAGTACATCGGCGACGGCGTCAGCGCGCCAAAAGTCGTCGACGGGAGGAGTGCGGGCGTCAACAACGTTGGTTTTTTGCGGGCATGGATGTCGCAACACTTGAGGAGAGCGCGCGTCAAGCCAGCGCGCTGCTCAAGGCCATGGGCAATCCCCATCGCCTGATGGTCCTGTGCCAGCTCGTCGGCGGTGAGAAGAGCGTCTCGGAGCTGGAGCGCCTCGTCGGCCTGAGCCAATCGGCGTTATCGCAGCACTTGGCACGGTTGCGCCGCCACGCCCTGGTCAAGACGAGGCGCTCGGCGCAAACCATCTACTATTCGCTTGCCGGCGAAGAAGCGACGGCGATCATCCAGACGTTGCACGCGCTTTACTGTGCCGAGGCCCGGTCGCAGCCGGCGGACGAGCAGCGCACGTCTTACGCACTCGACCACTTGAGCGCCCGTTAAGCCGCGCACCGCACTGCTGGGAACGGGCGCGGCGCAAGTCATCCCCACTGCCCCGCACCGCACCACGCCCATGCGTATCGGCATCGACCTCGGCGGCACCAAGATCGAAGGCATCGCATTGGATGGCGCCGGCCGCACGCTGATGATCAAGCGCGTCCCGACGCCGGCGGGCGACTATGCCGGCACGCTTGCCGGCATCGCCGGCCTCGTCGCGACACTCGAAGACACCTGCGGGCGGGCGGACAGCGTCGGCATCGGCATCCCGGGCACCGTCTCCCGGCACTCGGGTCTCGTCAAGAACGCCAACGCCACCTGGCTCAACGGCCGCCCGCTTGATCGCGACCTCGCACACCTCCTGATGCGCGCGGTGCGCGTGGCCAACGATGCCAACTGCTTTGCCATCTCCGAAGCGGTGGACGGCGCCGGCAGCGGCGCCGACGTCGTGTTCGGGGTGATCCTCGGCACCGGGGTCGGCGGCGGCATCGTCGCCGGCGGCCGGGTGCTCGCGGGCATCAACGGCATCGGGGGCGAGTGGGGCCACAATCCCCTGCCCTGGCCACGCGACGCCGCCGAATGCCCCGGCCCGGCGTGCTATTGCGGCCGGCACGGCTGCATCGAGACGTTTCTGTCCGGCCCCGGGTTCTCCGCCCGCTTCCGGGAGCAAACCGGGCGCGACTGGCAGACCCCGGAGATCGTGGCGCGGGCGGCGGCCGGCGACGACACCGCCGAGGCCGGCATCGCCGGCTACGAGGACCGGCTGGCGCGGGCACTGGCGTCGGTCATCAACGTCGTCGATCCGGACGTCATCGTCCTCGGCGGCGGCCTTTCCAACGTCAGCCGCCTTTACGAGAACGTGCCGAAGCTGTGGGGCGCCTTCGTCTTCTCCGACACCGTGACCACGCGGCTGGCCCGCAACCGGTTCGGCGATGCGAGCGGCGTGCGCGGCGCCGCGTGGCTGTAGCCGCCGCGTGGCTGTAGCCGCCGCGTGGTTGTAGCCGCCGCGTGGTTGTAGCCGCCGCGTGGTTGTAGCCATCGTCACGCCGGCCACGCATTCTTTGAATGCGTCGCTGCCCTAGTGCACAGACCCATTCGAACAATTCAGCCGAATGGGTCAGATGTGCACTAGAAATAATAAGTTGCGTGCAGCGACCGTGCATTCTTTGAATGCGCCGCTGCCCTAGCAGTCGGGCTTGGCGAGGGCTTCGAACTCGCTCAACCGCGCATCGAGCGCGAAGGTGTCGAAGCGCTGGACGATCCGGTCGGCGATGCCGTCGGCCCGGTACTCGGCGCCGATCTCGAATTCGGGGTTCGCCGCTTTCTGCAGATAGGGGAAAAACGCCATCTGCGTCCACCACGCCGGCAGCGACGGCAGCTTGGTCTTTTCGGCGAGCGCGCTCGTACCGGCGGCGACCAGCGGCCCCATCATCGCGGCGACCAGATAGGGATTGTCGGCGCTCGCCCCGTCGAAGACCACACGCGTGAGCCGCACCTCGCCACGCTCGGCCGCCGCGATCAGTGCGCGCAAATGTTCGGTCGGAAACACCGTCCCCTGCGGCAGCGCCGTCGTCCGGCCCTCGGGCTCGGAGAATTCGACGGAGCCGCCGCCTCCAGGCCCGGCGAGACTGGCGCGGCCCTCCAGGCGCTCGATCTGGGCACCGTCCTGCTCGTAGCGCGCGTAGAAGCGAAACTTGAGGCCGTCGGCGGATTCCCAGCTCGCGAACGACCACACCGTCTCGACATCGCCGCCGGTCTCGTAGCTTAAGCGGAGAACCGTGCGGTTCTCGACCGTCCAGCCGTCGCAGCCCTGCGCGAAACGATAGAACATACTGCCGCTGGCGGCGGTGACATCCGAGCGACCGGCGCTGCGCGCCAGCCCCATCTTGTAGATCGCCCGATGTGGTTGCAGGTTGATCGTACCGGCACTGCCGCTGCCGGCGTCGCCCAGCGCCAGGAGAATGGCGACCGTCAGACCGGCGGCGGCACGCTTGAGCCGGATTGATCCTGCCGACCGGCAGCCTTTGCCCGCCCCCGCCATCGCCTGCGGCCGGTCGATTTGGGCAGGCGAGGCGGCCGGCGCAGCGCCGGCACGCGCCCTCCCTGCCCAGCAGCAGTGCGCGATTGACAAGAATCTTATTCGCGCTAACGGTTCTTCAAGCATCGGCATGTTCTTTGCTCGCAAGCGTTCTGATTCCCGCCCCGGAGATTACGGGAGAGTACAACATGGGCGAAACGGTCATTTTAGCATCGACCGGTCCCGACGCCGAGCAGGCCGCCGCGATCGATCAAGCCAACCTAAGCACGATCATCGGCCAGCTCATCACCCATCTCGGTGATGCGGGTTCCGAAGGTTCCGGCGAGGACGGGACGCCGGCCAACATCGCCGCCGAAGCGATGAACGCCGCGATCTCCGCCGAGCACCTGATCTGCGAACTGCACGACCGTATCACCCAGCTCGAAAAGCTGGTGCAGACCGATGAGTTGACCGGCCTGTTCAATCGGCGCGGCTTCGAGCGGGATCTGGCCTGCGCGATCGCGGCGGCCAGGCGCTACGGCGAGGAGGGCGTCATCGCCTTCATCGATCTCGACGATTTCAAGTGCATCAACGATACCTTCGGGCATGCTGCCGGCGACGCGGCGTTGCGCGAGGTGGCGAGCAAGCTCGCCGCCAACACCCGGCTCACCGATTCGGTCGCCCGCCTGGGCGGCGACGAGTTCGCCGTGCTCCTGAAACGGACGAACTGGTCCAACGGCATCCGACGCGCCAAGGAGCTGCACCGGTTAATCGATCCCGTCGTCGTGCAATTTGAAGGCAACACCATCGAAGTGCGCGCCAGCCTCGGCGTGCAGGCCTACCATGCCGACCTCGATGCCAACATCGGCGAGCTGTTGTCCCGCGCCGACGCCGAGATGTACGAGCACAAGCGAGCGCGCAGCGCTCTTGGCACCCGCCATCGGCGCATCGCCTGAGCGGCGCCGCGGAAAAGGGGCCAGGGGTCACCATGCTCGCGCCCAAGCGCACGCCCAAGATCGCCCTGCCACGGGTTCTGCGTCTGGTCGGCCCCGCCAAGGCGCCGCCCACGCCCGATCACCTCGCCATCGACGTCCGCCTGTTGCCGCGGGATGAAAATGCCGGGGACGGCCGCCGGCCGCCGCTCGACGTCGCGCCCGAGCCTCCACGCTCCAACCCGCGCCGGGCATCGGCCCGCGAAATCGCCCAACTGGCAATGGACCTTTACCTCGACGGAACGCTCGGCTTCGAAGACAGCGCCATGCTGGGCTTCCAGCCCGATCTCAACCGCCGATTCGCGCAGACCATCGGTTCGCTCACCGAAGAACCCGCCCTGCCCGATGCGCTGTGCGACTACGTTGCGCTGTGGGAGGAACACTTCGCCTTCGAGCGCCAATACAATCCCTCCGGCCGCACCGTGCACGAGCGCATGCTACGCATCATCGGGGCATTGCGGCAGCTCGCCGGACCATCCGCCGCAGCCCGATCGGCCGCCGAATAGACGTTGCTGCCGCCCCCTGAGGCGCCCGCGCATCCGCGCGTTGCGGAGCCGCCCGAGCGCCGCTCCGTCCACCAAAAGCCGAGGGCAGACCGCCGCTTTTGTGCTTTGCGCCCGCGAAGCTTTCGGTGTATCGGGAGGACCGACAAAAGGCGCGGAGGACACCATGGACGGCGGTTTAGACGGCGAAAGGGCGGCGCCAGTCAATGTTGAGCGACTGCAAATACCCGAATATCTGATCAAGACATACTCTTGGGCCTATCTAAAGCCGCTAAGTCTGCTGCTGTTGGACAACCCCGTTGTTTTGTCCGTTATTTTATGGGGGAATTTACCACGGCTGGTGGAAACCGCCTGTCAGGAGTTCGAACCCGGCCAGCGCGTCATGCAGGCCGCCAATGCCTACGGGCCGCTGGCCCAGGAACTCGCGCGGGTCGTCGGCCCGACCGGCGCGCTCGAAGTGATCGACATCGCGCCGCTGCAGGTCGAGCATTGCGCCCGCAAGCTGGCCGAGTTTCCGCACGCCACCGTCCGCCATGCCGACGCCACGGCGCCCGGCGGCGGCCCTTATGACGGCGTCTGCTGTTTCTTCCTGCTGCACGAGGTCCCGGACGACTACAAGCGCGCGGTGGTCGATGCCCTGCTCGCGGCGGTACCGAAGGGCGGCAAGGTGGTGTTCGTCGACTATCACCGCTCGACGGCCTGGCATCCGTTGCGCGGCGTGATGCACTTGGTCTTCCGCTGGCTCGAACCGTTTGCCTTCGGCCTGCTGCAGCGTGAAATCCAGACGTTTGCCAGCGCCGCCGACGACTTCTGCTGGGACAAGGAGACCTATTTCGGCGGGCTTTACCAGAAGGTCGTCGCCACCCGCACCGCGTAGCGCCGACGTCATCGTTTACGCAGCTTTCCCCGCGTCAAGCCTCGGCGCGGCGCGATTTATTGCTGCTGCGGCGCGTCGAGGATAGCGCGGCAGGCGTCGGGCAGATCTTCGAGGCTCGGCCGGCGCGCAGGCGTCTTGGCGCGCTTGGCCAGCTCCGCCGCGGCGTCGGCGCCGAACCACCACTGCAGCGTCTCGTCACACCCGTCGCCCGCCGGCAGCGGCGCCTGGTTCTCACACGCCCCCTCGCCGTCGGGACAGCGCAGGCGCACATGAAAGTGGTCGTCGTGCCCCCACCACGGCCGGAGCTTGTGCAGCCACTCCCGGTCGCCGGGCACGGTCGCCGCGCACAGCTCGGCCTTAATGGCGGCATGCACGAAGATGCGATCAACCTCGCCGAAGCCGGCGGTGATGTGCAGCAGCGTCGCCTGATCCGGGCCCCAAGCGTCGCGATCGACGTTGCGGCCGTCGGGCGCCACCATCGACAGCGCGGACAGGCTCTCGCGTTCTTCCGCATCGAGGGAATGGGCCGGCGCAAGAGAACGGGCCGGCCGGAACCAGACGTCGACGTCGAGGCCGGTCTGGTGACTGGCATGGCCGCCCCGCATCGGTCCGCCGCGCGGCTGCGCCAGATCACCGATGAGGACCGGCAGCAGACCGCTCGCCTGCGCCGCCGCCGCCAACTCCTCGACAAATCGGATGAGCCGTGGATGCGCGAAGTACCGCCGGCGCGACGGCCGCATCACCTCGTAGCCCGCGCCGGACAGCGGCAACGCCACGCCGCCGGCAAGACAACCGGCGCCCGTGGCCCCCACCGCGGCCGCCGGTCCCGGTGCCGGACCGGGCACCGCCCACCACGCGCCCTCGTCGGCAACCGCCTGCCCGGCAACGACCGCCAAGAGCGCCGCTGCGCCCGCCAGCGCGCCGCGAGGCCTCAATTGCCGCCCGCGGCGCGATTGCGCGCGTGGTAGTCGCGGTTCGGCATCATGTCCAGGCCGTGCGCCATGCGATTGGTGTAGTTGAAGAACGCGGTGACGTCGCAGATATCGAAAATGTCCGCATCGGAAAACCCGACGTCACGCAGGCGCTGGCGATCGCCCTCGCAAATCTCCTGTGGCGTCACGGTCAGCTTCCACGCGAAATCCAGCATCGCCCGCTGGCGCGGGGCCAGTTCGGCCACGCGGTAGTTGAAGACCAGCATCTCGCCCAGCTCCGGATCGCCGGACAAGGCGCGCACCGCCTGACCGTGGGCGACCAGGCAATAATAGCAATGGTTGGCGCATGACACGACGACGGAGATCATCTCACGCTCCAGCTTGGACAGCGCGCAGCTTTCCTCATCGAGCATGAGCTGGTTGTAGAACGTCGAGAAGGTGCGGAACTTCGCCGGATTGACGGTGTATGCCCGCAGGACGTTGGGAACCAGGCCAAGCTTCTCCTCGCACTTCGCGAAGTATTTCTTGATGTCCTGATCAAGCTGGTCCTGGTCCGGAAGATCGACTTTGATGACGTGGTCGGGTTGCGGCATCGGTGATCGCCTCGCGCGGGTGTCAGAAAAGGAGGGTGTCGGAAACCGGCTGCCACCGCATTCCTGAAATGACTGCGGCTGCCGGTCGCTGCCCGCATCAAAGCCGGTCTCGCCGCCGAGAACAACCCCGCAGGCAGACGGCCGGTTCCATGCGGGCCACCAGTTCAGGCCAGCAGTTCAGGCCACCAGTTCAGGGCCCCGGCAACAACTCGCCCGTTCTGCCCAGCAGCCGGTAGGCCAGGAGCCCCGCCATCTCCTTGGTCGCGAAGTCGAGTTCGCGCAGGTTCGAACTCACGCTCGCTTCCGAGTTGAACAACGGCCAGTCGTAGCGCCCGGAAACCCGGTAGTCGACCGGATACGGCACGACGTTCCAGCCGATGTGCCGGAAGACGCCGATGGCGCGCGGCATGTGAAAAGCCGATGTCACCAGGAGCCAGGTCTCCTGCGGTGCCGGTGCTGCGAGACGCTGGCTGAAGATCGCATTCTCGTAGGTGTTGCGCGACCGGTCCTCGAACACCACGCGATCGGCGGGAACGCCCAGATCGGCGAGGAAGCCTTGGACCACCGCGGCCTCGCTGACCGGCTCGGGCGGATAGCGGCCGCTGCCGCCGCTGAAGACCACGCGCGCCTCGGGATAGCGGCGCATCAGGACCAGGAGCTCGCTCAGCCGCTCGGCGGCATCGGTCAGCGCGACCGCATGCCGGGCCGCGCTCAAGCCGGCATCGACGACGCCGCCCAGGACGATGATGCCGTCCACTTCCGCCGGCTCCGCCCGCTGGAAGCGATTTTCCAGGGTCGAGAGCAGCCATGGCGCCAGCGGCGAGAAACCGCCGATGATCAGGCCCAAAGCGCCGACCAGCGTCAGGGTGCGGCCGAGCCGCCGGCGGCCGAGCCCCGCCGCGACGAGGCCGAGCGCGAGCAGGAGCACGAGCGCGTTGCTCGGCTTGGCGATCAACCAGAACAGCTTGCCGGCCAAAAAGCTCACCGCCGAGGTCCCGTCCCACCCTTTGGCGCCTTGTCCTCCGGCGCTGGCGCGCATCGTGCCCGCAGCACCGCCCTCTGGCAACCACGTTTGCGTGAACATGCGGCGCGAGCGAGCGGCGTGGTTGTCGGCATCGCCGATGGACTTCTGCCGGCGCCTGCCCATAATGGCGGCCCATGCAGGCGCCCGAATTCATCAAGATGCACGGGTCGGGCAACGACTTTGTCGTGATCGATGCACGCTCGCACGCCGTGGCGATCGATGCCGCCGCCGCGCGTGCCATCGCCGATCGCCGCACCGGCGTCGGCTGCGATCAGCTCATCGTCATCGGGCCGCCCGGCAACCGCGCGGCGGACGCCCGGATGCGCATCTTCAATGCCGACGGCTCCGAGGTGGCGGCATGCGGCAATGCCACGCGCTGCGTCGCGGCACTGCTGATGCGAGGGAACGACACGCGGGCGACGACGATCGAAACGATGGCCGGTCTGTTGCGTGGACAGGCCGATGCAGACGGGCGGATCAGCGTCGATCTCGGCCCGGTTCGCACCGACTGGCAGGAGATTCCGCTCGCCCGCGCCGTCGATACGCTGCATCTTCCCGTCGACTGCGGCCCGTTGCGCGATCCGGTCGCCGTCTCGGTCGGCAATCCGCACGCGGTGTTTTTCGTCGAGGACGTAGACGCGGTGGCGCTCGCCGCGCATGGCCCGGAAATCGAGCACCATCCGTTGTTCCCGCAGGCGACCAATGTCGAAATTGCCGCGGTGGCCGCACCGGGCCGCCTGCGGGTGCGGGTCTGGGAGCGCGGTGTGGGCATCACGCCGTCGTGCGGCACCGGCGCGGCGGCGGCGGCCATCGCCGCCACCCGCCGTGGCCTGGGCGCGCACACATGGGAAGTGGCGATGGATGGCGGCCCGCTCGGTGTCACTTGGCGGCCCGACAATCACGTCCTCCTGACCGGCCCGGTTGCCGTCAGCTTCACCGGCGTGCTCGACCCATCGCTCCTGGCATCGCTCCTGGCATCGCTCCTGGCCGGGCCGGCCGCGCGATGAGCGAACCACTGGTGGTCACCCTGGGGTGCCGGCTCAACACGCTGGAATCCGAGATCATCGCGCGCCAGGCGACGGCGGCCGGCCTGGGCGAGACGGTCATCGTCAATACGTGCGCCGTCACCGCCGAGGCGGTGCGCCAGGCTCGGCAGACGATCCGCAAGCTCAAGCGCCAGCACCCGCTGCGATCGATCATCGTCACCGGCTGCGCCGCCCAGCTCGACCCGCGCGCCTTCGCCGGCATGGCCGAGGTCGATCGCGTGCTCGGCAACCGCGAAAAGCTGGATCCACGCGCGCTGGCCGCCGGCGACCGGGCGATGCTGGTCTCAGACATCATGGTCGGCGAGAACGCACCGCTCCCGGCGGTCGATGGTCTCGGCGGCCGGACGCGGGCGTATGCGACCGTGCAGCAGGGCTGCGATCATCGCTGCACCTATTGCATCATCCCGTTCGCCCGCGGCCCCAACCGCAGCCTCCCGGCCGCCGCCATCATCGGACAGGTCCGCACGCTGGCCGACCGCGGCTTCCGCGAAGTGGTGCTGACCGGGGTAGACATCTGCTCCTATGGCCGCGACGGCGGCGAGGACCTCTCGCTCGGCGGGCTGGTACGGCGCATCCTGCGCGAGGTGCCGGAGTTGGCGCGCTTGCGACTGTCGACGCTCGATCCCGCCGCCATTGACGAGGCGCTGCTCGCCGCGCTCGGAGAGGAGCCGCGGCTGATGCCGCATTGGCACTTGAGCTTGCAGGCCGCCGACGACCTGATCCTCAAGCGCATGAAACGCCGCCACCATCGCGCCCAGGTCGCAGCACTCGTCGAGCGCGCCCGCCGGCGGCGCGCCGAGATCACGTTCGGCGCCGACCTGATCGCAGGCTTCCCGACCGAGACCGAAGCAATGTTCGCCAACACGCTCGCCGCCGTCGAGGAGATGGATCTGACCTTCCTGCACGTGTTTCCCTACTCTGCGCGCCCGGGAACGCCGGCGGCGCGGATGCCCATGGTCGCGCGGGCCGTGCGCGAGCGCCGCGCCCGGGAGTTGCGCGGCGCCGGCGATCAGGCGCAGGCGCGCCACTTCGCGCGCCGCATCGGCCACGTCGTCGAGGTGCTGATGGAGAGCGACGGCAGCGGCCGCTGCCCGGATTTCACGCCGGTACGGCTCGCCGACGCGCCCGAGCCCGGCGCGCTCGGGCGCGTGCGCCTCACCGCGGCCGACGCCCACGGCCTGCTCGGAGTCTGGCTCGGATGACCGGCGAGGACGCGGCGCCCGAGGACAAGAGCGGCTGGCTCGGCCGGCTCAGCCGTGGCCTGAGCCGCACGTCGGCGAAGCTTTCGGGCGGCATCACCGAGCTCTTGACCAAGCGCCGTCTCGACGACGAGGCGCTGGAAGAACTCGAAGAGCTGCTGATCGCCGCCGATCTCGGCGTCGGCACGGCGGCGAAGCTGTGCCAGCGGCTGGCCAAGACCCGGTTCAACCAGGAAATTGCGCCCGATGAGGTGCGCGCCGCCCTCGCAGACGAGATCGCCGCCATCCTCGCCCCGGTCGCGCAGACCATCACCATCGACCAGGCGCACAAGCCGCACGTCATCTTGGTCTGCGGGGTCAACGGCTCGGGCAAGACGACCACGATCGCCAAGTTCGCGCAGATGTTCCGCCGCGTCGGCTTCAAGGTGTTCCTCGCCGCCGCCGACACCTTCCGCGCCGCCGCCATCGAGCAGCTTCAGGTCTGGGGCGACCGCGTCGGCTGTCCGGTGCTCACCCGGCCGCCCGGCGCCGACAGCGCCAGCCTCGCCTTCGATGCCATGGTCCTCGCCCAGGCCGAGGCGGCCGACGTGTTGATGATCGACACCGCCGGCCGGCTGCACAACAAGAGCCATCTGATGGCGGAATTGCAGAAGATCGTTCGGGTCCTGGGCCGGCACAACGCGAGCGCACCGCACGATACGATCCTGGTCCTCGATGCCACCGTCGGTCAGAACGCGCACACCCAGGTCGAGGTCTTCCGCAGCATCGTCAACCTGACCGGTCTCATCGTCACCAAGCTCGACGGCTCGGCCAAGGGCGGTGTCGTCGTGGCGCTGGCCGAGCGGTTCGGACTGCCGGTCTATGCGATCGGCGTCGGCGAAGGGATGGACGACCTCCAGGCCTTCGAGCCGCGTTCCTTCGCCCGCGGCCTGCTCGGTCTCGACGGTTGAGGAGAAGCACCCGGCCGCTGGTTTACGCGTCAGTAGAGGCAGACGACGGGAAACGCGTACTGCGCGGCGACGGCGCCCGCGATCCCGTCCGGCAGCGGCAGGCTCTCCGGCGCCGTCTCGAAACGCACGCCGGCGCCCAAGAGGAACCCCTTGAGGGTCTGATCATCGATGGCGAGGCCGGTGCCGGCACGCGTCGCGGCGCGGGCCACCAGCATGCCGATGGTGACCCCCTGGGCGTCGACCACCGGGCTGCCGCTGTTGCCGTCTTCGATGGGGACCGCGGTCGCAAAGGCGGTGAACCCCGCCCATGACCGCGGCAAAGGTATCGGCGTCGCCTCGACGATGTCGCGCGACGCCAGGCCGCCGCAGGCGTGGAACCGGGCGATCCACAGCGAACCGGGCGCGAGGCGCGAGGCGTAGTCGGCGAACACCGCGTGTGCCGCTGGTTTAACCTCGCTGCGCACCACGGCGATGTCCTGCTGCGCCGACGCGGCGACGGGGCGGGCGGGCCACAATCCGGACGGCGTCTCGATGGCGGGACGGCGGCAACGGCCGATGACGTGATTGGCGGAAATGAAGTCGCCGTCGGCGTTGACGAAAAAGCCGGTGCCGGCGTTGAACGGCACCGCTTGCGCGGTCGGGATCGCCAGCCGCGCGACGCCGGCATCCCACGGGGCGAGCCAGGGATCGGCGCGCACGAGCAATCCCATGACCAGCCCCATGACATGCATGGCCGCATCGCACATGGTCACCGGCGTCCTCCTTCTCCGCTCCGGCGGCCGGTGCGCAAGCGATTGCTCAGGCGATCCGGAAGATGCCCTCGATCTCGACCGCCACATCGAAGGGCAGATGCGGCGCGCCGACGGCGAAGCGCGCGTGACGGCCGCGTTCGCCGAAGATCTCGACCATCAGATCGGACGCCCCGTTCAGCACCTTGGGATGGTCGGAAAAGCCCTCGACGGCGTGGACGAATCCGCCGAGCCGGACCACCCGGCGGACGCGGTCGAGGTCGCCCGCGCAGGCCGCCCGGACCTGCGCGATCAGATTGAGCGCACACAGCCGCGCCGCGGCGTAGCCGTCGTCGATGGACAGCCCAGCGCCAAGCCGGCCGCGATACTGCAGCGCGCCGTTCCACAGCGGCAACTGCCCGGCGACGAAAACGAGGCCGTCGACGACGACGAAGGGAACATAGGCACCGGCCGGCGCCGCCGGCTCCGGCAACACGATGTTCCGCTCGGCCAGCCGGTCTTCGATGTCACCCGCCATTCCTTCAATCCTCCCGCCTGCCCGTCTCCGCCATGTCCGCCGCCACACCCGCTGCGCTTGTCGGCGCGCTTTGGTCTTGGGCGATGGCGGCCAGCAGCGCATCTTCCATCACCCGCAGATCCGGTACCATCCCCGTATAGAGCTCGAACTGACAGGCCGCCTGTTCGAGCTGCATGCGCACGCCCGCGATCGTCGCGCAGCCGCGCGCCCTGGCCGTGCGCAGAAGCCGGGTTTCGAGCGGGACCGGCACCGCATCGAAGACCATCGCGCCCGGATGCAGCGCCGTCTGCGGCACCAACATCGCGTCTTCGTCGTGAAACCCGACGGTGGTGGCGTGGGCGATCAGATCGAACGGCGCGACGTCCGCCATCGCCTCGGGCGGCCCGGCAAAGCTGGCACCGAGGCGATCACAAAGCTCCAGCCCGTGGGCGGCGGTGCGGTTGAAGACGGTGACCCGCGCGCCCCGGTGCTTCAGGCCATAGACGATGGCACGCGCACCGCCGCCGGCGCCGACCACCGCGGCCCGCAGGCCCGCCAGCGGCCGGACCCGCTCGAAGGCGCGCACGGCGCCGATCCAGTCGACGTTGTGGCCGCGCAGCCGGCCATCGTCGTTGACCACGGTGTTCACCGCCCCGATCAGTCGCGCCGTCTCGTCGACCGCGTCGAGCCACGCCATGACCGTCACCTTGTGCGGCGTCGTCACGCCGAGGCCGCGGATGCCGAGCGCGCGCATCGCCGTCAGCGCGCCGGCGGTGTCCAGCGTGCCGAAGGCGACGTAGACATACGCAAGGCCGTGGGCGCGAAAGGCGGCGTTATGCATCGCCACGCCATAGCGGCCGGGCCGGCCGGCGATCGAGCCGCACAGGATCGGATTGCTGGCAGCCATGGGCCCGCGATGCCTTGTTGTCGTTCGCGCAATCATAGCCGCATGCGCACCGTGCATTGCAACGGCCTTGCGTCGGCCGCCACACCTGCGGATATGTTGCAGCCCGAACCATCCATCGGCGGTTGCTGCTGTGAAGATTCTCTGCGTTACCCCGAACGTCGCCGTCGACCGAACGCTGCGCGTCCGCGACTTTCGCGCGGGCGGCGTCTTTCGCGCCCGGGCGGTCCGCGCCGGGATCGGCGGCAAGGGGATCAACGTCGCGCGCGCCCTCGTCGCGCTGGGGCAGGAACCGGTCTGCGCCGGCCTGCTCGCCGGACACTCCGGACGCTTCGCCGCCGAGCACGCCGCCGACGAGGCGCTCGACGGCTACTGGACGTGGATCGACGGCGAGACCAGAACGAGCGTGATCATCGTCGGCGAGGGGGGCGAGAGCACGGTGATCAACGAGCCGGGACCGCGGCTCGAAGCCGCCGACTGGAGCCGTTTCGTCGCCGACGTCGCCAGGCTGGCGCGCGACGTCAGCGCCGTCGCGATCTCGGGAAGCCTGCCGCAGGGCTGCCCGGCCGACGCACACGCCGCGTTGATCGAGACGTGCGCGCGCAAGGGACGCCGGCCGGTGTGGATCGACACCAGCGGGCCGGCACTGGAAGAAGCGATCGCCGCGTCGCCCTACGGGATCAAGATCAACGGTGACGAGGCATCGGCGCTGCTGGGATGGCGGGTCCAGTCCCTGCACGACGCCATGCGCGCCGCCCGCGAGATCCGCCGACGCGGACCGGGTCGCGTCGCGGTCACCATGGGGGGCGGGGGCGCGGTCATCGCCACCAGCCGGGGCGACTGGCGGGCACGGCCCCCGCGCATCGCCGCGGTGAATGCGGTCGGCAGTGGCGACTGCTTCCTTGCCGGCCTGATCGCCGGCTTCGCAGAAGGGGTGACCGCCGCCGAGGCGCTGCGGCTGGCGACCGCCTGCGGCGCCGCCAACGCACTGAGAGGGGAAACCGGCACCCTCGCCGCGATGGATCTGACGCGCCTGATGGTGGGCGCCGAGCTGGCGCTGGTCACGGGCTGACCGACAGGGCGCTGGTCACCGCGGGCGGCGGCAGCATCCGGCCGCGCTTGGCGTCGTCCATCGCCAGCGGAAAATCGTCGCCGAAGACGAGGCGCCAGCAGGCGGCGGCGTGACGCCCCCGGTTGTCCCGTTCGAGATCGGCCGCGCAGCCGGCCAGCGCATAGGCCCGCTCGGCATCGCTCCGCCAGCCGTCGCCGCTGGCCAGCCGATGCCCGCTGCCGGGAATCGCCAGCGGGCGCCCTTCCTGCGCGCTCAACCAGAAAAAGAAGTCACGGATCATCCAGTCGTAGAAGAACGTGCTGCGCCGATGGTACAGCCAGACGGACAGGAACTCGCAGACCAGCAGCTCCAGGGCCAGCGGCAGGATCGGCACCCGGGTCGCGCGGCGCCACGCCTTGGCCATGCGGAGCAGATCACGCGCCTTGCCGCCGGTGGCGCCGTCGACGCGATTGAGATGCGCGAGCTCGGCCAGCGGATTCATCTGCCGCCATGCCTCGGCCGGGGCGCCGCCGTTGCGCGTGCCCGCGGCCGGCACCAGGAAGCCTTGCGGATCGCACGCGAACGCCGCCAGCACGCGGACGTGCGTCCGCACCTGCGCCTCGCCGCGGACGACGACACCGAGCCAGCCATCGCTGCTCCAGTCCACCGCGCCGTACCGCGCGGCCAGCACGATCGCCATCTCGACAATGGCGCGCCGGCAACTCGGCGAGACGAGGACGAAGTCGCCGGCGGTGGTGATGCGGCTGCGCTCGGGCAGCACGAACAGGAGATCGATGTCGTTGCTGCCGCCGATGGCGGTATCCTTGCCATGGCCGCCGACCACCAGCGGCTCGCCGCCGGCGCCCGGGCCGGCTTGACGCGTAACCGGGAAGCGCCTGCACAGCAACCGCTCCACCTCGTGCGCCGCAGCCAGCGCCTGCCCGCGCTCGACCGCCGTCGGCTCGATGCGGGCGAGGAATCCCTGGAAGCGATCGGTGACATGCCGCCACGCCATGGTCATGGCCTGCGGCTCCCACCCCTCGCTTGCGTCGCGCGTTGCCGGCGGTTCCGGCAGGCGGGGCCCGCCTTCGCGGCGAAAAGGTGCGCGTCCCCGCAGACTGGCGCCGGCGGGGACGCGCCAAGGCCCCGAGGGAGGCGTTGGCTGCGCGTACATTCGCTCTCTCGCGATGTCATCACGAGCACCCCGTGGTGGCGCCGCAGGTAAGGCACTTGAGACAGGTGCCGTTGCGGACCAGCGTGAAGTTGCCGCATTCGCCGCAGGCATCGCCTTCGTAGCCATGCAGCCGGGCGACCAGCGCCGCCGTCTGCGCATCGGGGCTGGTCTCGCGGACCAGGGCGGCGTTGCCGCTCAAGGCAAGCGGGAGGTCGGCTGCGCCGATGACCTCCGTGCCGCCGTCGGCGGCAGGCGCGCGCGCGGCCGTCTGTGCCGATGCGGCGGCCTTCAGGCCCGGATAGACGCGAAAGCGCGAGCGCACATAGCCGCGGCTGGCGAGCCTGGTGACCACCGGCAGCGGATCGTCGGCAACGCCGTCGCGGCTGAGCGTGCTCTCGCCATCGCCGCGGCCGACGGTATCCGGCGCGGTGTCGTGCGGCTCGACGTGGGCGAGGTCGTAGCGCCCGAGATAGGAGATGGCGAGCTCGCGGAAGATATAGTCGAGGATCGAGGTCGCCATCTTGATCGAGTCGTTGCCGTCGACCAGACCGGCCGGCTCGAAGCGGGTGAAGGTGAAGGCCTCGACGAATTCTTCGAGGGGCACGCCGTACTGCAGGCCGATCGAAATGGCGATGGCGAAGTTGTTCATCAGACTGCGGAAGGCGGCGCCCTCCTTGTGCATGTCGATGAAGATCTCGCCGAGCCGGCCATCCTCGTATTCGCCCGTGCGCAGATAGACCTTGTGGCCGCCGACCTTGGCCTTCTGCGTGTAGCCCTTGCGGCGATTGGGCAGGCCGACGCGATCGAGGCGGGTGACGATGCGCTCGACGACCCGTTCGGCCACCGCCTCGGCGCGCAACACCGCCGGCACCTCGGCCGGCACGTTCTGGGTGGCGTCCTGGGTGGCGTCCTGGGTCGTGTCGTCGTCGGGCGCGTCGAGGATGGCCGACGACAGCGGTTGCGAGAGCTTGGAGCCGTCGCGGTAGAGCGCGGTCGCCTTGAGGCCGAGCTGCCAGGACAACAGATACGCGTTCCGGCAATCCTCGATGGACGCGGCGGCCGGCATGTTGATCGTCTTCGAAATGGCGCCCGAGACGAACGGCTGGGCGGCCGCCATCATGCGGATGTGGCTCTCGACCGAGAGGTGGCGGGTCCCGAAGCGCCCGCAGATGCCGGCGCAGTCGAACACCGCGAGATGCTCGGCCTTGAGCCCCGGCGCACCCTCCAGCGTCATCGCCCCGCAGACGAAGACGTTGGCCGCCTCGATCGCGTCCTTGCTGTAGCCGAGCGCCGAGAGCAGGCAGAACCCCGGCTCGTCCAGCCGCTCGGCGGCGATGCCCAGATGCTCGCGGCAGAACTGTTCGCCGAGCGTCCACTTGTTGAAGACGAAGCGGATGTCGAAGGCGTCCTCGACCGCGGCCTCGATGCGGGCGAGCGCATCCTCGCTGAAGCCCCTGGAACGCAGCGAGGCGTGATCGATGGCCGGCGCGCCGGCAAGCGTGCCGTGGCCGACGGCGTAGGCGATGATCGCCTCGATCTCCGCGGGCTTATAGCCGAGCCGCTTCAGGGCGCCCGGCACCAGGCGGTTGATGATCTTGAAGTAGCCGCCGCCGGCGAGCTTCTTGAACTTGACCAGCGCGAAGTCCGGCTCGATGCCGGTGGTATCGCAGTCCATCACCAGACCGATGGTGCCGGTGGGCGCGATCACCGTCGTCTGCGCGTTGCGAAAGCCGTGACGCTCGCCGAGCGTCAGCGCCTCGTCCCAGGCGGCGCGCGCGGCGGCACCGACGAGGCGGTCGGGGAGCACGGCGCCATCGAGGGGGACCGGGGGAACCGAGAGCGCCTCGTAGCCGGCCGCCTCGCCGAACGCGGCACGCCGGTGATTGCGGATGACCCGCAGCATGGCATCGCGGTTTTCGGCAAACCGCGCGAACGGCCCGAGCGTGGCGGCGAGCCCGGCGGACGCCGCGTACGCGCTGCCGGTCATCAGCGCGCTGATCGCGGCGCAGGTCTGGCGCGCCCGGTCGGAGTCGTAGGGGATTCCGGCGTTCATCAAGAAGCCGCCGAGATTGGCGTAGCCGAGCCCGAGCGTGCGGAACTCGTAGGACTGGCGGGCGATGCGGCGCGACGGGTACTGCGCCATCATCACCGAGATTTCGAGGACGATGGTCCACAGGCGCACCGCGTGGCGGAAGGCGGCGACGTCGAGCGTGCCGTCGCGCTTCTGGAAGGCGACGAGGTTGATCGACGCCAGATTGCAGGCGGTATCGTCCAGGAACATGTATTCCGAGCACGGATTGGACGCGTTGATCCGCCCGCTTTCCGGGCAGGTATGCCACTCGTTGATGGTGGTATCGAACTGCACGCCTGGGTCGGCGCACGCCCAGGCCGCCGCGGCGATTTCATCCCACAGCGCGCGGGCACTGAGCCGCTTGGCGACGGCACCGTCGGTGCGGCGGATCAGGTGCCATTCACCGTCGTCCTGCACCGCGCGCAGGAAGGCGTTCGAGACCCGCACACTGTTGTTGGCGTTCTGCCCGGAGACGGTGAGATAGGCGTCGGAATCCCAGTCGGTGTTCAGCAACGGGAAGTCGAACCGCGCGCATCCGTGGCGTGCCATCTCGATGGCACGCGCGATGTAGTTCTCCGGCACCATGGCCTGGCGCGCCGCGCGCACCGCCGTCCGCAACCGGGCGTTATGGCGCGGATCGCAGGCGTCCGCCTCGCCGTCCCCGGCGTGGCACGCCTCGATCACGGCGTTGAGGTGCTTGTGCGCCAGCCGCGAGCCGGCGACCAGGGCGGCAACCTTCTGTTCTTCGCGCACCTTCCAGGTGATGAAGCTTTCGACGTCCGGATGGTCGATGTCGACGACGACCATCTTCGCCGCGCGCCGCGTCGTGCCGCCCGACTTGATCGCGCCGGCGGCGCGGTCGCCGATCTTGAGGAAGCTCATCAGGCCCGACGAGCGGCCGCCGCCCGACAGCGGCTCACCCTCGCCACGCAGCTTCGAGAAGTTGGTGCCCGAGCCGGAGCCGTACTTGAACAGCCGGGCCTCGCGCACCCACAGATCCATGATCCCGCCCTCGTTGACGAGATCATCGGCGATGCCCTGGATGAAGCAGGCGTGCGGCTGCGGGCGCGCATAGGCAGACGTCGATTCGTGAACCTCGCCGCTGGCCTCGTCGACGAAAAAGTGGCCCTGTGCCGGGCCGTCGATGCCATAGGCCCAGTGCAGCCCGGTGTTGAACCATTGCGGCGAATTGGGCGCCGCCATCTGGCTTGCGAGCATGAAGCGCAGCTCGTCCGAGAACGCGCGCGCGTCCTCCTCGCCGTCGAAGTAGCCCCCCTTCCAACCCCAGTAGGTCCAAGCACCCGCCAGGCGGTCGAAGACCTGCCGGGCGCTGTGCTCGCCACCGGCCGGTGGTGCCGCCGCGCCGCCGTCCGCCGTGCGCCGCCACAACCACTCCGGGACGTCCTCTTCCTCGACCGGCCGCAAGTCCGCCGGTATGCCCGCCTTGCGGAAGTACTTCTGGGCGAGCACGTCGCACGCCACCTGCGACCACGCCTCGGGAACCTCGATGTTGTCTTGGCGAAAGACAGTAGAACCGTCGGGATTGCGGATCTCGCTCGCCCCCGTCCGGAACGCGATGCCATCGTAGGGCGAGCCGGCGGGCTCGGTAAAAAAGCGGGGTATCCGCATGCTCAGTCGTCCTTTGCGGCGGGTTTCTTGTTCGAGACGCACCCGCCGGCGGCGGTCAGCGAGCTTGGCTCCTGCGGATCAGCGGACATCCATACGCCTTTGTTCGAGCGGACAACCTAGATCGAGGTGGGTACGCTAAATCTGGTGTGCTTCGAAGCGGCGCGGACTATATCGCGGGAAATTTTCACTCGCAACATTTCGAAATGTCGCGTGGATTTCGCACAGCATTTGGTAGGGAGTCGCGTCATCGCCGGCCGTGGACAACTCCCACATCGAGCCTTCGATGCGCGTCGAGGATTCGCCGAAGGTCGAAAGCGCCGCCCACCGGCAGCCGGCACAACCAGGACCTTGGCCAGGACCTTGGCCAGGACCTTGGCCAGGACCTCGGGCAGGGCCTCGGGCTGGACGGACGCGGCCGGCGATGCCATAGTGCCGGCGATCCGCGACGGGAACCGGGCCGGCCGGCAGGCACGGGCGGCAGCCATGCGGAAAAGAGACGCGCCAAAGACGTGCCAAACAGGAAGAAACAGGAAGAGAAGTGAACGGCGATGACCATCGGCACCCTGCTCCAGACGTGGCTCTTCGGGACCAGGGTCGGAACCGATGCCTTCGGCAATCGCTACTATCGGAGCAGACGCTCGCCGCTGTACGGCCGGGAGCGGCGCTGGGTCCTCTACAAGGGTACGGACGAGGCAAGCAAGGTGCCGCCGGAGTGGCACGCCTGGTTGCATCACATGGTCGCCGAGCCCCTCACCGACGAAGCGGAGCGGGCGCGACCCTGGCAGAAGCCGCACCTGCCCAACCTGACCGGCACCGCGTACGCGTACCGGCCGCGCGGGCACGAGCTGAGAGGCGGGCAGCGCGCCAAGGCCACCGGCGATTATCAGCCATGGACCCCCGCTTGAGCCGGCCACACGTCCGATCCACGCGCATCGGCGCCGCGAGCGTTGGCGCCGCGCGATCCGGCGCGGAGGCATGAGGGGTGGCGCGCTCGCCGGCCGTCGCGGTGATCAGGGAACCGGAGGTCCGGCACATCCTGGTCGGGATCGCCGCCTTCGCCCTGCTCGTCGGCATCCTCGGCATCTCTTATCTGAACAAGAGCCTGGGCAAGCGCGGCGGCATGGGCGACACCTACCACGTTTCGGCCTTGTTCCGGCAGGTCGACGGCTTGCGCATCGGTGATCCGGTGACGCTGAGCGGCGTGCGTGTCGGCACGGTGGAGAAGATGACCCTTGACGCCGACTTCCGGGCACGACTGAGCCTCGCCATCGAGGAGGACGTCCAGGTTCCGGTGGATACGTCGGCCGCGATTCACACCGACGGCCTGTTCGGCGGCAAGTCTGTCGTCCTCGATCCCGGCGGGGACGAGAAGATGCTCGGAGACGGCGATGTCATCACCTACACCCAGGATTCGATGATCGTCGGCGAGCTGCTCGATCTCATTATCGCCGAGGGCCGCGCGCTGCGGGTGCCCGCGGTGAAGGAGGCCCCATAGCATGCGGCGCAATGCGCTCGAAACCGTGATGGGCGCCGTGGTGGTGTGCGTCGCCTTGATGTTCGTCTATTTTGCCTACAACACTGCCCAGATCAGCTCCGTTCCCGGCTACGAAATCAACGCCTCGTTCTCGAAGCTCGGCGGGTTGCCGGTCGGCAGCGACGTCCGGATCAGCGGCATCAAGGTCGGCACCGTCGCGTACCGCCACCTCGATCCCGTCACCTACAATGCGGTGATCACCATGACCATCGCCAACCAGATCAAGCTTCCCACCGACACGGTTGCCATGATCGAGACCGAAGGCCCGATCGGCGAACGCTACGTTCGTATCGAGCCAGGCAAGGCCAAAGAAATGCTGGCGCCGGGCGCCACCATCGTGCAGACGCGCAGTTATCGCTCGCTGGAGGACCAGGTCGGTGAAATCATCTTCCTCGCCACCAACAAGCCTGGTGCTGCCGACGCCGGAGCCAAGGAGTAGGCCGCGGCGGTGCCGGCACACGGCCACCGTCCCGGGGCTGTCCAGCGGACGCCGCCGCTGCAGCCGCTGCGCCCGAGGCGAGGTGCGGCCGCGGCGGGGCTTGCCTTGAGCGCATGCCTTGCGGCGTTGGCGTGCCCGGTGTCGGGACGCGCCGACCCCTACCCCGTCGCCGTGCTCCGCGCCCTCGACAAGGTGACGGCGCGCGTCTCGACGCTGAAGGTTCCCCTCAACGCCGCGGTCGCCTTTGGCACGCTCGAAATCGTCGTGCGCCATTGCGACAAGCGTCCGCCCGAGGAACCGCCCGAGGCGGCGGCTTTTCTCGAAATCTGGGACCTTCGGCCGCCACAGCCGCCGATGAGCCTGTTCAAGGGCTGGATGTTCGCGTCGAGCCCGGGGCTTTCGGCGATCAGCCACCCCGTTTACGACGTCTGGGTCCTCGACTGCGTCGCGCAGGCCGACACCAATGCGTCCTCTTCGTCCGGCGGCAACGCGCCGTAGAACCGCGCCCGCCGGCGCAGCGCCGCGTCGAGACGCCCGATATAATCGACGTGCGGGATCTCGATGGCGCCGAACTGGCGCAGGTGTTCGGTCACGAACTGCGTATCCAAGAGCGTGAACCCGCCACGCCGCAGCCGCGCGACCAGATGGACGAGGACCACCTTGCTGGCATCGGTCCGCCGGGCGAACATGCTCTCGCCGAAGAATGCGCCACCAAGGGCCAGCCCATAGAGCCCGCCGACCAGGCACTCCCCTTCCCAGGCCTCGACGCTGTGCGCGTGGCCAAGGGCGTGCAGCTCGCGAAAGACGCGCGCGATGTCGGCGTTGATCCAGGTCTCGGGGTGGTCGGGCCGCGGATCGGCACAGGCGGCGACCACGGCCGCGAAATCCTGATCGCAGCGGATCGCGAAGCGCTTCTGCCGCACCGTCTTCGCCAGGCGCCGCGACACCCGAAAACGGTCGAGGGGCAGGATACCGCGCATGACCGGCGCCACCCAGTGCACGGCATCGGCATCGCGCGCGCGCGCCATCGGGAAAATTCCCATGGCGTACGCCCGCAGCACAATCGCAGGCGTCAGCACGTTGGCTTCAGTGCTCCGCGTTGTCACGGCCGCCGACGAAACCCTCGAGCCAGTGGATGTCGTATCGTCCTTCCGCGAATTCCGCCGCCTCCAGGAGGCGCTGGTGCAGCGGAATGGTCGTTTCGATCCCCTCGATGACGTATTCGTTGAGGGCGCTGCGCATCCGCATCAGGCACAGGCTGCGGTTTGGCGCGTGCACGATCAGCTTCGCAACCATGCTGTCATAATAGGGCGGCACCCTGTAGCCGGCATAGAGCGGCGAGTCGACGCGCACCCCCAGGCCGCCCGGGGCGTGGTAGTCGGTGACCCGCCCCGGCGACGGCCGGAACGTCGCGGGGTTTTCGGCGTTGATGCGGCATTCGATGGCGTGACCGTTGCACCGCACGTCGTCCTGGCTGTAGCCCAGTGCCGCGCCGGCGGCGATCCGCACCATCTCGCGCACCAGATCGAGGCCGCACACCATCTCGGTGACCGGGTGTTCCACCTGCAGCCGGGTGTTCATCTCGATGAAATAGAAGCGGCCGTCCTCGTACAGGAACTCGAACGTGCCGGTGCTGCGATATCCCAGCCGGCGCGCCGCGTCCGCGGCCAGGCCGGCAATTGTCTGCCGCTCGTCCTCGCTCAGCACCGGGGACGGCGCCTCTTCGAGGATCTTCTGATGCCTGCGCTGCAACGAGCAGTCGCGCTCGCCCAGATGCACGACGTTGCCGTACCGATCCCCCAGGATCTGGACCTCGATGTGGCGCGGCCTAGTCAAGAGCTTCTCCAGATACAGCTCGCCATTGCCGAAGGCGGCAAGCGCTTCGGCCTGCGCCATCGCCATCGCCCGGCCCAGCTCGTCCGGCGACGGCACGATCTTCATGCCGCGCCCGCCACCGCCAGCCGCGGCCTTGACCAGGACCGGATATCCCACCTTCGCCGCGATGGCGCGCGCCGCCTCCTCGCCGGTGATCGGACCATCGGAACCGGGGACGACGGGAATCCCGGCGTCGCGGCAGATCCGCTTGGCCGCCACCTTGTCGCCCATCAACCGGATATGCTCCGGCGACGGCCCGATGAAGGCGATCTTGTGGTCCTCGACCATCGCCGCGAAATCGGCGTTCTCCGAGAGAAAGCCGTAGCCGGGGTGGATGGCGTCGGCGTTGCTGATGATGGCCGCGCTCAAGATCGCCACCGGGTTCAGGTAGCTCTCGGCAGCCGGCGGCGGGCCGATGCAGATCGATTCGTCGGCCAGGCGGACGTGCATCGCATCGGCGTCGGCGGTCGAATGCACCGCGACCGAGCGAATCCCCATTTCGCGGCAGGCGCGCAGGATACGCAGCGCGATCTCGCCGCGATTGGCGATCAGGACCTTGTGGAACAAGGGGACGCCTATTCGATGACCATCAGCGGCTCGCCGTACTCGACCGGAGCCCCACTCGCAACCAGAATGCGCGTCACCGTGCCCGAGCGGTGCGCCTTGATCGGATTGAACACCTTCATCGCCTCGATGAGCAGGACCGTCGCCCCCGCCTCGACCCCATCGCCGGCCTTGACGTACGGCGGTGCGCCAGGCTCGGGCGCGGTGTAGACGACGCCCACCATCGGCGATGTCAGCAGGTGCCTGGGATCGACGGCGGGCTCGCCATCGCCACCCTCGCCCGCCGCGGGCGCCGGCGCGGCCGCGGCCATGGATGGGCCCACGGCGACAACGGCGGGTGCCGCCGCAGCCGGCGTGCGGGCGACGCGTACCCGCCAGGCACCGGTATCGTATTCGATTTCGCTCAAGCCCGTCTCATCGAGAAGGCTGGCGAGCGCGCGGACGAGTTCCGCATCGAAGGCGGACTTGCTGCTCCTAGGTGCGGTCATGCCCGGACTTCACGGAAGGCTTCACGGAGCCGCCGGCGCCGGCACGGCGGCGAGGTCACGGGCGAGCGCCTGCAACGCCAGTTCATAGCCAAAGGCACCGAAGCCGGAAATGATGCCGCGCGCAGCCTGGGAGACGTAGGAGACATGCCGGAACGGTTCGCGACGGAAGATGTTGGAGAGATGCACTTCATAGATCGGGATGGTGAGCGCGCGCAAGGCATCGAGAATGGCAATCGAGGTGTGCGTGTAGGCGCCGGCGTTGATCACCACGCCCTGATGGTCGCGGCGCGCGTCGTGAATCCAGTCGACGAGCTGGCCTTCGGCATTGCTCTGCCGGAAATCGACCGCAAGCCCGAGCGCCTGGCCGCAAGCCGCGCACGCCGCATGCAAATCCGCGAGCGTGGTGCGCCCGTACAGCTCGGGTTCGCGCTCGCCGAGGAGGTTGAGATTCGGCCCGTTCAGGACCAGGACACGACAAGGCATTTCCACGGCCGGATGGCTGGACCAGAGACGCCGCGCACCGCCAAGCACGAGGGCTTGAGGTGCCACGCCAAGCGGCTATCTTAACGATTGGCGCACGCCGCTGACCAGCGGTTCCTGGTGCGGCGTGCGCACCCCACGCTGAAAGGACGAACCCGCGATGCTGGTGACGATCAACGGCGAAGCGCGCCGACTCGAACCGCCGTTGACGGTGGCCGACATGCTGACGGTGCTCGGCCTCGACCAGGCCAAGGTCGCGATCGAGCGCAACCTTGAGATCGTCACCCGGTCGACCTACGCGCACACCGCGCTCGCCGACGGCGATCGCATCGAGATCGTGCATTTCATCGGCGGCGGGGCACCGGACCAGGCGGAAACGGCGCTGGCGGCGGACGATCCGCTGGTCGTCGCCGGGCGGACCTTTCACTCCCGGCTGCTGGTCGGCACCGGCAAGTACCGTGATTTCGCCGAGACGGCACGCGCCATCGAGGCTTCGGGTGCCGAGATCGTCACCGTCGCGGTGCGCCGGGTCAACATCACCGATCCCAAGCAGCCGATGCTGGTCGATTACGTCGATCCCAGGCGCTACACCTATCTGCCCAACACCGCCGGCTGCTATTCGGCCGCGGACGCGGTGCGCACGCTCAGGCTGGCGCGCGAGGCCGGCGGCTGGGATCTGGTCAAGCTCGAAGTGCTCGGCGATCAGAAGACGCTCTACCCGAACATGCTTGAAACGCTGTCGGCCGCCGAGACGCTGGTCGCCGACGGCTTCAAGGTGATGGTCTACTGCACCGACGATCCGATCCTCGCCAAGCGCCTCGAAGAGATCGGCTGCGTCGCGATCATGCCGCTCGCCGCGCCCATCGGCTCCGGCCTCGGCATCCAGAACCCGATCAACATCCGCCTGATCGTCGAGCAGGCGGCGGTGCCGGTGCTGGTCGATGCCGGCGTCGGCACGGCGTCCGACGCCACCGTCGCCATGGAGCTCGGCTGCGACGGCGTTTTGATGAACACCGCCATTGCGGAAGCCAAGGACCCCGTGCTGATGGCGCACGCCATGCGCCATGCGATCGCGGCGGGCCGGCTCGCCTATCGCGCCGGCCGCATGCCGCGCAAGCGCTACGCCGATCCGTCTTCGCCGCTGGCGGGACTGATCTGAGCCCCCTTTTCGCCGCGAGGTCCGAGCCCGGCGAACGGCAGAGGGCGAGACGAAGAGGGATGCGCACGGCATCCATATTCGCGCCATGATTGTCGTCTAGGCTCTTACGATCGCGGGCCGGGCAGCCGAGGTGACCGCCGTTCCCTCGTAAAGGGCGATCTCCTTCGACGGCCGCCCTGGGTCCGCGCAACGGAGTCCACCATGTCCCTCGCGCGCACGTTCGCACCGCACTTCGGACTTTTCGCAGGGTTGTTGCTGGTTGGTGCGATCCTGGGCGGCGGAATCCTGGGCGGCTGCGTCATCCATGACCACGGACCGGGCTACGCCGATTCCTACAGCGCGCCCGACGGCGGCTATCAAGGCTACCGCGCCGTGCCGCCGTTCAACCCGTTCTACCGGGCGCCGTATCGCTCAAACAAGTTCGAGCCAGAGAAGCACGTCGTCTGCAACGCCCGGCGCGAGGTCTGTTACGAGACCAAGGACGGCGTCGCCCAGCCGAGCGTGCGCGAGACCAAGCAGTACTTCGGCAAGGACGCGGCGAAGGACCTGAAGAAGGACCTGCGCCGCCGCGACGACGACTAGGCTCGGCGACTAGGTTCGGTGCGCCCTATTCGCGGGCATTGCCCGCTTTTTCGGCATCTTGCCTGCCACCGATGCCGAGAGGAGGGGGCGGGCAGCGCGGCGAACCGATGGCGAAATGCGCGATGACGCGGCGTGCGCGGGGATTCTTGCGATGGAGGACCTGCCTCGTGCATCGCTGCACGTCTTGAAACCGCCCCGGACCGAACCCACGCCGGCCTGACCCCGCCCCAGTCTGAACCCACTTCGGCGCAAAAGGATTGCCAAGCGCGAAGAATACGTCGATACGGCGAATCGAAGCGCGGCGGCGAAGGAGAGAGCGGATGGTCAGCGGGCTGGTGCTCCTGTTTCGTCGCTCGTCTGTTGCGCGTCGTGTCTTTGCTCTCTGTGCCG
This sequence comes from uncultured Defluviicoccus sp., assembly GCA_964401555.1. Lineage (GTDB taxonomy): Bacteria > Pseudomonadota > Alphaproteobacteria > Rhodospirillales > Defluviicoccaceae > Defluviicoccus. Next base: position 52,145 of record CAYNYW010000016.1, read on the forward strand.
TGACGTGTCTTCTCCTGGCGGCGGCGCCGGCCACCCCGGGCTGGGCGGCAGAAATTCCGGAGAGCGAGACGCTACCGCTCGTCGGCATCGTTCTCGCGCCGCCGTTTGCCATGAAGGACGGCGCGGGCAACTGGCAGGGCATCGCCGTCGATCTTTGGCGGCACGTCGCCGACGATCTCGGGCTGCGTTTCGAGTGGCGGGAATTGGCGATCTCCGATCTCATTGCCGAACTGGGACAAGGAAAACTGCTCGCCGTGGTAACCGCGACCGCGAGCGCCGAGCGAGAACTGCTGGTCGATTTCAGTCATCCCTACTACTCAAGCGGTCTCGCCATCGCCGTGCCGACAAGAGGGAACGGCGACAACTGGTTTGCGCCGCTCGGCAACCTCATTTCCGTCGGCACCGCCAAGATCACCGGCCTGCTGCTCGGCCTGTTGCTTGTCGCCGCCGTCCTCGTCTGGCGATGCGAGCACCGCGTCAATCCGGACCACTTCAGCCCCCGGCCACTGCGCGGGATCGCCGACGGCTTCTGGTGGGCGGCGGTGACCCTGACCACCGTCGGCTATGGAGACAAGGCGCCGCGCACGGTCGTCGGGCGCGCGATCGGCGTCATCTGGATGTTCGCCGCCGTCATCCTGCTCGCCCTGTTCACCGCCCAGGTTACGTCCTCGCTCACCGTGCAGAGCCTCGGAGGCCGGGTGCGCGGCCCCGCCGACCTGCCGCACGTGCGGGTCGGCACCGTGCAGGCATCGCAATCCCAGGCCGTCCTGCACTCCGCCCTCGGCGTCACCGCGACCGGCTACGCGAGCTTCCGGGAAGGGCTCGAAGCACTCGCTCGCAGCGAGATCGATGCGTTCGTCGGCGTCGAACCCGTGCTTCGCTATGAAATCGCCAACCGCTTTCCCGGTCAGCTCACCATCGTCGGCACCCCCTTCCTGCGCGCCGACTATGTCTTCGCCTTGCCGCTGGAGACCCCGATCCGCAAGCAAGTGAATCACTCCTTGCTGGAATACATTGAAACCAACGAATGGCGGCGGATATTGCGCCAGTACTTTGGAGGCGACGGCTAGCGCAGCGGCGCATTCAAAGAATGCGCGGTCGCTGCACGCAATCTATTGTTTCTAGTGCACATCTGACCCATTCGGCTGAATCATCCGAATGGGTCTGTGCACTAGCACGCGGGTGGCAACACGGTCGATCGGGGCAAAGCGCGGCTGCGGCCGAGGGCTGCCCGGAGTCACGCGGACGCACGATCGCGTGCTTGCATCGCCGGCGTTGGCATGCTTATTGCGACTGGGTCGCGGCGAAAAAAAGGGGAAAGGCGGGCTTGACCACAATCGATTCCGATTCCGCGCCTGGCGCAGCCTTCGATGAGATGAACGGCTTCGGCGGTGAGACGCGCAATGCGTACCGCGGCTACCAGGAGTGGCTGAAGGAGACGCAGTTTGGCCGCCTGGTGGAGAAGCACCAGCAGGCGGACCTGATCTTTCGCCGCCTCGGCATCACGTTTTCGGTCTATGGCAGCGACGAAGGGGTCGAGCGGCTGATCCCGTTCGACGTTATCCCGCGCATCCTCGATGCCGACGAGTGGCGGACGGTCGCCAACGGCGTCTGCCAGCGGGTGCGCGCGATCAACGCCTTCCTCGACGACATCTACCACGAACAGCAGATCCTGCGCGCCGGGCGCATCCCGTCGGCGCTGGTGCTCAACAATCCGGCATTCCGGCCCGAGATCCTCGGCATCGATCTGCCGCACCGCACCTATGTCCAGGTCGCCGGCGTCGACGTGGTGCGGGTCGATGCCGACACCTTCTACGTCCTGGAAGACAACGCGCGGGTGCCGTCCGGCGTCTCCTACATGCTGGAGAACCGGGAAACGATGATGCGCCTGTTCCCGGAGCTGTTCGCCACGCATTCGGTGGCGCCGGTCAACCACTATCCGGAGGTGCTGCTGCGCACCCTGCGCGCGACCGCGCAGCCGGGGGTGGTCGATCCGACGGTGGTGGTGCTGACGCCCGGCCACTTCAACAGCGCCTATTTCGAGCACGCCTTCCTCGCGACGCAGATGGGGGTCGAGCTGGTCGAGGGCTCGGATCTGTTCGTCGAGGACGACACCGTGTTCATGCGGACGACCGAGGGGCCGCGCCGCGTCGATGTCATCTACCGCCGCGTCGACGACGATTACCTCGACCCGCTCGCGTTCGAACCGGATTCGCTCCTGGGCGTGCCGGGGCTGCTGTCCGTGGTGCGCAACGGTCGCGTGGCGCTGGCCAACGCCATCGGCACCGGCATCGCCGACGACAAGGCGATCTACTGCTTCGTGCCGGACATGATCGATTTCTACCTGGGCGAAAAGCCGGTGCTCAACAACGTGCCGACCTACCGCTGCTCCATCGACGACGACCGCGCCTACGTTCTCGATCACCTCGAAGACCTGGTGGTCAAGGAGGTCAGCGGCTCCGGCGGCTACGGCATGCTGGTCGGGCCGAAGAGCACGCTCGACGAGCGGCACGCGTTTCGCACCAAGATCCAGGCCAACCCGTCGATGTTCATCGCCCAGCCGACGCTCAGCCTGTCGACCTGCCCGACGCTGGTCGACGCCGGCATCGCGCCGCGGCACGTGGACTTGCGTCCCTACGTGCTGACCGGCGAGACGACGACGGTGGTGCCGGGCGGACTGACCCGGGTCGCACTGCGCGCCGGCTCCCTCGTGGTCAATTCCTCGCAAGGGGGCGGAACCAAGGACACCTGGGTGCTCGAGGGCTGAGGCGACATGCTCGGACGGACCGCGAACAATGTCTACTGGATGGCGCGCTACGTCGAGCGGGCGGAGAATCTCGCCCGCCTGCTCGCCAGCACCCATCACATGTCGCTGCTACCGGCGGCGAGCGGCCACGACGCCAAGGATTGGGAGGCCCCGCTCCAGCTCGCCGGCGACCGCAACGATTTCATCGCCCGCTTCGGTGCGGTGACCGCCGGCCACGTGCTGGAATACATGGCGCTCGATCCCGAGAACGTCTCCAGCATCCGCAGTTGCATCCGCCTCGCGCGCGAGAACGCGCGGGCGACCCGGCCGTGGCTGACCACCGAGGTGTGGGAAGGGATCAACAACACCTACCTCGAACTCGAAAACATGTCGTACGGCCGGCTGGTCGATCAGGGCTTCCAGGAGTTCTTCGACTGGGTCAAGCAGCGCTCGCACCTGTTCCGCGGCGCCCTGCACGGCACGCTGCGCCGGGCCGAGACCTTCACCTTTTCGCGGCTCGGCACCTTCATCGAGCGCGGCGACAACACCGCGCGCTTCCTCGCGATCAAGTGGACGATGCTGATCCCCGGCGGCCGGCCGCTGGGCGCGGAGGACTACTACCGCTGGGGGGCGTTGTTGCGCGCTTTCAGCGCGTTCAAGGCCTACCGCGAGGTCTATTCGACGATCATCGAGCCGCGGCGGGTGGCCGAACTGCTGGTGCTCCGGCGCGACATGCCGCGGTCGTTGTCGGCGTGCACGGCCGAAGTCGCCAACATCCTGCACCTGTTACGCGAGCACGCCGTCTGCACCCGCGTCGCCGCCCAGGTCCACGAGCGCCTGCAGCGCAACCGTATCGACGGCATCCTGCGCTCCGGCCTTCCGCAGTTCCTAAACGCATTCGTCGTCCGCAACAACGAGTTGCATACGATGATCGGCCGGGAGTTCATGCTGGTGCTATGAGACTGACGATCGCGCACGAAACGCATTACCGGTTCGACGAACCCGCCAACCACAGCATCCAGTACCTGCGGCTGACGCCGCGTTCGGACCCGGGGCAGATGACGGTCGCCTGGCAGGTCTCGACCCCGGGCAAGGTCAAGCGCTGGATCGACGGCTTCGGCAACACCGCGCATGTCTCGGTGCAGAACGGGCTGCACGAAGAGCTCGCCGTCGTCGTGCGCGGCGAGATCGAGACCTTCGACACCTATGGCGTGCTGCCGGCCGACGACGGCCTGCCGCCGGCGATGTTCCTGCGCGCCACCCACTTCACCGGGCTCGACGACGGCATCACCGAGATCGCGCAGCCGTTCGTCGAGCGCCGCCACGACGAGGGCGTGATCGCCGCCCTGCACGGGCTGATGTTTGCGCTGCATGCCGCCGTCGCCTACCGCCCGGGCCAGACCAGCGTCGCGACCACGGCGGCCGAAGCGCTGGCCAAGGGCGAGGGCGTCTGTCAGGACCACGCGCACCTGTTCATCGCCGGCTGCCGCGTCCTCGACGTGCCGGCGCGCTACGTCAGCGGCTACCTCCTGGCGCAAACCACCGCCGCCGGCAAGCTGGCCAGCCACGCCTGGGCCGAGGCCTTCGTCGACGACCTGGGCTGGGTCTCCTTCGATCCCGCCAACTGCCAAAGCGCCACCGACGCCTATGTCCGCCTCGCGGTCGCCTTCGACTATGCCGGCGCGTCGCCGATCCGCGGCATGCGCAAGGGCGGCGGCACCGAGATGATGTCGGTCCGCGTCGAGGTCGTCGAGGAGCAATAGCCGGGCCACTCACCCGGCTGATACACTCAAGAACTCGTTCCGCTGATACACGCCTGCGGCTGATACAGGGGCTGATACAGGGGCTGATACAGGGGCTTGGCGCATGACATACTGTCTCGGCATCCTGCTGGACGACGGCTTGGTGTTTGCGAGCGATTCGCGCACCAACGCCGGCGTCGACAACGTCGCCACCTTCCGCAAGCTGTTCGTCTTCGAGCAGCCGAACGAGCGGCTGATCGCGCTCCTGACCGCGGGCAACCTCGCGGTCTCGCAAGAGGTGATCAGCATGGTCGAGCGGGGCCTCTATTCCGACGACCAGGGCCGCAGCCTGTTCCAGATCGACAGCATGTTCGATGCGGCGAAGATCGTGGGCGGCTTCCTGCGCTCGGTGTTCGACCGCGACGGCGAGTATTTCCGGGCGCACGCCACCGAGTTCAACGCCTCGCTGATCGTGGGTGGCCAGATCCGCGGCGAGCGGCCGCGGCTGTTCGTCACCTATCCGGCCGGCAACTTCATCGAGGCCTGCGCCGAGACGCCCTACTTCCAGCTCGGCGAAACCAAGTACGGCAAGCCGATCCTGGAGCGGGTGCTGACGCCGGAGGTCAGCCTGGTCGATGCGGCGAAATGCGCGCTGGTCTCCTTTGATTCGACGATCAAGGCCAACATCTCGGTGGCGCCGCCCATCGATCTGCTGATCTACCGCAAGGACACCTTCAAGGTGGCGACCCACCAGCGCATCGTCGAGAACGATCCCTACTTTCTGGCCCTGCGCGACCACTGGGGCGAGGGCTTGCGCCGGGTGTTCGCCGAGGCACCCGATCCGCCGTGGCGGCAGACGGCCGAGCGCGAAGGGCCCCGCCCGGTGCCCTTCGCCTCGCAAGTCTGACCCGGTCGCAGGCGCGGATCTTATTCGAACTCGACGATGATCTGGCCGACAGTGAGCGTGTCGCCGGGCTTGGCATGAATCTTGGCGATCTTGCCCATCCGCGCCGAGCGCAAGATGTTCTCCATCTTCATCGCCTCGACCACCGCAAGCTCGACGCCGGGCTCGACCCGATCGCCCGCCTCCGCCGAGACCGAACGCAACAGTCCCGGCATCGGCGACACGAGGTACTTCGACATGTCCGGCGGCTTGCGCTCGGGCATCAGCTTGATCAGGTCGGCCACGCTCTTGCGGTGCACGACCACCTCGACCTCGGCGCCCATGTGGAACAGCTTGAAGCCGAGGCCGCTCGGCTCGACCTTGAAGCGCTGCGGAATCGCGTTCACTTCGCAGCGCAGGATCGGATCGCCGACCTGCCAGTCGCTGCGCACCGCCGTGAGCTGGCCGTTGATGGTGACATCGAAGCCCTCTTCGGAGCCGCTGCCGACGAAGCCGGCGAGCTCCACCGGGTGGACCTCGCCGTTGACCGTCACCTCCCAGTGGGTCGGGATCCGGCGCTGATAGCCGGGCATCTGCGCGCTCACCCGCGACGAGCGGTAGAGGTGGCGCAGGTACATCAAAAAGCCCGCGCCGACGATGGCGTTGACGTCCTTGCCGTCGAGCGGTGCCGGCGAGAAGCCGTCCGGATACTCCTCGGCGATGAACGCGGTGCTGAGCCGCCCTTCCAGGAAACGCGGATTGGCCATCAGGGCGGTGAGAAACGCGATGTTGTGCGAGACGCCCTTGATGTAGAACTCGTCGAGTGCCCGGCGCATCAGCGTGATCGCGCTGGAGCGGTCGCGGTCCCACGTCGTGACCTTGGCGATCATCGGGTCGTAGAACATCGAGATCTCGCCGCCCTCGTAAACGCCGTTGTCGAGGCGGACCTGCGGGCCCTCCTCCGGCGTGCGGTAGCGCACCAGCCGGCCGATGGACGGCATGAACCGCCGGTTGGGGTCTTCGGCGTAGATGCGCGCCTCGACCGCCCAGCCGTTCATGCTGACGTCCTTCTGGGCGATGGTGAGCTTCTCGCCATTGGCGATGCGGATCATCCATTCGACCAGATCGAGGCCGGTGCAGAACTCGGAGACCGAGTGCTCGACCTGCAGCCGGGTGTTCATCTCCAGGAAGTAGTAGTTGCGCTCCTGGTCCATGATGAACTCAAGGGTGCCGGCGGACGAATAGCCGACCGACTTGGCGAGCGAGACGGCGCGCCCCCCCATTTCCTGGCGCAGGAACTCGTCGACGATCGGCGACGGCGCTTCCTCGATCACCTTCTGGTGGCGACGCTGGATCGAGCATTCGCGCTCGCCCAGGTGGATGATGTTGCCGTGCTTATCGCCCAGGACCTGGATCTCGATGTGGCGCGGGTTGACGATGAACTTCTCGATGAACACCCGGCCGTCGCCAAACGCCGACAGTGCCTCGCTGCTCGCCAGCCGGAACGCGTCGCGCAGCTCCGCGTCGTCATGCGCCACACGGATGCCCTTGCCGCCACCGCCGGCCGCCGCCTTCAGCATCACCGGATAGCCGATGCCGGCCGCGATCTGCGCCGCCGCATCCGCATCGGGGATCGAATCCCAGTGGCCGGGCACCGTCGGCACGCCGGCCTCGGCCGCCTTGCGGTTGGCGAGGATCTTGTCACCCATCAGATGGATGACGTCGGGCTCCGGCCCGATGAAGGTGATGCCGGCCTCGGCCAGCGCCCGGGCGAAGGTCGCCCGCTCGGCGAGGAAGCCGTAGCCGGGATGCACCGCCTCGGCGCCCGTCTGCTTGCAGGCGGCGATGATCTTGTCGATGACGAGATAGCTGTCCTTGGCGGGCGAGGGACCGACGTGGACCGCCTCGTCACAGACCTGGACGTGCCGGCTGTACTTGTCGGCGTCCGAGTAGATGGCAACGGTCTTGATCCCCATCCGATTTGCCGTGCGGTGAATACGCACGGCAATCTCGCCCCGATTTGCGATCAGGATCTTTTTGAACATGGTGCTCCCCCTCGATCACAACGGCTCATTCGGGTGTTTCTTCCATGGCGTCTCGACCCGCTTCTTGCGCAGCATGGTCAACACTTTGCACAAGCGCGGCCGCGTGTCCTGGGGCATGATGACGTCGTCGATGAACCCCCTCCTTGCCGCCGAGAATGGGTTGGCGAACTTGGTCTTGTACTCTTCCACCCGCGCCGCGATCTTTTCCGCATCGTTGATTTCCGAACGGAACAGAATCTCGGCCGCCCCCTTGGCGCCCATCACCGCGATTTCGGCGGTCGGCCAGGCGAAGTTGACATCGGCGCGCAGGTGCTTGGAGCCCATGACGTCATAGGCGCCGCCATAGGCCTTGCGCGTGATCAGCGTCACCTTCGGCACGCTCGCTTCGGAATAGGCGAACAAGAGCTTGGCGCCGTGGCGGATGATGCCGCTGTGCTCCTGGTTGACGCCCGGCAGGAAGCCGGGAACGTCGACGAAGGTGACGATCGGGATGTTGAAGCAATCGCAGAAGCGCACGAAACGCGCGCCCTTGATCGAGGCATCGATGTTCAGACAGCCCGCCAGCACCGTCGGCTGGTTGGCGACGATGCCCACGGTCGAGCCGTTGATGCGCCCGAAGCCGACGATGATGTTCTGGGCGTAATCGGCCTTGATCTCGAAGAAGTTGCCTTCGTCGACAACCTTCTCGATCAATTCCTTCATGTCATACGGGATGTTGGGATTGTCGGGCACGAGCGTGTTGAGCGAGGGCTCGACGCGATCGATGGAATCGAACGTCGGCCGCACCGGCGGCGGCTCGCGGTTGGACGACGGCAGGAAGTTGATCAGCCGGCGCACGTACAGCATCGCCTCGACGTCGTTGTCGAAGGCGCCGTCGGCGACGCCGGATTTCGCGGTGTGCACGCTGGCACCACCTAAGCCCTCGTGGTCAATCTCCTCGTGGGTGACCGTCTTCACCACTTCGGGGCCGGTGACGAACATGTGCGCGTTGTCGCGCACCATGAAGATGAAATCGGTCAGGGCCGGCGAATACACCGCGCCGCCGGCGCACGGGCCCATGATCACCGAGATCTGCGGAACGACGCCCGACGCATCGACGTTGCGCACGAAGACGTCGGCGTAGCCGGCGAGCGAGGCGACGCCTTCCTGGATGCGGGCGCCGCCGGAATCGTTGAGGCCGACGACCGGGGCGCCGATCTTCATCGCCTGATCCATGATCTTGCAGATCTTCTCGGCGTGCGCGCCCGACAAACTGCCGCCGAAGACGGTGAAGTCCTGGCTGAAGACGAATACCGGCCGGCCGTTGATCGTGCCGTAGCCGGTGACCACGCCGTCGCCGGGAATCTGTGACTGCTCCATCCCGAAATCAATGCAGCGGTGCTCGACGAAGCTGTCCCATTCTTCGAACGAGCCCGGGTCGAACAGCACTTCGATCCGCTCACGCGCCGTCAGTTTGCCGCGCTTGTGCTGCGCATCAATCCGACGTTGGCCGCCCCCGAGCCTAGCGAGCGCTCGCGTTTTTTCCAGGGCTTCAATGATCGCGCGCATCGTGCCTCCTCCAGCCTTCGCAACCGCAGCATCTTAGAGGGATTCCACCATCCTTCAACTACTTGTTTACGAGATTGTCATGCCTTCTTGCGCATAGCGCGGCATCGCACCGCATAGCCGCGTCGGCGATTGCGCGCCGGAGATGCGCGGCCCATAAAGATGTCAGGCGCGGCATCCGTCGAAGCATCCGCCCGATGAAACCCATTTGGGGTAGAAATGATGGCGCGCCGGGAACGCCTCACTCCGGGCCGGGGAGGGCCTTGCACCGGTGCGGCTGCCAGCAAAGGTCAAGCTCGTCGAGGTCGGCCCGCGGGACGGTCTGCAAAATGAGCCGGCCGTACTGCCGGCCCAGCTCAAGGCGCGTTGGATCGAGTGCCTCGTCGGAGCCGGCCTGCCGGTCATCGAGGCCGGCAGCTTCGTCGCGCCCGAGCGCGTGCCGCAGATGGCGGACACCGCCGCCGTCTTCGCGCTGTTGCCGCGGCCGCACCGCGCCCACCTCGTCGCACTCGCGCTGAACCACCGCGGGCTCGACCAGGCGATCGCGGCCGGCGCCGACGAGATCGCCGTGGTCGCCGCCGCGTCGGACGCGTTTGCGCGGGCAAACACCAACACCAGCAGCGAGGAACTCCTCGAACGTTACCGCGGCGTCGTCGGCCCCGCCCGCGCCCACGGGCTGGCGGTGCGCGGCTACGTCTCGTGCGCGCTCGGCTGCCCCTACGAAGGCGAGGTTCCGGCGGCCCGGGTCGCCGGGGTGGCGCACGCGCTGTTCGCCATGGGCTGCTTCGAGATCTCGCTCGGCGATACCATCGGCGTCGGCACGCCGGCGCACGCGCAGGCGATGATCGACGAAGTCGCGGGCATGGTGCCGCTCGCCCATCTCGCCGTGCACTTCCACGACACCTACGGCCAGGCGCTCGCCAACATCCTCGCCGCGCTCGAACGCGGCGTCGCCGTCATCGATGCGTCCACCGCCGGGCTCGGCGGCTGCCCCTACGCCAAGGGAGCATCCGGCAACGTCGCCACCGAAGACGTGCTCTATATGCTCGACGGACTCGGCATCGCCACCGGCGTTCATCTCGATCAACTCGTCGATGCCGGCGCCTTCATCTGCGCGGCCCTGGGCCGGCCGCCGGCCTCGAAAGCCGCCCGGGCGCTCTTGGCGCGCCGTGCGGCAGGATAAGGCGGCGGGATAAGGGAGAAGCCGGCCGTGGCGGAGCGGTTTGATCTGATCTTGCAGGGCGGCACGGTGGTCACGCCCGGCGGGCGCGTCGAGACCGACATCGGCGTGCGCGACGGCCGCATCGCGGCGCTGGGCGCATTGGGCGACGCCAGCGCGCCCGAGACCCTCGACTGCGCCGGCCTCGTCGTCCTGCCCGGCGTCATCGACAGCCAGGTCCATTTCCGCGAGCCGGGCCTGGAACACAAAGAAGACATCGCCACCGGCACCGCGGCGGCGGCCTTGGGCGGCGTCACCGCCGTGTTCGAGATGCCGAACACCAAGCCTTCGACGGTGGGCGCGACCGATCTCGCCGAGAAATGCCGGCGCGCCAAGGGCCGCGCCTGGGTCGATATGGCGTTCTATCTGGGCGCGACCGCCGACAATGCCGAGCGGCTCGGCGAATGGGAGCGGCTGCCCGGCTGCGCCGGCATCAAGCTGTTCATGGGCAGTTCCACCGGCTCGCTGCTGGTCGCCGACGACGCCGCCATCGCGCGTGTGCTGGCATCCGGCAACCGGCGCGTCGCCGTCCACGCCGAGGACGAAACCCGCCTGCAAGGCCGGTTCGCCATGGTCGCCGCCGGTGCCGCGCCTGCGCGCCATCCCGAGTGGCGCGACGTCGACTGCGCGCTGCTCGCCACCCGCCGCGTCCTCGCGCTGGCCGAAGGCGCGCGCCGGCGCGTCCACATCCTCCACGTCTCCACCGCCGAGGAGCTGCCCCTTCTCGCCGATCACCGCGCGATCGCCACCGTCGAGGTCACCCCGCAGCACCTGACGCTCGCCGCCCCCCAGTGCTACGAGGAACTCGACGCGTACGCGCAGATGAACCCGCCGATCCGCGAGGCCCGCCACCGCGACGCCCTGTGGCAGGCGGTCGCCGCCGGCCTCGTCGATTGCATCGGCTCCGACCACGCCCCGCACACGCGCGAGGAAAAGGAGCGCCCCTACCCGCAGTCGCCGTCGGGCATGCCGGGTGTGCAGACGCTGGTCCCGGTGATGCTCGATCACGTCAACGCCGGCCGGCTGTCGCTGGAGCGCTTCGTCGATCTGACCAGCGCCGGGCCGGCCCGCATCTTCGGCATCGCCGGCCGTGGCCGCATCGCGCTCGGCTACCGCGCCGATCTCACCCTCGTCGATCTCGGCGCGCGGCGAACGATCACGCACGGCTGGATCGCCAGCCGCTGCGGCTGGACGCCGTTCGACGGCAGGCGGGTGCGCGGCTGGCCGGTGGCCACCATCATCGGCGGCCGCGTCGTCATGCAGGACGGCCGGCTCCGGGGCGAGCCCTCGGGCGAAGCCGTGCGCTTCCTCGAATGCCTCTAGCGTCTCTTTATGCGACCTCTCTGGGCGACATGCGACCTCTCTGGGCGACCTCTAAGGGCCTGACTCAAAAAGAGTCTTTGTAAATCAATGTATTATGACGCATCGTCATGGCCGGCGCAGGCCGGCCATCCATGACTTCTTGCAGGCAGCGCAACGGATTATGACCCGTGGATGCGCGGAACAAGTCCGCGCATGACGAAGACAGAAGCAGGCAACTCGTTGATTTTGAAAGCATCATTTTCGGTCAGCCTCTAAGGTAGCTCGACGGCGTAGCGGTCCACCGCGGGCGGGGTCTTGATCAGTCCGCGCTCGACGAGGAAGGCGGCGAAGCGCTGGTAGCGCTTGCGATCGAGCGCCGCCGGACGCAGGGCGAAGCGCGGCAGCGTATCGGCCCAGGCCCTGCGGTTGAGCGCGTCATCGAGGTCGGGCTGCGCGTGGACGAAGGACGCCCAGGCGTCGTCGGGGTGATTGACGAGGTAGAGCACCCCCCGCTCGACCGCGGCAAGGAACCGGCCGAGCCGCGCATCTTCGGCACGATCGGCGCGCGCGATCAGGATCAGCTCGTCGTAGGCGGGCACCCCCTCCTCCTCGGGGAAGAAGGCGCGGCCGGCAGCGCCCTCGATCGCCATCTGGTTCAGCTCGAAGTTGCGGAAGGCGCCGATCACCGCATCGACCTGGCCCGACAGCAACGAGGGCGACAAAGCGAAATTGACATTGACCAGGGTGACGTCGCCGAGCGCCAGGCCGTGGCGCTGCAACATCGCGCCCAACAGCGCGTCCTCGAAGCCGCCGACGGAGAAGCCGACCTTGCGCCCCTTGAGGTCCTCGATGTTGTGCACCGGCCCGGCCGCCAGCACGACGAGGCTGTTGAGCGGCGTGGCGATCAGCGTGCCGATGCGCAGTAATGGCAGGCCGGCATCGATCTGCAGATGCAATTGCGGCTGGTAGGAGACGCCGACATCGGCCTTGCCGGCGGCGACCAGCTTCGGCGGATCGTTGGGATCGGCGGGCGCGATCAGCTCGACGTCGAGGCCTGCGTCGGCGAAGAAGCCCTTCTCCTTGGCGATGACCAGCGGCGCATGGTCGGGATTGACGAACCAGTCGAGCATGACCGTGATCTTGTCGGCGGCCGCGGCCGGCAGCGCGAGGAGAACGCAGCACAGGGTCACGCAACACAGGGTCACGCAACACAGGGTCACGCAGCACAGGATCAGGCGGGGAAGGCCGATGAGCGCGGGCGCATGGGAACGGTGCATGGGGATTGATCACTCCTCCGTCAGCGGGGTTTCCGGTTGCCAGGGCAGGGCGCGCTTCAGCGCCCAGTCGATGCCGAAGTAGAGGGCGAGCGCGAGCGCGGTGATGGTGATCAGCGCCGCGAACATCACATCGATCTGCATCCGCGCGTTGGCATGCAGCATCAGATAGCCGAGGCCACGGCTGGCGCCGACCCACTCGCCGATGATCGCGCCGATGGGCGCCACGGCGGCCGCGACCCGGATGCCGGATGCCAGCGCCGGCAGCGCCGCCGGCACGCGGATCAGGCCGATGGTGCTGCGCCTGCTTGCGCCCATGGTCCGGGCGAGGTCGAGCCAGCCCGGATCGGTGCGGCGCAATCCGTCGGCAAAGGCGATGGTGACGGGAAAGAAGATGATCAGCGTCGCCATCGCCACCTTCGAGGCGAGCCCGTAGCCCAGCCACAGCACCAGGAGCGGGGCGAGCGCGAACACCGGCACCGCCTGGCTCGCCACCAGGATCGGCAGCAGCCAGCGCCGGGCGGCGCGCACGGAGGTGACGGCGAGCGCCGCGCCCGCACCGAGCCCGACGCCGAGCACGAGGCCAAGCCCGATCTCGATCAGGGTCGGCACGGCGTGCTCCAGCAGGAGCGGCCAGCGCGCGCACCACGCCTGCGCCACCCGCGCCGGCCCCGGCAGGATGTAGGACGGCAGGCCGCCCACCGTGACCAGCCCCTGCCAGGCGCCGATCAGCCCGAGCACCACCAGGCCCACGCGCAGCAGCACGCGGTTCACGGCAGCGCCCCTTCGAGCCGGGCGAGCAGGCCGCCCTGCAGCGCGAGCAGGTCCGGATCATCCGGCGGGCGCGGCGGCGATCCGTGCGGAACCAGCGGCGCGCCGAGCACCGCCGGCCGGCCGGCCAGCACGAACACGCGATGGCCCAGCCGCAGCGCCTCCAGCGGATCGTGGGTGACCATCAGCACGGTCCGGCCGCGCAGCAGCCGCGCCGCCAGCGTCTGCAGGCGGCCACGGCTCGGGGCATCGAGCGCCGAGAACGGCTCGTCCATCACCACCACCGGGCGGTTTTCGAACAAGGTGCGGGCGAGCGCGGCGCGCTGGCGCATGCCGACCGAAAGGGCATCCGGCCGCAAGGTGGCGGCGCCTTCCAGCCCGACGGCGGCGATCAGGGCGTCGGCGCGGGCGCGGCCCGCGGCATCGAGGCGCTGGCGGCGCAGGCGCGGGCCCAGCGTGACGTTGTCGCGCACGCTGCGCCAGGGCAGGAGCAGATCGCGCTGCGCCATGTAGGCGCAACGGCCCGCCAGCGGCCGGCCGTCGGAGCAGCGGACGACGCCCGCGCTCTCGGCGCCGACGGCGAGGCCCAGGATCAGGCGCAGGAGCGACGACTTGCCGATGCCGCTCGCGCCCAACAGGCAGGTCCAGCTCGCCGCCGGCAACGACAGATCGAGGCCCTCGATCAGCGCCTCACCGCCATAGGTGATGCGCGCACCGGTGATGTCGACGGCAAACGCCTGGCCTGCGGGCTCGATGAACATGCCTCACACGTCCCTCCGCCGGTATGATCCGGATCAGGTTCCTGGGGTCGTCTCCGCTGCACCCGGAGACCTCTCAGCCGAAACCCGGCTCCCCCTGGTGACGACAGCCGTCCTTTATGAAGCTTCCGTTGCGCCGTGGCAAGACCGCGGCCCGCGCAAGCCCGCACGCCGCTCAACGAGGATGCGTCCCGCTCGGAGGATTATTGCGCGGCGGCGATGCCGGGCGGCGGCAGCGGCGGCGGCGGCGGCAGCGGCGGCGGCGGTGGTGGCAGAGCCGCTCACTGCTGCGTTCCGCTTTATCCCAGAAGGCGACATTGCGGCGCCGGCACCGCCGGTGTCCACTATGGCACCGATCACGACCTGTAGCCCGCATGGAGCGAAGCGGAATGCGGGAAATTCCTTCGTGGTGCGTTACCCTGGATTGCGCTACGCTCCATCCAGGCTACGGCTTGCTAACGGATATTCCGACGAAGGAAGCCGACCGAATGGGCTGACACGCGGGACCGAAGGCATCCGTGCCAATTACGGACCAAGGATGTGGATGCGGGCGAGCGGGCGATGTAGACATGCGTCGGATTACGCCTGACGGCTAATCCGACCTACGCGAGCTACGCGAGCTACGCTTTGGACACGAATTGCTTCATAGACGCAGTTAACCCTGCGTCTATCCCATATGTCACGTTACAACGGATACTCTGAGCGGCAGAAAGAGCACAGGTCTCGTTGAAGGTAAGTTTGCACACGCTGCATGAGCTGGAGAATAGAAGAGACGAAGCGTGGGAATTGGCTAAGACACTACCTGAATTGGCACACTGGCCGATCGGCAGTTGGGACGAACAGGTTGGGAATTGGGAGCAAGTAACTGGAACGTGGGACGACGCTAGACGACATAATAAGTTACAGTTACAGCTAAAGAAACTTGCCAAATCTGGCACTGACATCAGAGATCGAGGAGGCTATATCGATGCTCTGTGTAACGGGCTAGACGGATTCGTGACCTCTGACAAGCCTCAGGAATCCCCTCATTTTGATTTTATTTATGGATCAATGGGTTGTAGCGGGT
>CAYNYW010000017.1:0-63275 GCA_964401555.1 uncultured Defluviicoccus sp.
GTGCTCGGGGCGGGCGTGCTCGGGGCGGGCGTGCTCGGGGCGGGCGTGCTCGGGGGTGGAATTCGAGCGCGTGGCGCGATTAACCAGGCCCAGCCGGGCGGCGACGCCGCCTGCTTGCGGATCACCCACGGTGAGCGCGCGTTCGAGCCAGACGCAGGCCTTGCGCGCATCGCGCGGCTCCGCCCACAGCGCGTACAACTCGGCAAGCGCGGCGTACGCCGTCTGCTCGCCACGGCCGGCGGCGTCGAGCAACAGGCGCTCGGCTTCGCAGGCATCGCGTGCGGCGCCCTCGCCACGCATCAGAAAGCGGGCGAGATTGACGGCCGCGGTCGTGTGCCCCTGGGCGGCGGCGCGGCGCCACCAGTTGACGGCGGCGATGAAATCGACCCCGGTGCCGCGGCCGAGCGCGTACGCCACGCCCAAGCGGAACTGCGCCGCGGCGTGACCGCGATCGGCGGCCAGGCGCCACCAGCGCACCGCCGTGGCACGATCGCCGCCGCCGCCGGCTTCGGCGGCATGCATGTCGCCCAGGTGCGCCATCGACGGCACGTCCCCCCTGCGCGCGGCCGCGCGCAACCGTGCCTCGCCGGCCGCCGCGTCGGGGGCGACACCGTCGCCGCGCAGGCGCATCAATCCCAGCCGTCGCAGCGCCAGGACATGACCGCGATCGGCCGCCTGCTCCAGGCACGCCGCGGCGCGCGCGGGATCGCGGGCAATGCCGAGGCCGAGTGCCGACGCGGTGGCGAGCGCGTACCAGGCGCCGGCGTTGCCCGCCTCGGCCGCCCGGCAGAACCAGGCGAGCGCCTGGGCATAATCCGGTGCTCCGACGTGGCCGCCGGCAAGCAGCGTGCCGAGGCCGAGCGCCGCTTCCGGGCAGTCCCGGTGCGCCGCCTCGCGGTACCAGTGCAGGGCCCCTTCGGCGTCCACCGCACCGCCCAGGCCGGCGGCCAGCAGATAGGCGAGCAGCGCCTGCGCCGAGGCCACCCCCTGCTCGGCCGCCTGGCGCGCCCAATGCCGGGCGGCGGCCGGATCACGCCGAAGGGATCGGCCGTTGGGAAACAACAGCGCACCGACGTCGCCCCGATGGTCGGCAGCGGCGCCCTCCGGGCATTGATCGTCGGCGCCATCGCCAGCGCTTTCCCCGCTCCCGCCGCTTTCACCTCTACCGGGCGCGCACAGACACAGCACCGCGAGACGCTCCTGAGCGCCGGCGTGGCCCTGGCGCGCGGCCGCCTCGTACCAGTGCGCCGCCTCGACCGCGGCGGCGAGCACGCCCTCTCCCCGCTCATAGAGCTGGCCGAGCCGGAACTGGGCCTCGGCATGCCCGGCCTTCGCCGCGATCAGCCAGGCTTCGGCCGCCGCCAGCGGGTCAGCGGCCGCGTGCGCGCGGACGCCTTCCGCCCAGGCGCTCGCGGCGTCCCGCGTCCACGCCGGACGACCGCGCAGCCGATCGAGGCCGCGGCGGAGCGCGCTCATCGACGCACCCCGCGAGCCGTGGCCGCCGACGTCGTCACCGCGAACACTGGTTCGCCATGCTCATGGCTCGCGCATGCCCTCATCGAGGCTCTTGAGCGCGCCTTCGACGAAGTAGGACAAGATGGTACGCGAGCCGACGATGATCTCGGCGGTCAACGGCATGCCGGGAACCAGACGGAAGTCGGCCGGGACGTTGCGCAGGGCGGTGGACGTCAGATCGACGTACGCCCGATAGAACGGCTGGCGCGCCGGCAGATCGTCGGCGCGCTTGGTGAAGGAATCACCGCTGATGGTGCGCACGCGGCCGCTGGCCGTGCCGTATTGCAGGTAGCGAAAGGCGTCGAACTTGATCTTGACCGGATCGCCGGGCTTGATGAAGCCCTGGTCCGAGCCGGCGATGTCCGCCTCGACCTGCAACTCGGCGTCGCGCGGAACCAGCGTCAGGATGCGCTGGCCGGACTGCACGACGGCGCCGACGGAGACATCCGCCACCTGCAAGACGGTGGCGTCCTCGATGGCGCGCAGCTCGACCAGATCGCGCCGCCGGCTCGCCTTGGCCAGCTCCTCGCGCGCGCGATCAAGGGCGACCTTGCGGGCAACGAGTTCTTCCGCGACCTTGGCCCGCCACTGCTGCACATAGACCTCGCGCTCCGCGCGCAGCGCGGCAAGTTCGTGGTCGGCGGTGCGCTTCGTGCCCTCGCTGGCGGCGAGATTGCGCGCCACCTCGACCCGGCTGTCGGACGCGATCAGCGTCGAGAGCTTGCTGCCGACCTCGTGCTCCTGCAAGGTGGTGCGCATGCCCTCGATCTCGGTGACGAGGCCCAGGCGCCGGCGCAGGTGCTTGCTGTCGGTTTCGCTGCGAGCGATCTTGGTGACGGTGCCCTGAATGCGCTGATCGAAATTGGCGAGCCCGGCAGATAATTCGGCTTGGCGGTGGCGCCAGATCGCGAGTTGAAGCTGGTCGTAGGCTTCGTCCGAGGTCGGCGTGAACGGTTTGCCGGCAAGCTCTGCCTCCAACCTAGCGATCTCGGCGGTAAGGCTGGCCGCCTGGCGCTCGATCTGGGTGACGTCGGCGCTGGAGAAAGTGGAGTCGAGCGTGGCCAGCACCTGGCCCTTGCGGACCTCCTCGCCCTCGCGCACCAGGATGCTGCGGATGATCGAGGGGTCGAGCGGCTGAACGACGATGGTCGGCGATTGCGGGATGATGCGCCCGCGCGCCGCGACGACGCGTTCGATCGGCAGTGCGGCGGCGAGAGCGATGGCGAGCGCCAGCATGCCGGCGAGCAGCCACAGCGTCAGCCGCGCCGGCATCGGCTCGGGCCCGCCGGTGATCTCGGCCGTCTCCGACTGGAAATCGTTGATGGCCTGGTCCGCGGCCCGTTCAGCCGCAGAGCGCCGCGCCCGCCACCGTGCGATCATGGCTCGCTCCCGCCGAAAGATGCCGGTTCTGCTGGTGCCAGAGGTGCCGGTACACCTCGCAGCGTTGCAACAGCTCCTTGTGCCGGCCGGCATCGCGCAACTGCCCGGCATCGAGCACCAGGATCTGATCGCAGGCGACCAGCGACGCCAGCCGATGCGAGATCACGATCACCGTGCGCCCCTTGGCGATCAGGCGCAGGTTCTCGTTGACGATCGCCTCGCTCTCCGGGTCCAGCGCGCTGGTGGCCTCGTCGAAGATCAGGATCGGCGGATCGGCAAGCAGCGCGCGCGCGATCGCGAGGCGCTGGCGCTGGCCGCCCGACAGATTGGTCGAGCCTTCCTCGATCCGCGTCTCGTAGCCGCGCGACAAGCGCTCGATGAACTCCTCGGCGCCGGCCATCCGGGCGGCGGCGATCACCTCTTCCGGGCCGGCATCGGCGCGGCCGGCCAGGATGTTGTCGCGGATCGAGCCCTCGAACAGGAAGTTGTCCTGCAGCACCACACCCAGGTGCGCGCGCAGGTGGCCGAGATCGATCTCGCGCAGATCGATGCCGTCGATCTTGATCAGGCCCTCGTAGGTGTCGTGCAGCCCCTGCAACAGCCGCGTCACCGTGGTCTTGCCGCAACCGCTGCGGCCCATGATGCCGACGACGCTGCCGGCTTCGATGCTGAAGCCCACCCCGTCGAGGGCGGGCGTCACCGCGCCCGGATAGCGGAAGCGCACGCCCGCGAAACTGATGGCGCCCTTGATCGCGGGCCTGGCGCCCGAGACGTTCTGCCGCTCCGGCGGCAGATTGACCACCGAGGCGACCTGATTCATCGCGCCGCGCACCTCCTGGATCTGTTGCAGGAGGCTCGCGATCTGCACGAACGGCTGGGTCGCCCGCGTCGCGATCATGGTGAACGCCACGAGTGTGCCCGCCTGCAGCGTGGCGCCGTCGCGCATGGCGAGGTAGGCGCCGATGCCGAGCGAGCCGGCGTAGATCAGCTTCTCCAGCGGGCCGAGCAGCGTCTGCGGCTGGTTGGCGAGATGCTGCAAGGCGGTGCTGGCGCGCACCGCCTCGGCGACGCGGCCGTCCCACTCCCGGCGCTTGCGCCCTTCGAGGGCGAGGGATTTCACCGTGCGGATGCCGTGAATGGTCTCGATCAGGAAGGCGTTCTTGCGTTGCTCGGCTTCGATCACCCGCGCGTAGGCCCTGCGCACCGGTGCGAGGTAGAGCGTCACCAGGAGGCACATCAGCGCGACGATGGTGAGCACGAAGAAGGCGAGCGATCCGTTCAGCGCGAACATCGCCGGCACCAGCACCAGGAGCGTGGTGGCGTCGAGCAGCGTGGTGAACAACTGGCCGGTGAGGAAGTTGCGCACGCGGCGGATCTCGCTCACTTTGTAGGCGATGATGCCGGTGGACATCCGCTCGAAGAAGTCGATGGACAGGCCGGTCAGCCGGTCGAAGATGAAGGTGCTGATGCGCGCATCGACCCGTGCCGTGGCGATCGCGATCAGATAGCGGCGCAGGAAGGCGAAGGTGGTATCGAACAGGAGCACGAAGGCGAACCCGGTCACCAGCAGGGCGAGGGTGGATTCCCGCTGGTGCACCAGCACGCGGTCGATCACCACCATGTAAAAGGTGGGAGGGGCCAGGGCCAGCACGCTCAAGACCACGGCGGCCACCGCCACATCGCGGAACAGCCTGGCCTCGCGCAGCACCTGGGCCAGCATCCACAAAAAACCGAAGGGTCGCTCGGTATCGCGCAGGCCGCGGCGGCGCTTCAAGAAGATGGTCTCGCCCTGCCAGACCTGGGTGAGCCGCAGCGCGTCGACGACGAACGGGGTGTCGTTTTTTGACAGCGGGTCGCGCAGCACCACGACCGGCGTTTCGCTTTCCTGACGCGCCGCTTCGATGATCAGGCAACGGCCGTCGAGGAGGCGGATGATCACCGGCAGTGCCTGACCGAGGCGCGAGAGCTGGCGCCAGGTGAGCTTCGCGTGGCGCCCGCACAGGCCATGGTCGTCGGCCATGCGCAGGAGCAGCGCGCAGGCCGGCGGACCGGCACCGATGCCGTAATCGCGCATCAACTGGGTGGCACCTAGGTGCACGCCGTGACGCCGCGCCACCTGGACCAGGGCGGCAACCGCACTGCGCGCGGCCAGAGAGGCCTCTTCCTTGTCGCCGGGCGCGCGGGTCGCGTTCTCCATCCCTCTCTCCGCTGGACGCCGAACTGGGGTGCGGCCAGGTTCGCCGTGGACGGACCGCCGCGGACGGACCGCTGTGGACGGGCCGCCGCGAACGAACCGACGAACGACCGCAATGCACGCCCCTGCCCGGGACGGCCGAACCGAATGCCACGGCAGTGTGCCGAAGGAGGACTTAAGAGCCGGTAAACCGGGCATCGCTCCCCCGGCGCGCAGTCCTCGCCCACGACCACGGGGGGTGGCCCCAGCCTCGCGGCCGGCGTGCGCCCGCGCCGGGCGCGCGACGTAAGCGTCCTCTTAACCTCCTGCGCTTTAAGCATCCTCTTAACCAGTATCGTTGAAACTGGCGCGCGTAGAGGAGGGCTGCGCCCGCGCTTCGAGGCAGGCACGGTCCGCCCCTGACGGCATGGACGTCCGGTGACGTCACCGGTAGGCCGGGCCGAAAGCCCGGGCGTACGGCCGGCCATGCGGCCGCAAGGGTTCGGGTTCGGGTGCGCCATGCGCCGGGAAAGAAAGACGTCCTGAAGGGTAGCCATGCGGCGGCCGATCATCATTCAGTGGGGGATATCGAGCTTCTTCGGCTGGGGCGTTTACGGCCTCAACCTCGCCCTCAACTGGGCGCGCGATCCCGAGATCGAGCCTTTGTGCTCGCTGCCGATCGGTGACGATGCCGTCGAGATCGACGCCCTGAAGCACCATCTCCTGTGCGACTTCCGCAAGCGCTCGGCCGATCTGCGCGGCCAGTTACAGCGCTGCGGGTTGAGCGCGGTCCAGGCCGATGCCCCGGTGCTCGTCGCGCTCGGCAACGATTTCTCCTCGCCGCCGGCCGCGCACGGCGTGCGCCTGACCGGGCGGCCCACCATCGGCGTCGTGTTCTTCGAGATCCCTCGCCTGGCGCCCGACGTCGTCGCGCGCGCCGGCACCTACGCCCTGATCGTTGCCGGCTCAAGCTGGAACGCCGACGTGCTCGGTGAATACGGGATCAGGGATGTGCGCGTGGTGCTGCAGGGCGTCGATCCGACCCTGTTCCATCCGGCGCCGGCGGCGGGCCTGCTGCCCGGGCGCTTCCTCGTCTTCAGCGGCGGCAAGCTGGAGCTGCGCAAGGGCCAGGACATCGTGCTCGCCGCCTTTCGCCGCTTCGCCGCCCGCCACCCCGAGGCGATGCTGGTCACGGCGTGGCACAGCCCGTGGCCGGGCCTCGCGCAGACGGTCGACGCCTCGAAGCTGGTGGCGCCGGTGGTCCTGGACGAGGGCGGCCGCGTCGACGTCAAGGGCTGGGCCGCGGCGTCGGGGATCGATCCCGCCCAGGTGGTGGATCTCGGCGCCGTGCCCAACGCCCTGATGCCGCCGATCCTGCGCGAGATGGATGTCGCTTTGTTCCCCAACCGCGCCGAGGGCGGCACCAACCTCGTGGCGATGGAGTGCATGGCCTGCGGCGTGCCGGTCCTGTTGTCCGCCAACACCGGCCATCTCGACTTGATCGCGGACGACACCTGTTATCCGCTGACGCACCAGCGCCCGGTTGGCGGCTTTGGCGCCGGCGTCGGGCGCACCGCCGGCTGGGGCGAGAGCAATGTCGAGGAGATCGACGCGCACCTGGAGGCCGTGTTCACCGATCGCGCGGAAGCGGCGCGGCGTGGACGCAACGGCGCCGCGATGCTGGCCGGATTGAACTGGGCGCGCACCGCGTGCGCGATGAAAGACGTTGTCCTGTCCTTGGCATGAGGAACCCGGAGACGATGACCGCAGCGTGTGAGACGCCCGTTGCCTTCGAGAAATTCGCGCGCCTCGAACGATTCCTCGAACGGCTGAAGCATGCCGCCGGACCGGCGCCGGACGCCGGCACCCAGGATTCCATCGCTCGCCAGATGTTCGAGCGGCTGCGTCGCAGCGTCGCGCTGCCAACGGGGGCGCGGGTGCTCGACGTCGGCTGCGGCGAGGGTGCCGCGCTGGCCCTGTTCCGCGATGCGGGCCTGGTGGCGACGGGCATCGGACCCGACGACGATGTCGCGGTCTGCCGAAACCGGGGTTTCGACGCCCACACCATGGATCTCTCGTTCCTGGAGTTCGCCGACGAGAGCTTCGATCTGATCTGGTGCCGGCACGCTCTCGAACACAGCATCGTTCCGTTCTTCGCGCTCTCCGAGATGTTCCGCGTCCTGCGGCCGGGTGGCGTGCTCTACCTCGAGATGCCGGCCGCCGACACCGCCTCGGGCCACGAGACCAATCCCGCGCACTACAGCGTGTTCGGCAGGCGGATGTGGGTCGAGCTGATCCGGCGCACCGGCTTCGCCGCGATCGAGACGCTCGATCTGAAACTGACCACCGCCGCCGGGCCGGACACCTACTGGTCGTTCGCGCTGTGCCGCCCGCTGCCGGCGGTCGCCGCCGCGCCACTCGTCGCGCCGGCGCCGGAACTCGCCCCGACACCGGCAGGCGAGCGGGTTCTGGTCTGTGTGCTGGGCCAGTTGCGGGCGCATCAGCTCACCTGGGCGAACTTCAAGGCCAACGTGCTGGAAACACTCGGCGCCGACCTCGCGGTGTGCATCGGCACCGACGATCGCTTCGATCCGGCCAATCCGTTCTACGCCAACGCACGCCATCGCTGGACTACTCCGGAATTCACCGATTACGCCGAAGGCTTCGAGCTGGCGCGCGCCGCGCTCGGCGGCGTCAGCGATTGGCGCATGCTGCTTTCGATCAAGAACCAGTGGCTGGGCGGCATCCGCGCCGACAATGCACACCCCGGCTCCGGCAGCATTCAGATCTTCTTCCGCTGGTTTCTCCTGCACAACATTCTGAAGGACAACCTGCTCGCCGACTACGACCGCTTCATCGTCACCCGCTCGGACTTTTTCTACTACTGCCCGCATCCGCCGGTCGATCTGCTCGATCGCAACGGCCTGTGGATCCCCGACGGCGAGGACTACGGCGGCCTGACCGACCGCCACCTCGTTGTGGCGGCGACGGACGTCGAGGCGAGCCTGGGCCTGATCGATGACATCGTGACGAGGCCGCGCGCCCTCTACGACGCCATGCGCGGCCGCGCCGACTGGAACATCGAGCGCTACATGCGCTTGCATTTCGAAAGGAAGGGTCTGGCGCAGCGCGTCAGGCGCTTCCCCTACATCATGTTCGCGGTCCGCGCGCAGACCGATGGATCGAGCTGGTCCTGGGGGCAGTTCGACCCGCAGGCCGGCATGATCGTCAAGTACAAATCGGAACGTGACCAGGCCGTCCTGTACAAAGACGTCCTGACCAGCCGCCAGGACTGGGAACATTACTTCTCCGCACGCAACTCTCTGTGCTGATCACGCGCACGAAACTGCGCCGAGATCGGCACCTGCGCCTCGCGATACCAGAAATTGCGTCCATGCCATCCAGAGGGAACGGTAAAAACAATGGTGGAAGCCAAGGCTGCGCTTGTCGTCACCACGATCAACGATCCGGTCGTGCTTGATGCATGTTGCGACAACTTCACCCGCTTCGGCCACCTCGACCGGGTGACGTGCTATCTGATCGCCGACAAGAAGACGCCGGCGGCGGCACTCGCGCGCAGCGAGGCGCTGCGCAAGCGGGGGTTCGACGTGCGCTGCCCCTCGCTCGACGAGCAGAACGCGTATCTCGCCCGCCTCGGCCTGCCGGCGGAATTCATTCCGTTCAACTCCGACAACCGGCGCAACATCGGCTACCTGATGGCCTACGAGAGCGGCGCCGATTTCGTCATTTCCATCGACGATGACAACTTCCCGCTGGCGGACGAGGATTTCTTCGCCCAGCACGCCATCGTCTGCAACGGCGGCAGCGATGCCCCCCTCGTCCAGTCCGCGACCGGCTATTTCAACATCTGCGCCATGCTGGACTTCGAAGGGCCGGGCACCGTCTATCCGCGCGGCTTCCCCTACGCGGCCCGCCACCGCGCCGAGAACGCCACCTACGAGGAGAGCCATGCCCCCGTGCACATCAACGCCGGCTTGTGGCTCAAGGACCCGGACTGCGACGGCATCACCTGGCTCGTCAATCCGCCCAAGGCGACCGCGCTCGCCACCAGGCCGGTCACGCTGGGCGCGCGCGCCTGGTCGCCGATCAACACCCAGAATACGGCGCTGCGCCGCGATGCCATCTCTGCCTACTACTTCGTGCGCATGGGCTACGAGATCGGCGGCATCGCCATCGACCGCTACGGCGATATCTTCTCCGGGTACTTCGTGCAGGCCTGCGCCAGGCACCTAGGCGGTGCCATCCGGGTCGGCACGCCAGTCGCCGAGCACCGGCGCAACGCGCACAGCTACCTCCAGGACGCCACCCGCGAATGGGCCTGCATCCTCTTACTGGAGGACCTGCTGCCGTGGCTGACCACCGGAGTGCACTTCAATGGCGCGGCGACATACACCGACGCCTACGACGCGTTGAGCCACGGCATCGAGGAGCAGGTGGAACGAACCACCGGACGCTTCTGGTCGGACCCGGTGCGCGGCTACTTCCACCAGATGGCGCACTGCATGCGGCAATGGACCGCGGCGTGTCGCAGCATCGACGGCCGCGCCTGAGGCGTTGGGCACAAAGCCGGCCGTGGGCGTTCCTCTCCGCACGGCATAATTTCGTTGAAGGAGCGCAAATCCGGCCATAGATCCTATCTGAGCAAATTTTCGTCGTATTGTAGGAAAATGCTCTTGACCGCCACCGCCGCGTTCTGTATGTGTTCTCATCAGATTCGGGCGGCGGAACGGCAAGACAAGACCCCGGTGATGAAGGTCAAAACCGGGAGGTCGAGCCAAAAAAGACAAAGCGGCCCGGGACCTCAATGTGTCTCTCGACAAACAACTGCATATAACCCAAAGAAAAGTGGGGATGAGATGATCGAAGCGATCACCCTGGAAACCGCGCATCTTCTTGGCGATGCCCTGCCAATGATGTTCCGTCTTCGCCACAAGTTGTTCATCGAGCGTCAAGACTACAAGACGCCCACCCTGCGTGGCATGGAATGGGACCAGTATGACACGCCGGCCGCGGTCTACCTGTTATGGCGTGACGATGCCGGCGCCGTCCGTGGCGTCGCCCGGCTGATCCCGACGACGTTTCCCTACATGATCAAGGAATTGTGGCCCAATCTGGTCGAGAACACCGAACTGCCGGCGCGCCCGGACGTCTGGGAGCTGTCACGCATGGGCGTCGATCGCGACCTGCCCGCCGAGCAGCGCCGCCGCGCTGCCGATGAGCTGATGTGCGCATGCGCCGAGTTCGCGTTGCACAACGGCATCAGCGCTTTTCTGATGGTCACCCACATGCATCTGATCAAGGCCTCGGTCGCCGCCGGCTGGCAAAGCGAGGCGCTGGGGCAAGCCTGCCGGCTCGGCCGCTTCCCCGTGGTCGCCGCCCGGACGCTGATCAGCGAGGAAGCACTGGCCAAGGCGCGCCGCTCCTACGGCATTACCCAGCCGGTGCTGCGCATCGTCGGGGAAGAGCTGGCGATGGCGGCCTGATCCCAGGATGCCGGGTGTGGCCATGGCAAAAAAAGAGCCGCGACGAGGAACCTCATCGGCCCCTCGTCGCGGCGACAGTGCCTACGGGGCCAGCTCGAAAACTCTCTCGTGCGCCCGGGACAACGGGCACGAACCGCACAACAGAAAAACGATGCCTCAGTGCGCAGACGGGCGCCGGGCGACAAAGGAACCGATCATCGACGCCATCGTCGCCGCGCGAACCTCGCAAAGGCTGGCAAAGCTGTTGCACTTGGCCGCCTTGCTGCGCGCTTCCCTGGCCTTCGCCAGATTGTCGAGGCGGCCGTCCACGTCGCCGCGCGCACGCGCGAGCTTGGCCGCATGCAACAGGACGCGCGCCTCGTGGCGATACTGGTGCGCGAGCCTGCGAAAATTCGTAGCGTTGTCGATCAGACTTGGCAGTCGATCGTGCATCCTCTGCCCCTCCGTGGCCGCAAGGGGCCGGTTCTGAACGCGTGCCGCCTTCGAACCCTTGGCGCGACTGCTGCCGGCGCCAAGACGCCCGCGCGATGAAGGACAGGTGAAGGAAGCGCTCTCGATGGTTGCCAGCATCTCTTTTCCCTTTGTTCGTCCAGTGGTTTCTCCCGAATCGCAGGGCGGATGCTAGCCGCTCGCGCGCAAGCTTTCCTACCTACCGAATCGAGGGGGTGAAGGGGCGGCCGGTCCGCGTGCGCCGGGCCAACTCCGGCCATCACGGAAGGGCGCGCGGGCCGCTAGTGCACAGACCCATTCGGATCGTTCAGCCGAATGGGTCAGATGTGCACTAGGGACAATAGGTTGCGTGCAGCGACCGCGCATTCATTGAATGCGTCGCTGCACTAGGAGACGACGATCAGGCGGCCGACGATCGGCATCGCGCTCAGACGCGCGACCAGATCGGGGCGGGCCATCCGGCACAGATCGCCGATCACCCGCGGCCAGAACACCCGCAGCAGCAGCACGTAAACGGTGGCGCCGGCGACCGCATCGAAGGCGAGCAGGCGGTCGCGCTCCAAGAAGCCTGCAAGGCGCGTACGCAGTGCCCAGACGATGGCCATCATCAGCGCGCTCGCGCTGAGTGCCGGCACCACGCACAAGAGCCACCGTCGCAACGGCATGCGGAAGTGGGTGTGCAGGAAGCGGTATCCGTAGGGCAGCATCAGGAAGAGACGCACGGAGTACGCCACCGCGGCGGCGACCAGCCCGAAGGGGGCAGCAGCGATCAAGAGCGCCTGGTTCAGCAGCAGATGCCCCAGCGAATAGGTCCAGGCGTCACGCGGCCTGTCGATGCTGAGCAGGGCATTGGGTACCAGGAATAACAAGCTGATGCTCACGATCGAGACCAGGAAGATCTGGCCGATGCCGGCACTCACCTCCCATTGCTCGCCCAAGACGACGGCCACGAAATCCGGCAGCAGCAGGATCGCCCCCAGGGCCGCCGGCACCGCGACACTGGCGACCGCCGCGGTCATCTTCAGATAGAGTACGCGGATCTCGCTGCGGTCGCCACCGGCACGCGCGAATGCCGGCAGCGCGATCTGATGCACGGGCTGGATAGTCAGCGAGACCAGCGCATCGTTGAGCTGTTGCGCCAACCGCCACAGCCCCGCCGCCTCCGGCCCGAGCGCGAGACCCGCGACCAGCACCGACAGTCTGCCATTGGCGATCGCCTCGGCGCGGGTGGCGATGGCAAACAGACTGAAGCGGGCATTCTGGGCGATCACCCGCCGCTCCAGGCGCAACTGCGGCAGCCAGCGGGCCGCCGTCATCACGATCGCGGCCCTGGCACCGGCGGTCAGCAGGTAATAGGCGACAAGCGCCCACACCCCGTAGCCGCCAAGGCCGAGCGCCAATCCGGTGCCTCCGGCCACCACGCACGCGACGACGGGCGCCATCGCCAGCGGCCGGAAGTTGAGCTCGCGCATCAGCTTCGCGGCAGGAATGGCGGCGATGGACTGCAAGATCGGGTAGACGCTGAGGGCGCGCAACACTTCGGTCACGTCGGGGGCATCGAACACCGCCGCGGCAACAGGAGCGCCCAGCCAGATCATCGCCCCGAGCGATGTTCCGATCAGCACATTCGCCCAGAAGATCGTGCCATAGTCACGGTTGCTCAGCGATGGACGCTGGATCAGCGCTGGGGCGAGACCGTCGGTGACGATGACCTGCACCAGCCCCACGACCGACATCGCGATGGCGACGTTGCCGTACTCGGCTGGCCCGATCAAATGCGCCAGCACAAAGACGATGGCGGTCCCGAAAACCAGATTGGCGCCGACATCCAGCAACGACCACAGGCCGCTTGAGATGATCTTCGCGCGCGACTCCCGACAAGGCGCTGCCGGGGCACCGCCCACGGCAGCCGCCATGCGACCGCGCGCCGTGTTCGCCCGATGTTGATCTGTCATGCCCGGCGTCGCACCGGGATCAGCTACCACCGGAACATCACCATGCAGGGAAGCCGCTCTCCTGAGGTGGGGCGAGGCACCGAGTACCCGCTTCTCGCGAATCTATCGTCAGTCTTGCTAACAAGATAAGGTTGCCGCTGCGGAGGAGCAACCAAGTAATCGCTCCTCTGAACAGTTTGCCGAGCTTGAGATTGTAACTAGCGTGCCAAAATGCACGACTGAAGACAGCAATATCCGCGGTCACCTACCAGCCGGATAATTGCGATCAGAGAATCGCCCATGTGCGCGCACGCCGCCAGCAGCACGCCCGCCGGCCACCGCACACCCGGTCAGCGTCTAGCCTTTGTAGCGAATTGTTGGAGCCAGCGCAAGCGGTAGGCATCACGCGGCGCGAGCATCGGTGCGGCGCCCGCCTCCTCGGCGTTCCTGTGTCTTGCTGCCGCGACAGGGCTAGTGCACAGACCCCTTCGGACAATTCAGCCGAATGGGTCAGATGTGCACTAGAAACAATAAGTTTCGTGCAGCGACCGTGCATTTTTTGAATGCGTCGCTGCACTAGGCTCCAGGATTACATGCCCAGTCGCGCCAGACCGCCTTCGAGATCGGCAATCAGATCATCGGCATCTTCGAGACCGCAGTGTAGGCGCAGGCACGGGCCGTCTTGCGTCCAGGAAGTGGCCGTCCGCGCGCCGCGCGGGTCGAACGGAATGATCAGGCTCTCGTAGCCGCCCCAACTGGCGCCCAGGGCAAACAGCCTGAGCCCTTCGATCATCGCGGCGCGCGCGTCCTTGCGCGCGTCCTTGAGCACAAAGGAGACGAGGCCGTTGCTGCCGCTGAAATCGCGTCGCCACCGGGCATGGCCGGGACAGTCCGCCAGCGCGGGATGGCGGACGTGCGCCACCTCGGGCCGGCCGGCGAGCCAGTGCGCCACCTTGAGCGCGGTCTCTGCGTGTCGCGGCAGGCGGACGGCGAGCGTGCGCAGGCCGCGCAGGCCGAGATAGCAGTCATCGGGCCCGACGCTGACGCCCAAAAGCGCGCTCGCCCGCTTGACGCGCAGGAACGTCGCCTCGTTGGTGGTGATCAGGCCGAGCATGGCATCGGAATGGCCGACGATGTACTTGGTCGCGGCCTGGATCGAGACATCGATGCCGTGACGCAGCGGCTGGAACAGCAGCCCCGCGCTCCAGGTGTTGTCGATGGCAGTCGCCACGCCGCGCGCGCGCGCCACCGTCGCGATCGCCGGCACATCCTGGACCTCGAAGGTGAGCGAGCCCGGCGATTCCAGGAAGATCAGCTTGGTGTTCGGCCGGATCAGGGGGCCGACGTCGGCGAGTGGGTCGTAATAGCTGGTCTCGACGCCGAGACCGGCCAGCATCGTGTCACAGAACCGCCGCGTCGGATAATAGACGCTGTCGACCATCAGCATGTGGTCGCCGGCCTGCAGGAACGCGAGCAGCGTCGTCGTGATCGCACTCAGGCCCGACGGCACGGCGATCGCGCGATAGCCGCCCTCCAGCGCGGCGACTGCCTCTTCCAGGGCGAAGGTCGTCGGCGTGCCGCGCCTCCCGTAACGGGTACCCTCGAACGGCGTGCGCTCCGACTCCTCGTAGGCGGCGAGGCTCGGATAGACGATGGTGGACGCGTGGTAGACCGGCGGATTGACGACGCCGTGGTTGGCGAGCGGATCGCGGCCAACGTGGGCGAGCAGCGTTTCGGTCTTGCTCATCGTTCGCCCTGCGCGACCGGCGTGTCGTCCCGGTTGCCCCACTCCGCCCAGGAGCCATCGTAGACGGCGACGTCCGCATGCCCGATCAGGAACGCGGCAAACGCGGTGGTCGCCGCGGTCACGCCGGAGCCGCAACTCGCGGCCACGGGCCGGCCGAGGTCGATGCCGGCGCCGGCAAAAACGTCGTGCAGCTCCGCAGCGCTGCGCCATGCACCGAAGCGCTCGGCATCGATGAAGCGATCGAACGGAATGTTGACGCTGCCCGGGATATGGCCCTGGCGCTTGACCGCTCGCGGCTCGGGATCGCGGCCAGCAAAGCGGCCGGCGGCCCGGTTGTCGACCACCTGCTCGTGCCCCGCCGTCAAGTTGGCTTGCATCTCGGCGACGCCACGCACCAGCGCCGGAACGAAGCGCGCGGCAAAGCGAGCCGGTGGCACCTTGGCCGCCCCCGCCGTTACCGGCCGGGCCTCGGCCAGCCACTTGCCGAGGCCGCCGTCGAGCGCGCAGACGCGCGCATGCCCGAACACGCGGAAGCTCCACCACACCCTGGGCGCGGCACACGAGCCCGGCTGGTCGTAGACGACGACCAGGTCGTCGTTGCCGATGCCCAGGGCTCCGACCGCGGCGGCGAATTCCTCGGCCCGCGGCAACATGTGCGGCAGATCGACGCCGCCATCGCGGATGCCGTCGATGTCGAAGAAGGCGGCGCCGGGAATGTGGGCGGCTTCGAAGGCCTGGCGCGGATCGCGCCCGGCACCGGGCACGAAGAAGCTGCCGTCGAGAATCCTGATGCCGGGCCGGCCGAGGCTATCGGCGAGCCAGCCGGTCGATTGCAGTGCTTCGGGGTGGGTATATCCGCGCATCACATCCAGTCCGGTGCCGGCAAGCCCTGTTCACGCAGGAAACGCGGATTGAACAGCTTGCTCTGATAACGCGTGCCGTAGTCGCACAAAATGGTGACGATGACATGGCCGGGACCGAGGTCGCGCGCGAGACGGATCGCGCCCGCGACATTGATGCCCGACGAGCCGCCGACGCACAGGCCCTCGTGGCGCAGCAGGTCGAACACGACCGGCAGCGCCTCGTCGTCGGCGATCTGGTAGGCGCGATCGACCGGCGCACCCTTGAGATTCTCTGTGATCCGGCCCTGGCCGATGCCCTCGGTGATCGAGCTGCCCTCGGCCTTGAGTTCGCCCGACGTATAGTAGTGGTACAAGGCGGCGCCCAGCGGATCGGCGAGGCCGATGGCGACGTTGGGGTTGCGCTCCTTCAAGAACATGCCGACGCCGGCAAGCGTGCCGCCGGTGCCGACGGCGCAGACGAAGCCATCGATGCGGCCGCCGGTCTGCTCCCAGATCTCCGGTCCGGTGGTCCGATAGTGGCCGTCGCGATTGGCGGTATTGTCGAACTGGTTCGCCCAGATCGCGCCGGCGGGCACCGTCGCCGCCAGTTCCGCGGCGAGCCGGCCCGACACCTTGACGTAGTTGTTGTCGTCCCGGTAGGGGACCGCCGGCACCTCGCGCACCTCGGCACCGACGAGGCGCAGCATGTCCTTCTTTTCCTGGCTCTGGGTGTCCGGGATGACGATCACCGTGCGATAGCCGCGGGCATTGCCGACCAGCGCCAGGCCGATGCCGGTGTTACCGGCGGTGCCTTCGACGATGGTGCCGCCGGGCCGCAGCCGGCCCGCGCGCTCGGCATCCTCGATGATGGCGAGCGCGGCGCGATCCTTGACCGAGCCGCCGGGATTGAGGAACTCGGCCTTGCCGAGAATCTCGCACCCCGTTGCCACCGACGCCTGGCGCAGACGGATCAGGGGCGTGCGGCCGATGGTCTCTGTGAAGCCTGCGCGGATGTCCATGCGATGGGGCGGCACGCCAGATGGGTGATCGAGGCCCGCGGCTCGGGGTTCGCGGTCGGGGCGGCAGACTAGCCGCTCGCCGCGTCTGCGATCAAGGCATGCTCGGCTGGGCGTGCCAGCGCGCGCGGACTTCGGCGTGGTGCAGGCGGAACCATTGCAGCGCGATCAGCGCCGTCGCGTTGGTGATCCGCCCGGCTTCCAGCCAGCCGAAGGCCTCGGCCGCCGGCACCACCAGGACGCGGATGTCCTCGTGCTCGTGGTCGAGGCCGTGGATACCGCCCGATGCCGGGGCATCGACCAGCGCGCAGTACAGCGTGATCGTCTCGCTCGATACGCCGGGGGTGAGCACGAAGCGGCAGACCTCGAAGATCTCCTTGACCGGACAGCCCGCCTCCTCGCCGGCCTCACGCCGCGCCACGGTCTCCGCGGTCTCGCCGTCGTCGATGATGCCGGCGACGACTTCGACCAGCCATGGATTGAAGGGCTGGGTGCATTCCGGCGCCCGCGACGCCGCCAGCGCGCCGACACGAAACTGCTCGATCAACACCAGCTTATCCGCCGCGGCGTCGTACAGGATGACCGCGACGGCGTGGCCGCGGTCGAACAGCTCGCGGAAGAACGGCTGGCTCCAGCCGCCGGCGAACAGCCGGTGGCGGAGCCGCCAGCGGTCAACGCGGAAATACCCGCGGTAGACGGTCTCCTCCTCGACGATTTCGACGTCACCGGCACCAAGACCGTCTGGCTTCACCATCGCCCCCTATGCCTTTGATTCCTTAAGGATATCTCGAATCTCTTCCAACAGGATCTCTTCGCGCGGCGGCGGTGGCGCGGCTTCCGCTTCCTGCACGCCGGCCATCCGCTTGAGGTTGTTCACCGACTTCACCAGCAGGAACACCGCGAACGCCACGATGGTGAACGAGATGACGGTATTGATGAACGCACCGTAGCCGATGACCGGCGCGCCCGCCTCCTTCGCCGCCTGCAGCGAGGCGAACGTGTCCCCGGTCAGGTTGAAGAACAGCCCCGAGAAATCGACGCCGCCCAGCATCCAGCCGATGGGCGGCATGATCACGTCCTCGACGATCGAGGTGACCACCTTGCCGAAGGCGGCACCGATGATGATGCCGACGGCCATGTCGATGACGTTGCCTTTGACCGCGAACTCGCGAAATTCCTTCAAGATTCCGGACATCGAAGCCCCTCTGCAACCGGCCCCGTCCGGGCGCACGCGACGTGTCGAACGGACGGCGGGTGGATGACAACGCAAATCGCGCCGCAGCGCAAGCCCAACCCCCCCTTCGCCGCAAGGGCGGAAGCACGCCGCGGGCGGCCGATGTCTTGACGCGGAATGTGCCTTTTCCGCAACCCCCGTGCGCGTCAGCAACATCTGCGCGTCAGCAACATCTGCGCGTCAGCAACAGGGGGCGCATCGGCAACGATTGCGGGTTCAGGACGCAGCGGCATTCATCGCGCCGCCGCGGCGCGGCTGGGGCACGTTCCCCTCCCCTCCTCGACGGCCCCCTCCCCTCCTCGACGGCCCCCTCCCCTCCTCGACGGCGTCCGCGCGCCGGCGCTACGGTCTTGGCGCCATCCGGCGAACCGGGTAGTGTCCCGCCCGCCGTCCGGCGCGCCACCGGCGCGCCGCAAGCGTCAAGAGAGGTCGGAGATGACGAGGTTCGTTGCCGGGCTGCTCGCGATCGGTCTGCTGGCGCTCCTGGTGCAGCCACTCGCCGCCAAGGACAAGGTGGTCCGCGTCTACAACTGGTCGGACTACATCGACGAGTCCGTCCTCACGGACTTCACCAAGGAGACCGGGATCAAGGTCGTCTACGACGTCTACGATTCCAACGACATCCTGGAAACCAAGCTGCTCGCCGGCAACTCCGGCTACGATGTCGTGTTTCCTTCCGGCAACTTCCTGTCCCGGCAGATCAAGGCGGGCGTGTTCCAGAAGCTCGATCGCAGCAAGCTTGCCAACTGGAAGAACCTCGATCCGCAGATCATGCAGCGGGTCGGCCGCTACGATCCGGGCAACCAGTACGGCGTCGTCTACATGTGGGGCACCACCGGCATCGCCTACAACGACAAGAAGATCAAGGAGCGGCTGCCCGGTGTCACCATCGATAGCTGGAAGACGGTCTTCGATCCGAACATCCTCAAGCACGTCGCCGACTGCGGCGTTTACGTGCTCGACGCCGGCGACGAGATCATCCCCGCCGCGCTGAACTTCATCGGCGAGAACCCGGATTCCAAGGATGCCGCCGTCATCGCCAAGGCCGAACCCGTGCTGATGGCGATGCGGCCGTACGTGCGCAAGTTCCACTCGTCCGAGAACATCAACGCCATTGCCAACGGCGACATCTGCCTCGCCGTGATGTGGTCGGGCGACGCCGGCATCGCCGCCAAGCGCGCCGAGGAAGCCGGTAAGGAATTCGCGGTCGAGTACGTCATTCCCAAGGAAGGCGCGCAGATGTGGTTCGACATCATGGCGATTCCGAGGGACGCGCCCGACGTCGATGCGGCGCACGCCTTCATCAATTTCATGATGCGGCCCGAGGTCATCGCGCGGGCGACCAATTTCGTCACCTATCCGAACGCGAACGCGGCATCGAAACCGTTCATCGATCCGGACATCCTCAACGATCCGACGATCTATCCGCCGCCCGACGTCCAGGCGAAACTGTTCGTGGTCACGCCCTACGACCAGCGCCTGCAGCGCGAGGTCACCCGGCTCTGGCAGAAGGTCAAGACGGGCGGCTGATCGCTGCCCGGTTTGCCTGGCCATGACGCGGTGCGTATCGCAAGCAGCGAGGGCGACGCCGTGAGCCCCCAGGATGCGACGAGCCCAGGTCTCGAACCACGGCTGCCGGCCGAGCCGTGGAACGATCCCAAGGCGGAGCCGCTGATCAAGATCCGCAACGTCGTCAAGCGGTTCGACAGCTTCGTCGCCGTCGACGACGTCTGGCTCGACATCTACCGCGGCGAGTTCTTCTCTTTGCTCGGCCCGTCCGGCTGCGGCAAGACCACGCTGTTGCGCATGCTGGCGGGTTTCGAGGCGCCGAGCGCCGGCACGATCACCATCGATGGCGTCGACATGGCGGGCGTGCCGCCGCACCGCCGGCCGGTCAACATGATGTTCCAGTCGTATGCGTTGTTCCCGCACATGACGGTGGAGGGCAACATCGCCTTCGGCCTGCGCCAGGAGCATGTGCCGGGGCGCGAGATCAACCGCCGCGTCGCCGACATGCTCGATCTGGTACAACTGGGCGCGTTCGCCCGGCGCCGGCCGCACCAGCTTTCCGGCGGCCAGAAGCAGCGGGTCGCACTCGCCCGCGCGCTGATCAAGCGCCCGAAGGTGCTGCTGCTGGACGAGCCCCTGGGCGCCCTCGATCGCCGTCTGCGCGAGCAGACCCAGTTCGAGCTGGTCAACATCCAGGAGAGCCTGGGGCTCACCTTCATCATCGTCACCCACGACCAGGAAGAGGCGATGACGGTCTCGACGCGGATCGCGATCATGGATCGCGGCCGCACCGTGCAGGTCGGCACGCCGGGGGAGATCTACGAGTACCCGACGTCGCTCTATGTCGCCCAGTTCGTCGGCGACGTGAACATTTTCGAAGGCCGGGTCATCGACGTCGGCAAGGATCACGTCACCGTGCAATCGCCGGAAAGCGGCTGCGATATTTATACCGACCGCGGCCTCGACGCGGTGCCCGGCCAGGAGGCCTACGCGGCGATCCGGCCCGAGAAGATCGAGATCGGCAAGACGCCGCCCGGCGAAACCCGGTTCAACTGCATCGAGGGCCAAGTCTACGACATCGGCTACCTCGGCAGCATGTCGGTCTATTTCGTCAAGCTGGCCACCGGCACCAAGGTCCGCGTCACCGCCGCCAATCGCTCGCGCCTGGTCGAGCGGCCGATCACCTGGGAGGACCGGGTGTGGCTGTGGTGGCCGCCAACGGCAAGCGTGATCTTGCTGTCATGAGCGCGCCCCAGAACATGACGAGGTACAGGGCATGACGGGGCGCCGGGCATGAGCGCGCCGCAGGGCCGTCCGCCGCCATCGGCTCCGGTCTCGCCGGGGGCACAGACGACGCCGCTCGAAGTGCTCGACCGCACCCTGCCGCCGTTGTCGGCTTACGGCATGCTCGCGCGCTGCGGCCAATGGCTGGAGCGGCACGGCCGCAGGCTCGTCGTCATCGCGCCCTACGCCTGGCTCGCGGTCTTCTTCGCCGTGCCGTTCCTGATCGTGCTCAAGATCAGCTTCTCCGAAGCCGTGCTGGCGCTGCCGCCGTACGCCCCGCTGGTCGAATGGCTGGAGCAGGAGGGGCTCTCCTATCTGAACATCCGGCTCAATCTCTCCAACTACCTGTTCTTGCTGCAGGACCCGCTGTACCGCGAGGCGTATCTCAACTCGCTCGCCATCGCCGGCCTCGCCACCTTGCTCACGCTCGCCGTCGGCCTGCCGCTCGCCTATGGCATCGCGCGCGCACCGGAGCGCTGGCGCGGCGCGCTGGTGATGATGGTGATCCTGCCGTTCTGGACCTCGTTCCTGATCCGGGTCTACGCCTGGATCGGCATCCTCAAGAATGAGGGCCTCTTGAACGCGCTCCTGCTCTGGCTCGGGCTGATCGATCAGCCATTGGTGATCCTCAACACCAACGTCGCCGTCTACATCGGCATCATCTACTCCTACCTGCCGTTCATGGTGCTGCCGATCTATGCCAGCTTCGAGAAGATGGACCCAAGCCTGGTCGAAGCGGCGGTCGATCTGGGCAGCTCGCCTGTGAAGGCATTCTGGACGATCACCATGCCCATCGCCCGGCCCGGCATCATCGCCGGCTGCCTGCTGGTGTTCATCCCGGCCGTCGGCGAGTTCGTCATTCCGGATCTGCTCGGCGGCTCGGAAACGCTGATGATCGGGCGCACGTTGTGGGTCGAGTTCTTCAACAACCGCGACTGGCCGCTGGCGAGCGCGGTCGCCATCGTGCTCTTGGTGGTCCTGATCGCCCCGATCATGGCCTTCCAGCGCCAGCAGGCCGGGCGCGCGATCGAGGGAGACGAGCGGTGAAACCCGGGTTCTCGTCGGTGACGCTGATCGCGCTCACGCTCGGGTTCGCGTTTCTCTACCTGCCGATCCTGCTCCTGGTGCTGTTCTCGTTCAACGACTCCCGCCTGGTCACCGTCTGGGGCGGCTTCTCGTTCAAGTGGTATGCGTCCTTGCTGGAAAACCGCCAGCTCCTCGAAGCGGCCTGGGTGACGCTGCGCATCGCCTTTCTCTCGGCGACGCTGGCCCTCGTGCTCGGCACGCTCGCCGCCATCACGCTGGTCCGCCTCGGCCGGTTCCGCGGCCGGACCCTGTTCTCCGGCATGGTCTACGCGCCGCTCGTCATGCCCGAGGTGATCACCGGGCTGTCCCTTCTGTTGCTGTTCGTCAGCCTCGGCTGGGATCGCGGCTTCTGGACCGTGGTGATCGCGCACACCACGTTTGCCACGGCTTACGTCGCCGTCGTCGTGCAGTCCCGGCTCTTGAGCTTCGATCTGATGCTGGAGGAAGCGGCGATGGATCTGGGCGCACCGCCCTTGAAGACGTTTTTCGTGATCACCCTGCCGGTGATCGCGCCCGCCCTGGTCTCCGGCTGGCTGCTGGCATTCACCTTGTCGCTGGACGATCTGGTGGTGGCGAGCTTCACCACCGGTCCCGGTGCCACCACCTTGCCGATGCGCATCTACAGCCAGGTCCGGCTCGGCGTCACCCCGGAAATCAACGCCATCTCGACGATCCTGATCGCACTGGTCACGCTGGGCGTGATCGGCGCCAGCATCGTCCAGAAGCGCCGCGCCGGCCATCTGCAACGGCCCTAGTGCACAGACCCATTCGGACAGTTCAGCCGAATGGGTCAGATGTGCACTAGAAACAACAGATTGCGTGCAGCGACCGCGCATTCTTGAATGCGCCGCCGCACGAGCCGCCGGCGGGCGCATCGGCTTTCATCGCGAGGAAACGACAATGGACGTGCTGAAACTCTTGAACACGCTGGACGCGCCGCTGGGCCCGCTGCCGGCGCCGGACGGCTCGACCATCTTCGAGCTTCTGAAGGCGGACGCCGCCAGTCTGGTCCTGTGTGAACTGGCTCCGGGCGCCTGCTCGCAGGCGGTGCGCCATCGCACCATTGCCGAGATCTGGCATGTGCTCGCCGGCAGCGGCGAGCTTTGGCGGGCGTATGCCGACGGCACCGAGGAAACGGTATCCCTGCTCGAAGGCAAATCCGTGCGTATCCCCACCGGCGCAGCGTTCCAGTTTCGCAACCCCGGCGCCGCCCCCTTGCGTCTGTTCATCGTCACCATGCCGCCGTGGCCCGGCGCCGACGAGGTGGTGCCTGCCAACGGTCACTGGCCGAGCGCACAGCTTTAGAGTCTGACTCAAAAAGAGTCCTTGTATATCAATATATTATGACGCATCGTCATGGCCGGCGCAGGCTGGCCATCCATGTCTTCTTGCAGGCAGCGCAACGGATTATGACCCGTGGATGCGCGGAACAAGTCCGCGCATGACGAAGACAGGGGCAGGCAACTCGTTGATTTTGAAAGCATCAATTTCGGTCAGCCCCTTAGGGCGATCGCGCCACGTGGGCGTGGTCCGCGGCCCGGATGGCGCCCTCCCCCGGATGGCGTCCTCCCCCCGGATGGAATCCCCCGGGGCGGCGTCTTCCTCTTGCGCGCCGTCATCCGGCTGTCACGCGTTCCGTTTTTTCGCCAACGCCGGTTTTTCGCCGACGCAAGTGACAATCTCAGGTCGCTATTTTCTATAATTCGTGCTATCAGTCGTTGTGTGATGCGGCTGCGTCCCTCCGCCCCGCCGCGGCAGGGGGCGGGGATGTGTTTTTCGCCGCGCAAGCCGCGCCGAATGTGCTACACCATAGTGGAGTTCGCCTGACGGTCCTGCCCCCGGCGCGTCGCCGTTCCCAAGGTTCCCGGGGGGCCGATGGCCAGTACCTCCTCACCTCGATCCACCCGCATCCCTCGCGAATCAAGACAAGAGGCAGACGAATGCAGACACTTGCTGACAAGAACGATCTGATCGTCGTCACCGGCGGCGGCGGCTTCATCGGCGGCCACCTGGTGGGGCGGCTGCGCAAGATGGGCTTCAAGCGGCTGCGCTCGGTCGACGTCAAGCCGTTTGATCAGTGGTTTCAACGCTTTGAGGATGTCGACAACCGCCAGCTCGACCTGAAGGAGCGCGCCGCCTGCGACGAGGCGTGCACCGGCGCCGCCTACGTCTTCAACCTCGCCGCCGATATGGGTGGGATCGGGTTCATCGAGACAAATAAGGCAGCGTGCATGCTTTCGGTGCTGATCAGCACGCATATGCTGCTCGCCGCCCGCGACCACGGTGTGAAGCGCCTGTTGTACACCTCGTCGGCGTGCGTCTACGCCCACGACAAGCAGACCGACGCCGACAACCCGGGCCTGAAGGAGCAGGATGCCTATCCGGCGATGCCGGAGGACGGCTACGGCTGGGAAAAGCTGTTCACCGAGCGGATGTGCCGCCACTTCCGCGAGGACTATGGGCTCGAGACCCGCGTCGTGCGCTACCACAACGTCTACGGGCCGCACGGCTGCTGGGACAGTGGCCGGGAGAAGGCGCCGGCGGCGATCTGCCGCAAGGTGATCAAGGGCTGGCTCGCCAACGACCACCGCATCGAGATCTGGGGCGACGGCCAGCAGACGCGCAGCTTCATGTACATCGACGATTGCATCGACGGCACGCTCAAGATGATGGCGAGCGACGTCGTCGACCCGATCAACCTCGGCAGCGACCAGATGGTGACCATCAACCAGTTGGTCGACATCGCCGAAGGCTTCGCCGGCATCACGATGGACCGCAGCTACAACATGAACGCGCCCAAGGGCGTGCGCGGCCGCAACTCCGAGAACACGATGATCAAGGCGCGGCTTGGCTGGGCGCCATCGATCCGTCTCGAAGACGGCCTGAAGCCGACGTTCGAGTGGATCAAGGGCGAGATTCTCGCCGGCCGGCAGAGCCTCGAGGGTGGTTGAGGCCGGCGGCGCCCGTCGCCCCGCCCTCGCCCTCGCTGCTGCCCTCCAACGACAGCCGGCCGGCCTCGATGCGCATTTTCGTTCATGATTTCGCCGGGCATCCCCCGCAGGTGTTCTTGAGCCGCGAATTGGCGCTGCGCGGCCATCAGGTTTGCCACGCCTACGCCGCCGAGATCGAAACGCCGCGGGGCGCGCTCGCCCGCAAGGACGACGACCCCGCCTCCTTCGAGATCCGGGCGATCCGGCTGTCGCGGCCCCTGAAAAAGCACTCCTACCTGATCCGCCAGATCCAGGAGATCGAGTACGGCCTCAGGCTGCGCGAGGCCATCGATGCCTTCGGACCCGAGGTCGTGGTCTGCGCCAACACGCCGCTTGCCGCGCTTGAGGTCGCGCAGATGCGCTGCCGGCGGCACGACATCGCGTTCGTGTTCTGGCTGATGGACGTCTATTCCGTCGCCGTGCATGCCTTCTTCCGCCGCAAGCTGCCGGTGATCGGTGAGGCCATCGGCCGTTTCTACAAGTGGCTGGAGCGCCGGCAACTGGGCCGCAGCGACAAAATCGTCCTGATCTCGGAAGGCTTCCTCGACGTGCTCGACCGCTGGCGGATCGAACGGCGCAAGGTGGCAGTGATGCCGCTGTGGGCGCCGCTCGAAGAGTTGCCGCTGCGACCAAAAGACAACCCATGGTCGCAACGGCTTGGCTTGGCCACCAGCCTGAATATCGTCTATTCCGGCACGCTCGGCACCAAACACAATCCCTCGCTGCTGGTCGAAATCGCGCGGCGCTACCGCGCGCGTGACGACGTGCGCGTCGTCGTCATCTCCGAAGGCCCGGGTGCCCGCTACCTCGCCGGCGAGAAGGCGACGCACGGCCTCGACAACCTCGTCCTGCTCCCCTTCCAGCCGTTCGAAGAGCTGCCCGACGTGCTGGCGAGCGCCGATCTCCTCGTCACGCTCCTGGAACCGGACGCCGGTGTATTCTCGGTGCCGAGCAAGGTGCTGTCGTACTTGTGCGCGGGGCGCGCGCAGGCGGCCGCCATCCCGGAGGAGAACCGCGCCGCGAAGGTGATCGCGGACAGCGGCGGCGGGCTGACCGCCTCGCCGCTGGCGGGCGCCGACTTCCTCGGCGCCGTCGAGCGCCTTGTCGGCGACGCGGTGCTGCGCACGCATATGGGCGCCAGCGCGCGGGCGTATGCCGAGCGCACCTTCGACATCCGGCGCATCGCCGACACCTTCGAGGCCCATCTGCGCGGCGTGCTGAAGACGCAGTCGGCGCAGGTCGTTCCCGAGACGGCCGTACCGTCGCAAGGCCGCGGCTGACGGTCTGCACCCAGGGCGTTGCGGCTGCCTGCCGCGTGCGC
The DNA here is from genome assembly GCA_964401555.1 of uncultured Defluviicoccus sp. Lineage (GTDB taxonomy): Bacteria > Pseudomonadota > Alphaproteobacteria > Rhodospirillales > Defluviicoccaceae > Defluviicoccus. The sequence continues at coordinate 25,986 of CAYNYW010000017.1, forward strand.
ACGAAAAGGCATTGCCCTTTTAACCGGCACACGCATACGCGGCGCGCAGTCGCCATGGCGACATGGTTTTCTCCCGCCTGCCGCGCTTGCCCTTGCCTGACCAACGCGCGGGCAAAATGGCGCCCGACGCGGCCAAATGACGGGCTAGTGGTCCGATGCCAACGGATGAGTCCCATCCGTTGGCTGAATCGAACCACTAAATCATAGAGTTAGTGGATCGCACGATCACACGCTTGGGATTCACACGATCACACGCTTGGGATTCAAGCGTGTGATCCGATCCACTAGCGCGCCAATCGTCTTGCAAGGCCGCCCGACCTTGGCGCAGATACTCTTGGCGCAGATATTGCTGAGCCATTTCGCCCCGGCGATGGCGCCGCCGCCGTTGCCGTCCTTGCCCCATCAAGCCGCTTAAGCCCCGCTTCGCCATGGCCATCAACGTCGCGCTGACCCACCGTACCCGCTACGACTACGACCGGCTGGTCAACCTCGGCCCGCACGTCATCCGCCTGCGCCCGGCGCCGCATTGCCGGACGCCGGTCCTGAGCTACGCGCTCAAGGTACGCCCGGAACCGCATTTCCTGAACTGGCAGCAGGACCCGCAAGGCAACTACATCGCCCGGCTGGTGTTCCCCGAGCCCACCCGCGCGCTTGAGGTCGATGTCGACCTCGTGGCCGCGCTGACCGTGATCAACCCCTTCGACTTCTTCCTCGAACCCGAGGCCGAGCGCTATCCGTTTACCTACGCGCCCTGGCTGGTGAAGGAACTCGGGCCGTATCTGACGCCGCTGCCGGCGGGGCCGCGGCTTGCCGCCTGGCTCGACACCGTCGACCGGACGCCCGTGCGCATCGTTGATTTCCTGGTCGCGATCAACCAGCGCCTGCAGCACGAGATCAGCTACGTCATCCGCATGGAGCCGGGAATCCAGAGTTGCGAGGAAACGCTGGCCCTCGGCCAGGGCTCCTGCCGCGACACCGGCTGGCTCCTGGTGCAGGTGCTGCGCCATCTCGGCCTCGCCGCGCGCTTCGTCTCGGGCTACCTGATCCAGCTCAAGCCGGACGTCAAGCCGCTCGACGGCCCCGCCGGCGCCGCCGCGGACTTCACCGACCTGCATGCCTGGACCGAGGTCTATCTGCCGGGCGCGGGCTGGGTCGGCCTCGATCCGACCTCGGGGCTGCTTGCCGGCGAGGGGCACCTGCCGCTCGCCTGCACGCCGGATCCCGAGAGTGCCGCGCCGATCGCCGGCACCGTCGATCCGTGCGGCGTCGGGTTCGGCTTCGAGATGACGATCCAGCGCATCGCCGAGATGCCGCGGGTGACCAAGCCCTACGGCGCCGAGGCGTGGCAGGCGATCGAGGCGCTCGGCCACCGTGTCGATGCGATGATGCGCGAGGCCGACGTCCGGCTCACCGTCGGCGGCGAGCCAACCTTCGTTTCCATCGATGACATGGACGGCGACGAATGGAACACCGCCGCCGACGGCCCCGACAAGCGGCAGCTCGCCGTCGCCCTGATCGAGCGGCTGCGCCAGCGCTTCGCGCCCGGTGGCCTGTTGCATTTCGGCCAGGGCAAGTGGTATCCGGGGGAGCAGCTCCCGCGCTGGGCCTACGCGCTCTACTGGCGGAGCGACGGTCATCCGCTGTGGCGCGACCCGAAGCTGGTCGGCCCGACCGCTCCGGATACCACCGCCGACATCGCGACGGCGGCCGCGCTCGGCGCGGCGATCGCGGCGCGGCTCGGCATCGATCCCTCGTGTCTGGTGCCGGCCTACGAAGACCCGCTGCCGTTCCTCGCCCGCGAGCAGGGACTGCCGGAAAACGTCGATCCGCTGGACTCCAAGCTCGACGACCCGGAGGAACGCGCCCGCCTCGTGCGGGTCCTGTCCCATGGTCTGACGCAGCCGGTCGGCTTCGTCCTGCCGGTTCAACGCTGGAACGCCCGCGACGGGCGGCGCTGGCAGAGCGAGCACTGGGCGTTCCGCCGCAAGCGGCTGTTCCTCGCCCCCGGCGACTCGCCGGTCGGCTTTCGCCTGCCGCTGGGTGCCCTGCCGTGGCTGCCGCCGCAGACCTATCCGTATTTCGTGCCGGCCGACCCGTTTGGCCATCGGCCGCCGCTGCCCGTGCCGCCGCCGCTACCGTCGCGGCCGCAACACCCCGGGCAACGCCGGGTCGCCGCCGCTGCCGGCGGGGCGGACGCCACGGCACCACGCCAACTGCTCGTCGAGCAGCCCCTTCCGGGAACGGGCGAGGGCGCGGTGCGCACCGCGCTCGCCATCGAGCCACGCGACGGCCAGCTCTGCGTCTTCATGCCGCCGACCGAGGATGCCTTCGATTACGTCGAGCTCGTCACCGCCGTCGAGGACGCTGCCGCCGCAATCGGCCAGCCGGTCCGCCTCGAAGGCTACACGCCGCCGCCCGATCCGCGGCTCAATGTCATCAAGGTCACGCCGGATCCGGGCGTGATCGAGGTCAACGTCCATCCGGCGACGAGTTGGGCCGAGCTGGTCGAGATCACCACCGGGCTGTACGAGGATGCGCGGCTCACCCGGCTCGGCACCGAGAAGTTCATGATCGATGGCCGCCACACCGGCACCGGCGGCGGCAACCATATCGTCGTCGGCGGCCCGACGCCGGCCGACAGCCCGTTCCTGCGCCGCCCGGACCTGCTGCGCAGCCTGATCACCTATTGGCAGAACCACCCGGCGCTGTCGTACCTGTTTTCGGGGCTGTTCATCGGCCCCACCAGCCAGGCCCCGCGCATCGACGAGGCGCGCCACGATAGTCTCTACGAGCTCGAACTCGCCTTCCGCCAGATCCCGCGGCGAGGCGCAGACGCAGACGCGGCGATCGCGCCCTGGCTGATCGACCGCATCCTGCGCAACCTGCTCATCGACGTCTCCGGCAACACGCATCGTGCCGAGTTCTGCGTCGACAAGCTCTACGCGCCGGAGGGACCGGCCGGCCGCCTCGGCCTCGTCGAATTCCGCGCCTTCGAGATGCCGCCACACGCGCAGATGAGCCTCGCCCAGCACCTGTTGCTGCGCGCGCTGATCGCCTGGTTCTGGCGCGAGCCGTACGAGCGGCCGCTGGTGCGCTGGGGCACCGCCCTGCACGACCGCTTCATGCTGGCACACTTCGTCTGGCGGGACTTCGAGGACGTCGTCGCCGACCTCAATCGCGCCGGCTTCCCGATCGAGGCCGCGTGGTTCGTGCCGCACCGCGAATTCCGCTTTCCCCGCTACGGCAGCGTCGATCCCGCCGGGATTCACATCGAGCTGCGCCAGGCCCTCGAACCGTGGCCGGTGCTGGGCGAGCACGGCGCCGCCGGCAGCGCCGTCCGCTTCGTCGATTCCTCGGTCGAGCGCCTGCAGGTGCGCGTCGAGGGGCTGCGCGATGCCCGCCACGTGCTCGCCTGCAACGGTCGCCGGGTGCCGCTGGCCGCCACCGGACGCGACGGCGAGTTCGTCGCCGGCGTACGCTATCGTGCCTGGCAGCCCCCCGACTGCCTGCAGCCGCTACGGCCGGTCAACACCCCCGTCGTCTTCGATCTCTACGACACGTGGTCGGGCCGCTCGCTCGGCGGCTGCACCTACCACGCCGCCCATCCCGGCGGCCGCAGCTACGAGACGTTTCCGGTCAATGCCTTCGAGGCGGAAAGCCGCCGATTTGCGCGCTTCTTCGCCTTCGGCCACACGCCGGGCGCGTTCATCGTGCCACCCACCGAACCACGGCTGGAATTCCCGATCACGCTCGATCTGCGCTGGCCCTAAACGCCACAAACTGCGCGTTCGGGCGATCAAAGGAAGTTGAGCGGATCGATGTCGATCTGCACGCGCACCGATGCCGGCCGCGCCACCGCGGCGAGCCAGCGGCCGACGACCGCGGAGACGGCGCCGGCACCATCGGCGTGCAGCAGCAACCGGCGCCGGTGACGGCCGCGCAACAGGGCGAGGGGCGGCGGCGCCGGACCCAGGACACGGATGCCGGCAGCGCGGGGCGCCGCGGCGGCGAGAGCCCGCGCGGTTTTCTCCACCTCCGCCTCGTCGCGGCCGGAGACGATCAGCGCGGCAAGCCGGCCGTAGGGCGGCATCCGGGTCTGCCGGCGGGCGTCGGCTTCGGCGGCGAGAAAGCGGTCGCGGTCGCCGCTGGCGAGCGCCTGGATCACCGGATGCGCCGGCATCGCCGTCTGCAACAGCACGCGGCCTGGCCGTTCCGCCCGCCCGGCACGGCCGCCGACCTGGCTCAGGAGCTGAAAGGTACGCTCGGCCGCGCGCAGATCACCGCCTGCGAGCCCGAGGTCGGCATCGACGACGCCGACCAGGGTGAGAAGCGGAAAGTGGTAGCCCTTGGCGATGATCTGGGTGCCGATGATCACATCGACGGCATGCGCCTCGATCCGCTCGACCAGCGCCGCGGCCGCGGCCGGGCCGGTGAGCGTATCGCTGGTCGCCAGCGCCAGCCGTGCGTCGGGCAGCATGGTCGCGACCTCCTCGGCCAGGCGTTCGACGCCGGGACCGCAGGCAACGAAGCTGTCCTCGGCGTCGCAGGCGGGACAGTGCGCGGGGATGGGCCGGGTATGACCGCAATGATGGCACTGCAGCCGGCCCAGCAGCCGGTGCTCGACCAGCCAGGCGCTGCACGACGGGCAGTGCAGCCGATGGCCGCAGCCACGGCACAGGGTCAGGGGCGCATAGCCGCGCCGGTTGAGAAAGAGGAGCGACTGGCTGCCGTCGGCCAGCGTGGCCGCAAGCGCCGCCCGTAGACCGGGCGCGAGGAAGCCACCCGCTGGCGGGCGGTCCCTGCACGTATCGACGATCTCGACCGCGGGCGGACGGGCACCGCCGTGGCGGGCAGGCAGTTGGCAGACGCGGTAGCGGCCGCCCGCAACATTGACGACCGTCTCCAGCGACGGGGTTGCCGAGACCAGGACCGCGGGGATGCCGCCGAGCCGGGCGCGCACCACCGCCATGTCGCGGGCGTGGTAGCTGACACCGTCGTCCTGCTTGAACGAAGGATCGTGCTCCTCATCGACGATAATCAGGCCGAGCGCGGGGAACGGCAGGAACAACGCCGAGCGGGCACCGACGACGACGCGCGCCCGGCCATCCGCCGCCGCCCGCCACGCGCGGCGGCGCGCGCCTGCGCTCAGTTCCGAATGCCACGCGACGGGCGGCACGCCGAAGCGGGCCTGAAACCGCTGCAGCCACTGGGCGCCGAGGGCGATCTCCGGCAACAGGACGAGCACCTGGAGGTCCTCGGCCAGGGCACGCGCGACGGCCGCGAAGTACACTTCCGTCTTGCCCGCGCCGGCGAGCCCATCCAAGAGCGTCACCGAGAAGCCACAACCGACGGCCTGGCACAGGACATCGGCGGCGGTGGCCTGGGCGGAAGACAGCACGGGGCCCGCGTGCCGCCAGTCCGGCACCGGCGGGCCGGGCTCAGCCGCTGTCTCGACGGCGACCAGCGCCCCCGCCTCGGCCATCGCCTTGATCACCCCGGTGCCGACGGCGGCTTCGGCCGCCAGCGCCGGCGCCGGCCGCGGCCGGCCGTCGGCGAGCACGGCCAGGACCCGCCCGCGTGCCGGCGTGCGCGCGGCACCACCATCGCCCGCGACATAAGCGATCACCGGCTTCGGCGGCTGCAGGGCATCCGGCACGCTCATCGCCATCTTGAGGACGGCGCCCGCCGGGTGAACGGTATAGCGCGCGACCCAATCGACGAAGCGCCGCGAGACGGCGGGCACGGCCGGCGCCTCGATGCGCCTCAGAATCGTTTTCAACTTTGCGGCGTCGACGGTTCCGGACGCGTCGCCCCAGACGACACCTGCGACGACGCGCCCCCCCAGCGGGACCTCGACGAAGTCGCCGTCCGCAACCGAAAGGCCGGCCGGAACCGCGTACTCATAGACGCCCGGTAGCGGCAAGGGCAGCAGGACCGCCACCCGCGAACGCGCAAGCGGCGCTCGTTGCCCTGTCGCAACAGTCGTGTTGTTTTCCGATACCTTCAACGGTGATGTCATTAGCGCCGTAGAACGAATCTGTTATAGGCGGCCTAAGGCATCAATGCAGAACGCACAAGGAACATCGCGCATGAGGGAGAACGATCCGGCCCTGCTCCCCGCCACGGGGCAGCCAACACCCGAGCAAGTGGTAGCATACTTGCGCACGCACCCGGATTTCTTCAGTTGCTGCCCGGATCTCCTGCAGGATCTATCGCCGCCGGCGCGCTGGACTGGTGACAAGGTGGTCGATCTCCAGCACTACATGGTGAGCGTACTGCGCGACGAGCTGGCGGGCCTGCGCGATTGCGCGCAAAGCGTCATCGAGACCAGCCGGGTGAACCTGGCAACGCAGTTGCGTACCCACGCCGCCGTCCTGGCGCTGATCGCCGCCAAGGACTTGAAGCATATCCTGCGCATCGTTGCGAGCGATATTCCGATCTTCCTCGATGTCGATGTCGCGACCGTCGGTGTCGAGGCGATCGAGGCGTTCAACGGTTCCGCACACGAGTTGCGTCCGCTCGAGTGGGGCGCCGTCGACCGGCTGCTCGGATTCGATCAGGACATCGCCCTGTTCCGCGAGTTCAGCGACGACGGCACCCTGTTCGACACCCACGCCGATCGGGTAAAATCCGCGGCGTTCGCCCGCCTGGAGCTGGGCACGTCGGGTGGCGAGGGCGTTCTCGCGCTCGGTGCGCGCCACGAGGATACCTTCAGCCCGGGCCAGGGGACCGAACTGTTGCGCTTCCTTGCGCAGGCGTGTGGACTGTGTCTGAACCGGATGCTGGCGGCGGCGCGTTAGACGGGATTCCGGCCGGACCGGAGGTGATCGAGGCCGCGTGCGCGTGGCGCACCTGGCTCGCGGTGGAGCGGCGGCTCGCCGCCAACACCGTGGAAGCCTACGGCCGCGATCTGAGCGGGTTCATCGCATTCCTCGCCGGACACCTGGGCGGCCCGCCGGCGCTTGACGATCTGGCCGAACTGAAGCCGGCGGACGTGCGCGCCTTCCTCGCACGCTGCCACGGCCGCGGGTTGTCCCGGGCGTCCTCGGCGCGCGCGCTGGCGGCGGCGCGCAGCTTCGCGCGTTTCCTCGATCGGCGCGGCATCGCGCACGTCCCTGCGGTGCGCATGGTGCGCACGCCCAAGGTCGCCCGCGGACTGCCGCGGCCGTTGTCCGAGCCGCAAGCGCTGGCGGCCGTCCGCAGCATCGAGGCCTTAAGCGAGGCGCCCTGGATCGGCAAGCGGGACAAGGCGCTCCTCGCTCTGCTCTATGGCTGCGGCCTGCGGCTGGGCGAAGCGCTGGCGCTCACCCGCCGCCAGGGCGGCGCCGACGGCGATGCCCTGATCGTCACCGGCAAGGGCCGCAAGCAACGCCTGGTGCCGGTGCTCGCCGCGGTGCGGGAGGCGATCGGTGCCTACCTCGCTGCCTGCCCCTTCGATCTCGGCCCCGACGGCCCGCTGTTTTTCGGCGCGCGCGGAGGCGCGCTCGACCCCGGCGTCGCGCAACGCCAGGTGCGCCGGCTGCGGGCACTGCTGTGCCTGCCGGAGACGGCGACGCCGCACGCGCTGCGCCACAGCTTCGCCACCCATCTGCTCTCGGCCGGCGGCGACTTGCGCACCATCCAGGAGTTGCTCGGCCACGCCTCGCTCGCCACCACCCAGCGCTACACCGCGGTCGATGCCGAGCGGCTCGCCGCCGTCCACCGCGCCGCCCACCCCCGCGACCGCAGTCCGCGCGATCCGGATCAAACCTGACCTGAACCGCGCGCTGGTCGCTTCCGGGTAGGTCAACCAACCCGCGGCACCCGGCCGCGCCGATGCCGGCGGCGCTCCCATCACAGGGGAAGACGGCCGGCTAGAGGTACTTGGCGAGGCTCAGGTTGCGGATGCGGGCGAGCGCGCTGTACGAGGCCTCCAGGGAATTGGCTTCGTCGAGCAGCCGGGCGATGGCTTCGGTCTTGTCGACGTTTTCGATCCCGGCGATCTGGATGTCGAGATTGGCCATGAGATCGTTCTGCCGGGTCGCCGCGTCGTCGCACACGACCTGATTGAAGCCGATCTTGACCTGGACATCGGTCAGCGTGCCGGCGGTCTCGCCCTCTTTGGTGAGCGCGGCGTCCGCGGTCGGATCGAGCACGCCGTTGAGAAGATCGAGCGCGTCCTGCAAGCGGTCGGTATGGCTCGCAAGACCGCCGGTGGTGCCGTAACTGCCCTGGGCGATCATGCCGAGAGCGCGGATCACCTTCTCGAAGGCGGGATCGATCGCCGTGATGTCGTTGCTGAAGGAGCGATCCTCGTCGGCGCGATGCGTCTGCGCCAGTGTATCGCCCGCGTAGTAGGATTGCGCCGAAATCGTTCCCGCCACCGCACCGCCTCCGGAATCCGGCAGCTTGTGGGGAACGATGGTCACCGTGGTGCCGTCATTGGCCGCGACCTCGTAGGTGCCATCGTTGGCGCCGGTGCCCGAGACGGTGAAGATGTCGCCGGCCGCAAGGCTGTGGGCGAAGGCGTCGGCGGTCCCCGCCTGCATGCTGTCGGCGCTGCCGTCGAAGCTGATCCCCCCCGTCTCGCCCGCCACGAGCGTCGTGCCGTCGGCAAGGGTGATCGTCGCCGTAGGTGCGCTCTCGTCGATGAAGCGCTCCTCGGCAACTTCGAGATAGGTTCCGGAGGCATCGCTGCCGACGCCCGTGACCACGAAGGCGCCATCGTAGGTGCCCCCCGGGGTGCCGGCGATGGTGATGCGCGTGCCGGCCGGGATGTTGGCGGCGGCATCGGCCGCGGCCGGATCGATACGGATCCGCCCGGGAGCCGCCGGGTCCTGCTCGAACGTCAGCCAGTCACCGCCCGGGTCCAGCGTGAAATCGGCCAGCTCGGCGGCACGGTTATCGGCGAACAGCGACGTGCGGCCGTCGAAGCGCGCCTGGAAATCGGCGAGGTCGGTCAGGCCGAGATCGACGGGCTTGGTCGTGACCCGGCTGCCTGCGAACAGGTAACGACCATCGACCTTGGCATTGAGCGAGACCTCGATCTCCTGCAGCGCCCGGAAGGCGCCCTGCTGCAGTTGATCGACGCTCTCCTTGTCCAGCGGCAGGTTGGCACCGGCATCGAGCAGGAGGTTGCGCACGTCGCGCGCCGCACCCGCAACCGAATCCACGGACTGTCCGGCGACGTCGAGACGCGTCTTCATCAGATCATTGTCGTCCTTAAACCGGGCGGCGAGCGTTTTCGCCCGTTCGACCGACAGCAGCCGGACCGCCTGCGGCGCGATGCCCGCGTAGGTCTGCGCCACCTTCTCGGTCGCGACCTGCGTCTGCCGATCGTTCACCCGCTCCTGCGTCTTGAGCAGGTAGTCGAGGACCCGGTTACTCGCGGCATAGGTCGCAACTTGGGTCATGGCACGTCTCCGCCGCCAGTGCACCGGCACAAACAGATAGGACAATCTGTTTGTGCCGGTGCACGTGCTTCAAAATGTTATACAGCGACAACCTTATTCGGGCGTGAATCGCCCGAATGGGTCGCTGCGTTAGGGGGCCACCCGCTCAAGGGCATCGAACATCGACTGCACCACCGACATCACGCGGGCGGTTGCGGTGTATGCCTGCTCGTAGAGCATCAGGTCCGATAGCTCCTGATCGAGATTGACACCGCGCACCGAGTCCGACTTCTGCTGCAGATCGGCGACGAAGGAACTCTGGTATTCACTGCGATTGCTCACCGTCTCGGCGTCGGCGGCGGTCTTGCCAATCAGAAGGGCCGCGTAATCGGCGAAGCCCGACGCCCCGCCGGGAAGACCGCCCGCGGCCGCGAAGGTCGCGCCATCGGAAAAGGCCGTGGTCAGTGCCTGGATCGCGGTATCGTCGCCGCTGGAGGCGAAGTAGGCGCCGGTGAGCCCGATGCCGGCGTCCCACTGCACGGCGCCGCGCGAAACCAGCGACGGCGTCGCGACGAGATCGGCGCGCACGGCGAGCGTCGAAGCGACGCCGTTGCGCTCGTCGGTGGCCGTATCGGTGAAGAAGTCGTTGAAGCCGAAGAACGACGAGAATCCTTCGACCGACTGGTCCGCAGTGCCGTCACCGTCGGCGTCGAAGTCGAGGCCGGCATCTGCCGCGCTGCTTCCCGCCGTCGTCGCGCTCTCGTCGCGCAACGCGACGAAACGGCCATCGGCCATGGTGATGCGCAGATGGCCCGCGGCGTCGAAATCGGCGCTGCCCACCCCCTGGCCGCTCAGCCAGGCGTCGAGATTGCCCTGCAGATCGGCGACCGACCCCGACGCGCCGCCCAGAATATCGTCCTGGATGCTGGCGGCAGCAAGCTGATTACCGCTGGCGTCGAAGACGACGAGACGCGTATCGCCGCTGGTGAAGGTGATCGTCTGCGCGGCCGGATCGTCGAAGCTGCGCGTACTGGTCATGCTGTCCTGACCGGGGAACGGCATGCCACGGTTGTGAACGGCATTGACGGTATCGCGCAATTGCACGGCAAGCTCGTCGAGGCTGGCCTGCACCGCCGGCAACGTCTGGTCGCGCAGCGCGATCAGGCCGCCGATCTCACCGCCCTTGATCTCGCTTGTGATGTCGTTCTCGGCACGCGCATCGCCCAGGTAGATGCCGTCGATACCGTCGCCGCCGCCGGGCGCGTATGACGCCGTGGCGGACAGCGCGGTCGCCGACGGGTGCGACAGTGTCGCCGCCTGATCGCCGACCAGCGTGCGGCCGCTGGCGGTGAACACCACCGCCTGACCATCGGCGCGGTAGAAGACCCGCGCATCGATCAGGGTGGCCAACCGGTCCAGGGCCTGATCGCGGCTGTCCTGCAGGCCGGTGACATCCTGGCCGGTGTTGGTGTTGTGGAAGATCTGGGCGTTGAGGTCGGCGACGTTCTGCAACAGCGTGTTGACCTCGTCGATGCCGGCGCCGATCCGCTGGTCGGCCTCCTGGCGCAGGCTTTGGACGTCCGCGCTGGTCGAGCGCAGGCCGCTCGCGACGGTCTCACCCTGGCGCACCACGTCGTCCTGTGCGAGCGAGCTTGATGGCGACAGGGCGAGCGCTTCGAGCGCGGCCTGGAAGTCCGCAAGCTGGTGGCTCAGCGCGGTGTTGCTCTCCAGCGAGCCGAAGCTGGTCTGCAGACGGCTCAAGATGTCGTTGGTCACCGACAGGTTGGACGCCGACGCGCTTTCGAGGCGTACGGTCTTGAGCAGACCCTCGTCGACCTTGCGGGTGATAGCGGTGATATCGACGCCGGCGCCCTCGCCCTCGACGATCCGAGCCGCCTGGTTGACCGTCTTGCGCGAATATCCCGGCGTGCTGACGTTGGCGATGTTGTTGGCGAGGATGTCGAGCGCCTGCTGGTTGGCAGCGAGCCCGCTCTGCATCGTCCGCAGACTGCCGAAGAGGCTTTGCACCACGACCGTCGGCTCCCGTTGCTCGCGGCGCTAGAGCGCGCGGTTGAAGCTGAGCGAAGCGACGGCCGGACGGCGCGCCTGATCGCTCGCGCCGATACGGCCGTTGCGCGCATATGTCGCCGGCCCCGGGGCCACCGCTTCCTTGGCAGCGTCGATGATGTGCTCGATCAGACGGCGCTGGGCGGTGCGCGCGACGTCGAGCCGAAAGGCATTCTCCCGACCGAGCGCATTGAGCGCCGTTGCCGCCGCGCGCAATCCCGTCAGCGTCGCCGGGTCGATGGCATCGCGCTCGGCGGCCACGTCTGCGGGCGCCAGCTCCGCGAACGCCGCCGCCGCGCGCTCGTAGGCGCGCGCCGCCGCCGTCTTGCGGGCGAGAATCCCTTTCAGCGCGCCTGGGCGCCGCGTCACCAGCGCGCCGTTTTCCTCGGTGAGGACGGCGATCAACTCCCTGCTCGCGGCAAGCAGCGTCCGCGCCGCCGCCGGTGAAGCCTTCTCCGATCCGCTCATTGCCGCTCTCCCGATGCACGCTCCTGCAGGTGCAGCATCTCGCGCGCGACCGCATCGGCGAGACCGATCCCGCCGCGCGCCGCCAGCGCCTTGCCGAACTCGTCGACCTGCATCGAGCGCCAGATGTCTTCGCCGAGCCCGCCGCCAAACGGTGCCTCGGCCGTGCTCTCCGAGAACATCGGCCGCAGCATCTCGGTCAGAAACACCGCCTCGAAATCCTTGGCGGTCCGCTCGATGGCGGCGGCGGAACGGGCCGTCGCCACGCGCTGGCCGGCCGCCGCGGCCGATGGCCCAGGAACCGGGGCGGTCATCGCGGAATTCAGGTAAGGCATCATCGCTTCCGCCCGCATCACATCACCTCGATTTCTGCGTGGAGGGCCCCGGCGGCCTTGATGGCCTGCAAGATGGCGATCAGGTCGCGCGGGCCGACGCCGAGCGCGTTCAGTCCGTTGACCAGTTCCTGCAAGGTCACGGTGCCGTCGAGGACGCCCAGCTTGCGCTGGGACTGCTCGTCGACGTCGATGTTGGTGCGCGGCACGGCAACGGTCGCACCTGAGTTGTTGAACGGCTGCGGCTGCGAGACCTGCGGCGTCTCGGTGATGCGGATGGTCAGGTTGCCCTGGGCGATGGCCACCGTGCTGACCCGAACGTTCTCGCCCATGACGATGATGCCGGAGTTCTCGTTGATGACGATGCGCGCCGGCAGATCGGGCTGCACGGGCAATTGCTCGATGTCGGTCAGCAGGTTGAAGACATTGGCGCGGTAGCCCGACGGGACGTCGATGCTGACCGTCGCGGGATCGCTCGGCCGCGCGGCCTGGTCACCGAGCTTGGCGTTGATCGCCTGGGCGATGCGGCGTGCGGTGGTGAAGTCGGGGCTGCGCAGGGAAAGCTTGATGTGATCGAGGTTCGCGAGCGAGAAGCCGACTTCGCGCTCGACGATGGCGCCATTGGCGATGCGCCCCGAGGTCGGCACCCCCTTTGTCACCTGCTCGGCCTGGCCCTTGGCGGAAAAGCCGCCGACGCCGACCTGCCCCTGGGCGACGGCGTAGACTTCGCCGTCGGCGCCGAGCAGCGGGGTGACCAACAGCGTGCCGCCCGAAAGGCTGGTGGCATCGCCCAAGGCGGAAACCGTGACATCGATGCGGTTGCCCTGCCGGGCGAACGCCGGCAGCGAGGCGGTGACCATCACCGCGGCCACGTTCTTGGCGGTCAGTCCCTTCTCGGTCGGCTTGACGCCCAGGCGATTGAGCATCGCCTGCAGGCTCTGCTTGGTGAAGCTGCCGTCCTTCAAGGTGTCGCCGGTCTTGTTGAGGCCGACGACCAGGCCGTAGCCGACAAGCTGGTTGTCGCGCACGCCTTCGAATTCGACCAGGTCCTTGATCCGCGACGCCGCAAAGGCACCCGAGGCCGGAAGGAAGGCGCAGGCGAGGATGGCAAACGACGCCACACGCAGCCACGCCTTGGCCATATGCCGCCACCTTCGGGGTGCACTCGCGCCAGCCAGCGTCATCTCAAGCCCTTGACCTTCCATCCGACGCCCCGTCGACGACAAGGAGGGCGCCACGCGTCAGCGCACACGCAAGCGTTGTGCCACAGACAATGGGCCATCAAGCCGCTGGAATCTGTGACGAAGCGGCGCGCAACGCCGGCGGCGGCACGCCCGTGTGCCGGCAACAACGATCGTGCACCCGGCAGCAATTGCCGGGTGGCGACAGGCTTGCCGGCAGTGCGGTATTGCAACAGCAGATTCGCCAAGAATTCATTTGTCGCTTGATCGCCGGACGGCCTTATAACTGCGGATTGCCGAGGGGGGGGACGCTTGACAGGAGCGTTGGGGAAGCGTGACGCGACGCGGGCGGCCGCATCCGTGTGCGCGGCGGCATTATGCGGCTTCGGAGCGCGATATCGGCAAATGCACAGGTGGTTTGCGCTCGTTGCCTTCACGGTCGCCGCCCTCGCTGCCCTGGGGGTGTGGTGGTGGTTCGACCGGCCGGTGTCGCTGGTCGACGTCGCGGCGGGCCGGGTACCGTGCGTCTCCTACGCGCCCTATCGCGAGGGGCAGAATCCGTTTGACGAAACGACGGTGATTCCCGCCCGGCAGATCGAAGAAGACCTGCGCGTGCTCGCGGGTTTCACGGCTTGCGTGCGCACCTACGCAACCGACCAGGGCATCGACGAAGTGCCGCGGATTGCCCAAGATCTCGGCCTGAAGGTGTTGCTGGGGGCGTGGATCGGCCGGGAATCCGAGAAAAACAGCCGGCAACTGGCGCGCGCCGTGGCTCTCGCCAACCGCTACCCCGAGACGATCACAGCGGTGATCGTCGGCAACGAAGTGCTGCTGCGACGGGAGCAGCCGGCCGAGCGACTGGCACAGCTCATCGCAGAAACCAAGTCCATGGTGCCGGTGCCGGTCACCTACGCCGACGTCTGGGAATTCTGGGAGAAGAACCCCGGCATCGCCCGCGTCGTCGATTTCGTGACCATTCACAGCCTGCCCTATTGGGAAGACGACCCGGTCGCGGTCGAAGGTGCCATCGATCACCTCGCCGCGACCTGGCGACGCATCCAGGCGCTGTTCCCGGGCAAGCGCGTGTTCATCGGCGAGGCGGGCTGGCCGAGTGCGGGGCGGATGCGCGAGGACGCGCTGCCGTCGCGCGTGAACCAGGCCCGCTTCGTACGCGAGCTGTTGGCACGCGCGGCGCAGGACGGCATCGGCGTCAACCTGATCGAAGCCTTCGATCAGCCGTGGAAGCGCAAGCTCGAAGGCACCGTCGGCGGGCACTGGGGGCTGTTCACCGTTCAGCGTGCACCGAAATTCGCGCTGAGCGGCCCGGTCGCGCCCGACCCGGACTGGCGGGAACACGCTGCCGTCGCGAGCATGCTTGCGGCGCTTGCGCTGTTCGCCGTCACGCGCGGCCGCCGCCTTGGCTGGTCCACGCTGCTCGGCCTTGCCGTGTTTTTCCAGTTCTGCGCAGGCGCGCTGGTGCTCGCCGGGGGCGATCTCGCGGCGGCCGCACGCACGCCCCTCGACTGGGGGCTCGGGCTCATCCAACTCGGCCTCGCGGCGGCCGCGCCGGTGCTCGCCACCCGCGTCGCCACCGACCGGGGCGCCGCTGCTCCGCTGCCGGCGGCGACGCTCCTCGACGCCCTGCAGACCCGCCACCGTCCCGGCGCGCCACCGCCAGCCGTGCTGCTGGGGGCGGTGCGACTGATGCTCGCCGTCGCGGCGGCGGCGATCACCCTGGCGCTGGTGTGCGATCCCCGCTATCGGGATTTCCCCGTGGCGCTCTATGTCGGCCCGGCGGCGGCATTCCTGCTCCATGCCATGGTGTGGGTGTGGGTGTGGCGCCAACCCAGTGCGGCGCGACGCCTGCCCCCCGAAGAACGGCTGCTCGTAGGCCTGCTCGCCATCGGCGGCGTGGCCGTCGCGGTGCACGAAGGGCTCGTCAACGTTCAGGCCCTGGGCTGGGCCGTCACCGCCCTGATGTTCGCCGCGGCGCTCGCAATCGGTGCCCGCGACACCGCTGCCGCCACCGTGCCCGACAGCGCGCCGTTACAGGCGGACGGCGCGCAGCGCGCCCAGCACCACGCCTAAGGCGGCGGGGCCGGCGGCGTAGAGGACCAGCCCGGCGGCACCGGCGATGATCGCGACACCGGCGACCGGGCGGCCGCCGCCGAGGATTGCGAGAATTCCCGCCGCCACGCTGAGGAAGCCAAGGACGCCGAGACGCAGGGCAGCGATCGTTCCCTCCCGCCACGGGCACCACCAGGGAACGGTGCCGTCCGCCTGGCAGACCCAGGCGAGCTCGGGAGGTTCGACCAGGACAAATCGCACGACCAGGGCGATCGCCAGCACCGCGAGCGCGAACAGGCCGATCCGCGTTACAAATGGCATCGTGCCGACGCGCAAGCGTCTCCCTTCCCGTATTACCCGCGCTTGAGGTCCCGGGCCGTCTCCGTCATCTCGTCGACGGTCCGGAACGCCGTCGCCGAAGAATTATAGGCATTCTGGGTGAGGATCATTCGCGAGAATTGATCTTCCAGGTCAACGTTGGCCCCCTCCAGCGCACCCGGCTGGATTGCGCCGATCCCGTTGGTGCCGGCCTGGCCATACAGCGGACTGCCCGACGTGGCGCTCGCCGCGAACACCGTGCCACTGCGCGCGTCGAGACCGTCCGGATTGGGAAAATCGGCGAGTGCCAGGGCGTAGAGCGGCCGGGAATGACCGTTGTCGAAGGTCCCGACCAGGTATCCCTTGTCGTCGAAGGCGAGGGACTGCAGCTTGCCGGAGCCGTAGCCGTCCTCGTCGAAGGAGTTCACGACGAAATCCCCGGCGTACTGGGTCAGCGCGCTCAGATCGAGGCTGAAGTCGGTGGTGACGCCGTCGGCATCGACGACGCCGACCGTATATGTCTGCGGGCCGATCAACGCACCTTGCGCATCGAAGCGCAGCGGCTCGCCCTGGCCGGGCAGCGCGTCGGCCGCCGCCGGCTCGACGGTGATGGTTTCACCGTTCAGGCCGCTGAACGAGAGATCCCAGGTGTTGGCATCCGCGGCCTTGGTGAAGCCGAGATCAAGCAAGCGCGGCTGGGCGGTGGAGTCATACACCTCGATCCGATAGCCGTGCGCGCTGCCCGCGGCATCGTCCGCCGGCAGGTTGAGTACGAGGGAGGCGTCTTGCGTTGCCTGTCCGGCGTCGACAAACGCATCGCTGTCGACACGCATGGCGCCCGGCGTGCCCGGCGTCGCGCTGGTGCCATCGGCCTGCACCGGGTAGCCCTGGACGTAGTAGCCATTGGCGTCGACAAGGTAGCCCTGGTCGAGGCTCAGCGCGTCGCCGGTACCGACGGAGAACGCGCCGTCGCGGCTGAACAGACGCTCACCACCGCCGCTGAGCGCGGTATCCAGGGTGAAGAAGCCGTCGCCGGCGATGGCGAGATCGAAGCCCCGCCCGGTGGTCCCGATCTCGCCCGCGGTGCTGACGCGTGTGTAGTCGACCCCACGAATGCCGGCGATGTCGGCCTGCGCATTCAAAGAACCGCCCACCGCAGGATTGGCCGCCGCTTCCGACCAGCTTCGGCTCATCAGGGTCTTGAATTCGGTGTCCGCACGCTTGTAGCCGGTCGTCGACAGGTTCGCGATGTTGGCGCTGATCGTGGCGAGCGCATGGCTTTGCCCTTCCATGCCCAGCGCACTCGGCTGGAACGCGCCCAACGACGTCATCGTCACCCTCCCGCTCCGGATGCCAGCGGGCGCGCCCGCCGCAACCGAAGGCAACGGCGACACGCTCTGCTTGCCGCCACCTGCAAAGCTTGTACCAACCCGAGAAACACCTTGCGCGCCGCCATTACGCGTTGAAATTGCTATAATAGCCCCTAGTGTGACCCATTACGCAACTGTGTTCTGCGCTCGGCAATTTTTTCCTGCCCGGCGAACTTTGCGCGGGCCTTGCTCGGGCGCGAGCGTGCGGCGCTCGCCGCCCCCGCCCCGGGCCGCCGGCCGTTAACCCTTTGTTAGCAATGATGGGCGCATGCTGCGGAGTTCCTGCTTGTCGGTTTTTCGGGCGGCTCTGGATGAGAACAAGCGCGATCGATGGCACATCGCAAGTCGGCGACGCACGGCGCAAGTCCACGCGTCGCAGCACGGCGGATGGCACGTTCGCGCTGCTGATGGCAGACGCGTCGCCCGTCAGCGCCGAAGCAGCCGTCGCATCGGGCCCCGCGGTCAGCATCGAAGCGCTGTTAACCCTGCAAACCGCCGGCAACGACGCAGAAGCCGCCGTGCTTGGCCGTGCGCTCGCCTACGGCGGCGATGTTCTCGACCGACTGGAGCGGCTGCGCGTCGACCTGCTGGAAGGAGCGGTGCCGATGGCACGCCTGACCGAACTCGCGCAGACCGTTCGGGCGCATCGCGTGACCACCGCCGATGCCCGCGTCAACGCGATCCTCGACGAGATCGAGCTGCGCGCGGGCGTGGAGCTGGCCAAGCTGGAACGGCGACGCTGAGCGTTCAGCACCTCCAGTCGAGAGGCGAGAGTCTATCTTGTTTTCTGCGGTAATTTCAAAGAGTTGACGCCGTTGCTAGACAAATTTGCGCTTGCGGGCCACACGTGCGATCCCTATAGTTCGCCGGCGTCTGGCCTCTTCAATCAGCTTTTTTCGTGTCACATCATGACGGTAACCGTGCCGCCGGATTATCGACCGTCCGAAGACGAGCCGTTCATGAATCCGGTGATGGTCGAATACTTCCGGCGCAAGCTGCTGCGCTGGCGCACCGAACTGCTGAGCGGCTCGCATGAGACGCTGGCGGCGCTGCAGGACGGCGCCGTCATCGAGGCCGACGTCGCCGACCGGGCTTCGACCGAGACCAGCCGCGCCATCGAACTGCGCACACGCGACCGGGCACGCAAGCTGATCGCCAAGATCGATGAAGCGCTTGGCCGGATCGAAAGCGGCTCCTACGGCTTCTGTGAGGAGACGCACGAGCCGATCAGCCTGACCCGTCTTGAGGCGCGGCCGATCGCCACGCTCAGTGTCGAAGCGCAGGAGCGCCACGAACGCATGGAACGCACCCACCGCGACGAATAGCGCCGCCCCCCCGGCCCGCACAGGCGCGCCGTCGGGAAGCGGGGGTTACGCCGTCGCGAAGCGGGCGCGCGCGGCGCGCTCGATGGCGGCGGCGGCCAGCGCATCGATGTTGAGACGCTCGCGGATCAGCTCGAGCATCCGGCTTTCCTCGATGGCAACCCGCTCGTCGGCGGCGGCGACATCGCAAGCGAGCGCATAGGCGGTCTCGCGCAACCGGGGCGGCAGCGCGTCCTCGATCAGGCTCAGCGCCTTCTCAAGACCGTTGTCGTCGTCGAGCAGCTCGGCGCACGACGCCGTGGTCTGCGCCAGGAGATCGGGATTGTAGTCGGCGAAGACCGGCAGCCCGACGATGATCTCGCCGATCTTGCGCATTTCGGCGTCCGTCATGTTGCGATCGGATGCCGACACCAGCACCATGGCGTAGATCAGGGCGGCGTGGTGGCTAATCGCGGACATTCTTCTTCCCCCTAACGAAATGACGTTGCTCAACGCTTACCCCCCAATCGAAATCGTTCACGCCGGCTCCAGGCCGAGGCGCTGGTCGCGTGCCCGCAGCCACCAGACCGCGGGCATCGCTGCCGCGACCATCCACGCCTTGCCGATGATCTGACCGGCCAGATAGTCGAGACTGCCGAAGGCGAGGTACAAGAACAGCAAGGAATCGACGACGAGACCGACGACACTGCTGGCGAACACCGCGAGCAGCAGGCGGCGGCGCTGCAACGGCGTGTAGACGACGAGATCGGCCAGCTCGGAGAACAGGAACGCGATGGCGGACGCCGCGACCAGCGACGGCGGCGCGAACAGCGCGGAGAGCAGTGCGCCGACGCCGATGGCGGCCAGCGCCCAGGCGATGCCGAGGCGCCGCTGCACCAGATCACGCAGCACCAGCGCAAGGCCGACCATCAAGACGCCGCTCGGCGCGCTGACGCCGGGTGCCACCGGGATCAAACATGGCCCCCCCGGCACACAGACGCTGCCGAAGTGGCCGATCAGCCAGTTGGCGGCCGGAATCGAGGCGGCGAATGCCGCGAGAAACGCGAAGCCTTCGGCCCGGGTGCGCTCCATCATGTGCCTGCCATCCCACTTGCGCGCGCGACCGCGCATCGCCGTCAGCCGCGCGCCTCGACATACCCCCGGTAACCGGCCGCGCGCAACCGGCACGCGGGGCATTGCCCGCAGCCGTAGCCCCAGTCGTGACGCTGCGTGCGGTCGCCCTGGTAGCAGGTCTGGGTTTCCGCGACGATCAACGTGACCAATTCCGGCCCGCCGAGCCGTTCGGCAAGACGCCAGGTCGCCGCCTTGTCCAGCCACATCAGCGGTGTGTGAATCACCAGCCGCGCCGCCATGCCGAGGTTGAGCGCGACCTGCAGCGCCTTGATCGTATCGTCGCGGCAGTCCGGATAGCCGGAATAGTCGGTCTCACACATCCCGCCGACGAGATGACGGATGCCGCGCGTCTGCGCGATGATGGCGGCCGCGGTCAGGAAGACGATGTTGCGTCCGGGCACGAAGGTCGACGGCAAACCATCGTCACCGGCGGTGATCGGTAGCGCGCGGGTGAGCGCGCTCGGGCTCAGGCCGCCGAGAATGCCGAGATCGACGTCGTGATGCCGGCCGAGCCGCTGCGCCCAGGCCGGAAACCGCGCGGCCAGTGCCTGGCGAACCACCGCCTGCTGGACGAGTTCGACGGCATGGCGTTGACCGTAGGCGAACGCCACCGTCTCGACGCGGGCGAAGCGATCGAGCGCCCAGGCGAGGCAGGTGGTCGAATCCTGGCCGCCGGAAAACAGGACGACGGCGGCATCGCCGGCCGCAACCGTGCGGTGGCTCTCGGTATTTGCCGTTGCCGACTGCGGACTGTAAGTCATTGCCCGGTGTCCTTTCCCTCGCCGCCACCCGCGTCCGGTTCCCCGACGAACCGGTCCCATTCCCAGACAGGAGCGAGCCTACCCATGCGCGTCTTGTTCATCCATCAGAACTTCCCCGGCCAGTACAAGCATCTGGCGCCGACGCTCGCCGCGCGGGGCGGCAACGAGGTCCTGGCACTCACTCTCGCCAGCAACAAGCAGCCGACACTGCCGGGGGTCAAGACGGTCTATTACGAGCCCAAGCGCGGCACGACCAAGGAGATCCATCCCTGGATCAGCGACCTGGAAACCAAGGTGATCCGCGGTGAAGCCGTCGCCAAGGCGGCGGCCGAACTCAAGGCCGGTGGTTTCATCCCGGACGTTGTCTGCGCGCACAACGGCTGGGGCGAGGCACTGTTCCTCAAAGACGTCTGGCCCGATGCGCCGTTGTTGTCATTCATCGAGTTCTTCTACCGGGCGCACGGCGCGGATTTCGGCTTCGATCCCGAGTTCGCCACCGGTGGCCTGGCCGCGCAATGCCGGCTGACCATGAAGAACGCCAATCATCTTCTCAACCTGATGGCCACCGATTGGGGCGTCAGCCCGACGGAATTTCAGAAAAGCACGGTGCCGGCGCTGTTTCACGACAAGATCAGCGTCATCCACGACGGCATCGACACCGCGATCGCGCGGCCCGATCCCCGGGCCTCGATCACCTTGAAGCGCGCCGGCGTCGTGCTCGGCCGTGCCGACGAGGTGATTACCTTCGTCAACCGCAACATGGAACCCTACCGCGGCTTCCACATCTTCATGCGCGCCCTGCCGGAAATCCAGCGGCGCCGGCCGCGGGCGGTGGTACTCATCGTCGGCGGCGACGAGGTGAGCTACGGCGCGCCCCTGCCGAACGGCCAGACCTATCGCAAGAAGCTGCTGGCCGAACTCGGCGATCGGCTGGACATGGACCGCATCCGCTTCGTCGGCCGCATCCCCTATGACGACTTCCTCAAGGTGCTGCAGATCTCCTCGGTGCACGTCTATCTCACCTATCCGTTCGTGCTGTCGTGGTCGATGCTGGAGGCGATGGCCTGCGAGTGCCTGGTCATCGGCTCGGCGACGCCGCCGGTGCAAGAGGTGATCGAGGACGGCGAGAACGGATTGCTGGTCGATTTCTTCTCGTCCACCGGCATCGCGGACGCCATCGATCGGGTGCTCGACCACCCGGACCGCATGCAGGCCCTGCGCCGCAAGGCACGGCAGACGATCATCGAGCGCTACGATCTGCACACGCTGTGCCTGCCGCGCCACCTGGCGCTGGTCGACGCGGTGGCCACCGGGCACCTGCCCGAAGTCGGGGCGAAGGTTTCCGGCGCGGTGGCCACGGCGGCGATGCGCCGGGCACTGGCGGCGAAACGGGCGCGCGGCAAGGCTGGTCCGCCCGCCAGCCGCCGCACTTAACGCCGCCGCACTTGAGACGCAGGCCGGATCGCAGGCCGGATCGCAGGCCGGATCGCAGGCCCTGCGGTTTTGCCCTCGCAAGCGGCGGGCCGACGCGGCATAGTTGGCGGCAGGCCATTCGCAACCGGTCGTCGTCATGCGCACGCTGATGAGCGTTTTCATTGTGGTCTTTTTCGTCGCGAGCCTGTCCGCCTGCGGGCGCAAGGGTCAGCCGGAGCCGCCACCCGGCGCCGATTACCCGCGCACCTATCCCGCGCAGTAACGGGCGAGACGGGGACCCGAGCCGTGGATCATTTCCACTATCGCGATGGCGGCTTGTGCGCCGAGGACGTGCCGATCGATCAGATCGCGGCGGCCGTCGGCACGCCGTTCTACGTTTATGCGGCGGCGACGCTCGACCGGCATTTCCGGGTTTTCGCCGACGCCTTCGGCAACCTCGCGCCAACCATCTGCTACGCGGTCAAGGCCAACGGCAATCTTGCCGTCGTCGCCACGCTTGCGCGCCTGGGCGCCGGCGCCGATGTCGTCTCGGCGGGCGAGCTTACCATCGCGCGCGCCGCCGGCATTCCGCCTGAACGCATCGTGTTCTCCGGCGTCGGCAAGCGCGACGACGAGATGGCGACGGCGCTCAACGCCGGCATCCTGCAAATCAACGTCGAATCGGAACCGGAACTCGAAGCGCTGAGCGCGGTGGCGCAGAACCTTGGCATTCCGGCGCGCGTCGCCATCCGCATCAACCCCGACGTCGATGCGCACACGCATGCCAAGATCACCACCGGCCGCGCCGAGAGCAAGTTCGGCATCGACTGGACCGCCGCGCATCGCGTCTACGCGCACGCGCGGCGCCTGCCCGGCATCGAGCCCGTCGGCATCGCCGTGCACATCGGCTCCCAGCTCACCGAGACCGAGCCCTTTGCCGAAGCGTTCCGCCGGCTCAAGGATCTGGTCGCGATCCTGCGCGCCGACGGTCATGCCATCGCCACCCTCGATCTGGGCGGTGGCCTGGGCGTGCCCTACGGCGACGAGGAAGGACCGATCCCGGGGCCTGCGGACTACGCCAAGGTGGTTGCCCGTGTCGTGGGCGACCTCGGCTGCCGCCTGATCCTGGAGCCGGGCCGGCTGCTGGTTGCCAACGCCGGCCTGCTCGTCACCCGCGTGCTCTACCGCAAGGAAGGGGCGACGCGCACGTTCCTCATCGTCGATGCCGGGATGAACGATCTGTTGCGCCCCGCCCTGTACGACGCCTACCACCAGGTCGTGCCGGTGCGCGCGCCGCGCGACGACGAACCGCTCGCGGTCGTCGATGTCGTGGGGCCCATCTGCGAGACCAGCGATGTCTTTGCCGACGCGCGTCCGCTGCCGCCCGTTGCACGCGGCGATCTCTTGGCGGTGCGCACCGTCGGCGCCTACGGCGCCTCGATGGCGTCGTTCTACAACGCCCGGCCCTTGTGCGCCGAAGTCCTGGTCGCGGGCGGCGCCTTCGCCGTGGTCGGCGAGGTGATCCCGCACGCGGTTATCGTCGCCCACCAGCATCTGCCGCCCTGGCTTGCGATGAAAACCGGCGGCGGTGGGCCGGCATCCGGAGAATGCCCGTGAGCGATCCGGCACCGCGCCGGCTGCGTCTTCTGCTGGCGCTCGCCCGTTTCGCTTTGTGGTGGGAGTTGGCGTGGCCGCGCCTGTGCTTCGCGCTAGCGCTGGCGGGCACCTTCCTCGCGCTTGCGCTGCTCGATCTGTTGCCGATGCTGCCGGGAAGGCTGCACGCGGTCGTGCTCGCGGCCTTCGCGCTGGGGCTGGTTGTCCTCGTCGCCCCCGTCCTCCGATTGCGCCTGCCCGACCGCGAACAGGCACAGCGCCGGCTTGAGCGGGATTCCAGGGTGCCGCATCGCCCGCTCGCGACCCTCGGCGACCGGATCGCCGCCGGTGCCGACGACCCGACGGCGACCGCCCTGTGGCATCGGCACCTGGCGCGGGTGCGCCTTGAGATGCCCGGGTTGGCGCTGCGTCCGCCTTCGCCCGGCATGGCCCATCGCGAGCCCTGGGGCCTGCGTGCCGGTGTCCTCCTGCTGTTGACCGTCGGGATCGCCGCCGGCGCCGACGATCCGTTCAGGCGGCTCGGGCGCGCGGTCAGCCCCGTCCTGACCGACGGCACGGTGCCGGCCACGACCGAGGCCTGGCTCAAGCCACCGGACTACACCGGTCTGCCGCCGGTGTTCCTGCGCGGCCCGGCGGCGGCGGCGAACGATCAGGAGGCGGGCGACGATACCGGCCACACACCCGCAGCGATCGGCGTGCCGCACGGCAGCACCGTCGTCGCCCGCGCCTGGCCACTCGGCGGACCCCCGCGGCTCGTGATCGGGACGCACGAGGTCCGCTTCGCGCCGATCGAGGGCGGCAATGATGCGGCGCCCACCGCCTACGCGGCGCAAGCCCGCGTCGACGACGGCGATGCAATCGTGGTGCGCCGCCATGGCCACACGCTGGCGCGCTGGCCGATCGAGGTGGTCGCGGACGCTCCGCCGCAGGCGCGGTGGAGCGCCCCCCCTCAGCCGGAAGCCAACGGCCGGTTCCGGCTGAATTACCAGGCGCACGATGATTACCGCGTCACCGCGCTCACCGCCATCGTGCAGCCGGCCGGAGAAACCGGCGGGGAGCAGGCACCCGTGGCAGCGAGCGAGCCCCTGACGATCGCGCTGCCCGACGCCGCGGCCGGCGAGATCACCGGAAGCCAGGTCTTCGATCTCGCCGATCATGCCTGGGCCGGCCGGCCGGTCACGCTCACGCTCGAAGCAACGGATGGGATCGGGCAGACCGCCCGCTCGCCCGCGGTCGACTTCGTGCTGCCGGAGCGGACGTTCCACCACCCGGTGGCGCGCGAGATCGTCGCCGTGCGCAAGGTGCTGCTTGAATCCGAGGAGACAGCCCTGCTGCGGGCGCAGATCGCACTGATCATCGCGGCCGGCCGGCCCGAAGCCTTCGACAATGACGCCGTGGTTTCGCTCGCCCTCGCCGTCGCGCGCGCGCGGCTTCAATACGACCACGGTGAGGCGGCAATTCCCTCCGTCCGGCGGATGTTATGGCAGACGGCGCTGCGAATCGAAGAAGGCGACATTCCGGCCGCGCGCGATGCGGTGGCCGCCGCCGGCCGCGCGCTCGCCGATGCCTTGCGCGACGACGCTCCCGCCGCGACCATCGACCGTCTGATGGACGCGCTCAAGGACGCGCTCGGCCGCTACCTCGATGCGGTATCCGCGGAGATGGCCCGCCGGGGCGAAACGCCGCAGGCGCCCGCGGATCTCGGCGAGTATCTGACCGGGAAAGACTTGAGCGCCCTGCTCGCGCAGGCCGATCGGCTGATCGGGATCGGTGCCCGTGCCGCGGCCGGCCGGCTGCTCGGCTCGTTGCAGCAGCTCATTGCCGACGCCCAGGACGGTCCCGGCGCGGAGCGGGCACGCGAAGCGCTGCGCGCCGAGCGCGCGCTGTTGGACGCGCTGCGCGGGCTCGCCAACGATCAGCAGGACCTGGCCGACGATACCGCGCGCCACCTGCAGGAACGCGGCCGGGCGGGCGCGCCGCGCAAGGGGGAGAAGGATCCGGCCCGGGCCGCCGCCGGCCGGCAAGACCAGTTGCGCCAGCGTCTCGCCGAAGCGGCGCGCCAGGCCGGGCGTGCCCTGGGCACAGCGCCGCCGGCCCTGGACGAGGCGGGTGACGCCATGGGCCGGGCGCGCGAAGCGCTCGACCAGGGCCGGCCGGCAGACGCCGTGCCTGAGCAGACCGCGGCCGTAGACGCGCTGAAGCGCGGCGAGCGCGCGCTCGGCCGTGCCTTTGCCGACCGGCATGCCGGCGAGAATGGTTTCCTCTTGTTTGGCGGCAGCGGCGACGCCTTCGGCGCCGATCCCTTCGGCCGCCCGCCCGGCGACGGCGGCAAGGGCTTCGGCCTCGGCCAGATCGCGATCCCGGAAGCGACCGAGCTGCGGCGCGCCCAGGCGATCGTCGAAGAGCTGCGCCGACGCGCCGGCGAAGCGGATCGTCCGCGCCTTGAACGCGACTATATCGAGCGGTTGCTGCGCCGGTTCTGAGCGACTCGGTTCTGGTCGTCTATTCTTCGTCTGATGGGGCGGCGGCCTTATATCTTGCCGGCTCTACGCTTGCAGCGTGCCGGGCCGGCGCCTGCCAAGCCTACGCCGACGCGGATCTCACGCCGGCCGATGGCGGCCCGGCCCCTGGAAGGTGACGCGGATGCGCTGGGCCTTCAGGGCAGGATTGGGAATGCGCGCCTCGAAAGCGACGGTGCTGCCGGCGGCCAACTCCTGCACGGAGTTCGGCACCGTCATCGACTGCACCTCGTACTCGTCGATGTCGTACAGCGCGACGCGCACCGGCGGCACGGAAACCGTCTGCTTGGAGACGTTGGCGACGACGCCGCGCACGATCAGCACCTCGTCGGTGCCGGCCCACTCGCGCCGCGAGGTGACCTCGCGGAATTCCAGTCCGGCGCCGACGACGCCGGGGCCATCGAAGCCGAGGGCGGCATAGAAGGTGGCGGCACCAGGCAGAACGCGCACGATGCTCTCGCGCGCGAGAACCAGGATGCCGACCAAGAGGAGGACGGCAGCGGCGGCAGCGCCGGGGATGAGCCACGCCTGCCAGCGCGAAGGCGAGCGCTCCATCAGCGCCGCGCGCAGCCGGGCCTCCTTTTCCGCGGCCGCCGGTGCCGCTTCTTGCCGTGGTGCCTCGGCGCGACCGCGCAGGATCGCGCGCACCTTGTCACCGGCGTCTTCGGTCGGCACCTCGTCCTCGGGCGCCGCCTCGGGCAGCGTCGCGGTCTCTGGCTCCGGCTCCTTCTCCACCTCCTGCTCAGGCGCGGGCTCGGGCAGGGGCTCGGCTTCCGGCGCCGGATCGGCCTCAAACTCGCTGTCGGAAGCGAAATCGAGCACGTCTTCGTCGGAATCCGGCTCGACGGCCGGCGCCGTGGGTTGCGCGGTGGCCGCCTCCGACTCTTCAGCATGCCTGGTTCGGGCGAGCGCGGCCGTCTGCAGCGCCGCACCACCGCTCTTCGTCACCGCCTCCAGGATCGCGTCGAACGGCGTCGATGCCGCGGGTGCCACCTGTTCCTGCGCCGCCTCTTCCTGTGCCACCCGCTCCTGTACCGACGGCGCGGCGGGAGCGACCGCGGGCGGCGGTGGCGGTGCCGGAGGAGTGGCGGTTGGGGAGGAAGCAGGGGCTGGGGAGGAAGTGGGGGCCGGGGGCGAAACGGCGGGTGCCGCCGCGCGGGGCGCGGCGACCGGGTCCGGGCGCGGCTGGGCGGGGGTGGCCGTCTGGGCGGGACGCGGTGGTGCGCTGACGGCGGCGCGCCGGCTCATCGGCGGCAGGACAGGCGCCGCGGCGGCGGCCGGCTGCGTCCAACCATGGCCACAGCTCGAACAACGGACGAAGCGCGCCACATCGCCGAAAAGGGCATCATCAACGGCGTAGCGCGAAGAGCACTTCGGGCAAACGAGAAGCATTCGATCTCAGATCGCTGCAGTACAAAAACGGTTATAGGGTTTCATTCCGCGCAACACAAGCTTTTGGCGAACTTTGCTGGAAGAACCGCGTGAGTATGCCCCCGTAACAGTAAAGAAAGTCTCCCCAAAAGGGTAGGACACGCGCGGAATCGCGTGCATGACCCGGCCCGGCACCGATTCCCAGCGCTCTCGGGCCAACGCGGTCGCGTGCCGACGATAAGCTGTTGCCTCGGGCGGGGCATCGGGGCCATCATGGCCGTTGGCCGGGATTGGCGGGCATTCGCACCTCGACGTATGATCGCGGTGCGGACCGAGGAACCGATCCCCAAGAGTATAAGGGCGAGAATCGCCCGGACCTTCGGCGTTGTCGATGGAGGTCTTGCGGGTGAAGTCGGTTGCAGCGCAGGCCGTGTCCCAAGGTGGGAATCACGGCGGATTTCTTGGCGCCACGCTGAGGGCGGCGGCGGCGGCGGCGTTGGGCACCTGGATCATCGGGCTGGTCTGTTTCGGCGACACGATCCCCCGCACCGTGACCGACGGCGCCACCCACACCGATGCCATCGTCGTGCTGACCGGCGGCAGCGAGCGTCTGCGCACCGGCGTCCGCTTGCTGGCCGAAAACAAGGCCGAGCGGCTGTTCGTCTCGGGCGTGCATCCGGCCGTTGACCGCAAGCGGCTGCTCCAGGTCTCGGGCGAACAGGTCTCGGCTGAAGCGGCACACCGCGTGGCCGCTCGCATCGATGCCGGGCACGACGCGGTGGACACGCTGGGCAACGCCGAGGAAACCAGGAGCTGGATGCGCGAGAAAGGGTTTCACACCCTGCGCCTGGTCACCAGCAGCTACCACATGCCGCGCAGCCTCATGGAATTCGAGCGCGCCCTGCCCGATGCGGTCGTCATTCCGCACCCCGTGTTCTCCACCCAACTCAATCACGGCGCCTGGTGGCGGTCGCCGACGACGGCGCTGCTGGTCATCAGCGAATTCAACAAGTATCTGCTCTCGCTGCTGAGCGTCGGTCTCAGCGATGCCCTCCTGCCCAGCGTTTGATGCGGGCGATCTGCGCGTTGCGCTCGCTGGCGTTCGCGGCGCTCAGCGTCGTGTGGTCGGTCGGGCTGGCGATCGCGTACCTGCCGCTCCTGCTCGTAACGCGCGCATCCATGCAAAGGGCCGCCCGGCTCTGGATTAGGGGCGAGCTTGCCCTGCTCGCGCTGTGCTGCCGGCTGCGCCACCAGATCGAAGGGCGGGAGCATTTGCCCTCGGGCGCCTTCGTGATCGCGGCCAAGCATCAATCGGCGTGGGACACGCTGATTTTCCACCTCCTGCTTGCCGATCCGATCTACGTGGTGAAGAAGGAACTGTTCGCGGTGCCGCTGTTCGGCTGGCACCTGCGCAAGGCCGGCAACATCGGCATTGCGCGCAAGGCGGGATTTCGTGCGCTCAAGGCGATGCTGCCCGCCGTCGCGCAGCGGCTCGGCGAGGGCGCGCAAGTGATCATCTTCCCCGAAGGCACCCGCGTCGGCATCGGCGCGCGCGCGCCGTACCAGCCGGGGATCGCCGCGATCTACGCCCGCACGGCGGTGCCGGTGGTGCCCGTCGCCCTCAACTCAGGCCTGTTCTGGGGCCGGCGCAGCTTCCTGAAGCGCCCCGGCGTGATCACCCTCGAAATCCTGCCGGCAATGCCACCCGGATTGGGGCGCGAGCGGTTCCTCGCCACGCTCGCCGAGCGGATCGAGACCGCCAGCGCGAGGCTCGCCGAAGAGGCTGCAAACGCAGACACACGCGGCGCGTTGCCGGTGGTACCGGAGCCGATGACGATGGGGATGGATCCTTCGGGAAAAGCGTGAATCCCGGGGATGATCCGGCGGCGCAGCGGTGTGTGCCGGCGCGTCGTTGCCCGCGCCGGTGGACTTCTCTGTGGATATTCCGGGGCGAAACATAACAAGAACATTTGGCGTTGACGCGGCACAAAAAAGGGGGCCTACTCTTGGCTTTTGGCTTCCAGACATTCGTGACCGTCGTCCGTTCGCTGCGCGTGGAGATCCGATGACGCTGCTCGCCCCCGTTTCCCAGCAAATCTGGGACATGAAATACCGGCTGAAGACCGGAGATGGTCAGGTCATCGACAAGACGATCAACGACACCTGGACCCGGGTGGCCGCCGCGCTCGCGGAGCCGGAAGCCGATCCCGCTTCGTGGGCGCCGCGCTTTTATGAGGCGCTCGCCGATTTCCAGTTCCTGCCCGCCGGCCGCATCCTCTCCGGCGCGGGATCGGGACGGCGGGTGACGCTGTTCAACTGCTTCGTCATGGGCGACATCCCGGACGACATGACCGGGATTTTCGAGCACCTCAAGGAAGCGGCGCTGACGATGCAGCAAGGCGGCGGCATCGGCTACGATTTCTCGACGCTCCGGCCCAAGGGCGCGCCGGTCAAGGGCGTCGGCGCCGATGCGTCCGGCCCGTTGTCGTTCATGGACGTCTGGGATGCGATGTGCCGCACCATCATGAGCGCCGGCTCGCGGCGCGGCGCGATGATGGCGGTGATGCGCTGCGACCATCCCGACATCGAGGCGTTCATCGCCGCCAAACGCGATCCCGGCCGCTTGCGGATGTTCAATCTCTCGGTGCTGGTCACCGACGCCTTCATGACCGCGATCAAGGAGGACGCGCCGTGGGAGCTGACCTTCGGCGGCGTGGTGCACAAGAGCATGCGCGCGCGCGAGCTGTGGGATCAGATCATGCGCGCGACCTACGCGTATGCCGAGCCGGGCGTGATCTTCATCGATCGCATCAACCGGCGCAACAATTTGTGGTATTGCGAGCAGATACACGCCACCAATCCGTGTGGTGAGCAGCCCCTGCCCCCCTACGGCACCTGCCTGCTGGGCTCGATTAATCTCGCGCGGCTCGTCGAGCGGCCGTTCGAAGACGAGGCCGGCATCGCTGCCGACCGGTTATCCTCGCTGGTGGCGCTCGCGGTGCGGATGATGGACAACGTCATCGAGGTCTCGCGCTATCCGTTGGCGCGGCACCAGGACGAGGCGCACGCCAAGCGCCGCATCGGGCTCGGCATCACCGGCCTCGCCGATGCCTTGATCCTGTGCGGCGTGCGCTATGGCGGCCGGCAGGCGGTCGGACTCGCCGAGCGCTGGCTGGCCGCGATAAGGCGCGCAGCCTATCTGGCATCGACCGCGCTGGCCGCGGAAAAGGGGCCGTTCCCCCTGTTCGAGAGGGACAAGTATCTCGAAGGCGAAACGGTGCAGGAACTCGATGCCGACGTGCGTGACGCCATCGCGCGCGACGGCATCCGCAATGCGCTGCTCACCTCGGTGGCGCCGACCGGCACCATCTCGTTATTCGCCGACAACGTTTCGTCGGGTCTGGAGCCGGTGTTCAGCTTCCGCTACCTGCGCCACGTCCTGCTGCCCGACGGCAGCCGGCGCGAGGAAGAGGTGAGCGACTACGCCTACCGCCTGTTCCGCCGGCTGCACGGCGAGGACACGCCGCTGCCGGATTACTTCGTCGATGCCCAGTCGTTGAGCCCCAACGACCATCTGGTGATGCAGGCCGCCGTCCAGAAATACATCGACAGCTCGATCTCCAAGACCATCAACTGCCCGGAAAGCATCTCGTTCGCCGACTTCCGCGAGGTCTACATCCAGGCCTACGAGCTTGGCTGCAAGGGCTGCACCACCTACCGGCCCAACGAGGTCACCGGCGCGGTGCTCGAACTGAAGAAGGAGAAGGGCGCGCCCAAGCCGGCGCAGGCCGAGCTGCCGCTGGAGACGCCGGTGGCCACCGCTCGGCCCAAGGACCTCGGTGATTCCGGGGCCATCGTTCAGATGTTCCGCCCGCTGGACCGGCCCGAGGCGCTGCCCGGCCAGACCTATAAGGTCAAGTGGCCGGAGAGCGATCACGCCCTCTACATCACACTCAACGACATCGTCCAGGACGGCCGGCGCCGGCCGTTCGAGGTGTTCATCAATTCGAAGAACATGGAGCATTTCGCCTGGACGGTCGCCCTGACCCGGATGATCTCGGCGGTGTTCCGCCGCGGCGGCGATGTCGCCTTCGTCGTCGAGGAGTTGAAGGCGGTGTTCGACCCGCGCGGCGGCCAGTGGATGGGCGGCCGCTACGTGCCCTCGCTGTTGGCCGCCATCGGCGAGGTGATCGAGCGCCACATGATCGACATCGGCTTCATCCCGGCGCCGGGGCGGGCGGATCACCACGCGGCAGAGGCGCCGCGCAAGGTCGTCGGCCTCGACGGCGAGCCGCGCTTCCGGCAATGCCCGAAATGCGGCGCTCCCGGCCTCATCCGCCAGGAAGGGTGCGATACCTGCACCTCGTGCGGCTACTCGAAGTGCAGCTAGTGCACGGTGGGTCCGGTCGCGGAGGTAGGCGGGAGAAAGATGCCGATCCTATGAGCAGTTGCCGACAACTTGCCATGGGCGATGATGCGCGTGGTTACAGGCTTGTCAATCTGCCTCCCGCTCTTCGAGACTCCAATGCTCCAACTTTTCCAGAGCGTATCGACCGACAACATCTCCATCCTTGTATATGACCAATTGTCCACGTTCTTCCTTTGCATTTGATGCTTCTATCCTGTGACTGGAATCTTCATACGCAAGTTTCACAAAAACAATTTTGCTCATTAGCGGTAACTGCTCACGAGGTTGGTGGTTTTCGGAATTTTTCGGTTGCGCGAGCGGTGCGAATCTGACGGGGCGTATGGGTGACTCCGCCATTTCGATACCGCCTGAGCGAGCGAGAGAAGGACGCGCTGCTAACCGAGCAGGCGGCGCTGATCGATCGGCTGATGGCGCGGGTGGCGGAGCTCGAGGCGCTGCTGGCGCGGCCGAAGAAGACCTCGAAGAACAGCCACACGCCGCCGTCGCAGGACCAGAAAGGCGGTGGTGGTGCGGGAAAGAGTGGGGCGAAAGCGCGCAAGCCGCGGCCGTCGCGGCCCGGTGTCAGCCGCCGGCTGAGCGATGCCCCGGACGAGACGGTCCGGCGTTTCGCCGCGACGTGTCCGCACTGCGCGGCCGACGTCTCGGGCGCCAGGCAACACCGTTTGGCACCCGGGTGCGGGCGCTGCTGCTCTACTGGCACCACAGCCATCACGTCGGCTTCGCGCGGCTGGCGCAGATGATGGCCGAGCTGTTCGGGCTGAAAATCTCCGAGGGCGCGATCGCCAACGCCTTTCGCGGCGCAGAGACGCCGATGGCGGCCGAATGCGCGGCGATCAAGGAGACGCTCACGGCGGCGCGGGTGATCGCCTCTGACGAGACCACCACCCGCATCAACGGCGTCCCCCATTGGCACTGGGTGTTCGTCTCGGCGAAGGCGGTGCTGCACCAGATCGCGCCCTCGCGGGGAAAAGCGGTCACGCGGGACGGCCTCGGCAACCATCGGCCCGGCGTCTGGGTCTCGGACCGCTACGCCGGCCAACAGGACTTGGCCGAGACGCATCAGGTCTGTCTCGCCCACGTGCTGCGGGATGTCCAATATGCCATCGATTGCGGCGATGCGATCTTCGCCCCCCGGCTGCGCAAGCTCTTGCTTTGGGCGATCGCCATCGGCCGCCGACGAAACGGCCTCAAGGACGCCACCCTGCGGCACTACCACGCTTGCGCCGAGAGGCGCCTGGACACGCTCGTTGCTCTCCCACCGGCGCATCCGGCCGGCCGCGACCTGCAAGCCGCGGTCAAGGCTTGGCGAACGAAGTTCTTCGTCTTCCTGCAAGACCGGGAGGTGCCGCCCACCAACAACGTCTCCGAGCGCGAAATCCGGCCATCGGTGGTGTTCCGCAAGGTCACCGGCGGCTTCCGCTCCGACTGGGGTGCCCGCATCCATGCCGGCTACCGCTCCATCACCGGCACCGCCCGCCTGCATGGCAAGACCGCCTTGGAAGCCATCGGCAACCTCCTCACCACACCCCCACAAGCCGCCCCGGCCACCTGAAAAAGCCAACCTCGTGAGAAACTATGGGGCAGGCGGCGAGGAGCAGGCAGCATCGCCGCAGTCATCAACGCCGATGGAGTGCGCGATGCCCCGGCCAAACGATCTGAGCAGATGCCTCGGTTCCTTCGAGCAAGACGCCTGCCTTGTTGCCGTCATCGAGTTGAGCCAATCGAGCTGGCTGATCGCCGGGACCGTTCCGGGGATCGAACGGCAGCCGTTGAAAAAGATCTCACCGGATGAAACGGCTCTGCTGCGCGTGCTGCACCGCTGGCGCGACGAGGCGACCCGGAGCGGTCGCAGCATCACGCGGATCGCCGTCGCCTTCGAGGCCGGGCGTGACGGGTTCTGGCTGGCGCGGTGGCTGGCCGGGCACGGGGTCGAGGCCCACGTCATCCATCCGACCAGCGTCGCGATCTCGCGCGAGCACAAGCGCGCCAAGACCGATCGGCTCGACACCGCCATGCTGATGCGTGTCTTTGTTGGCTGGCTGCGCGGTGAACGCGGCCATTGCGGGATGGTTGCGGTGCCAACGATCAAAGAAGAGGACGCCAGGCGCCCTAGCCGTGAGCGGGAGAACCTGGTCGGCGAATGCACCCGCATCGTCAATCGCATGAAGGCGGCCCTGGCCCGGCTCGGCATCCGCGGCTTCAAACCGGAACTGCGCAAGGCGGCGCGGCTGTTGGACTCGCTGCGCACGCCGGAAGGGTCGCCGATTCCGCCGAACACGCTCGACGAGATGCGGCGCGAGCTCGCCCGACTGGCCATCCTGCGCGAGCAGATCGCGGCGATCGAACAGGCAAGGCTGGACCGTCTGCAGCAGACGCCGCAGACCGGGCCGCAGGCGATGGTGCGGCTCCTGGCCAGCATCATCGGCGTCGGCGTCGAGACGGCGGACATGCGGGTCCACGAAGTGCTTGCGCGCAACCTGCGGGACCGCAGAGCGGTCGCCCGTTACGCCGGGCTTACCGGTTCGCCCGATGAAAGCGGCGCCAAGCGACGGGAGAAGGAGCTGGCCAAATCCGGCAACGCCCGGGTGCGCCGCGGCTTGATCCAGCTCGCCTGGCGGTTCCTGATGTTCCAGAAGGAGAGCGCGCTGGCACAGTGGTTCCGAAGCCGGACCGAGGGAGCCAGGGGCGCGCGCAAGACGACGATGATCGTCGCCCTCGCCCGCAAGCTGCTCATCGCGCTGTGGCGCATGCTCACCACCGGCGACGTCCCGCAGGGCGTCGTGCTGCGATCGCCAGCCTGACCGGCACCATGACCCGGCACCATGACCCGGCACCACAATCAAGGAGCGCAACGCACGGGTTTCGGCGTCCGCCAGCTTGGCGTGCCGCGTCGCCGATGACGACCCGAGGTGACGGCAACCCGAGCAACTGCATGGTTGTCATGCCGTGGTGAGAATGAGCCCACCGCCTCGGAGCCTCGCCGCTGAAGCGAAGGACTGCTTCATGGTCCGGACCCCACCGGGGACCAACCGAATACAAGGTCGCGGCGCGATCTCTCGCGCCCTATGGCGGGCTCCCCTCGGTTCGTTTGCCGTGTTCGCGCACCATGCCATGGAGGGGTTTCCACGTGCCTAACACCACCGGCCTCGTCCCCAGCGCCACCGAGGACTGCCGCGACGAAATGCTTCGCCGACGTTGCCAGAGAACCGCCGGGCGGCACGGGAGCGTGCATCGAGGAACCAGCAAAAATCCCCTTGACTGCGAAAGGCCCCATACAAGCAGTTACGCCCCAGCGGCCTACCGCGTGACCACGACGCAGACGATGCCAATGGCAAACCCGAGGATGAGTGCCGCCCGCCACGGGCTGACAAAGGCCTCCTCCTCGGCGGCACCGAGGGCGGCATCCGCGGCGGTGATCCGCTTTCGCCCCGACAGCATCGGCCGGATCAGGTTGTCCTTCTTGATCAAAAGATAGCCGAACACCGCCGCGAGGTGCAGCGCGATCAAGAGATAAAGCAGGTTCGCGTTCACCTCGTGCACCGCGGTCAGCCGATCGCTCATCGCCTTCGAGACGTGTTTCGCCAGCGGTCCCTCGGTCAGGATATCGTCGTTGGCGAACAGTCCGGTGGTCGCCTGGACGAGAAGCGAGGTGAGCAGCGCGACGACCGACCAGCCTCCCATCGGGTTGTGACCGAGCACGCTCTGATGCCCCCCCTGCACCAGGCCGCGCGCATACGCGAGCACGGCACGCGGACCGCGCAGGAACGCGGCGAAGCGGGAATGCCGGCTGCCGGCCACCCCCCAGGCGAAGCGGAACAGCACGAGCGCCATGATCGCGTAGCCCGACCACATGTGCACGTCCATCCCGGTCAAGCCACCGACGTTGCCGGTGAACACGCTGACCAGGACGAGAGCGACCAGCAGCCAGTGAAAGAAACGTGTCGGCAGATCCCAGACCCGAACACGCCGCGCCGCGGCATCGTCGCCTTTTCGCCCTGGCATCGCCGGCCCCCTTTCATCTCGTCGCGTCACTGCAGGAGCGGATTAAACCGCCTTCGCCCGACGGCGACAAGGTGCGGCCGCACGCGGCGGCAGCACAGTTGCGCAAAGGATCTGGACGCCCCCATTTACTTGGCCGTTGGGGCCAATCTGCGATTCGACGGCTCCGTTGGGGAGGCGCCATGAAACAGCTTGGATTTTTCGATCTTCCGGAGCATTTGAAGCGGCTTTCCGAGGCGGGCGATCCGCTTGAGGAGATGGCGGCGGTCATCGATGATCCGCGTCTGGTCGGTCACGCCGAATAGTTCGACAAACTGCCGCATCCGCCTAGTGCGGAAATAGCGCAGCAAGGGCCGGTAAATGTCATGGATGCTCAGCATGCCAACCACCGCGGCGTCGGCGCCCCCCATCGCCTCGTGCTGACGAATGGAGCATGCCACGCATAATCTCCTCGCAGCCTTCGCTCCGCTCGCGTCACGACACAACCCGGAGGTAGATGGAAGAGGGATAGTGTCCCCCCCCCCCCGCGGTTGCCCCGCCAGGCTTCAATCCATCGGGTTGCGGGCATGGAGAGTATTCCGGGAAAACGTCCTTTAATACCCGCGGCGCCATGTAATGCAGGTAACTCAGGCAAAATAATATCGAAAATCTATTGTTATACGCCAAAAATGCTTGCAGCAGGGCTGTTTCTGACCATTGCCAGAAGTGCGCAAGTACATTTGAATTGTAGGTGTATGGAAAATAAATGTCGTGTATGTGAACATGTACACCTCTCTTCAAGCGAGGCAGTATCTCTGAGTACAAATACAACACATCGCCGCCAATGCGAATGGCATGACTGCTATCGATGAAAAGAAGGTCTCCGTCATCAAGAGTCTCGATGAACGCTGGGGCCAGCGATTCGACGGGTTTGTCAATGAGGTCCACCTTGGACGATCTTAAGTACGAAGAGGGATGCGGCTCTATGCATGTGAACGATGTCTGCTGGCCGGAGTCCTGTGCATTAAGTTCGCACGCTTTCAACATACAATGCGTTGAAACGCCACTCCCCACTTCTACAATGTGCGCTGGCTTTGTTGCACGAATGAATCCATGCAGCGCCTGGGCTTCAATGTAGCCGTATCCCGGCCCGAAGTGCTTTTTCGTGGCATCTATAAAAGGCACGTTCTTAGCATATTCTTTTTGAAATGGCTTAATGCGCGACGTTATGTAGTCTTCCTGGTCCTTAAGGAGCATGTCAATACCTTGTAGGCTCGACGGACGCGCCCACAATGCCCGTGTGCGGCTGAGTTGGTTCATATCGGCATAAGGTATGTAGTAATGCTTCGGCAGCACGATTATGCCCATTCGCAAAAATATACGATGCAGAAACAACAGAAGCTGCAATATTACTTGCCGCATCTTCAAAGGCTACAATCAGGTTGCATCTAGGATGTCTGCTTTCTGGTGCTGTGAATTCCCGCTGCATACAGTGACATTTTCAATTTTCGCCCGCCACCCGTGGCATGATCGCGTGTTGCCTGATCCCCAGCATCTGGCCGGCGAGCAGCCACAGGAAGCGGGGCACGATGGACAGGT
>CAYNYW010000018.1:0-62780 GCA_964401555.1 uncultured Defluviicoccus sp.
GAAACCGCCGGAGCCGTCGCCTGAGCAAATGTGCGAAAGATCCTGGACACTACCGTAACGCCCGCCGTGCCGCGAGTGCACTGGCACAAACAGATGATGCAATCTGTATGTGCAGAAAGTGCACGCCATTCAAGAACTTGTGCAGCGACGCATTCAAAGAATGCACGGTCGCTGCACCGGCGTTCAGTCCGCATCCTTCTGCTTCCCGGCGCCGGTTCCTTCGGCCAGCGCGGCGATGATGAAGGCGTCGAGATCGCCGTCGAGAACCCCTTGCGTGTTGGAGGTCTCCACGCCGGTGCGCAGGTCCTTGACCATC
Organism: uncultured Defluviicoccus sp.; assembly: GCA_964401555.1. Taxonomy (GTDB): domain Bacteria; phylum Pseudomonadota; class Alphaproteobacteria; order Rhodospirillales; family Defluviicoccaceae; genus Defluviicoccus. The sequence continues at coordinate 317 of CAYNYW010000018.1, forward strand.
TGGTACGGGTGCAGCACGTAGGAGCGGATCTGGTGGCCCCAGCCGATGTCCGATTTCGCCTGATGCTCGGCGCGCGCCGCATCCTCGCGCCGGCGCAGTTCCTGTTCGTAGATCCGCGCCTTGAGCATTTGCATCGCCATCGCCCGATTGCGGTGCTGGGAGCGGTCGTTCTGACACTGGACGACGATGCCGGTCGGCAGGTGTGTGATGCGTACCGCGCTGTCGGTACGGTTGACGTGCTGACCGCCGGCGCCCGACGCGCGGTAGGTGTCGATGCGCAGATCCTTTTCCAGGATCTCGATGTCGATCGATTCATCGATCACCGGGTAGGCGCCGACCGAGGCGAAGCTGGTGTGGCGCCGGGCGTTGGCATCGAACGGCGAGATCCGCACCAGACGATGCACGCCGGTTTCCGTCTTCAGCCAGCCGTAGGCGTCGGCGCCGGCGATCTGCAGCGTGGCCGATTTGATGCCGGCTTCTTCGCCCGGGCTTTCTTCGATCCAATTGACCTTGTAGCGGCGGCGCTCCGCCCAGCGCGTGTACATCCGCATCAGCATCTCCGCCCAGTCCTGGGCTTCGGTGCCGCCGGCGCCGGCGTGAATCTCGAGATAGCAGTCGTTGCCGTCGGCTTCGCCGGCGAGCAGGCTGGTCAACTCGGCCCGCGCGACGTCTCGCTCCAGCGCGGTCAGGCCGGCTTCGGCTTCCGCGACCACCGCGGCGTCGCCTTCTGCCTCGCCGAGTTCGATCAGGGTGACGGTGTCTTCGAGGCTCTGCGCCAGCCCGTCGATGCGTCGGAGCTTGTCCTCGATGCGGGTCTTCTCGCGCAGGACGGCCTGCGCGCGCTCAGGGGTCTCCCACAGCGCCGGGTCTTCGCTCTCGGCCTGCAGGGTGCGCAGCCGGGCGCGCGCGCCGTCGTAGTCAAAGATGCCTCCGCAGGCGGGCGATGGCATCGGCGATTTCGGACGCGAGGGCTTCGATTTCGGCACGCATGTGCAGGCGTTCTCCAGAACCGCAAAACTCAAAGCATGTGTTTAGGTGCCCGGCGGCGGCGGCACAAGGGGCGCCGGGAGTTGGCGGGGGCCGTGCGCCCTGGGGGCGCGGCCGGCGGCGGTCTTCTATCCCGCCCGGTTTATGGTAAGAAAGGGGCCGGCTGGTATTCGGGAGACTGCCACGATGATCGTGTTCAATCTGAAGTGCCGCGAGGGGCACGCCTTCGAGGAATGGTTCGCAAGCTCGGGCGAGTTCGAGGCAAAGACGCAAGCGCACGACCTGCGCTGCCCGACGTGCGGCGATGATCACATCGAGAAGGGGATTTCCGCGCCGCGGGTCAATGGCGGGGCCGCCGCGCCTGCGGTCGGTCCCTGTGGCATGCCGCAGTGCGGCGCCGGCTTCTGTCAGATGGGCGGGTGAACCGGGCGGGCGAGGAGCCGGCACCACCGATGATCCGCTTTCGATGATTTTGGCCCAGATCTGGCTGTTGTTCGCCGGCCTGCATGGCTTGGTGGCGGTGGCGGCCGGCGCCTTCGGTCGCCACGCTCAGCTCGACGCCGGCGCGCGTGAGATGTTCGCCATCGGCGCGCAGTACCAGGGCATGCACGCCGTGGCGCTGCTCGGCGTGGTGTGGCTCGCCGCCGGCGAAGGCGGGCGCTGGTGGTCACCGGTGCATCTGGCCGGTGCGGCGTTCAGCTTAGGTGCCGTGCTGTTTCCCGGTTCGCTCTACGGCTTCGGTCTGACCGGCGCGGTGCCGGTCGAAGGCGCGGCGCCCTTGGGCGGCTGGCTGTTCATGCTCGGCTGGCTGAGCCTGGTGCTGACCGCCGTGCGCAATCTGCGCCGCCAGGTGCAATGATGGCCGCGGCAGGCGTAAACGCTCGCGGAGAAAAACATGACCATGGCTCTGGCCAAACTCATCAACGGGTTCTTCGAGTTCAAGCGCAACACCTATGGCCCGAAACGGGATCTGTTCGAGCGGCTCGCCATTCGCCAGCAGCCGAAGGTGATGATGGTGGCGTGCTCCGACTCCCGCGTCGACCCGGCGATGCTCACGGCGGCCGATCCGGGCGACGTGTTCACCGTGCGCAACGTCGCCAACCTGGTGCCGAGCTTCGCCGTCGATGACGCCAAGCACGGCACCAGCGCCGCGATCGAGTTCGCGGTGACCGGGTTGGAGGTCGAGCACATCATCGTCTGCGGCCACACCCATTGTGGCGGCATCCAGGCGCTGTACACCGCCGATCCGGCGGTGGCCAAGGATCACACCTTCATCCATAACTGGATGCAGATCGCCGACGAGCCGCGCCGGCGCACGCTGGTGGTGGCGCGCCACCGTCCGCTCGACGAGCAGATCCGGATCTGCGCCGAGGAGGCGATCAAGACCTCGCTCGCCAACCTGTTGTCATTCCCCTGGGTGGCCGAGCGGGTCGGCGCCGGCAGGCTCGGCATCCACGGCTGGCTGTTCGACATCGAAGACGGCGAGATGGACGTCTTCGTTCCCGAGCGCGATCGCTTCGAGCGTCTGACCACCGATCTCGCCGCGCGCCTGACGGCTCCCGTCATCGCAACCGGCTCAGAAATCCAGACATAAAGAAAGGCCGGCTTGATGCCGGCCTTTCAGCGGATAACAACGGCTGTTTCGGTGTGCGCCTATTCGGCGGCTGCGATCTTCCACACCGGCGGCGCCTTGCCGGCGCGGGCTTCCAGCGCCTGGCGCTGCTTCTCCAGCTCGGCCGGCAGATGGCTGCCGAAGCCTTCGAAGTACTTCTTCAGCTCCGCCGCTTCGGCCATCGCGCCGTCGCGGCTGATGTCCATGATGCCGTGGTACTTGGCGCCCGTGAAATCGAGCCCGGCCCAGGTGATGTCCTCGTAGCGCGGCATCAGGCCGAACGGGCTCTCGACGGCGCCGGCACGGCCATGCACCCGGTCGACGATCCACTTCAACACCCGCATGTTCTGGCCGTAGCCGGGCCAGATGAACTTGCCGTTCTCGTCCTTGCGGAACCAGTTGACGCGGAAGATCTTGGGCAGCTTGAGTTCCTTGCGCGTGCCCGTCTTGACCCAGTGCGCCCAGTATTCGGCCATGTGGTAGCCGATGAACGGCAGCATGGCGAACGGATCACGCCGGATCGCCGCTTGGCCGATGGCAGCCGCGGTGGCCTCGGAGCCCATGGTCGCGGCCATGAACACGCCGTGGTTCCAGTCAAACGACTCGTAGACCAGCGGGAAGGTCTTCGACAACCGGCCGCCGAACAGGAACGCCGAAATGGGCACGCCGGCGGGGTCTTCCCACGCCGGATCGATGGTCGGGCACTGCGAAGCGGGCGCGGTGAAGCGCGCGTTGGGGTGCGCCCCCGGTTGGCCCGATTGCGGCGTCCAGTCCTGACCCTTCCAGTCGATGCCGTGTGCCGGCGCCGGCCCCATGCCTTCCCACCAGACGTCACCGTCATCGGTGAGCACGCAGTTGGTGAAGATGCAGTTGCCGGGCTTCAGCGTCTCCATCGCCATCGGGTTGGAGTCGTACGACGTGCCCGGCGCCACTCCGAAGAAACCGTACTCGGGGTTGATCGCGCGCAGCTCGCCGTTCGGCCCCGGCTTGATCCAGGCGATGTCGTCGCCGACGGTGTAGGCCTTCCAGCCCTCGAAGCCGTTCGGCGGCATGATCATCGCGAGGTTGGTCTTGCCGCATGCGCTCGGGAAGGCGGCGGCGACGTAAGTCTTCTCGCCCTCGGGCGACTCCAGGCCCAGGATCAGCATGTGCTCGGCGAGCCAGCCCTCGTCGCGCGCCATGGCCGACGCGATGCGCAGCGCCAGGCACTTCTTGCCCAACAGCGCGTTGCCGCCGTAGCCCGAGCCGTAGGAGCAGATTTCGCGCGTCTCGGGGAAGTGCACGATGTACTTGCGCGAGATGTCGCCCTCGCACGGCCACGGCACGTCCTTCTGGCCCGGCGCCAGCGGTGCGCCGACCGAATGTATGCACGGGACAAAAAAGCCGTCGGTGCCGAGGTGATCGAGAACCCGCTGACCCATGCGGGTCATGATGCGCATGTTGGTGACGACGTACGCGCTGTCGGTGAGCTGGATGGCCGGATACGCGATCGGTGAGCCGATGGGCCCCATGCTGAAGGGGATGACGTACATCGTGCGCCCGCGCATGCAGCCATCGAACTGGACCTTCAGCTTCGCGCGCATCTCGTCCGGATCCATCCAATTATTGGTCGGCCCGGCGTCTTCCTTGTTCTTCGAGCAGATGAACGTGCGCTCCTCGACGCGGGCGACGTCCGACGGATGCGAGCGCGCGAGGTAGGAGTTGGGTCGCTTCGCCGGGTTGAGGCGGATGTAGGTGCCGCTTTGCACCATTTCTTCGCACAAGCGGTCGTATTCCGCTTGGCTGCCGTCGCACCAGTACACCTTGTCGGGCTTGCACAAGCCCGCCCATTCGTCAACCCAAGCCAACAGCTTGGCGTGTTTGGTTCGGTCGCGTCCGCTTCCAGTCATGTTTCCCTCGCACCAATGTAATGAATGCAGCTTCGTCGGGTATTTGACCCGCAAAGCCGTCACGCGCTGGCCCCGGATGAGAGACTTTATCCCGCGTCTAGCCGCCGCCGCCTGATCCTCCATAGAAAGAATAGAGGTTTTGTCCGGTCTTTCAAGGAAAACGCGGTGATCCGCGCGGCGCCTTTGGTCGCCCCACGGTGCGTGTGGGCGTGGCGGCGCCGACCGCGATTACGCCGGCAGGACGATCGCCGGCATCAGGCCGCGCACCGAGTTGCCGAGGAAGATGCGCTCGGCGCCGACGAGGTCGTCCGGCGTCAGGACCGCTTCCCGCACCCGCTCAGGCTGGGTTTCCAAGAGTTCGCGCCGCAGCGTGCCATCGAGCAGCCCGCAGCCAAGCGCGGGCGTCAGCAGCCGGCCGCCGCGCTCAACGAACAGGTTGGTCCGGGTGCCCTCGGTCAGTTCGCCGCGCTGATTGACGAACACCACTTCGCCGCAACCGGTCGCGGCCGCGAGCCGGGCGAGTTCCCTCTCGTACAGCGGCCGATGGCTGGTCTTGTGATAGAGGAACGGATCGTCGGCGCGCACGGCGACCGGCGAGACGACGAAGCCGATCGGAGCCGGTGCGGTGGCGGGGACGAGCGGCGTCGCCTCGATGCCGAACGCCCCCGCGGCGTCGAGCGTGATCCGCACCCGGCAGCGGTCGGCCGGCATCTGGGCCTCCTCGTCCCGCAGTGCCGCGCGCAGCCGGCTGGCATCGAGGGGGTAGCCGAAGTAGGCGGCGGAGTCCGTGAGGCGCGCGAGGTGACGGCCGAGCAGCGCGTAGCCGCGGCCGCGCTCCCAGCGCATGGTCTCGATCAGCGCGAAAAGCGGTGCTGGGGCGGTGAGGAAGCGCGCCTTGAGCCGGCACTCCTCGTACTCGGCATCGGCATCGGAGTCGAAGACGAGACCGCCACCGACGCCGAGTTCGCCGCGGCCACCGCCGAGCACCAGGGTGCGGATGGCGACATTGAATGCAAGCCGGCCGCAAGGCGCGATCGTGCCGATGGCGCCGGTGTAGACGCCGCGCGGTTCCGGCTCCAGTTCGCGGATGATCTCCATCGCCCGGATTTTCGGCGCCCCGGTCACCGAGCCGGACGGAAACAGGTGCCGCACGATCTCGGCGAAGCCGATCCCCGGCCGCAGCCGGGCGGTGATGCCGGAGGTCATCTGATGCAGCGTCCGATAGGTTTCCACCGTGAACAGATCGGTGACGTCGACGCTGCCCATGGCGGCGATCCGGCCCAGGTCGTTGCGCAGGAGATCGACGATCATCAGGTTCTCGGCCTGCGATTTCGGATCGGACGCCAGCCAGCGCCGCGCCCGGGCATCGCTCGCCGTGGTCGGGCCGCGGCCGGCGGTGCCCTTCATCGGGCGGGTCTCGATCCGCCCGGCCTCGGCGCGAACGAACAGTTCCGGCGACAGCGACAGGATCCGCGTCCCCGGCATGGCGAGGTAGGCGCCGTACGCGACCGGCTGGCGGCGTCGCAACTCCCGGTACAGCGCGAGCGGGTCACCCTCGAACCCGAACCGGTACTTGAACGTCAGGTTGACCTGGTAAATGTCGCCTGCTTCAAGATAGGAGCGGACGTGGGCGAAGGTGCGCTTGTAGGCCGCGCGGTCGATGGCCGGCTCGGGCGCGGTGATCGCCCAGCCGCTGCCGGCGTTGGCATCGATCCAATGGTCGATCTCGCGGGCGGAGAGCCGTTGCGGCGCTTCGAACAACCCCATCCACACCAGCGGCACACTCCGCCGCGGCGGCAGCAGCGGCGCGAGCCTGGCTTCGAGCAGGTAGCCCAGCTCGTAGGCGAGAAACCCGGCGGCATGCCATCCGGCGTTGACGCCCGCCTCGATCCGGGCAAGGCACTTGCCAAGTTCGTCCGGTGCATCGCAACGGACGACCTCCAGAGGGGCACGAAACAGGGTGCAGGTGCCGTCAGGGTTGAGGGAGTCGTCGAGGAGAACGACGATGTCCTCAGGATCGCGCGCCACAACGGCTCACGACGCGGTGCCCGCCCGACCGGCCAGATCGGCGAGCGCCTGGCGCAATGCGGCGGGGGTGGCGACCGGTGCCGCGAAGTCGATCCGCGCGAAGGCGCCCGCGTGTTCGAGATCGCAGCCATCGGGATCGATGGCGACGAGCCGCCAGCCGCCGCCGCCGCGGCCAAGCTGCCGGTTTGCCAACATCTCGACGGTGTCGGCGTGGTCGGCGTTGATGCGAGCGATGACTTCCTCTTCGCTGCCGGCGAGCGCATCGGCTGCGTGTGCGTCGCAACGAAGCGCATCGCCTTCGAGCCAGACCGCACGCGCGAAGCCGCCGACGAAATGGCCGCGGTGTGCGTGCAGCCGATAGATGTGGAAGTCGGCGAAGTCGGCGTACATCCGGGCGGCGGGGTGACGGGCGAGGAAACGGCGCAGGAGCCGCGGCTCGTCGCTGCGCTCGACGCGACCGAGCACGCTGAGCCGGGGGCCGGTCTGCGGGTTCTTCCGTCGCGATGCCGCCTCGACCATCAGGCAGGCGCGCGGCTCCCGGGCGAGGTTGCGGCTGTGGTCGGCGAGATCGGACAACAGGAGGATCGGGCTCGCGTCGACATCGCAGGCAATGGTGACCAGCGACGCATAGGGCCAGTCGTTCTCGGCGTGGAGCGTGGTGGCCAGCGCGGCGGAGCGGGCCTGGCGCAGCAGCCTGCGGGCGGCGTCCCCGGTCATGTGGAGAGCGTCGCAGGTGGCGCCGGCTGGCGCAGGATCAGATCGCGCAGGGTGACGATGCCGACCGGATGCCGGTGGCGATCGACGACCAGGGCGCGCGAGAGGTTGAACTGGACGAGCAGGCGGACGGCATAGCGCGCCTGCATGTCGGATGCGATGCAGATCACCGGTTTCGACATGATCTCGTAGACGTTGACCCGCTCGGCAGCGCGGCCCTTGGCGATCACCTCACGCGCGATGTCGGTGATGACGACAAGGCCGTATTCGTCGTCGTCATTGCGCCGGTTGACGACGAGGGAGCTGACGCCGGCTTCGCGCATCACCTCGATGGCGTCGGCGACGGTGGCGAGCCCGTCGATCAGCCTGATCTCGGGGCTCATCAGCTCGCCGACGCGCACGATGCCCGTTTCGCCCATGGCGCTCACACCCGCTCGCCGATGACGCTCAACAGGACATGGGCCTGGGTGCGCAGGCCGACCGCGTCCTCGATGGAGAGCTGGAAGGCGATGCCGGCACCCGGCTCGGCGTCGAGCTTGCCGGCGCGCGCGATCGTTTCCAGGATCTCCCGTGCCTTCGGCTCGGCGACCAGGAACAAGATCAGATCGCGCTGCGCGGTCAGTTCGAGGCCGAGGAAGGTCTTCTCCGGCTTCAGGCCCTCGCCCCGGCAGCTCGGGATGACGGTGGCCCCGGTGGCGCCGGCTTCGCGCGCGGCATCGAGGATGTCATCGGTGCGGTCGTCGGCAACGAGGGCAACGATCAGTTTCAGGTTCATCGGCGATCACTGGTCCCGGTTGCGTCGAGGCGCCCGGCGAGCGGCGTCTGCCAGCCAGCCGTACGCCAGCACCGACATAATGGGGCAAAGGCTTGCAAAAGCAATCAATCCGAAACCATCGATCAGCGGGTGACGGCCGGGAATCGTCGCGGCGAGGCCGAGACCGAGGGCGGTGACCACCGGCACGGTGACCGTCGACGTCGTCACGCCGCCGGAATCGAAGGCGAGCGGCACGATGCGCCGTGGCGCGGTCGCCGTTTGCAGGACCACCAGCACGTAGCCGACGATGATGTAGAGGGGCAAGGACGTGCCGGTGACGATGCGGAAGCAGCCCAGCGCGACACCGACCGCCACGCCCGCGGCGACGGCAAGCCGCAGGCCGAGCACCGGGATGGTTCCGCCCGAGACCTGGTGCGCCTTGAGCGCGACCGCGATCAGCGCCGGCTCGGCGACGGTCGTCGCGAAGCCGATTGCGGCGGCAAACGCGTAGACCAGGCCGTAATCGCGCCAGTCGACGTCGCTGCCGGCTTCGATCAGCGTGGGCGCGGCGAGCTGTTCGGCCATGCTGCGGCCGAGCGGAAACAGCGCTTGTTCGAGGCCGATCAGGAACAGCGTCATGCCGATCAGGACGTAGGCGAGGCCGACGACGATGCGCCTGAGATTCGGCAGGCGGCGGCGCAGCACGGCGAACTGGAAAAAGGCGAGGATCGCGATGATCGGCGCCACGTCGCGCACCGTCGAAAGGATTGTTTCGCGGATCAGGGCCAGGAGCGACACGTCAGGGAGTGCTCCGGACCAGCCCGAACACGATCACGAACACCATGGGCGTCAGGCTGGCAAAGGCGATCAGGCCGAAACCATCGCTGACCGGGTTGCGGCCGCGGATCGAAGAGGCGAGGCCGACGCCGAGCGCGGTGACCAGCGGTACGGTGACGGTAGACGTGGTCACACCACCCGAATCGTAGGCGAGGCCGACGATCTCGGGCGGAGCGAAGACGGTGAGTGTCGCGATCGCGACGTAGCCGATGATGATCAGGAGGTGGATCGGCCAGCCGCGGATGATGCGGAGCACGCCCACGACGAGGGCAAACCCGACCGAGGCCGCGACGGTCAGTCGCAGATCGAACGCGTAGCCCGCCTTGGTGGCGTCGTCGCCACCGATGATCCCGGTCTGCGCCGCCGCGTTGGCTCCTTCCTGGGCAACGGCGATCAGGGCGGGCTCGGCGATGGTCGTCCCGAAGCCGAGCGCGAATGCGAACGACAACAGCGCGCTCAGGCTGCCGCGGCGGCTGAAGGCGGCGCCCATCGCCTCGCCGAGCGGAAATAGCCCCATCTCCAGGCCACGTACGAACAGGGCGAGGCCGACGATCACGAAGGCCACGCCGACCAGGATCCCGCCCAAGTTGGGGAACGGCCGGCCCAGGACCACGGTCTGGAAAAAGATGATCACGGCGGCCAACGGCATCAGGTCGCGCAGCGTCGGGACGAGCAGACGGGAAACAGCTTCGAAGAAGCGCAACATTAAGGCGGCTGATCGGTGGCGGCGAAGACAACACGCAATTCCGGCGCGGGAGGTGCCGCCGGACGGGATTCGAACGCCCGGAGGCGATTGTGATCGAAGCCAATGCCCGGCGCCATCACGATCTGCGGTCGGCGCCAACATCATCGCGGCCAATCGTGAAGTCACGAGCGCCGCCGGTGCCGGACGGCGGTGCCAGGATGGTCGATTTGGGGCCACCGGGAGACAGATATCTACCCATTTGGGGCTATCTATCTTGATTGGGACCGTAAGAGCGCGTTATAAGTTGGCATCAGCAGCGAGGGTGCGGTGATGGACGCGCCTCTTCCCACCATTGATGTTTCAGCGCTGGGCCGCCGCATCGATGATCGGCTTGCGATCGTCGGCATCGTCGGTCTCGGCTACGTCGGCCTGCCGCTGGCGCTCGCCTGTTGCGCGGGCGGCTTCCCGGTGCTCGGGTTCGATATCGATCCCGCCAAGATCGAGGATCTCGATCGCGGCGCCAGCCCGATCAAGCATATCGGCGATGCCCGCATCGCCGATGCCAAGGCGAGCGGCCGGCTGGCGGCGACCGCCGACTTCTCCCGCCTCGACGAGCCCGACGCGATCTTGGTGTGCGTACCGACGCCGCTCGGTGCCCACCGCGAGCCCGATCTGTCGTTCGTCGAGGCGACCGCGCGCAGCATCGCCCAGCGCCTGCGCCCCGGCCAGCTCGTGGTGATCGAATCGACCACCTATCCGGGGACGACGTCCGAGGTGGTGAAGCCGATTCTCGAAGCTGCCGGGCTGCGCTCCGGCGTCGATTTTTTCCTGGCGTATTCGCCCGAGCGCGAGGACCCCGGCAACCGCGCCTTCGAGACGGCCCGCATCCCCAAGGTCGTCGCCGGCGACGGTGGGGCGGCGCTCGATCTGGCCTGCCGGCTGTACGCGAAGGTGGTCGCCCGCGTGGTGCCGGTCTCCTCGACCGAGACGGCCGAGGCGGTCAAGCTCACCGAGAACATCTTCCGCGCCGTCAACATCGCGCTGGTCAACGAGCTCAAGGTCGTGTTTGCGGCGATGGGGATCGACATCTTCGAGGTGATCGACGCCGCCAAGACCAAGCCGTTTGGCTACATGCCGTTCTATCCGGGGCCCGGTCTCGGCGGCCACTGCATCCCGATCGACCCGTTCTACCTGACCTGGAAGGCGCGTGAGCTTGGCATCGCCACCCGCTTCATCGAGCTCGCGGGCGAGATCAACCATGCCATGCCGCGCTTCGTGGTCGAGCGCGTGCGCGAGGAGCTGGACCGCCGCTTCGGCAAGGGGCTGAACGGCGCGCGGCTGCTCGTCCTCGGCGTCGCGTATAAGAAGAACATCGACGACATGCGCGAGAGCCCGGCGCTGGAGATCATGGAGCTGCTCGACGCCTGCGGCGCCAAGGTCGACTACCACGATCCCTACTTCCCGGTGATCCCGGTGACCCGCGAGCACGCTGCGCTCGCCGGCAAGGCATCGGTGCCGCTCCAGGATTACGTGATCGCCCGCTACGACGCCGCCCTGATCGTGACCGATCACGACGCCGTCGACTACGAGGGCCTGCTCAAGTTCTCGAAGCTGGTGGTCGATACCCGCAACGTCATCGACCGCGCCTCGCCGCACGCCGCCATCGTCGCCCGGGCCTGATCCGATCGCCTCGGTCGCGCCCGGGCGGACACCGCTCCCGTCATCGCCTCATCAGGTGCCTCATCAGTGAAGGAGTGACCGGCTCATGCCAGCACGGATTGTCGTCGTCGGTTGCGGGCAGTGGGGGAGGAACCTCGTGCGCAACTTCCACCAACTGGGCGCGCTCGCCGGCATCGCGGATACGGACGCCGGGCGCGCCGCCGCGCTCGCCGCCGCACTCAACGATACGCACGACGTGCCGGTGCGGGCGTGGGACGAAGTCCTGACCGATGCGTCCGTCGACGGTGTCGTGCTGGCGACACCGGCGGAGACGCATGCGTCGCTGGCGCTGGCGGCGCTCGCCGCCGACAAGCACGTCTTCGTCGAAAAGCCGCTGGCGCTGCGGGTCGCGGATGGCGAAGAGGTGTGCCGCACCGCCGCGGCGCGCGGCCGCATCGTCATGGTCGGCCACCTGCTGCAGTACCACCCGGCGTTTCTGCGGCTGAAGGAACTGGTCGCCCTGGGCGAGCTTGGCCGGCTGCAATACGTCTACTCGCACCGGCTCAACCTCGGCCGCATCCGCCGCGAGGAAAACGTCTTCTGGAGCTTCGCGCCGCACGATCTCTCGATGATCCTGTCGCTCGCCGGCGATGCGCCGGAGACCGTCGAGGCCAGCGGCCACTGCTACCTGCACGCGCGGATCGCCGACGTCACCACAACCATTCTGCGCTTTGCCAACGGGATCAACGGCCACGTTTTCGTTTCCTGGCTGCATCCGTTCAAGGAGCAGAAGCTGGTCGTGGTCGGCGACGCCGGGATGGCCGTGTTCGATGACGGTGAACCATGGGCGACCAAGCTTGTGCTCTACCCGCACAAGGTCAACTGGCGCGACGGCTTGCCGCAGCCGACCAAGGCCGAGGCGCGACCGGTGGCCATTGACGAGGCCGAGCCATTGAAGCTCGAATGCGCACATTTTCTCGAATGCATCGCGGCCGGGCGGCGGCCGCGTACCGATGCCGAGGAGGGCTTGCGCGTGCTCAAGGTACTGGACGCCGCCGAACGCGCCATTGCCGCCGCGCATCCGGTGCCGCTGAAGATTGCGTCGGCGTCCGCGTCGCCGCGGCCCTATTTTGTTCACGACAGCGCCATCGTCGATGACGGCTGCGAGATCGGTGCCGGCACCCGGATCTGGCATTTCAGCCACATTCTCAAGGGCTCTCGCATCGGCGGCGACTGTGTCCTGGGCCAGAACGTCATGGTCGGCCCCGACGTCAGCATCGGCGATCGCTGCAAGGTCCAGAACAACGTCAGCCTTTACAAGGGGGTGATGCTCGAAGACGGGGTGTTCTGTGGTCCGTCGTGCGTGTTTACCAACGTCTTGACCCCACGTGCCGAGATCGAGCGCAAGAACGCCTTCCTGCCCACGCGCGTCGGCCGGGCGGCAACCATCGGCGCCAATGCGACCATCGTGTGCGGACACACCCTCGGCGCCTACTGCCTGGTTGCCGCCGGCGCCGTGGTGACCGCCGACGTGCCGGCACACGCGCTCGTCGCCGGCAATCCGGCGCGGCGGATCGGCTGGGTCAGCCACGCCGGCGAGCGCCTGGGACCTGATCTCGTCTGCCCGCGCAGCGGGCGGCGCTACGTGCTTAAGGGCGAGGATCGGCTGGAAGAGGTGATTGCCGTGGCGGAGGTGGCCTGAGATGAGCGCAACGCTGGAACGGCACGGGATTGCCTTCATCGATCTCGACGCGCAGCAGGCCCGCATCCGCGAGCGGCTCGACGCGGCGATCGGCCGCGTCCTCGATCACGGTCACTACATCATGGGCCCCGAGGTGGCCGCGCTCGAAGGTGCGCTCGCCCGCTTCTGCAACGCGCAGCACGCGCTGACCTGCGCCAACGGCACCGACGCCCTGGTCCTGGCGCTGATGGCCGTCGGTCTCAGCGCCGGCGAGGCAGTCATCGTGCCGAGCTTCACCTTCTGCGCCACCGCCGAGGCGGTGTGCCTTTTGGGCGGTATTCCGGTGTTCGTCGATGTCGACGAGGCGACCTGCACGATGAGCGCCGCCGGCCTCGACGCCGGCATCCGCACCGCGCGCGCCCTGGGGCTCGCCTTGCGGGGGGTCATCACCGTCGACCTGTTCGGCCAGCCCTGCGATTACGATGCGCTTGAGCCGATCATCCGCGATCACCGGCTGTTCCTGATCTGCGATGCCGCCCAGGCGTTCGGCGCCGTCTATCGCGGCCGCAGCGTCGGCACCATCGGCGACCTGACCACCACCAGCTTTTTTCCGGCGAAGCCGCTCGGCTGCTATGGCGACGGCGGCGCCGTGTTCACCGACGATGACGGCCGCGCCGGCATCATCCGCTCCCTGCGCGTGCATGGGCAGGGGCGTGACAAGTACGACAACGTCCGGATCGGCCTGAACTCCCGGTTGGACACCCTGCAGGCGGCGATCCTGGGCGAAAAGCTCGCGCTGTTCGCCGACGAGATCGAACGTCGCCAGGAGGTTGCCGAGCGCTATCACCAGGGCCTCGACGGCCTCGTCGACGTGCCGAACGTCGTCGAAGGCGGGCGATCGGTGTGGGCACAATACACCATTCGCGTGCGCAATCGCGACGATGTGGCGCAGTGGCTGAAAAGTCGGGGCGTGCCGAGCGCGGTCTACTATGGTCGGCCGCTACACGTGCAGAGCGCCTATCGGCAGTACCCGGTGGCGGACGGCGGCTTGACGATCACCGTGCGTCTGGCGAACGACGTGCTCAGCCTGCCGATGCACCCGTGGCTGACGACGAGCGACCAGGACCGGGTGATCGTGGCCGTGCGCGAGGCCGTCTCCCCCTGAGATCCCGCCGCCCGAGATTCTTCGGCTAAGATCCCTTCGGCCCGAGATCCCTTCCGCGCAGACCCGCGATCTCCGCGCCGTACCGAAGGCAACAGGCAGGCCACAACACCAAAAGGCAGGGGCCGCCCAGGGATGGGCGGCCCCGCTTTATTTGGCTGGAGGCGACAAGGGGGAAGCCTCAGTGGTGATAGTAGCTCTTGATCCCCTTGTGATAGTAGCCGGAGTCACCATAGCCGTACTGGGCGTGCTGCTCGACGTCGACCTGGGTGAGGACGACACCGGCCAGCCGCGCGCCGGCATCCTTGAGCTTCTTGATGGCGAGCTTGACGACCTCGCGGTCGGTGCGCGCCCAGCGCACGGCGAACACCACGCCATCGACCTGCGGCGCGAGGACGCGGGCGTCGGCGACCGCCATGATCGGGGGCGTGTCGAGGATGACCAGGTCGAACTGCGCGCTCAAACCAGAGAGCAGTTGCCCCATCTCCGGTGAATCAAGCAGCTTGGTCGCATCGATGGTGGTCTTGCCGGATGGGATGACATAGGCGCCGGACACCTCGTCGCGGTAAAACACCTGGGAGAGGTCGGTCTCACCTAGGAAGTATTCGATGAGGCCCGGTCCCTGCGGGACGGTGAGGCGCTTGTGGACCTGCGGCTTGCGCAGATCCGCCTCGACGATCACCGTGCGCTTGCCGGACATCGCGCACATCCGGGCGAGGCAGGCGGACAAGGTCGTCTTGCCTTCCTTCGGGAACGACGAGGTGACGAGGATGGTCTTCGGCGGTGCCTGGTTCTGCGAAATCAGGATGCTGGTGTACAGCGAGCGGACCGACTCGCCGAACAGTGACGACGGGTGTTTGACCAGCATCAATTCGGGATGCCGTCCCTTGCGCCCGCCGCCCTTCAGCAACGGGATCAGGCCGAGCGCGCGCACGCCGGTCGCTTCTTCGATCTGCTCGCCGCTGCGATAGCCACGGTGCAGCATCTCGATCAGCAGCACGCACAAGACCGCGAGCACGGAGGACGCCACCAGCGTCAAGACCATCAGCAGCATCTTTTGCGGCGCCGACGGATAGAGCGGAATGTCCGCGCGCGAAATGATGCGGGCATTGGCCTGCTGGACGCCGAAATCGGTCTGGGCGTTGAGCTGCTCCGAGCGGTTCAGAAACTGTTCGAGCAGGCTCTTGTCGGCATCGGCCTGGCGTTCGAGGGCGCGAAGCTGGACACCGGCGGTATTGGCCTGGGACACCCGCGATTCCAGTTGCTGGAGCGAGCGCTGCATCGCCGATTCCCGGGCGCGGGCGACGGCGGCTTCGTTCTCCAGCGTCTTGACCACCTTGGAGACCTCGAAGGCGAGCTTGCTCTGCACGTCGCGCAGCTCGGCCTTGGCGTTGATCAGGCGCGGATGTCGCTCACCATATTCCTGCTGTAATTCCGCGACCTTGCGCTTGGACTCCGTCTCCTGGGCAATGAGCTGGACGATGATCGGCGAGTCGACCGCTTCGCGGGCGGCATCGGCGCCGCCGGAGGAGCGGATCAGTTCACGCACCTGACCGAGGCGCGCTTCGGCCGCCGCACGCTCGCTGCGCGCCGTGATGAGCTGGGCGTTGAGTTCGGAGACCTGTTGCGAGACGAGAAGATCGCCCTGCTGTCCCTGGATCAGGCCCGCCTGCCGCCGGTAGGCTTCGACCGCCCCTTCGGATATCGCAACCTTCTTGCGCAGCTCGTCCAGCTTGCCGGCCAGCCATTGATTGGCCCGCCGGGTCGCCTCGTACTTCTGGTCGAGCTGATCCATGATGTAGGCGTCTGCGAACGCATTGGCGACGCGCGCCGCTTTGTCGGGGTCAATCGAGTCGAAGCTGATGACGATAACGCGCGAGTCCCCCTTGGGCATCACCGTGAGCTGCTTAACAAAATTCTCGATCGCCGCCTGACGTTGTAGTTGTAGCTCTTCGTCCTGGGGCAACGGCTCCGGTCTTTCGAGGCCGAGGGCGGCGATGGCGCGCGCTGGCAAATGGGTCAGCAACAGATCGCCGATCGCTTCCTTCAGCCGCGCAACCGGCGAAGGGGGTTGCAGGGCATCATTGAATTCCGGGTCCTGCAGGATCTTGAGCTGATCTCCGACCTGCTCCGCCAATCCGCGCGAACGCAAAATCTCGATCTCGCTCGAAATCGCGGCCTTGTCGGTAAGGTCTTCGGTAAAGACCGCCTTGATATCGGTGATGTTATGCTCGCGCGTCTGGACCAGTACTTCAGCCACGCCGGTGTAGATCGGCGTGATCGACTGCAAGATGGCGACAGCCGCAATGCACGACACGATCACGAAGGTGATGATCGGGACCTTGCGACGGCTCAACAGCCGCAGAAACTCACCGAGATCGAAGACCCGCTCGGTGATCCTGGCAGGGCTCCGCGTGGTGTCGCGGCCGACGGCGCTTACCTCAGAGATGTAATTCAAGGCCTTATCTCGCTGTCTGTTACCAGGAAAATTGCTGTTACGAGGTTGGTCGGATTCTGCCGGCGTCGTGCACCTCAGGCGTCGCACACCCAAACATGTGCCGGCAGTTGGCGGCGCATACCGCGCACCTCCTGCCTACGCCGCAACAAGCACTCCCGCCGGCTCCCGACGGAAAAAGCCAGCCCTGCCCCGCGTCCGCATCCCAGCATCGAATGCAAGAATGGCAAAAGTGCGTCGCGACTCCGCCTTTGTACGACGATTTCCCTTAAACCGATGCTAACGCAAAACGTGTAACCCGGATTGTACGCATCGTGGTTGGCGAGGGCAAGCACCATTGGCCGAAACGAGCGTTTGCTGCCAGGCGCTTTGGTGTTCTTAATGCGTGAAATACCGCGTGTCATCGGCGGAAAGCCGCGCGGTGGCGCCGTTTCGGCGCGGGCGCCGGCTGGAGGCAACCAGGAGCTTCCCGATGGTTCCTCAGCCGCGAAGCCGGCAATTTAAGGCGCGTAACTCAGGCATTGCCCCCGCCGATTCCTCCCGGCTCCTTGGTCGGCGCGGCCGGTAGCGGCCGGGCGGTATCGAGCAGCGGATCGTCGAGGGACATCAGCTCGGGCGTCTCGGTCCACAGCAACAGACAACGTATCGTGCGGTCGGGATAGATTGCACGCAGCACGGCGCGGTAGGCGGCCATCTGCCTGAGGTAGGCCACCGGCACTCCGTCTACCTTCGCAGGCGGCGTGCGGTCGGTCTTATAATCGAGCACGATGACGTCGTGCGTGGTTACCACGAGGCGGTCGATCTGGCCGGAGATCGGCCGGCCGGCAACGCTGCCGCTGAACGGGACCTCGGCCAGGCTGCCGTCCGCGAACAGCTCCGCCAGTCGCGGATCGTCGAGCAGCGCCAGCACGCGGGCGACGATTTCGTCGCGCGTGGCCGGCGGCAGGCCGCCGGCGTGGTTGGTGAGCCAGCCGGTCGCGACGTGCTTGCGCGCCGGGCGCGGCACCTGGGGCAGGCTTTCGAGCAGACGGTGGATCAGCCGGCCGCGCTGCAATCCGGCCCCTTGCGCGATCAGCGGACCGAGGGTGACGGCGCCGTGGCCCGCCCGGGACGGCACCAGTGGTTCGATTGTTTCCGGCTCCCGCGGGGGCGGCGTGCGCGCCCAGGCGGGCAGCGGCGGCGCGGGCGCGGGCTCCGGCGCCACCTGCGGTCGCACCGCCTCTTCCTGCGGATAGGAAAGGCGCAAGGCCACGGGCCGGCCGTCGAATTCCGGGTCGGCCGCGAGGAACGGGTCTTCGACCTCTTCGACGCCGAGGCTGGCGTCGGCCGCCTCCAGGCCGCGGCGAATGAGATGGTACCAGCACGCATCGGGCTCCCGCTGCGCCGTGCGCCAGCCGCAGACGATGAGCCGATCCTCGGCGCGCGTCATCGCGACGTAGAGCAGACGGCGGTATTCCTTGTGCTCGCGATCGCGGCGGCGCTGCCGCTCGGCGGCGGCCAGCGGGTCATCGTATTCGCGCCGCGGCGGCCACAAGACGATCTCTCCCCGATCCGCGTCGTCCGGCCACAGCAGCGTGGCGCCCTGGGCTTTGGGCGTCTGCATGGTGTCGGGCAGGAACACGACTGGTGCCTCCAGGCCCTTGGCGCCGTGCGTGGTCATGATCCGCACCGCATCCGGCGCGCCGTGTTCGAGGTCGCGCTTGATCTCGACCCTGCCCGTCTCGAACCAGTGCAGGAAGCCCTGGAGCGTCGGCAGATGGGTGCGCTCGTAGGCCAGCGTCAGTTGCAGGAACTCGCCGATGGCGTCCTCGGCATCGCGGCCCAGCCGGCCGATCAATCTGCGGCGTCCGGCGAATGGCCCGAGGATCTCGATGTAGAACTCGAACGGCGGCACGGCATCGGCGAGACCGAGGATCTCTGCCAGCCGCCGGTGGGTCTGCGCGAGCGCCTCATCGTCGGCCGCACGCGCCGCGAGGACGCGCCACAGCGGCGCACCGTCCCGGCCCGACGCCAGCGCATACAACTGCTCCTCGGAGCAGCCGATGAGCGGGCCCTTGAGCACGCTGGCGAGCGTCAGATCGTCGGTCGGCAGCAGCGCGAAGTGGCCGATGGCGACCAGATCCATGATGGCGATCTGCTCGGCGAGCACCATGCGGTCGACGCCGGCAACGGCGATGTGGTGCTCCTTCAGCGCGCGCACCAGCGCGTCGACGAACGGCGTGCGGCGGCGTACCAGCACCATGATGTCGCCGGCGCGGATCGGCCGGCCACGCGACGGCAGCGCTTCTTCGCCTTCGACCATGCGGGCGATGCGGCGGGCGATGATGCGGGCAAGCCGGAGCTGCGGTGTGTCGCTGGCCAGACGGCGCACCGGCGGCGTCCACGGCGGCAGGTCTTCTCCCGGCCGCGGGTCGAGCGGCGGCCACAGCTCGACCTGGCCGCCGGCGCGCTGGCGGTAGGCCTGGTGGACGATGGGTTGCGCATCGAGTGCGACGCCGTCGCGCGCCGCCTCGCGGGAAAAAACGGCATCGACGGCGGCGAGCACCGCGCGTGTCGAGCGGAAGGAGACGCGCAGATCGACCGGTCGCCAGATTTCGGCCGCGGCTTGCACGTGTGCGCCGAACCACTCGCGGTTGTCGAGAAAGGCGGCCGGATCGGCGCCCTGGAAG
This sequence comes from uncultured Defluviicoccus sp., assembly GCA_964401555.1. Classification (GTDB taxonomy): domain Bacteria; phylum Pseudomonadota; class Alphaproteobacteria; order Rhodospirillales; family Defluviicoccaceae; genus Defluviicoccus. The sequence continues at coordinate 19,449 of CAYNYW010000018.1, forward strand.
CTGAAGATCGACTGCTTGAGATCGCCGACCGCAAACACGGTGCGGCGCTGCTCTCGCGCGCCCTCGCCCGCGAAAAACTCGCCGATCAGGCCGCGGATGAGCTGCCACTGTTCGAAGCTGGTGTCCTGGGCCTCGTCGATCAGGACGTGGTCGAGGCCGCCATCGAGCTTGTACAGCACCCAGGCGGCACCGGCGTCCGAAAGCAGCCGGGCCGCGCCGCGGATCAGGTCGTCGTAGTCGAGCTGGCAGCGCCGGTTTTTCTGTCGGTCATATTCGCCCAGCAGGCTCTGCGCCAGGCGCAGCAGCGCCGCCGTCGCCTCGGCGATGGCCGCCGCCCGCATCTTGAGAACGGCCGCCCGCACCCGCTCGGCCTCGCACCGCAGCGTGTCGTCGATGCCGGGAGCGGCCGCCGCCTTGGTCACCAGCCGCGTCTTGATGACGGGCAACCCATCGTCGTCCTTGGTGAGAAAGAAGCGGCTATATGTTTCGAACGTCGCCGCCCGCTCCGCCGCAGACGCATCGAGCCAAGCGGCGAGCCCCGACGCCGTCTTGCGATCGCTGTCCTTGCCGAGCGCAAGCGCGGCGACCGCAAGACGCAGTTCGGCGCCCGCGAAAGCGGCATCGGCACAAGCCGCCTCACGGATCGTCGCCGCCGTCTCGTCCGGCGCGACGGCGAGGCGGGCACGGACCTCGTCGATCGCGCCGTCGAGGCCGTCCCAGCGCTGGAAGAAATCGTAAAGGCGCGAGCGTGCCTTGGCCAACACCCCGATCAGGTCGGCGAAGCCGGCCTCCTGGACATGGGGGATGATCTCGCCGAGCGCCCGGCCAAGCGGTGTCGCGTCGTCGGCAATGCCCTGGAGCATCGCATCGCGGGCGGCGCGCAGGAGTTCGCCCGCATCGCGCTCGTCGACCACCGCGAAGTGTGGCGCGATGCCGGCTTCGAGGGGGAAACGGCCGAGAACCGACTGGCAGAAGGCATGGATGGTCTGGATGTTCATGCCGCCGGCGGTGTCGAGCACGCGCGCGAACAGTCGCTTGGCCAGGTCCACCTCCGCTGGCGACGGCTCGTGCCCGCACAGTTGGAGCAGGTCGCGCGCGAGCTGGTCCTGGGGCAGGGCCGCCCACTTCGCGAGCTGGCTCGCGATGCGCGTGCTCATCTGGGCGGCCGCTGCCTTGGTGAAGGTCAGGCAGAGAATCCGCTCCGGTGGGGTGCCGGCGAGCATCAGGTTGAGCACCCGGTCGGTGAGGATCTTGGTCTTGCCGGTTCCGGCCGACGCACCGACCCACACCGAGGCGGTGGGATCGGCGGCCGCGCGCTGCGGTATGTTCGGATCGTCGATCATGGCGGCAGCATCCATCCCCGCCATCCTCTCAATCGCCGTCATCGCCGCCGGCCGACCATTCGCGGACGCGGGCGAGATGCGCGTAGTCGCTGAAGCGCGGCGACGCCGCCGGCCGCGGTTGCGCGAGGTAGGCGGTGTCCGGCTGGTCGAAGGCCGCGATCAGGCACGCAAGACCGGTCAGGGAGCGATCGACCAGCTCATCGTCTTCGTTGGCGATCGGCTTGCATTCACCGGGTGGATTGCCACCGGTGAGCCGCCAGTATTCGAGCGCCGAGGCCGGGCGCGCCGGCACCTGCGCGAAACCGCCTTCGCGTGCGATCGCCGCTTCGAGGGGCAGTTGCGGCGCAAGGCCGGCGGCCAAGTCCTTAGGCGCAGGCAGCGTGCCGGTCTTGTAGTCGATGATCGCAAGCGTGCCGTCGGCGAGCGTGTCGATGCGGTCGGCCTTGGCGGTGAGCACGAACGGACCGGCTGGTGCGGCGAGGGTCATGCTGCCCTCGACCTCGGTGACGGAAACGCTCAGACGAGGGCGCCGCTGGCGCTCGCCTTCGAGGAACCAGGCGGCGATGCGCTGGAAGCGCGGCCACCAGAACGCCCGCACGCCCGGCCGGTCGAGGAGAGACGCGAAAGCCTGCCGGCCGCAGGTGAGCAGATGGGGCCAGACGTCGGCCGGCAAGGCGTCCGGAAAGGCACGGACGAAGGCGTCGAGGGCCTGGTGCACCGCCGCGCCGTAATCGGCACCGGTCGGGTCGGCATCGAGCGGCTCGATCGCCTTGAGGCCGAGGATGAAGCGCGCGTAGATCGCGTACGGATCGCGCATCCAGGTTTCGATCTGGGTGACCGACAGCCGGCGCGGCCGGGAGGCGACGGGAGGTCTGGGCGCGGGCGGAGGGATCTGGACGCACTCCCGATCCTCCGGGCTGTCGAGTTCGCGCTGCCACGACTGCCAGCGTGCGGCGACGGTCGCGTTGGCCGCCTCCCAGGGCGTGTTCTTGCTGAACAGTTCGAGCCGCAGCAGCCAGCGCGACGGCACCGTCGGTGTTCCTTCCTCGCGGCGGGCGCGGGCCAGATAGACGTGGCGGGCGCAGAATGCCTGGGCGAAATCGTGCGCCGACAGGCCGATCCGCCGCTCGGGCAGCGGCAAACCGAGCACCTTCATCATCGGCCGGCTCATCCACGGGCTGGCCTCGGCTTTCGGTGGCCAGGTTTCCTCATTGAGCCCGCCCAGGATCATGACATCGGCGTGCTGCAGGCGCGCCTCCAGCGGCCCCCAGATCGCGAGCCTGGGGTGGCGGCCGAAGCGCGGCCGGACCACGCAGCCCTGCATCAGGACGTCGAGCAGCGCCGGATACTCCTCGGTATCGATGGCGTCGATGGCGCCCGCGGCCTCGGCCAGCGCGACGATGAACTCGGCCGCGGCATCGCCGGCACCGTCCGCCCACAGCCGGCCGGCGCCTGCCTCGGTGTCGGTTGCAGCCAGCGCTTCGGCGGCCTCGGCATGGCGGATGAGCATTTGCGTGAGCGGTGCGGTCTGGCGTGCGAACATGCCGGCGAAGTCGGCCGTCGCCGCGTCGAGGGCTGCGAGCAGGGCCGCGAGAGCGCGGTCGTCGGCGCCGATACCGTCCTGGAGCGCGGCGAGCCCCGGCTTCGGCCGCGGTCCGCGCAGGGCCTTGGTTTCGAGCCGTCGCACGCGCGCCCGGCAGGCGGCGGGCGCCAGGCCGCAACCGGCGAGCGGGTGCTTAAGCGCCGCCAGGAGCGACACCGGCGCGAAGGCATCGGCGACCATCCGGGCAACCAGCCGCAGGAACGTGCCCGGCACGGTGTTGCCCAGCGCCTCGCCGGCGGAATCGTCGATCTCGATCCCCCAGCGCTTGAGTTCGGCCGCGACCCGGCGCGCGAGCGGCCGGCTGGGCGTAACCAGCGCCGCCGTCCGCAACGGCTGTTCGAGGGCTTCGCGCATGATGAGTGCAACCACCCGGGCCTCGTCCTCGGGCCCGGCGCAATCGAGGCGGGCGACGCCGTCGAGACCGTCGGTCGCCGCCGGGCAGTCCGGCGGTGGGGCCTCGAAGGTGGCCGAGGGGCGCAGGGTGCGGTGAATGAGGGCGGCGCGCGCGGGCGATGATGCGGGTGCGGCGGCCGAGGGCCAGTGCGGCACGCTGCGGCGGTCGATCTTCATGCGATCGAGCAGGCGGGCCATGCCGTACTGCGGATGAAACGGATCGTCGCGTATGGCTTGCCACGAGGCGTCGTCGGCCGTGGCATCGAGCCCCGGCAGGATGACCGTGCCCTGCGGCAGATGCGCGATCACGTCCAGGAGTTCGGCGGTGGCGGGGATGCTGCCGGTGGAGCCGGCCGCGATCACCGGGCCGGCCGGCGGCCGTCTGCGCCATGATTCCGTCTGCGCCTCGATCAGCCGGATGCGCCGCTCGGCCGGGTCGATACGGTCCTGTTCGGCGAGGATGCGCGGCCAGTGCTCGGTGACGATGGAGAGGAAATCCAGCGTCTTGAGCCAGTGCTGGGCAAGCTCGGCCGGGACCAGGTCCTTGAGAAGGGCGAGGTCGAGGCGCTCGGTATGGACCTGGTCCAAAAGCCGGGCGAGTTCCCGGGCGAGCCTGGCGGCCTGGTCCGATGTCGTTTCGTCGCGGCGGAACTTCATCACCAGCCGGGTGAGCAGGAGTTGCCGGCGCAACGGCGAGATCGCGGGCGGGATTGAGGCGCCGGCGGCTTCCGTGCCGGCCTCATCGTCGTCGTCGAGGCCGAGGGCAAGATCGTCGTCGTCATCGAGTTCGCCCAGCGGCCGCAGGCGCGGCAACAGCAGCGGCGCGCCGCCGCTCAGGCGCAGAAACGCGGCCGTCAGCGCCCGGCAGCCGCGCCTCGTCGGCAGCAGCACCTGCGCGCCGGCCAGCGCCGCGGGCGACGTGGCGATGGTGCTGGCAATGCCGTGCGCCACCGCGTCGACGAAGGGGATGCCCGGTGCGACGGTATAGACGCGCGGCGCCGTCATCGGCCGGCGTGCAGCACCGCCGGTGCGGCCGCAGGGGCGGCGGCGGCAACATCGGCGGTGCGCAGGAACGCCTCGGCGGGCGCGATGTCGTCCGGCGTGCCGACATGGCACCAGCCGCCGCCATGGATGATGCCGTGCAGCCGGCGGGCGGCGATCGCGGCGTCGAACAGGACGTTGGTCGAAAACGCGCCGTCCGGTGCGGCCGCGAACAGGCGCGGGTGCAGGATCTGCAGGCCGGCGAAGATGAAGGGCGCCCGCGGGCGGTCCTCGCGGCGGACGAGCCTGCCGTCCGGCTGGCGGAAGAAGTCGCCGGCACCTTGGTAGCCGAGCGCGGTTTCGATGGGTTGCAGCAGCAGGAGACCGTCCATGGTCTCCTCGTCCCAGGCCTGGGCGAGGGCGTGCAGCGCCGGCGGCGCGTCGTCGCGCCACAGGACGTCGCCATTGATGGCGTAAAAGGGTTCCGCGCCCAGGAGCGGCAGCGCCCGGGTGATGCCGCCGCCGGTCTCCAGGAGCGTCGCTTCCGGGGAAAGGTGGATGCGCGGGGATCGCCGGCCGGCTAGGTGCGCGGCGATCATGTCACCGAGGTGATGGGTGTTGACCACGGCCTCGCTCACGCCGGCTTCGGCCAGCCGGTCGAGGATGCGATCGAGGAGCGTTTGGCCGGCAAGGACGATCAGGGGCTTGGGCAGCCGCAGCGTGATCGGGCGCATGCGCAGGCCGAGGCCGGCCGCGAGCACCATCGCCCGGCGCGGGGTGGCGGCGGTCGTCGCGGGGGCGTGGAAAGAGGCGTTGTTCATCGCGGGATGCGCCTTGCCTCGGGAGGGACGAAGCGGCGGAACCATGCCGCGACCGGGGCGAGCACCGGCGCGTCGAGCGCCGCCTCCAGCAGACGCCAGACGCGGGGGATGTGCACGAGATAGATCGGCTTGCCGTCGCGGCGATCGAGGCGGGTGAAGATGCCGATGACCTTGGCGTGGCGCTGGGCGGCCAGGATGGCGAACTGGTCGGCGAAGGCGGCGCCGTCGGCCGCGCCGCGCCGGGCGTGGTAATAGGCGAGCATGCGTGCCTTGAGCGTCTGCGGCACGTCGCGCCGAGCGTCTTCGAGCAAGGACATCAGATCGTAGGCCGGCGCGCCGGCGACCGCATCTTGGAAGTCGAGCAGGCCACAGGCGGCGACGCCGGAGCGGCCATCGAGCCGCATCAGATTGTCGACGTGAAAATCGCGCAGGACCAGGGTCGGCGGCTGGCGCGTCACCAGCGGCAGCACGGCCGACCACGCCGCGATGTACGCCTCGCGCACGTCGTCCGGAAGCGGCTGGCCGCTGATCGCCGGCAGATACCAGTCGGCGAGCAGCAGCGTCTCGTCGAGCAGGCGGCGCTCGTCGTACGCCGGCAGGTTCGCGGGCATCGCCCGGGCGGGCGGCAGCGCGTGCAGGCGGACCAGCACATCGATGGCGAGCCGATACAGTGGCTCTTCGGCACAGCCGTTGCGCAACAGCCGACTGAAGGTGTCGTCGCCGAAATCCTCGAGCAGCAGAAAGCCGGCATCCTCGTCGGCGGCGAGGATCGCAGGCGCGCTGAAGCCCAGCGCGGCGAGCTGGCGGGCGATCCGCACGAACGCCTTGACATTCTCGTGGGCCGGCGGCGCGTCCATCAGCACCGCGCGGCGGCCGTTGGTGCGCATGCGAAAATAGCGGCGAAACGACGCATCGCCGGCGAGTGGCGCGATCTCGGCGTCGGCCCAGCCGGCCGAATCCAGGAACGCCTCGCGCAGGCCGCTTCGCTCAGCCAATGCCCGCCTCCGCGAGCCGGTCGCGCCAGGCGGCGCCGGCGCCCATCGAGACGATGCGCGCGCTCTCGGTCGGGCCGAAGGCGAAGCCAAGATCGAGGCGCGCGGCCGGCAGCCACGCGCCCAGGCGATCGGGCCACTCGATGAGCGAGATGCCGCAGGCGAAGGCGTCGTCCAGACCCAGCTCGAACGCGTCCTCGGGCGAATCGAGCCGATACAGATCGAAGTGGTAGATCGGTGGTGCGGTGGCATCGAGGGGGTCGTAGACCTGGACTAAGGTAAAGGTCGGGCTCGGAACCTCCTCGGCCGGGCGGCCGTACGCCCGGATGAAGGCGCGGGCGAACGTCGTCTTGCCGACGCCGAGGTCGCCCGAGAGCGCCAGGATGTCGCCGCGACGGCTGCAGCCGGCGAGGCGCCGCGCGAATTCCGCCATCGCGGCCTCGTCGGGCACGACAACTTCCGGCAAGACGATCGCCGGGCGCGGCGGCTTCGTCTGCAGGGACTCTGGCCGCGGTGGCGTGCCAGCACAGGCGCGCAACGTCCCGTCCTCTACCCGACACTTCTGACCCGTAAGGGGCAAGCCCTTGAACCGCTGTGCGTGGTTGGTCATTTATACGGACACGCCACTATATACACGCCAAGGGGGCGCACGCAGGCGCGGCGCACAGGGACGATTTCATGGCATTACAGACGTTCAAGACGGACGTGGCGATCATTGGTGCCGGACCGGTGGGCCTGTTCGCGGTGTTCGAATGCGGCATGCTCAACATGAAGTGTCACGTGATCGATGCGCTGGATGCTCCGGGCGGACAATGCGTGGCGCTCTATCCCGAAAAGCCGATCTACGACATCCCTGGCTATCCGCGCGTTCTCGCGAGTGAACTGGTCGAACGGCTGTCGGCGCAGGCGGCGCCGTTCGACGCCGTCTTTCACCTCGGCCAGCAGGTCAACCTCCTGCAGCGAGAGGGAGACGGCTGGCTTCTCGAAACCTCGAAAGGCACGCGCATCGCCGCCCCCGTGGTGATCATCGCGGCGGGCGTCGGTGCGTTCGGCCCGAACCGTCCCCCGCTCGCCGGTATCGAACAGTACGAGAAGCAGCCTCCCGGTCGTGGCGTCAAGTATTTCGTGTGCCGGCGCGAAGACTATCGCGATCGCCGTGTGGTGATCGCGGGCGGCGGCGATTCCGCGCTCGACTGGGCGCTGTCGCTCGCCGAGGTCGCCGCCAGTGTTGCGGTGATCCATCGCCGCGAGAAGTTCCGCGCCGCGCCCGAGACGGTGAAGCGGATCAACAAGCGCGCCGGCGAAGGTGCCATCGAACTGGTCATTCCGTACCAGCCGCATGCCCTCAAGGGCGAGGGGGGCGTGCTGGAGGCCGTGGTTGCAGCCGACCTCGATGGTGGCGAGCGGACATTGGCAGCCGACGTCTTCCTGCCGTTCTACGGATTGTCGCAGAACCTCGGCCCCATCGCCGACTGGGGCCTCAACCTGCATCGCAATCACATCGGGGTCGACCGGGCGAACTGCTATGCCGGCTTGCCGGGCGTGTTCGCCATCGGCGACATCGCGAGCTATCCCGGCAAACTGAAGCTCATCCTCACCGGGTTTGCCGAGGCGGCGAGTGCGGCACACGCCGCCTTCGCGCTCGTCCATCCGGGCGAGGCCCTGCATTTCGAGTATTCCACTACCAGGGGCGTTCCGGGCGGCGCCTGATCGCGCAAGCCACGGACGCGGCTCTTCGGACGGTATCATTCAGGAATCCTGGCGCCGACGATTGGGAAGGGGAATCCCGGGTCAGCCGGCGTTGCGGGTGAGGGCGGGGGCGTTGAACTCGTCGAGGAGGATCTGAATGCGCAGCGGGTCGGTCTCCTCCATGATCATGCGCGCCCGCTTTTCGGCGCTGGCGAGATCGATGTCGAGGATTCGTCGCTTGACCTTGGGAATGCTGGGCGGCGCCATCGATAGCTCGCGAAAGCCGAGGCCTAGGAGCAGGCCCGTGTAGCGGGGGTCCCCCGCGATCTCACCGCAGACGCTGAACGGAATGCGCGCGCGTTTCGCTGCCGCGGCCGCGAACTGGATCAATCGCAGCACGGCCGGATGCAGCGTGTTGTACAGGTGTGCCACCCGCTCGTCGCCGCGATCGATGGCGAGCGTGTACATGGTGAGGTCGTTGGAGCCGACCGCGAAGAAATCGCTGACATGGGCGAGCGCATCGGCGGTCAGGGCCGCAGCGGGTACTTCGATCATCGTGCCGATGGGCGGAAGGGCGGCCGGGATGTTCTCGCCACGCCGTAACAGCCGGCGTGCTGCCCGGGCCAGAATGTCGCGCGCGGTGCGCATCTCGGCGACGCTGGTCACCATCGGCAACAGGATCCGCACCGGTCCGTGCGCTGCAGCGCGCAGGATGGCGCGGAATTGCACGTCGAGGAGTTCGGTGCGCGCGAGCGACAGGCGGATGCCGCGCAGGCCGAGCGGCGAGGCGACACTCTCGCCGAACTGCTCGACAAAGGCTTCGGCGCCCTTGTCGCCACCGAGATCGAGGGTGCGAACGGTGACCGGATTGCCCGAGGCGCGCTCGACCAGTTCGCGCACGAACGCGTACTGTTCGTCTTCCCCGGGGGGCGAGGCGCGATTGAGGAACAGGAATTCGGTGCGAAACAGCCCGATGCCTGCGGCACCAACCTCGATGACGCCATCCATCTCGATGGGCAGTTCGACGTTGGCGTGCAGGCTGATGGGAACGCCGTCGCGGGTGATCGAGGGTTGCCGCCTCAGCCGGCGCAATTCCCACTGTTCGCGACGCTGCTCGCCCTTGCGGCGCTGAAACGTCAAGAGCGTCGCCGGCGACGGATTGATGATCACCTGGCCGAGATCGCCGTCGATGACGATGGGATCGCCGGTCTTGACCTTGTCGAGCAGACCGGTTGCCCCCAGCACGGCCGGCAGGCCCAAGGCGCGCGCCATGATGGCGGTATGGCCCTGGGGGCCGCCACTGAGCGCGGCGAGGCCGGAGACGATGTCCGGGTCGAGCTGGGCGGTGTCGGCCGGTGTCAGCTCGTCGGCGACGAGGATGCTGCCGCGCGGCACCGAGGCCAGTGGTGGCGGCGCCGACCGCGCGGTCAGTTGCTTGAGCAGCCGGTTGCCGACGTCACGGATATCCTCGATGCGCGCGGCGAGGTAGGGGTCGTGCATGGCTTTGAACGCACTGCAAATCGCGGTGATTTCGGCCTGCACCGCGCTTTCGGCGTTGACGCAGTCCGTGGCGATGCGGTCGTGGGCACCACGGACGAGCCGGGAGTCGCGCAGCATTTCGAGGTAGGCTTCGAGAAGATAGCCAAGATCCTGGGCGGCGCCGTTGGGGAGCGCCCGCGTCCGCTCCTGCAGCCGGCGGCGCAACCGCGCGAGCTGGCGGCGCGAGCGCAGCACCGCCGAATGCAGGCGTTCCTGCTCGCCGTCCACGTCCGCCGGTGCGACGCGGTACTCCGGGATTCGGACCTGGCCACTGTCGAGCACATGGGCAAGCCCCATGCTGATGCCGGGCGAGACACCAAATCCTTCGACGACGCGCTCGATTGTCGCCTGCTGGATCATTTCCTTCCCAAACTACTCTGTGTTTTATTATTTCGACGTTATTATGTCGAATTGATGATTTCTACGTTGTTGTTTCACACTCCCCGCTTGCCGCAGGCGGGCGCGGCGAGAGGAGAATACGTTCGTTCACCGGCTCAAACAGATAACAGCCCTCTGTTCGGGCCGAAAGCGCGATTATATCGGCATCATGTGCAGCAACAGCCGGTTCCTGGTGCGAATTGCCCAAATGGATTGCTGCACTAGTCGTCCTCCTCGAAGCGGGCTTCGATGATGTTGCGCAAGACGGCGATCGCTTCTTCTGCCTCGCGTCCAACGGCGGTGATTTCGAGTTCGGTTCCGGGCCCGGCACCCAGCATCATCAGCCCCAGGATCGAGCGGCCGGAAACGGAGGTGCCACGCTTGGTGACGGTGATGTCCGCGTCGAAGCCGGCGGCAAGTTTCACGAATTTGGCGGCGGCGCGCGCGTGCAGACCGCGCCTGTTCGCGATCACGGTCGTGCAACGTTGAACCTCGCCCTCACGGCTCGATTGCGCCATCGCCAGCTTCATATCTCCTCTTGCGTCAGGAGCCGAGAGGCGATGTTGATATATTTGCGGCCTGCTTCCTGGGCGCTTTGCGCGGCTTCCTCCAGGGACTCCGTTTGGCGGACGCTGGCGAGCTTGATCAGCATCGGCAGATTGACCCCGGCAATCACCTCGACATTGGCCTTGTCCATGATGGAGATGGCGAGGTTGGAGGGGGTGCCGCCGAACATGTCGGTGAGCAGCACGACCCCGTTTCCTTCCTCGGCATTGGCGACGCTGTCGAGGATCTGGGTGCGTTTCTGTTCCATGTCGTCGTCGGGGCCAATGCACACCGCCGTGATGTTGGCCTGGGCGCCGCACACGTGCTCAAGCGCGTTGATCAGCTCGTCTCCGAGCCGACCATGGGTGACGACGACGAGACCGATCATGGCGCGGCGCCGGTCGCAGTTTCGGACGTAGGAACCATCGTTCCGGATCTCACCAAGTCACGGTGGTAGACGTCAACCACGCACTCGCGCGCGCGCAGATGGGCGGCGAGCTGCTCGGCGACGAACACCGACCGGTGGCGGCCTCCCGTGCAACCGACGGCGATCGTCAGGTAGCTCTTTCCCTCTGCGGCATAGCGCGGGACGAGAGGTTCCAGCAAGGACGTTAACGAAGCCATAAACCAGGCGAACTCCGGATCGCGGGCGATGAACGCGCCGACCGGCGCGTCGAGGCCGGTCAGAACCTGCAGTGCCGGCTCATAATGGGGATTGGTCAGGAACCGCACGTCGAACACCAGATCGGCGTGGCGGGGCAGGCCCGAGCGGTAGGAGAACGACGTGACCTGAATGACCATTTCGCGGTCGCCGGTGCTGCGGAAATGCCCATTCAGGATGAGCTTGAGCTCGCCGGGGCTGAGCTGGGTGGTGTCGATGGTGAGGTCGGCGCACGCGCGTAGCGGTGCCAGCAGTTGCCGTTCGCACGCGATGCCGTCACCGACCGGACCGCTGGCGGCGAGCGGATGGCGCCTGCGGGTGGCGGCGTAACGGCGCAGGAGTTCGTCGTCATCGCAGGTGAGAAAGACCAGCCGCGCTTCCAGCAGCGCCTCGGCACGCAACGGATCGACGAAGGCGAGCAAACGATCGACCGCGAAGTCGCGGGTGCGGACATCGACACCGATCGCCAGCAGCAAGGGGCCCTGGCGGAGGTCATCGGCGCTCGGCTTGAGCCAGCGGCCGAGCAGGGCGAGCGGCAGGTGATCGACGGCCTCGTAGCCGAGATCTTCGAGCGCCTTGAGCGCCGTGGTCTTGCCGGCCCCCGACAGGCCGGTGACGACGACAATCCTCTGGCTGGTCTGCGCGCCGGGATTCATCGATGTGCTGCCTGCAGCCTCGCGTGCAACGAAAGATGGTGTGGTTTCCGCCACGATCAAAGCCGGATTATACCGCCAGTTACGATACGCACGGCAAGCCGAACCTTCGCCGGTGCCGAAGCCTCGAACGGGGCGAGGCGGAACAGCGGCACCGTGATCCCGTGCAGGGTGCAGCCGGTTTCGTCCGGCAGGCGCGGGACGGCGTCGGGCGCCACCAGGTCGATGACGAGCGCGAGGGGGGTCTCGCCGGCCGGCTCGATCCGCAGCACGCCCAGGCCGCGCACCTCCAGAAGGCCGCGGATGGCGGCTGGTGCCGAGGCATGGAGCCGGCCGTCGCGCACGGCGATCGCCGTATAGTCATCGGAAACCAGCCGCGCGCCGTCCGCGATCAGCCGCAGCGCCAGATCCGACTTGCCCGAGCCCGAACCGCCGCGCAGCAGCACGCCCGACGGACCGAGCGCGACGACGGTGCCTCTGATCCGGTCCATCACGGCGCCTCGTCCTCCTGCTCTTTAAGTGAAGTGCCGGCTCAGGTCGCGGGTAGACTGACGACGAAGCGGGCGCCGGTGACCTTGCCGGCGGCGTCGAGCTGGTTCTGAGCGACGATGGTGCCGCCGTGGGCGTCGACGATCTGCTTGGAGATGCTCAAGCCCAGGCCGGAGTGCACGCCGAAGGCCTCGCCTTCGGGACGCACGGAGTAGAAGCGGCTGAAAATATCCTTCTCCCGACCGGCGGGAACGCCGGTGCCCTGATCCAGCACCTCGACGATCACCATGCCGTCGTCGCGGCCCGCCTTCAAGGAGATGGTGCCGCCGGCCGGACTGAAGGACAGGGCGTTTGCGGTCAGGTTGCGAAAAACCTGAACCAGCCGGCCCTCGATGCCGTTGATCCGCAAGGCCGCGCCGTCGGCCACGTCGAGCGAGAGGCGGACCCTGCGCTCGGCGGCGGCGGTGTCGGTGACGTCGATCAGCGTCGCCAGCATCCGGCCGAGGTCGACCGGCGCGAAATCGGCGCGCGACAGCTCGGCATCGAGCCGCGACGCGTCGGAGATGTCGCTGATCAGTCGATCCAGCCGGGCGACGTCTTCCAAGATGATCGCCATCAGCCGCTCCCGTCGTGCGGGGTCTTCGATCCGGGTGGCGGTCTCGACGGCACTGCGCAGCGACGACAGCGGGTTCTTGATCTCGTGCGCGACATCGGCGGCGAACTGCTCGATGGCGTCCATGCGCAGCCACAAGGCGTCGGTCATCTCGCGCAAGGCATGCGCGAGCTGGCCGATCTCGTCGCGCCGGGGGCCGAAATCGGGGATGGTGTGCTGGCGGTGGCGGTCCCTGCGCACCCGCTCGGCGGCCGCGGCCAGCCGTTTCATCGGCCGGGCAATCGTGCTGGAGAGGTAGATAGACAACAACACGGTCACGGCGAGCGCGACCAGGAACCACTTCACGATGTCGAGGCGCACGTTGAGGACGGCGGCGTCGATCTCGGTCGACTCCTCGCTCAGCATCAGCGCCCCGATCACCGGCTGGAAACGTTGCACCGGCACCGCGACGCTCAGGACCTTGTCGCCATGCGTGCCGGCACGGACCATCTGATCGGGTTTGCCGGCCAGTGCGGCGAGAACCTCCTGGTAATCCTTGGCGCTTTGCACGGCGGGCTCGACGTAGGGCGGCAACGCCTGCGGCTTCCAGATGCGCGCGATGAGCTTGTCGTAGGCGTCGAGCAGATCCCTGATCGCGTCGCTCTTGGTCCGGGGCGGGGGTAATTGCTCGATCTGAACCAGGCCGCCGGGACCCAGCAGCACGAGGCTGTCGGCGACCAGGCTGCCGTCGCCGTTGAACAGCCGCGCGCGCAGCTTCGAGGTCTCAACCAGCCGGCGGACCATCTGCTGGGCCAAGGGCGCGATCAGCCCGGGGATCGCGGTGACATCGGGGCTGGTCGCGCTTTCCGCGATGGCGGCCGCGAACAGCTTGGCCTTGCTCTCCAGGGTTGCCAGTTCGGCGGCCAGCAGGCTGCGGCGGTAGGCGTCCAAGTAGACGAAGCCCGCGAACAGCACGCCGAGCGCCAGCAGGTTGACGGCGAGAATCCGCCAGGTCATCGGCGAGATCAGCCGCCTCGGCGTTCCTCGCAAGCGCAGATCGCGGCGGGGCGGTTCCATGGCGACGATCAGGAATTGCGGTAGCGGTAGCCGACGCCGTAGAGGGTTTCGATCTCGCTGAACTCGGGATCGATGTCCTTGAACTTCTTGCGCAAGCGCTTGATGTGGCTGTCGATGGTCCGATCGTCGATGTAGATGTTCTCGCCATACGCCGCATCGATGAGCTGATCGCGGCTCTTGACGTGGCCGGGGCGGCGGGCCAGCGCGAGCAAGATGAGAAACTCGGTCACCGTCAGATCGACGTCGGCGTTCTTCCAGCGGCAGAGATGGCGCGTGGAATCGAGCAGGAGCTGGCCGCGGCGCAGGACATCCTCACTCTCCTCGGTTGGCGCGGAGCGCCTTCGCAAGACGGCGCGGATCCGTTCGATCAGAAGGCGCAGGGAGAACGGCTTGGTGATGTAGTCGTCGGCGCCCATGCGCAGGCCGCGCAACTCGTCGACCTCCTCGTCCTTCGACGTGAGGAAGATCGCCGGCAGATCGGTCTCGCGGCGCAGGCGATCGAGCAGCTCCATGCCGTCCATCCGTGGCATCTTGATGTCGAGGACGGCGAGGTCGACCGGATCGCGCAACAGCTCGGTCAGCGCTTCCGTGCTGTCGGCATAGGTGCGCACCACGAAACCCTCGGCTTCGAGCGCCATCGAGACCGAAGCCAGGATATTGCGGTCGTCGTCCACAAGGGCGATGGTGGGGATCATCGCGGGATCATCTTTCTTCACCGTGCGCTTGCACCTCCATTACCTTTAGGAATGCCGGTAGCAATTAGGAATGCCGGTAGCAATGCCGGAATTCGGCGCCAAGCCAGCGGATTGGCCCTGGCATTCGCAGCCAAGTCAAGTATAGTTTGTCGTAAGGCGTTGTCACCGGGTCCGCGCTCCGTCTTTGGCGAAGCACCGGACCAGAGGCGGCGGTGACCGCGACGTAAAAGATCAGGAGGGGGCGGACAAGATGGGAAGCATGCAGGAAGCGGCGGCAAAGTACGACCCCCAAGGGGATCGCGGAAAAATAATTATGGAAAATATAGCCGGCGCGTTGCGTGCCGTCGCGGTCACCGTCGCCGCGACGGTGCCGGTGCAGGCGCATTTCCAGGAGATCCTGCCTTCACAGGACATCGTCGGGGACGAGGGGGAGCGCAGCGTCAGACTCGACCTCGCTTTTACCCATCCGATGGAAGGCGGGCCGGTGATGAACATGGCGCCGCCGGTGCAGTTTGGGGTGCTGGTTTCCGGGCAAAAGACGGATCTCAAGCCCTTGCTGAGGTCGCGTTCACTGGGCGGCAAAGCCGCCTACGAGGCGAGCTACCAGCTCAAGATGCCCGGCGACTACGTCTTCTTCGTCGAACCGGCGGCGTACTGGGAGCCGGCCGAGGAGAAGATGATCGTGCATTACGCCAAGGTGGTGGTCGATTTCGGCTCGGCCGGCGGCTGGGACGCGCTGGTGGGGTTCCCGGTGGAGATCGAGCCGCTGGTCCGTCCCTACGGCCTTTGGACCGGCAATGTCTTCCGCGGCATCGTGCGCAAGGGCGGCAAGCCGGTCGCGTTTGCCGACGTCGAGGTCGAGTGGGTCAACGACGGCTCGATCACACCGCCCGCCGATCCGTTCATCACGCAAGTGGTCAAGACCGACGGCAACGGCGTCTTTGCCTACGCGATGCCGCGCGCCGGCTGGTGGGGCTTCGCCGCGCTGCTCGAAGGGGACGAGCCAATGAAGAGCCCGACCGGCAAGGATGTTCCGGTCGAAAACGGGGCGCTGATGTGGGTGCGCGCCGTGGACATGAACTAGTGGCTCGTGCGATCCACTAACCCTATGATTTAGTGGTTCGATTCAGCCAACGGATGGGACTGATCCGTTGGCATCGGACCACTAGGGAGGACTTCGCCAATGGCGCATCTCGTGGACGGTGTGGTGTCGGCGCCGGTACTGTTGACGGCGACTGCCCTGGCGGTGGTTGGCATCGGTTACGGTCTGCGTAAGATCGAGGGTGAGCGGATTCCCCACGTCGGGGTGATGAGCGCGACCTTCTTCGTTGCCTCGTTGGTTCACGTGCCGGTAGGACCATCGAGCGCGCATTTGCTGCTCAACGGCCTGATGGGCATGGTGCTGGGCTGGGCGGCGGTCCCGGCGATTTTCGTCGCCTTGCTGTTGCAGGCGGTGTTCTTCGGCTTCGGCGGGATCACCGTGCTCGGCGTCAACACCGTGAACCTCGCTGTTCCGGCGCTGTTGTCGTTCTATCTGTTTGGTCGCGCCGCTGCGGGGAGCAAGCCCTTCCTCTGGGGAGCCGCCGCCGGCGGCCTTGCCGTCTGTACGACCTGCATGCTCGTTGGCCTCACGCTCGCTCTCAGCGGCAAGGCCTTCCTCCCGGCGGCAAAGCTCATCTTCGCCGCGCATCTGCCGATTGCGGTCGTCGAGGCGTTCATCACGGGATGCATGGTGGTGTTCTTGCAGCGGGTCAAGCCCGAGGTGCTGAGCTTCAGCCTGCGCCCACAAGCGTCATGAGCACGACGCGGCGAACAGGGCCGGCGAAGGGGCGCTGGGCGGTGCTGGGTTGCGCGCTCGCGCTGATCCTCGCACACCCGATGCCGGCATCGGCGCACAAGCTCAAGGTGTTCGCTTATGTCGAAGGGACGACCATCCGCGGCACGGTCTATTTCGCGGGCGACATCAAGGCAAAGGGCGCGCTGGTCACGGCGCTTGCGCCGGATGGCACGGAACTGGCGCGCGTGAACAGCGCCGAGGATGGCACCTTCGCGCTGGAGGCCAGGGAGCGTGTCGATCTGCGCCTCGTCGCTGACGCCGGCGACGGCCATCAGGCAACGTTTGTCGTAGGTGCGGCGGAGTTGCCGCCGGGCTTGCCCGAACGGGCCGGCAAAGGGTCTGCCGTGGTTGCTCCGGCGGCGGCCGCGCCGCCGGAGGGCGGACAACCGCCGCCGCTGTCGTCTGGTGCCGACATCGAGGCGATGATCGATCGGGCGGTCGGTCGCCACGTCGGCCCACTGGCCGAGCGTCTGGCGGCCTTCGAGGACACCGTGCGCTGGCACGATGTGCTCGGCGGTATCGGCTACATCTTCGGTGTGACCGGTGTCGGCTTCTACGTCGCTGCGCGGAACCGCCACCGGGGTCGTGGTTAGGTCCGGAAATGGGTTGACGAGTTTCGTGGCATGATTGACAGAAACAAAAGGTAGTATAACGTTATAACATATAAAAACGTGCCAATCGAAACGAGGAGAATGCGTGATGCGATGTGCGTGCGACCGAAGCGAGAAACCGATGCTTCGGCGGAAAAGCGTGGCGCCCATGCTCTTTGGCGCGAGATCCGGTGGCCGGCTGCCGACTGGGCGTCACCTGCGGCAGTGGGGATTGGCGGCGCTGGCCATCGGCGCGGTCGCCGCCGCCGGCCAAGCCGAAGAGCCGCTGGTCGGACAAGGGGCGTCGCCTACGCCCACGTCGCCTACGCCCACGTCGCCTATGCCCACGTCGCCGGCAAGCGCGGCCGCCGATCCCGACAAAGCCCTGCCCGGTACGGTAAGCGGCAGCGTGACGCTGACCTCGAACTACGTCTCGCGCGGGATTACCCAGACCAGCAACGAGCCGGCGGTGCAGGGAACCCTCGAATATGCTCTGGAGACTGGTGTGTTGGGAACCAGCGCGTACATCGGCATGTTCGGCTCGAATGCCAAGCTCGAAGGCGAGCGCGATACCTCGACCAGCGAGATCGACGCCCTGTTCGGCTTGCGCGGCGAGATCGGGGAGAGCGGCATCGCCTGGGATCTGGGCGGCGCCTATTACGTTTATCCCGGCACCAAGCACTCGGACAACTTCGACTACTGGGAGATCCCGCTGATCCTCAGCTACGACGCCACCGACTGGCTGGGTATCGAGGTCTTTGACGCGTATACGCCCGAGTATCAGTTCAACACCGGTCACGCCAACTACACCAGCGGCACGCTGACCTTCAAGATCCCCGCGCCTTACGTCGCACTGCAGGTGTTCGGGGGAGTCGGTTATCAGTACGTCGAGGATGCGCCGAGCGGCATCGACTGGACCGCCGGCATCACCGCGACAGTGAAGGGCGTCGATCTCACCGTCGCCTACACCGACACCAACTACCATGCGCGGGCGTGCGGCGGGAACAACCAATGCGACGCCAAGATCGTGCTCAGCATCGGCGCGTCGTTCTGAGCGAGTTGGCCGATGAGCGGCGATTGACGGACGTTTCGTGGGCCACCTATAGTGGCTGACGACGGTTCCCCTGGAAGAGGCGACAAAGCCTTGGGGATCAAAAGGGAACGCGGAAGGGATCGACCCTGGTTGGGGATCTTGAGCCGCGGCTGCCCCCGCAACTGTGAGCGGGTAGCGATCGTCCCGCAGTCGGCCACTGGGTGACCGGGAAGGCCGGGCGATTGCCGTGACCCGCAAGCCAGGAGACCTGCCGTCGAGAGAGCGTGAGCGGTCGGCAAAGGAGAGAAGGGGACGACAAAGATCTCCTGCCTCAAGTTCCCCCGATCCGCCGCCGGCCTGGAACAATTCGCACGGGTGGTGCGAGGAAGGAGAGTTGAGAAATGCATATCGAACCCGGGTATGTCGCCCCGGCGAAGGTGGTCGCCGCCAATGCCACGGCGATCGGTGTCGGTGCGTGGTACGTCAAGGATCTGATCCGCGACGCGGTGAAGAAGCCTTGGATCCTTGCCAAAGTGGCGGCCGCGGCCGTCTTCTTTTCCATCTTCATGGAAATGTTTCACATGCCGGTCGGCCCTTCGGAGTTGCACTTCGTGGGCGCCATGGCGATGTACCTGACGCTCGGCTTTATCCCGACGCTGCTCGGTTTCGCGGTCGGGCTGTTGTTGCAGGGCATGCTGTTCGAGCCGCAGGATCTGGTTCACCTGGGCGTCAATTCGCTCTCGCTGATGCTGCCGCTGATTAGCGTGCACTACACGGTCGGCAAGCGATTCTTCGCCGCCGGCATGCAGGAGCGCCTGAGCTGGGCGCGCATCGTCAAGCTCGACGCGCTGTACTACGCGGGCGTGACCGGCATGGTCGGCTTCTGGCTCCTGATCGGCGAGGTGCAGACGCCGTTTTCGGCGTGGCTTGCCTTTGCCAGCTCGTACCTTGTCCTCGTCACCTGCGAGCCGCTGTTCACCTGGGGCGTGGTCAATGGGCTCAAGAAGCTTGAAGACACCGCGCTCGTCGCGAACCTCTTCGTCGTCAAGGATCTGCGCCTGGCGCGGTAGGCATCGGCCCGACACGCTACGGAAATGACTGGCGGGCGGCCGGCTTCCAAAGCCGGCCGCTTCGTCGTTGCGGCCCACGGCGGTTGCGTGCGAGGGCTTGGGGGCGAGGAGACGATCGGACCGGCGCCATGCTTGCTGCCCTCGATGCCCGCGTGCGGATCCTCTGCGCGGTCGCCTTCGCCTGTACCGTCGCCTTCCTGGCATCGCCGGCGGCGCTTGCCGGTGCGCTCGGCATGGCCGCGGCGCTGGTCGCCCTTGCCCGTCTTCCCATGGCGGAGGTCGCGCGGCGGATGTTCGCGATCGAGGCGCTGATCGTGGTCGTGGTGCTGTCGCTGCCGTTCAGCGTGGCGGGGAAGACGTGGGTGAGCATCGGGCCGCTCACCGCCAGTGCGGAGGGGGGCGCCCTGGCGCTGACCATCCTCGCGCGCGTCAACGCCATCGGCCTCGCCGCGCTTGCCCTGCTGGGCGGGATCGAGGCGCTCGCCTTTGGCCATGCCATGGCCCGGCTGGGGATGCCGGAAAAGCTGGTGCAGATCCTGTTTCTCGCCGCGCGTTACGTCGATGTCCTTGGGCGGCAACGGCGCCGGCTCTCGCGCGCGATGGCGGCACGGGCTTTTCGTCCGCGCTCCAATCGCCATACCTGGCGCAGCTTCGGCTACTTCATCGGCATGCTTCTGGTGCGCAGCTTCGAGCGGGCCGAACGTGTGCTGGCCGCGATGAAATGCCGCGGTTACCGTGGCCATTGGCCGGCGCCTGCGCCGGATGCGCTCGGCCGGCGCGATGTCTCGTTCGCAGGCGTCTGGCTCGCCTTCCTGCTGGTGCTCGTTGCCATGGAGGTGGCGTGAGCGAGCCGCTGATCCGCCTCGATGCAATCGGGTACGCCTACGCGCCGGGCCACCCGGTCCTCGCTGGCCTGGACTTCACCTTGTACGCCGGCGAGCGGGTCGCACTCCATGGCGCCAATGGCGCCGGCAAGACGACGCTTCTGCACATCCTCGTCGGTTTGCTGCCGCCGGGGTCGGGCACGGTCACCGCGTTCGGGGTGCCGCGGCGGCGCGAGCGCGACTTTCTTGAGGTTCGCGCCCGGGTGGGGCTCCTGTTCCAGGACCCCGATGATCAGTTGTTCTGTCCCTCGGTCGGCGAGGACGTCGCGTTCGGTCCGCTCAACCTCGGCCGATCGCCGGCGGAGGCCAAAGCCATCGTCGCACGGACGCTCGCCCGGCTCGGCATCGCCGGCTACGAGGACCGCGTCCCGCACCACCTCTCCGGCGGCGAAAAGCGGCTGGTCTCGCTCGCCGGCGTCCTGGCGATGTCCCCCGACGTGCTATTGCTCGACGAACCCACCGCCGGGCTCGACGAGGCGGCGGAGGCCCGCCTTTGCGCCTGCCTCACTGCCCTGCCGCAGGCGATGCTGATCGTCTCCCACGACCGCGCCTTTCGCGCGTATCTCGCCACGCGCGCCGTACGGCTCGAAGGTGGCAAGCTGGTTGCGGCAGCCCCTTGACGCTTTGAGCGGCGCACTCAAGGCAGCGCGATTTCGGCGTGCAGGGCACGATGATCGGAGCCCGTCGGCCGCTCCGCCCGCAGGCCCTGGAGCCGCGCCCCGTGCACCAGGACGTGGTCGATGGGCAGCCCGAGGCGGCCGGCGAAGGCGGGGAAGGTCGCGGGCGGCAGGCAGCCGATCACCAGGCCGGTCGCCGCGAGAACATGCTGGAAGGACGGCGTGTAGGGCGTCGCGTTGAAATCGCCGGCGACGATCAGCGGTCCGGGGCGGCCTTCGGTTTCTTCTTCGAGCCAGGAAGCGAACATCTTGTAGTGTGAGAGGCCCACCGGCCGGACGGGGTTCGGCGCGTGGACGACGATCAAGGTGATGGGGTCCATCCCGGGAACGGCGATGCGGGCGGCGATCTGGGGTGTCGCGCCGGCGGCGGGGCGGAACACCGAATGGGCGACGATGGGATACTTGGACAAGATGGCGAGGTTTTCCTTGGCCGTGTTGCCGTCCACAACCAGGCGGTAGGCGTAGAGGTCCGCCATCGTGTCGATCATCCGGGCGATTCCCGGTGAGACCTCCTGCAAGACCATGACCTCGGCGCCGGTGCCGGCAAACCACTGCCGGGTCCACGGTCCCGGCTTGTGGTTGAAATGCACGTTGTAGGTGAGGAGACGCAGAATGTGCGCCGTGCCGGCGTCGGCGGGCGCGGTGGCGGCCGGTTGGCTGCTGGCGCGCCCGGGGAGGGTGCACGATGCCCCTGATGTAATCGCGGTGACGACGATGAAATGTGCCGCCAGTGCCGCGGCGAGCACTGCCGCCCACCAGCGCCGCACGATGACGAACCCTGCGAACAGCAAGACGGCGATGGCGGCGAACTGGCGAACGAAATGGTAGGCGAGTGCCAGCGGCCAGATCTCGATGCCGGCTTGCCGGCTCAGGGCAATGCCGGCGAAGGCGAGCAGCGTGAGCGAGCCAAGGCGGATCGCTAGGTCGACGACGTGGCGGCGGTGCGGGGTGATGCGCTGGAACCACCCGGCCGCGGCGACGGCGGCGATGGGAGCGGCTGGCGGGCCGGGATCGTCGCCGTTAGCCATCGTCCAGCCGGTTCACCCTGCGCGACCCGCTGCGGGACTCGCAGTCGGTCGCACGTCTTCCTCGGCACCTTCGGGCTCGATCCGGGCGCCGAGGTCGTTCATCAGGCCGGCAAATCCGGGAAAGCTGGTCGCGATCGCGGTGGCATCGTCGATGGCGATCGCTTCGCGCGCCGCCATGCCGAGAACCAGGAAGGCCATGGCGATGCGATGATCGAAGTGCGTCGCGATGCGCGCGCCTCCCCGCGGCGGGCTGCCATTGCCATGGATCAGCATCCAGTCCGCGCCGATCTCGACATCGACGCCGCACGCCCGCAGACCGGCGGCCATCGCCGCGAGGCGGTCGCTTTCCTTGACGCGCAATTCGGCAAGGCCCCGCATCCGCGTCGTGCCGCGCGCAAAGGCGGCGGCGACGGCGAAAACGGGGAACTCGTCGATCATCGCCGGTACCCGTGACGGGGGGACATCAATGGCGCGCAGGGCGGACGAGCGCGCGACCAGATCGACGACCGGCTCGCCGCCTTCATCGCGCGCATTGGTCAGATCGATGAGCGCGTTCATCTCGCGCAGGCTCTCGACCAGGCCGCTGCGCAACGGATTGACGCAGATGCCCGGCAGCGTGACGTCCGCGTCGGCGACGATGAGCGCGGCCACCAGGGCGAAGGCGGCGGACGACGGGTCGCGCGGCACCGCGATCGGCTGCGCCTCCAGCTCGGGATGACCGACAACGGAGACGAGCCGCGCCCCGTCCGCCTCCTCTGCGGTCTCGATCCGGGCACCGAGCGCGCGCAACAGGCGCTCGGTGTGGTCGCGCGTGGCCTCGGGCTCGATCACCGTCGTGCGTCCAGGGGCGTGGAGCCCGGCGAGCAGGATTGCCGACTTGACCTGGGCCGAGGCAACCGGCAGCCGATATTCGATCGGTAGCAGGTCGTCGCTGCCGCGTACCACCAGCGGCAGCCGGTCGCCGGAGCGGGCGACGAACCTGCAGCCCATTTGGGTTAGCGGCGTCATGACGCGGGCCATCGGCCGCGATGACAGCGACGCGTCGCCGGCAAAAAACGTCACGAACGGATGTCCGGCGGCGATTCCGATGGTCAGACGGGTGCCGGTGCCCGAATTGCCCATATCGAGAACCGAAGACGGCTCGCTGAGACCGCCGACGCCGCATCCTTGTACCTGCCATCCGCGTTCGGTGCGCGTCACTCCCGCGCCCAACCGCCGCACCGCTTCGGCGGTGGCCATGACGTCCTCGGCCTCCAGGAGGCCGGTGATTTCGGTTCGCCCGGCGCACAGCGCGCCCAACAGGAGTGCCCGGTGCGATATGGACTTATCGCCCGGGATCGGCGCGGTGCCGCGCAACAGACGGACGGGATGGGACTGCAACGATGGCATCGGCTTCCGGCGGATCTAAAGAGCGGTGCGGCAGGTGGGCGCGGGCTGCGTCCGGCGCCGACGCGCCTTCGCGGCAAGCGCCGACGGGCGGTGGCGAATTTAGGGGATTTTTGCTTTTGACTTCGCAGAAGTAAACATGGCAATTGGCTGGCTTCGCTGAACGGGGCGAGAGACGGAGGTGCGCCTGTGGCCAAGCCGGAGTGGGGTACGAAACGGACATGCTATAGTTGCGGCGCCCGTTTTTACGACCTGCGCCGCGATCCGGCCGTCTGTCCCGTCTGCGCCGGCGCGGTGGTCACCGATTCGGAGAAGCAGCCGCGTCCGCGCCGGGCTGCCCTCGCCCGCGAGGAACCGCACGCGGCGGCACAACGGGGCAAGGTGGATCTGGTGGAGGCGCCCCTCGATGGCGAACTCACCGAGGAGGACGTCGAACTCGATGATATTGAGGATCAGGCGGATGCCGATGGCGAAGGTCAGATGGAGACGCTGGCGGATGGCGAGCGCGAGTTGATCGAGGATACGTCGGATCTCGGGGAAGATGACGACGACATCGGTGAACTGATGGAGCACGTGAACGAAGAGGGCGAAGACAAGGCCTGAACACGCGGGCCGGCGGCGCGTGCGTCGGCAGCGATTTTTGTTGCCGTCAATGGTCCCCCTTCACTAAGGTTCGCCTGCGCGGAAGAGTCTCCCTTTGTCGGTGGCGGGTTCCTAGCGACGGGGCCGTAGCTCAGTTGGGAGAGCGCTACAATGGCATTGTAGAGGTCAGGGGTTCGACTCCCCTCGGCTCCACCAAGCATCCGTTCGCGCCGCCGAATATCCGTTTGCGAAGGAACAATGGCCCGACACTTAAGGCGTCGGGCCATTTTCTTGTCTTGGCGCGCTGTCCGCGTTCCGCCGCTCGGAGTCCTGCGGGCTAATGCGGAAGCTGGCGGCGGCAGACGTAGCGGCCATTCTCGATGCCGCTGAACAGTTCCTCGACCTGCGGGTGCGAAATCGGCGTGCCGGTATCGTCGGGTAACAGATTCTGTTCCGAAACGTAGGCGACGTAGCTCGCTTCGGCGTTCTCGGCGAGAAGATGGTAGAACGGCTGATCCTTCCGGGGCCGAATCTGTTCGGGAATGGCCAGCCACCACTCCTCGGTGTTGGCAAATTCTGGATCAACGTCGAAGATGACACCGCGGAACGGATAGAATCGGTGGCGAACCAACTGGCCAATCTGGAACTTTGCCTGCTTGATTGACGATGCCATGTATGACCTCCACGCTAAGAAGTGGCGTGAACACCTGGGCGAGGTCAAGGGGGGCTCGCCCGGGGGTTGATTGCGTCGGAGAATTGAGGCCACATGTCTCCAGACGCCGCGTCATCGGCGGCAGGCGCGCCGGGGCGGTGGTGTTCGGTGGGTGTTTCGCGCTGACGAAGAGACGTAGGTGCGCAAGACGTGGGACGGACGGGCCGATCAAGGTCGCATTGCTCGCGGTGTTGAGCAGCCCCTGAGGTTGGTCCATTGCCGAAGGGAAGAGGACGAGACACGTGATTGAAGTCGAGATCGTCTTCGATCCGAGTTGTCCGTGGTGTTACATCGGCAAGCGCCAGCTTGAGAGAGCCGTGGCCCTGCGCCGAGGCGTGCGCATCGTTCGCAAATGGTGGCCGTTCCTGCTCAGTCCGGACATGCCTTCCGAGGGGGTTGACCGGTCGCGCTTCCTGATTCGCAAATTTGGCAGCGAAGCGCGGGTGTCGCGCATTTTCCGGGCGATTGCCCACGTCGGCCAGTCGGTCGACATCGAGTTCGCGTTCGATCGGATCGGGCGGGCGCCGAATACCCGCAGCGCGCATCGGCTGGTGCGGTATGCCGAGGCCTGCGGGCGCGCCGATGCCGCGGTCGAGGCTTTGTTCCGCGGCTATTTCGTTCAGGGCCGGGATATCGGCGACCTCGACACCCTTGTGGAGATCGGTCGCGCCGTCGGCCTCGATCCGTTGCGGCTGCGCGGTTACCTGCGAAGTGACGCCGATGCCGCGGTGATTGCCGAGGAAAATGCCCGCGCACACCGGCTCGGGATCAACGGCGTGCCCGCTTTCGTCTTTGCGCGCTCCTTCGTCGTGTGCGGCGCCCAGGATCCGCGGGTCCTCGCCCGCATGCTCGATATCGGCCGCGAGGCTGGTGCGCGCGGCCACGACCTGGCGGAGGAGCGGGTCTCGCACGGCGCCTATTGAAAAACGCGGGATCCTGAACCCGCGTGCCTCCCTGTGATCCGATGCGAACGCATCGGCGCCTGATCGCTCGCTGAATCGCGCCATTGAATCGGAGGGGCCGTGGATCGTGCGATCCTCGGGAACCCCGGATCGATCACGTCGGCCACCACCCTTACACGGCCGGTAGCGTCGGCAACCCGCGTGGCCGCCGGCCGTGCGCTCGCGCCGGATGCCGGCTGAGACGTGCGAGCACCGGCAATCTTGCCGGCGCGTCTCGCGTATTGCCTGCCGCGGCGAGGCAGCGACGGCCTGAGCCATGTCGGAATGCAGTACACCTCCGTCTGGGGTAAGTATTCGCTGGCCCATTTGCGGATATGAACAGAATCAACCCAATCGGGTCTTTGTATAGAAGCGCGAAGCGGATAGCATTAATCAATTGATTTTGCTGTTTGTTGTCGCTGTCCTATGGTTGTGTTTGCTGGACGCTCGATCCCAAACGGGTAAGCTCAGTTGTTACTGAGCCCGCGGCGGACGAGCATCGGCCTCGCCGGAGCGGCTGACTTGCAACTTTCCGATGCAGCGGCGTCGCCCGCGGTCACAGCCGGCGGCGACGGAGCGCCCGTTCCTTAACGGCTGTGCAACCCTCGAATGCTAGGCTTCGGTGGGCCTTACGGTCCGCGAACAACGCCAAGTGGCTTCGAGAGGCTCAAATGGAGGAGTTTCTCTCAACGGTTGTGATGAAGCGCACAGTACACCACCCCCAAACCATCTACTGTTCTCATCAATCTGCAACGAAAAAGTTATGATGATGAGCACGGATCTCGTAAAACTTGTAAGCTGTTTCTATCAGGCGAACCTTGGCGTGGCGGACTGGCCGGAAACGTTGGCGTCCGTTGCCGACGCGGTCGGCGGAGATGCGTGCGCGCTGGTGGTTCACGATTTTCGCAGCGGCAGGGGCCAGATGCTGTATGCGGCGGGACTGGATGCCGCGGCGGTGCCGGCCTATGCGGCAGCGTTCGCCAGCGGCAATGTCTGGTTGCGGGAAGGGCGACATTTCCAGGTCGCACCGGCGGTGATCCGCGGCCGCGATCTCGTCGGCGCTACGACCGTGATCGATAGCGACTTCTATCAGAAGGCGCTGAAGCCGTTGCGGCTGCTCGACCATCTGTTCGTCGTTCTCGATCGGCAGGGCGATCGGATGCAGGTGCTGGTCGTAGCGCGGGCGGAAAGCAAGGGCGCCTTCGAGGATGAGGCAGTGGCGCTGTTGAGCCTGCTCGCGCCCGATTTTCAGCGCGCGGCGCAGGGCGGCCGGGCGCTGCGGCAGAGCGAGCAGATCCGACGCATCGCCTTCGGCAGTCTCGATACGATGCCGATCGGCGTGGCGTTGCTCAACGTCGAGGGTGGCGTCGTGGTCGCCAACAGCCTCGCGCAGGAGACCATCAGTATCGGCGAGGGGATTTACGTCGCCAACGGCGGGCTCGCGGTCGAGGTCGCCGGCCGGCGTCTGAAGATGCGGGATCTGGTCAGTCAGGCGCGTGCCACCGATCGGCCGGAGGGTCAGAGGGCGGTCCCGATCTCGGTGATGCGGCACAGCGGCAAGCGGCCGCTGACCCTGTTCGTCACCGGCATCGATGCACGCGATGAGCTGCTCGACGGTGCGGTCGCCGTCCTCTATGTCGGCGATCCCGACCGCACCGTCTCCTTCGACTATGCCCGTATCGGTAAACTGTACGGCCTGAGCAAGGCGGAATCCCGCGTCGCCGCGCTGCTGGCGAGCGGCTATCGCCTGGAGCAGGCGGCGGAGATGCTGGGCGTCGCCTATGAGACCGTGCGCAAGCACTTAAAGCAGATCTTCAGCAAGACCGGCACCTATCGCCAGGCCGAACTGGTGCGCATGCTGGTCACCGGTCCTGCGGGCCTCTCGTTCTGAGCACGGCCGCTCGCGGCGGCGGTGTGCGCGCGGCCCGCGCGGATCGGGGTTGGGTCGCGCCGAGGAGCAATGGCCATGGCAGCGTCGCATAGAGACGGCCGCTTGCGGGCGGGATGCGCCGCTATTCGTAACGGCGGCGGTCGAAGATCAGCTTGCCGTCGTCGGGCAGACCGCCCGGGGCGACGCATTCGATCCGCCCCTTGAGCTTGCAGACGGCCTGCAGCGTTTGCGCGACGGCGGCCACGTCCCGTAGTACCGGCGCCTCGCACATCAGGGTCATGACGTCGCGGCCACCGTCATCGCTGTCGACGACGAGGCGTGCCTTGGTGATCTCGGGGTGCCGGCGGCAGACTTCGCCGATCTGTTGGGGATGGACGAACATCCCCTTGACCTTGGTCGCCTGATCGACGCGCCCCATCCAGCCCTTGAGCCGCATGTTGGTCCGCCCGCACGGTGACGCGCCCGGTAGCACGGCGGAGAGATCGCCGGTGGCAAAGCGGATCAGCGGATACGCCCGGGCGGCGAGCAGGGTGACCACCACCTCGCCGATCTCGCCGTCCGCCACCGGCTCCGTGCCGCCCAGCCGCACGATCTCGACCAGCACGTCCTCGTCTGCGATCATGCCCGCCATTGCGTCGCTCTCGTAGGCGATCACGCCTGCATCCGCGGTGCCGTACCACTGCCGGGTGCGAATGCCGTGGGACTCAAGGGCGGCACGCAGGGCGGGCGGCAAGGCTTCGGCCGCCACTGACGCGACGGCGAGCGCGGTGAGGTCCGCCCCCATTGCGCTGCCCTTGTCGAGCAACAGCTTGAGGAAAGACGGCGTGCCGGCGTAGGCGCGTGGCCGCAGATCGACGATGGCCTGAATCTGCAGCTCGGCGTTGCCGGTGCCGGCGGCGAACACGGCACAGCCCAGTTGATGGGCACCGCTCTCGACCATGGCGCCCGCCGGCGTCAGGTGATAGGCGAATGCGTTGTGGATGACGTCGCCTGGGCGAATGCCGGCCGCGAACAGCGCGCGCGCCGTGCGCCATGGATCGGGGCCATGGCCCTCGACGTCGTAAATCGGCCCCGGCGACTGGAAGATGCGCTTGAGCGCGCCGGGCGGGCAGGTGACCAGCCCGCCGAAGGGCGGCCGCGCCTTCTGCATCGCCATCAGATCGGCCTTGCGCGTCAGCGGCAGGCGGGCGAGCGCGTCGCGATCGGTCACCGCGTCGGCGTCGATCCCGCGCAGCAGTTCCGCATAGTGCGGGCTGTTGGCCTTGGCGTGCGCAATCTGGCGGCTAAGCGCCGCCGCCTGCGCGCGGGCGCGGGCCTCAGGCGCTCTGGTCTCGCGGTCATCGAGATGGGCGGCCATGGTCTTCGCTGCCTCTTCACTGCCTCTCAAGCCCCTCCTACAGCCAGCGCTTGCGCCGCTTGTAGGACTTGAGATTCTTGAATGACTTGCGCTGGGAGCCGGCGCCGCCGAGGTAGAATTCCTTGACGTCTTCGTTGTTGATCAACTCGGCCGCCGGCCCGTCGAGCACGATCTTGCCGTTTTCCATGATGTAGCCGTAATCGGCGGCCTTGAGCGCCAAGCGCGCGTTCTGCTCGACCAGCAAAATGGTAATGCCAAGCTCGCGGTTGAGGCGGCCGATGATGCCGAACACCTCGTTGACCAGGAGCGGGCTCAAGCCCATCGACGGCTCGTCGAGCAGCATCATTTTGGGGCGTGCCATCAACGCCCGGCCGATGGCGAGCATCTGCTGCTCGCCACCAGAGAGGTAGCCGGCGAGGCCGGACCGCTCTTTGAGGCGGGGAAAATAGGTGAACACCCGCTCCAGATCGGCACGAACCTCGCCGTCGGTGCGCGTGTAGGCGCCGAGCCGCAGGTTCTCGACCGACGTCATGTCCTCGACGATGCGCCTGCCCTCCATCACCTGGAAGACGCCGCGGCGCACGATCCGCTCCGGCGAGAGATGGTTGACCTGCTCGCCGCCGAAGGTGATCTCACCGCGGGTCACCTCGCCGTTCTCGGTGCGCAACAGGCCGGAAATCGCCTTCAGCGTCGTCGATTTGCCGGCGCCATTGGCACCCAAGAGCGCGACCAGCGATCCTTCCGGCACTTCGAGGCTGACACCGCGCAGCACCAGAATGACGTCGTCGTAGACGACCTCGATGTTGTTGACCGACAACAGCGGTGGCTTGGTGTATGCCGGCACGTCAAGACGGGTCATCGGCCCATCGTCCCTGCCCCCGGCCCCATCGTTGATGCGCGCGGCAGCATCGCTCTTGCCTCCGGCAACGACGACGAGACGGCTCCGAACACGGCCGGTGCCGTCCCGCCGGTGCGCGTTGTGCGCGTTCCCTACCAGCCGAGCCATTCCGGCTTGCGCGGCACGTCGACCTCGAACACCTTCTCCATGCCGATGGTGCCATCGGCGATGAGCTGTGGGATCTGCGCGTCCGGTGCGGCGTCGGCCTTGACCAGACCGCGGTACAGCAGCACGTGGGTGAAGCCGCGATGATCCTCGGGCGTCCATGTCCCCGCCGGGCAGATGCCTTCGAGCCCTGCCGGCACCCAGTTCTTCTTCTGATACATGCCCTGCTTGATGTTGGGCCCGGTGATGCCGCCATTCTTGTCCGCCCACTCCATCGCTTCTTTCATGAAGAAGAAGGAGCAAAGGCCGCGGATGTAGTGGGTGACCTGGTACGTGGCCTTGGGGTCGGCATTCTTGGCGATCTCGTGCACCAGCTTGATGCCGGGCGCATCCGAATTCCAGGTCGCGGCGCCCATCACCCAGACCACGCCGTCGCCGGCATTGCCGGCCGCCTTCATCACGTTCTCGTCGTAGCCCCAGATGTTGGCGAGGAACTGCACGTCGACGCCGACGGTGGCGCATGACTTCAAGAGCGAGATATTGGCGCCCGCGGTGTTGGCGAGGAAGGCGTAGTTGGCGCCGGATTCCTTGAGCGTCAGGCATTGCGCCTTGAAGTCGCCGGGCGCGAGCGTGTACTGGATTGCCGGCAGCACCTCGAAGCCTTGCTCCTTGGCGAACTCCTCACCCGCCTTTTTCGGGGCATTGGGATAGGGGTGGTTGTCGCCCATGTGCACGTATTTAGGCGTGCCTTTGCCCCCTTTGGCCTGCCAGTCCTGCTTGGCCCAGTCGATCAGCGCACGCACCCCGTCGGAGTACGACGGCGCCATGATGAAATTGTAGGGTGCCGCCTTGCTGCCTTGCGGTCCCTTGCCCATCGGGTCGGTCAGGTGCGCGGAATAGGACGCCGAGAAGTAAGGGATCTGGTCGGCCGAGACGAAGCTGACGAGGGCCTCCGTGTCGGCCGTGCCCCAGCCCTGCAGCGCGACGATGCCGTTCTGCTTCCACTCCTTGTAGGTGGCGATCGCGCGCGGCACTTCGTACGAGTAGTCGAAGGTGGTGAGGTCGATGGGCTTGCCGTTGAGGCCGCCGTGGGCGTTCAGCCACTTGGCGGCGTCGACCTTGGCTTGGCCGTAGGGCGTGCCTACGCTCGCCGTGCGCCCGGTGTAATCGACAAGGTTGCCGACCTTGATGCCGTCGGCTCCTCGCGCCGGGCCGCCAAGCACGACTGCCGCGGCGAGCACAAGTGTCGTGGTCGCAAAATGTTTCATCGGACGTTTCCCCTCCTCTTTGTTGCGGGCCGTGTTGCGGCCCCCCTTTGGCGATGCCTTGCGGGCGTCGCCGATCCCGGTTTCAGTACGAGAACGGATAGAGCTTCCAGTAGGACTTGATCAGCCGCCAGCGGTGCGCCAGCCCGTCGGGCTCGAAGATCAGGAACAAGACGATGGCAAGGCCAATCGCCGCCTCCTTCATGTAGGCGAGACCGCCGATGACGGCGGGCGTGTTGCCCCAGCTTGTCGAGCGGATCACGGCGAACAGTCCCTCCATCACTTCCGGCAGCAGGACCATGAACACGGTGCCCATCAGGGAGCCCATGACCGAGCCCAGCCCGCCGATGATGATCATGGCCAGGAACTGGATCGACAGCAGGAGATCGAAGCCTTCGATCGAGACGTACTGCAGGTAGTGCGCGAACAAGGCGCCGCCGACGCCGGCGTAAAATGACGAAATGCCGAAGGAGAGGACGCGGTACTTGGTCAGGTTAATGCCCATCACCTCGGCGGAGAGGTAATGGTCGCGCACCGCCACCAGCGCCCGGCCGTCGCGGGTACGCAGCAGGTTGGTGGCGAGCAGGTACATCACCACGGTGTAGGCGAGGACGACGTAGAAATACTGCCGGTCGCCCTGCAGCGTGTAGCCAAACAGTGAGAACGGTTGGGCGATGGAGCCGCTGGAGCCGCCGGTGAACCAGTCGGCGCGGGCGAAGAAGTCCTGCAAGATGAACTGGGACGCCAGCGTGGCGATCGCCAGATACAGCCCCTTGATGCGCGCGGCCGGAATGCCGACGACCATGCCGACCGCCGTCGTCATCAGCCCTGCGAGCGGGATGGCAAGCGCGACCGGGATATCGAAGCTGTTGTTCAGGAAGGCGGACGCAAACGCGCCGAAGCCGAAGAACGCGGCATGGCCGAGCGAGATTTGCCCGGTGAAGCCGACGACGATGTTCAGGCCGAGTGCGGCGATGCCGAGATAGCCGATCTGGATGAGAAGGGTGATGACGTAATCGCTGGCCGGTGCGAACGAGCCGATCTTGAGGGGGGCGAGCGCCAGCAAGACGATGCCGAAGAGAACCAGATTGCGGCTCAGCGGCGTGGCGAAAATCGTCGTATCGCGGCCGTAGTCCGACTTGAACTGGCCGCAAGGGATGTTGGATGCCAACGCCATTTCCGGTCACACCCGCTCGATCTTCTCGGTGCCGAACAAGCCGTAGGGCCGGATCATCAAGATCAGCACCAGGACATAGAACGGCGCGACCTGGTAGAGATTGCCGAGGTGCAGCCATTGCCCGTCGACGTACTGGGCGAGGTTTTCGAGTAAGCCGATGATCAGGCCGCCGGCGACGGCGCCGACGATGGAATCGAGCCCGCCCAGGATCACGGCGGGAAACACCTTGATGCCGAAGAACGACAGCGCGGACGACACGCCGTTGACGATGCCGACGACGACGCCGGCGAGCGCGGAGACCATCGCCGAGATCGCCCACGACAGCGCGAACATCTGCTTCACCGAGATGCCGAGGCTCTGCGCGACCTGCTGGTTGAACGCCGTCGCCCGCATGGCGAGGCCGAGGCGCGAGTAGCGGAAGAAAAAGGCGAAGCCGATCATGATGAAAAGCGAGATGATCAGGCTCATCAGGTAGACCGGCTGGACGTTGAGGCCGAGGACATTCACCGCCTTGGCCGCGAAGATCGGCGGGAACGGCTGGGCGAACACGCCGAACAGCCACTTCATGATCGCCTGGAAGAAGATCGACAGGCCGATGGTGACCATGATCACCGAAATCACCGGCTCGCCGATCATCGGTCGCAGCACCAGGACCTGCAGGAGGACGCCGAACGCCATCATGAACGCGAGCGTGAGCAGGAAGCCGGCGTAGAAGGGAAGCTGGAACTGGGTCAAGAGCCACCAGCAGACCCAGGCCCCGATCAGGAGAAACTCGCCTTGAGCGAAGTTGACGATCTGCGAGGCCTTGTAGATCAGGGTGAAGCACATCGCGACCACGCCGTAGAGCGTGCCGAGGATCAGGCCGTTGACGACCAGTTGCAGCAGAAGATCGGTGTTCATGGCCTGGTCCTGCCTTACTCCGCCGCCCGCGGGTGCGGTTGCGTGTCCTCGGTGCCGAGGGCGGTGACCTTGAGATCGGTGACGATCCGCGCCTTGCTGCCGTCTTGGAAGGTGATGGTGGTATCGACGTGCACCTGGTCGTGATCGCCGTAGATCGCCTCGATCAGCGGTGCGTACTTTTCGGCGATGACGCCGCGGCGCACCTTGCGGGTGCGGGTCAGCTCGCCGTCGTCGGGGTCGAGCTCCTTGTAGAGGAGCAGGAACTTGCGGATGCGCTGCACCTCGGGAAGGGTGGCATTGACGCTCTCGATCTCGCCCTTGATCAGCGCATAGACCTCGGGCCGGCCGGCGAGGTTGGTGTAGTTGGTGAACGAGATCCGCCGTTGCTCCGCCCACTTGCCGACGATGCCGAAGCGGATGCAGACGATGGCGGCGAGATAGGGCCGCTCGTGGCCCAGGATCACCGCTTCGGCGATGAACGGCGAGAACTTCAGCTTGTTCT
The DNA here is from genome assembly GCA_964401555.1 of uncultured Defluviicoccus sp. GTDB lineage: Bacteria > Pseudomonadota > Alphaproteobacteria > Rhodospirillales > Defluviicoccaceae > Defluviicoccus. The sequence goes on from CAYNYW010000018.1 coordinate 52,736, forward strand.
CGATGAACATCGGCGAGAAGCGCGCGCCGGTCGAGGTCGAGGCGATGTCCTTGATGCGGTCGATGACCACGAGATGGCCATTCTTCTTCTTGAAATAGCCCGCATCACCGGTATGCAGCCAGCCGTCGCGCAGATCGGCACGGGTCGCCGCGTCGTTCTTGTAATAGCCGAGGAACATGCCTGCGCTGCGTGCGACGATTTCACCGACGCCGAAGCCGTCCGGGTTGTCGATGCGCACTTGGGCGTTCTCGAAGGGCAGACCCACGGTGTCGAAATCGACGTCCGTGGGGTCGTGGATGGTGTACGCGCCGGCAAGCTCGGTCTGGCCGTAAAGCTGGCGCAGCGGCACGCCGATGGTGAGAAAGAAGCGAAAGGTCTCCGGTCCCATCGCCGCGCCGCCGGTCGCAGCCGAACTCAAATAGCTGAATCCGAGGCGGTCCTTGAGCGCGCGGAACAACAGCGCGTGGGCCAGCGAAGACGACCGACCGGCGGTGAGCGCGCGCTCGCCCAGGCGCAGGCCGAGCGCGAACAGCGCGCGCTTCAGGGGACTGGCGTCCATCATCCGCGATCGCACGTCGGCGGCGATGTTTTCCCACACGCGTGGCGCCAGCAGGACGAAAGATGGCCCGATCTCGCGCAGATCGGCCATCATCGTCTCCTGCTCCTCGACGAAGTTGACGGTGATCCGACTGATCAGTGCCTGGGCGACGGCGTAGACCTGCTCCATGATCCATGGCAACGGGAGCACCGAGACGTAATCGTCGGTCGGTCGCTTCGGATCGCGATGCAGGTAGGCGAGGCAGTGCTGGAGAAAGGGACCGGCCTGCAGCATGGCGAGCTTCGGCCGCGCCGTGGTGCCCGACGTCGTGCACAAGATGGCGACGTCTTCGCCGTTGCCCGCGGCCACTTCGCGGGCGTAGAGGTCCGGCTCAGCGGCGGTGAGCGCCTCGCCCAATGCGCGCAATTCACTGAGGGCGATCAGGCGGGGGTCCTGATACTTGCGGATCCCGCGCGGATCGCAATAGACGATCTTCTGCACCGAAGGCGTCTGGTCGACCAGTTCGAGCAGCTTATCGACCTGCTCCTCGTCCTCGGCGACAATCAACCGCGCATGGGCATAGTTGAGGAGGTAGGTCACTTCCTCGCCGATGGAATCCTGGTAGACGCCCATCGACATGCCGCCCAACGCATGGGTGGCGATCTCGGCCCACACCCATTCCGGGCGATTGTCGCCGATCAGCGCCACCACCTCCCCGCGTTTGAAGCCGATCCGGTGCATGCCGAGCGCGATCAGGCGGACATTGCGCTCGTAGTCGGCCCAGGTGAACGCGTTCCAGATGCCGAACGCCTTCTCGCGCATGGCGATCTCGGTGGGCCGGGTTCCGGCGTTGTGGGCGAGCAGCTTGGGAAAGGTATCGCACGCGAAAACGTCGCCGTATTCGGGCGCGCCGCTGCGTTTCATCGCCACGACACCCGCTTGTCGACGGGAGCCGGGGCGGGCGCGTCTTCGTCCGCGACCGCGTTCTCGCCCAGGTAGGCACGCCGGACATCGGCGTTGTCCATCACCGCTTCCGGCGCGCCCTCGGCGATCTTGCGGCCGAAATCGAGCACCATCACCCGGTGCGAGATGTCCATAACCACGCCGATGTCGTGCTCGATCATGATCACGGTCATCCCCCATTCCTCGTTGAGGTCGATGATGTAGCGGGCCATGTCCTCCTTTTCTTCGAGGTTCATGCCGGCCATCGGCTCATCGAGGAGAATCACCTGGGGTTTGAGCGCGATCGCGCGGGCAAGCTCGACCCGCTTGCGCAGGCCGTAGGGCAGGTTGCCGGCGGGCGTCTTACGGACGTGGCTGATTTCGAGGAAGTCGATGATCTCCTCGACCGCCCGGCGATGGGCGAGTTCTTCGCGTCGGGCGCCGCCGAGCCAGTAGAGCGCGCCCGTCAGGAAGTTGTTTTTCATCAGGTGGTGGCGGCCGACCATGATGTTGTCGAGCACGCTCATGTGGCTGAACAACGCCAGGTTCTGAAAGGTGCGACCGATGCCGAGCGCCGCCCGTGCATCGGGCCGCAGCCTGGTAATGTCTCGATCGCGCAGGAATATGCGTCCTTCGGCCGGCGTGTAGCGGCCGGAGATGCAGTTGAGCATCGAGGTCTTGCCGGCGCCGTTGGGGCCGATAATTGAAAACAGCTCGGCGGTGCGGACATGAAAGCTGACGTGGCTGAGCGCCCGCACACCGCGGAAGCTCAAGGACAGATCTTGAACGTCAAGGATCGGGGCTTCACCCGTCACGTTCGTTTGCCTCCCACGGTCGTGTTCTTAGCTTGGCGCGCTGATTGTTATGTTCGCGTCCGGACGTCGACCGTTCCGCAATGAGCGGTTCTCTTGCTCTTATAGCGCGGACCAGCCCCGCATTCCAAGGCCCGCGATGCCACGGGAGCGCGAGCGCGCGGCAAGCCTGGCGCAGCGCTCCTCCGTCTCGCGCCGTGCGAGGCTTAGCGCGGCGGCGCGGGAATCGTGACGACGGTGGTCGCGCCCTGCACCGCCGGCGCTCCGGCGTCGCTTGCGGCGCGCACGCTGATCCGGTGGGGGCCGGGGCTCAGTGGCTGCTCGGGAACGAACACCCACTCGCCGCGACCATCGGCGGAAACCCGGCCGATCACCGCGTCGTCGGCGAGGATCTCGACCGTGCCATTGGCGACGGTTCGTCCGGCGAGCACGGCGTCACCGGTGGGGCCGATGCGGACGATGTCGAAGGAAGGCGTCGGCGCGCCGGTGGAGGTCCTGCCGGCGGGCGTCTTGGGCGGGGCAGGCTGCGATGGCACCGCGGCGCCGGAGCCCTCGGTCGTCGTGGCAGCGCCCGGCGGCGGCGCATCGCGTGTCGTGAAGAATGCGAAGTTGAGCGCGATCGCCAGCGCGGCGACGGCGACGCCGACGGCCGCGAGGGCGATCACATGGTCGCCCTTGGGTTCCAGCCCACGCGCGAAGCGGATCAGGTGCATCCAAATAGGCTAATACGCAACCTTCGCACTCGCAACATGCACAATGGGTGAATGTCGCTATGGTTGAGTTTCTGCGCTATAATTGCCGTAAACAGTCGAAATATGGGCCGAGTTGGCCGACGCGCGCGAGGATGGTGCGGGCGCGGACCCGCGTGAAGCGGTCGGGATCGGCGGCGGAGTGTTCGCGCGGGTTGGGCAGGACGGCGGCGAGCCGGCTGCTTTCGGCGAGGTTGAGGTTGCGCGCCGACTTTCGGAAGAACGCCCGCGCCGCCGCTTCCGCGCCATAGAGCCCCGGCCCCATTTCCGCGACGTTGAGATAGACCTCGAGGATGCGCTGTTTGCCCCACAGCGCTTCGATCTGCAGCGTCATCCACGCTTCGATCAGCTTGCGGATGATGTCGCGGCCCGGCCACAGCAGCACATTCTTAGCGGTTTGCATGGTGATCGTGCTGGCGCCGCGCGCCCGGCGGCCATCGAGCCAGTCGCGCACCGAGAGACCTATGGCGCCGGTATCGAAGCCGAAATGGCGACAGAACAGGTTGTCCTCGCCGGCGATGACCGCACGCTGCAGGTTCGGGGAGATTTCCGCGAGCGGTCGCCAGTGGTAGTGCAGTTCCTCGCCGTCCAACCGCCGGATCAGCATCAAGGGGGTGAGCGGCGGATCGATCCGGCTGTAGACGATGGCGACGAGGCACGGCAGCACGGCCGCGGTCAGGGCGGCCATGATGAGCCCCTTGAGCGCCCAGCGGCGAAACCATCTCAACACCACCATGGCGGCCGGCCTGCATGCTGGAGAACGCGTCGACGGATCAGGACAAGGCACCGCTGCGGGGGCTGCGAGGCCTTGTCGCGGCGAAGGCGGGATGGCCGCAGAGTGCGCAAAACAGGCGCCTTTGTCCACGGGGGGCTGCGCCGACCGCCGGCGCACACGTGGCCGCGTGCTGCGCAAGCGCCCGCGGGGCTTCGCGGGGCACACCCGGTAAGCGTTGTCCTTGATCGTCCCGCGGGACGGCTTATAAAGGGCACCGTCATGGCCCGTGTCCCCTTCGTCTAGTGGCCCAGGACATCGCCCTCTCACGGCGAAAACAGGGGTTCGAGTCCCCTAGGGGACGCCAGCGACTCTTGAGGAGCTGCGGCGCTATACAGCCTCAAGACAGCGGATCGTCGGCGCGCAGACGCTTCTCTTAAAGTCCGCAGAGCGGAGCAGCGCGCCGCGCGCCGCGCCGCTCTCCCACCCATCCCCGCCCGTCACGATCTTGTCCCTGGCAGTGGTGTAGGTTGTCGCTGAACCTCCCTCGAATTGGTGGACACCTTTGCTCAGCTCCGCGAGGGGCAGGAAGGTGTTGGATGACGAAACCGCGTCGGAATGTCACGGATGCGTTCAAGCGGGAAGCGGTGGCGCTGTTGGAAGCAAGTGGCCGGCCGCTGATGCAGATTGCGAACGAGCTGGGGATCGCTGCGTCGATGCTGCGCAACTGGCACGACGGAGCCGGGATGCCAACGGGGGCATCGTCGCTCCCCACGAAGCAAGCGATGCCGCCTTCGGCTGGCGGTCCCGAGGAACGGTCAGCCGCGGCCGCATCGAGCGGGTGGAAGCGTCTTCACGGCATCCGCGCAGCGAAAGGTCGGCAGTTTCGTGTGGCCACCACCGACAGCAACCACGCCGTGGCGGTTGCCGACAATCTCCTCGGGCAAACCTTCAGCGCCACTCGGTCGAACCAAGTCTGGCTGGCCGACATCACCGCCATCCCGACCGACGAGGGCTGGCTGTACCTCGCCGTCGTCCTCGAGCGGTTCAGCCGCAAGGTGGCGGGCTGGGCGATGCGCGATCAGGTGGCCCAGGAGTTGACGATCGCCGCACTGACCATGGCGATCCAGCGGCAGCGACCCGGCCGCGGATTGATCCATCACTCCGATCGCGGCAGCCAATACGCCGCCGGCGATGACTATCGGGACCTGCTGAAGGCGACGGACTCTAGCTTAAACTGGCGGAGTTTGCGGGGGCAGATCGGGTGCCGCTCGCTGGCGCGCTGGCCCCGCGCCCGATCATCAACTAACATTTGGCGTTAACAACCCAATTGGGTCCGATTGGGCAGCGCCGAGACCGGAGTCTGCCTGCCCGGAGCCGCGGACCCATTGGGCGTTCCAAGGCTCGGGAGGAGAGCCATGGCGGGCCTCGCCCCCTTTCCGCCGCGACGCAAGAGCGTGCACCTGTCCGCATCGACCGAAGATCTGCTGCGCGAAGAACGCGTCAAGCTCCTGTCTTCGATGCTGCCCGTGGTGCTGGCGGCGAATCTGCTCAACGGCACGGTGATCGCTGCGGTGTTCGCCGCACCCGCGACGCTGCCGACGGTGGTCGTCTGGTGGGCCGCGATGCTCGCCCTGTGCGTCGTGCGCGGAGCCCTGTGGCGGCGCTACCGCAGGCGCGGCGGATCGAGCCGACGCTGGCTGAACATTGCCATCCTCGGCTCGGCGGCGAGCGGCGCGTTGTGGGGCGCCGCCGGCTTCGTCTTCTATTCGGCCGGCAACGACACGCAGCGCATGGTGCTCGGCTTCGTCCTCGGCGGCATGGGCGCCGGCGCGGTCACCGCGCTGACGCCGTCGCTGCCGGCATTCTACGCATTCTTGTTCGCTGCCGTCGTGCCGTTCTGTGTGCAACTCGTCCGGGCAGGCGACGAGGATCATCTCTTCATGGGCGCCGCCTGCGCCCTGTACCTCGGTGCACTCGTTATCCTAGGCAAACGCGCAAACGGCTGGCTGCAGGAGTCGATCTTACGCCGCTTCGAGAACAGCGAGCTGGTGCGGCTGCTCGAACAGCGCGTTGACGAACGAACGGCGGCGCTGCATCGGGCCAACGAGCAACTGCAACGGGATATCGCCGAGCGGCGGCGCGCCGAAAGTGTGCTTGCAAAGTATGGCGAGAGACAGGCGGCGATAGCCGACTTCGGCCGGCTCGCGTTGTCCGGAATCGCCCTCGACGCGTTATTTGCGCGCGCGGCAACCCTGGTCCGCAGCTTGCTCGACGTTGCGGACGCCTTGGTGATCGAGGATCCAGGCGGCGAGGCGCGCGGCGAAGAAAGCTTCGCCCGCGCCGGCATCGGTCCGCCGGCGGCCGCCCTGCCCAGCGGCGGCCTTTCGGACCATGCCGCAGCACCGCTCGACACACGGAGAATAGCCGTGACGCAGGCGAGCATCACCCTGCACGGCCAGCCCTTCGGCATGCTGGTTGCCATCGCCGAGGCGCCCCGCACCTACACCGCCAACGACAGCAGCTTCCTGCAGTCGATCGCCAACATGCTGGCGGCCGCCATCGAGCGCAAGCGCGCCGAGCAGGACATCCAGAAGCTGGCACTCAGCGACCCCTTGACCGGCCTGCCAAACAGAACCCTGTTCCGCAACCAACTGCAGCAGCAGTTGATCCGGCTGAAGCGCTTCCCGTCGACGCTCGCCGTCCTCCTGATCGACCTCGACAACTTCAAGGACGTCAACGACACGCTGGGGCATCCGGCCGGCGATCGGTTGTTGGTCCTGGTTGCCGAGAGGCTGAAGGCGTGCCTGCGCGAGACCGACGCGCCGGCGCGGCTCGGCGGCGACGAGTTCGCCCTCATCCTGCCCGATCTGCGGTCGGCCGACGACTCGACATTCATTGCGGAGAAGGTGATCGCCTGCCTGGCCGAACCGTTCTTGCTCGACGGTCACGATGTCCATCTCGGAGCCAGCGTCGGCACGACGATCTGCCCGGATGACGGCATGGACGTCGACGGCCTGCTGCGCAATGCCGACCTCGCCCTTTACCGCGCCAAGGCCGAAGGGCGCGGTGCACATCGGTTCTATTCCTCCGAAATGACGAGCCAACTGGAGGAAAGGACGATCGTGGAACGCGACCTGCGTCACGCCATAAAACACGACGAGTTGTTCCTCGAGTACCAGCCGCTCTTCGATCTCAAGACCGGGCGTCCTTCGGGCGCCGAGGCCTTGCTGCGCTGGCGGCATCCGGTGCGCGGCGTGCTGGCACCGCAGCACTTCGTTCCCATCGCAGAAGCCAGCGGCCTGATCATCCCCGTGGGACGTTGGGTGCTGCGGCAGGCGGTGCGACAGATGGTCGAGTGGCGCATCGCGCGTCTGCCGCCGATCGTTGTCGCTGCCAATATTTCCCTGAACCAATGCCGGCGCGCCGATCTGGTGGCCGAAATTGAAGAACTCGCCGGGCATACGTACTTGGGTCTCGATTGGCTCGAACTCGAGGTGACGGAGCAACTGTTCATGACGGCGGGCCTCGACGAATGCTGCGACATCCTCGGTCGTCTGCGCGATCTCGGCGTGAGCATTTCCATCGATGACTTCGGAACGGGCTATTCCAGCCTTGAACGGCTGCGCAGCCTGCCGGTCGACAAGGTCAAGATCGACAAGACCTTTGTGCGTGACATCGGCACGGACCGCGGCGCCGAGGCCATCGTTCGCGCGATCATCGCGCTGGTCAAAAGCCTCGGTCTGACGGTGGCGGCCGAGGGCGTCGAGAACGAGGCGCAACTGCAGTTCCTGATCGCCGAGGGCTGCGACTACGCCCAGGGCTACCATCTCGGCCTGCCATTGTCCGCGCCCGGGTTCGCCGCGGTCCTTCGAGAGACCACGACGCAGGCAACGCGCGGCGGCATCGAAAACGGCGGCGCCCCCGTCCCCTGATCACCTCCATCGCAGGCGTCTGAACACGCCTGCGGCCATTCCACCGCGTCCGGGCTACGCTTGCCTGATCCCGAGACGAAACATCAGGCGTATTCCCGGCGGCGGTCAGAACTGAAATGGCTGTTCGATAATCATTTGCACGCCGAATCCTTCATCCGAATAGGCGGTATCGGCGCGGATGACGAACCCCTTTGCGAACGCGCGCAGACCAAATCCGACACTGAACTTGAGACTCGAGTTGAGGTTTTCAACGTTGTAATCGGGCGCCACACGGCCAGCCTCGGCAAAAGGGACGAACTGCACCCAATCGACGCCAACCTTTTTCTGGAACCAGGGCCAATAGTCGAAGGGGTTCCAATCCGGAATGAGGCGCAGCTCGGCCGAATAATAGATCGCGGATTGATCGCTGAAGCGCTGGCTCGGATAGCCGCGCAATCGCCAGAGGCCACCCAGGTTTGCGCCCGTGTAGGAAGGCGGGCGATTGCGCACCTCTCCCGACGGCGACACGTTCCAGCTTGGCGAATGGGCGGTCCAGAAATCGAGTGCCAATACGTGCTGCCGAAACCAGTCACTCTTGCCGAAATCAATGTACTGATCAATCTCGCCCTCCAGGGCCGTCCATGCGTTATTGCTGTCAAAGGCGCCGAAATCGCGTGACACTTCAAATCGAACACCCTCTCCCCGCGATGGGTTGTCCGGAAAATCGCGATTATCCCAGAATATTTCCGCATTTATGCCGTTTGTCCTGAAGTTATTGTTTTTGACATCACTGGTGGAGATCCCCTGATTGCGATAGAACGGCCGAACGGAAACATAGGTTCGGCCGCTCTCCCAGGGAAGCGGCGAAGTCCCTCCGGTTGCGCCGGAAACCAGTATGCCGCGATAGACGTCGTAGTCGGGAACGATCGTGTCTTCACCATCACCGATCGGCAACAAATATTTGAAGCGAGCACGGGCGTAATTGTCGAACCCGTCACCTTTGATATAGTCGTTTTGACTGGACGTGTTCGACCCGGCCTGTTGGCCTATATAGCGGGGATTACCACTAATATAGGCCTCGGTATCCTTGAAATAGCCGACCGAGAATATTGGGTCGATGAAGAGACGATCCGCCCAAGGCAGGCGAAGATCGGATCCGGCAAAGAACACCATGCCGGAGCCGGCGGTCCCACCAAACGCCGTGGCGATAATCCGTGATTGCCTCTCAGGGTAGTGGTTGATCCCGTATACGACACCTGCCGCCGCGCCGAAGTTCTCATTGTAAAACGGGAACGGCAAAAACAGCGTTTGTGGCCCGTCGCTCTCCGGTCCCGCCGGTTTTTCATCGGGGGAGGCCGCCTCACTCCTTGCCAGCGTCGCCAAGAGCCCCAGGCATGCGATCACGAGCGGTGCGATCCGAAGCCCCGTGCACCAACGCACTCCTGTGGAGAATCGCGCCCTCGTTGAGAATCGCGTCCACATGGAGAAACGCACGGGAAAAGCGACGGTCGGCATGGCACCCCCGCATTGGCATCGATGAAATCGTCAAGATCGAGCCGAATGGCGCGGTGCGAGTTGAGTGCGCCGATCTCACGCGTCTGGGATCGGTTCTGCTCCGTTCGCATCGCCCGGGTGAATATTCATAGATACCGTCTTGCGCGGTCAACCGCCATCAGCAGACGGTAGTCCGACACACCTTTCCGGAAACATTCGGGTCTGCAACTGGCGATACGCACTCGTCTTGATCACAGGCGTGTTGGGCACGGGCGAGCATCATGCGACGCGCGGGGGCGGCCATGAGGTGGGTCCGACGGGCGTTGCGACACGGTCAAGCAGTGCCGCGCAGTCAATACGACTGGATCGACAACAAGTCCCCGACCGGCATCATCACCGCCATGTTCAGCGTCGACGTATAGAAATCTTGAGTCTTGATTGCACTCATGCGTACGTCGAGCATGAACGGCGCGCGTGGCTTGTTCTTCACGAGCAGCCTGATGTCAAACTTACCTGGGTTGTAGAAAAATGATCTAGAAGGGTTCGCTCCCGGGGCATTCCTTACGGTTTGCGTGGGCTTTCCATAATACTCCCAATAGTCCTGGTTGCGGAATTCGCATGCTCTCTTTTCGCATAAAGACAACATCCCAAGCGCCTTCCCTTGCAAATCCAGCATTGTAATGGGAGTATCTTTAGAGGCATCAGGTGAGAAGTGATGGATCACCATGTTTTTCCTGTAGTCGTTGCCGATACCACCGATCTGCGTCCTGAAGAAGGTGTGAAAACTACCCTCCCATCCGATGACATAGTGATTATCGAATCCATAAATGGTTAGCGTCCACGGAGATGGTGGAATTTGTCGGTGAGCGGCGCGCCGGAGCGAC
>CAYNYW010000019.1:0-61759 GCA_964401555.1 uncultured Defluviicoccus sp.
AGGGCTCGATCACCTCGGTGCAGGCGATCTACGTGCCGGCCGACGACCTGACCGATCCGGCACCGGCGACCTCGTTCGCGCATCTCGACGCCACCACCGTGCTCAGCCGCTCCATCGCCGAACTCGGCATCTATCCTGCCGTCGACCCGCTGGACTCGACCTCGCGCGCGCTCGATCCGCGCATCGTCGGCGAGGACCATTACAAGACCGCCCGCGAGGTGCAGCGCGTCCTGCAGACCTACAAATCCTTGCAGGACATCATCGCCATCCTCGGCATGGACGAACTCTCCGAGGAGGACAAGCTGACGGTGGCGCGCGCGCGTAAGATCCAGCGCTTCCTCTCCCAGCCGTTCCATGTCGCCGAAGTGTTCACCGGCACCCCCGGCGTCTTCGTCAACCTCGACGACACCATCAAGGGCTTCAAGGCCATCGTCGCCGGCGAGTACGACCACCTGCCCGAGGCCGCCTTCTACATGGTGGGCACCATCGACGAGGCGGTCGAAAAGGCGAAACGGATGGCCCAGGAAGCGGCATGAACGAAGGCGAGCAGCCGAAGCGACGAGGCCCGCAAGCAGCGGGCGTGCAATTCGCGTAAGGGGGCGTCATGGCCGAGAGCCTGGTTTTCGAGATCGTCACCCCGGCGCGGCCGGCGCTGTCCCAGCCGGTCGAACTGGTCGTCCTTCCCGGCGGCGCCGGCAACTTCGGCGTCCTGCCCGGCCACGCGCCGATGCTGTCGACCCTGCAGGCGGGCACCATCGAGATCCGGGAAAAGGGCCTGAAGATCCTCGACCAGATTTTCATCGAAGGCGGGTTCGCCGAGGTGACGCCCGAGCGGTGCACCGTGTTCGCGGAGGAATCGACGCCGGTGAAGGAAATCAGCCGCGATGACGCGGAGGCGCGGGTGAAGCGCGCGCACGACGCGCTGCTCGTCGCGGAAACCTTTGGCACGCGGCTGCATGCCGAGCAGGACCTTCGTCTCGCCGAAGCCATGCTGGCGGCGGTCGAGCAGTACGAAAAGCACCAGGGATAACCGGGCTGACGGTTGACGCACGCTGCCGGCCGGGCTTAAAGACGGTCGCCCGGTCGGTACCTGTTCGCATATGCCACCGGCGGTCCCGGGAGACGCATGCATGCATCTTTATCTTGTTCAGCACGGGGAGGCCGTGGCGGAAACGGTTGACCCGGCCCGCCCACTGACGCCAACCGGACGTGACGATATCGAGCGCCTCGCCTTCGTCCTCGCGCACGCCGGCGTCCGTGTTCAGCGCGTGCTGAACAGCGGGAAGTTGCGCGCGCGGGCGTCCGCCGAGATCCTTGCCCACGCGGTCGGTTCCAACGTGCCGATCCAGGACCGCGACAAGCTGTTGCCCAAGGACTCGACCGAGTGGCTGGCCGAGGAATGCGCGCTGTGGCAGGAGCACACGCTCATCGTCGGCCACCAGCCGTTCATGAGCCGGCTGGTCTCCCGGCTCGTGCTCGGCAAGGAGCAGCCGCTGATCGCCGATTTCACGCCGGGCACCACCGTTTGCCTGGTGCGCCGCCCGCTCACCGGTGCCTGGTTCATGGCCTGGATGGTGGCACCCGCGCTGCTGCGCCGCTGAAGCCGGACGGCACACGCCGCCACCGCCGTCGTGCCGGCCGGCCTTGATCACGGCTGGGATCTCAGTCCTGCGGCCGCCATCGCGTTGCAGCGCCAGCTTGCGGTGCGGATCGAGCGCACGGATCGCCTCGGTGCGATCGAGACGCTGGCCGGCGTCGATGTCGCCTACGGGCGGCGCGGGGGGCCGGCCAGCGCCGCCGTCGTTACGTTCGCGGCGACGGATCTGCGCCGGCTCGACGCGGTTCGGCTCACCCTGCCGGTCGCCTTTCCTTATGTGCCGGGCCTGCTGACCTTTCGCGAGGCGCCGGCCGCGATTGCCGCCATCGGCCAACTCGACCGCCGCCCCGATCTGTTGTTGTGCGACGGTCACGGCATCGCGCACCCGCGGCGCATCGGCATCGCCAGCCACTTGGGGCTCTACCTCGACATCCCGTCGATCGGCGTCGCCAAGTCGATCCTCGTCGGCACCCACGCCGAGGTGGGCACCGCGCGTGGCGCCTGGACGCCGCTACTCGACAAGGGCGAGGTGATCGGCGCAGCCGTCCGCTCGCGCCCCGGCGTGCGGCCGATCTACGTCTCCATCGGCCACCGCGTGTGCCTGGAAACCGCGCTCGCCATCGTGCTGCGCTGCAGCGACCGTTTCCGGCTGCCCGAACCGATCCGCGCCGCCGACCGGCTGTCCAAGACCGCTCGGCCGCCGTCCTCCTGAGACCGTCGCCTCCTCCGCGCGCTCTTCCGCCCCACCTTCCCACGGCTGTGCCCGCCGAGCGCGGCGGACGTGGCCGGCGCGCCACGCCGAGTGCCGCCCGTTAACCCCTCGTTAACCGCTGACTTGCACAATGCTGCGGCGCAGCACATCTCTCGCTTATGATGAATTCAATTCGCAACTTGCCGCCCTCGCTCTGGCAGCGCTACCGCGACCACCTCGCACGGCTCAGTGCCGAGGATCGCCGTCTGCGTTTCGGCCACATGCTGGACGACCGCGCCATCGACCACTTCGTCGAGGGGCTCGATCCGGCATCTAGCCACGTGCTGGTCTGCGAGGACGAGGCGGGCGTGGTGGTTGGCGCGGTGCTGATCTCGCTGCTCGCCGACCGCAGTGCCGAGCTTGCCTTCAGCGTCGAAGCGGCGTGGCGCGGGCGCGGTCTCGGCCGTGTTCTCGGTGACCGGGCGGTCCTCTGGTTGCGCAATCGTGGCATCCGCCGGGCGCAACTGGTCTGTGCCGGCGAGAATCTGGCGATGCGTCGACTGGCGCGCCACCTTGGCATGACGCTTGCGTTGCAGGAAAGCTGCTGCGAAGGCGGCGCGGACCTGGCGCCTCCAACACCTTGGTCCCTGCTCCAGGAAGCCGTCGCACTGCATGGCGTTCTCTGGGCTAGGTACTGGGGGACGCAGTTTCGCCTGTTCATGCCCGCGCTGCGTGTCGGATCCGCAGCCTGAAGGGCTTGACATCACGGCCGGCGGCCGCCATTGCTCCCCCACATGGGTTAGCGAATTTCTTCCTGGACTTCGCCCGGGGTTTTGACAACCCTTAGCGCCCGTCGCCGCGGCGTGACTTTTCGCGCGTTGCCTAAGGGGGCGCATCGCCGGCACCGGGCGATGCCGACCGAGGGGAGACGACCAGGTGATGGCAGACGCCGGAGCGCGCGCTTTTGCCGTGTCCTGTTGCCGGTTGCTGGTCCTGGGCATGGCGCTGGCGGTCCCAGGATGGCGGGCGGCACAGGCGGGCTTCGTCGAGGGCCGTTCGGCGCTCGAAACCGGCGATTATCCGAGCGCGCTGCAGGAATTCCGGCAGGCCGCGGCCCAGGGCAACGCCGATGCCCAGTTCGCGCTTGGCACCATGTACGCCGACGGCCTCGGCGTGGCGCAGAGTTCCAGCGAAGCGGCCAAGTGGTACCGCAAGGCCGCGGCCCAGGGTCATTCCGGCGCCCAGGTCAAGCTCGGCATCATGGCCGCGACCGGTCGCGGCCTCAAGCGCGATGACGGCGAAGCCGTGCGCTGGTATCGTGCGGCCGCGGATGCGGGCGATGTCACCGCCCAGCTCAATCTGGGCGCGATGTACGCCGCCGGCCGCGGCGTCGCCAAGAGCGAGGCCGAAGCGGCCGCTTGGTATCGCCGCGCCGCCGACCAGGGTCACGCCGGTGCCCAGTTCAACCTGGGTGTCCTCTATGCCGCCGGCGCGGGCGTGCCGAAGAGCGAGGCCGACGCCCTTGCCTGGTTTCGCAAGGCCGCCGAGCAGGGTCACGCCAAGGCGCGGTTCAATCTGGGTGTCAGCTACGCCGAGGGCCTGGGCGTGCCGCGCGATGACAACGAGGCGGTCAAGTGGTTCCGGCTGGCCGCCGAGGAAGGCAACGCCGACGCCGAAGCCAACCTCGGCGTGATGTACGGCGAGGGGCGCGGCGTGCCGCTCGACGAAGCGCAGGCGCGCGCCTGGTTCGAGAAGGCGGCGCAACAGGGCAACGTCGGCGCCCAATACAATCTCGGCCTGATGTATGCCAACGGCCGCGGCGTCACCGCCGATGACGCCGAAGCCGCCAAGTGGTTTCGCAAAGCCGCCGAACAGGACAACGCGGACGCCCAGCTCAACCTCGCACTGCTCATCGCGTCCGGCCGCGGCGTCGCTCGCAACGATGCCGAGGCCGCCAGGTGGTTCCGCAAGGCCGCCGAAGCCGGCAACGCCGAGGCGCAATTGCAGTACGGGCTGGCGCTGCTCGAAGGCCGCGGCGTCGCCAGAAGCGATCAGAAAGCGGTGACGTGGTTGCGCCGCGCCGCCGAGCAGGGCCACGCCGAGGCGCAATTCAACCTCGCGCTGTTATCGGCCGCCGGCCGCGGCGTCGCCAAGAGCGACCGGGACGTCGCGCTGTGGCTGCAGCGCGCGGCCGATCAGGGCCATCCGCAGGCGCAGGCGCATCTGGGTCTGATCTTTGCCGACGGCCTCAACGGGGTGCAGGACGACGCCGAGGCCCTGAAATGGCTCAAGCCTGCCGCCGAGAACGGCGACCCGCGCGCGCAATACGCGCTTGGCACGATGTACGCCGAAGGGCGCAGCGTGCCCGAGGACCTGGTTGAAGCGCACGTCTGGTTCAATCTCGCCGCCGCCCAGGGCAACGCCAAGGCCCGCGATGCCCGCGATCTCATCGCGGAGCAATTGAGCCCCGAACAGATCGCCGAAGCGCACCGCCGCGTTCGCGCCTGGAAGGGCAAGGAGTAGGCGCGTCCCGCACCGCCGCCGGCAACATCAGGCCTTGGCGCCGGCATAGGCGACCTTCGGCGCCCCGGCATCCAGCGGCCAGCGCGGCCGCGGCGCGAAATCGAGCGCGTCGACCGCGCCCAGGCGCAGCCGCTCGACGCCGGCCCAGGCGATCATCGCGGCATTGTCGGTGCACAGCCGTTGCGGCGGAGCGCTCCACGCCAGCGCGCGCGCCGCGGCAAGACGGGCGAGGCGGTCGCGCAGGTAGGCGTTGGCGGCAACCCCGCCCGCGACCACCAGCGCACCACCGTGCGGCTGCAGGGCACGAAACCGGGCGATGGCATTGGCGGTGCGATCTGCGAGCACGTCGCCGGCGGCGGCCTGGAACGCCGCGCACAGGTCCGCGACATCCCGATCCGTTGGGCCACCCGCCGCCGCAAGCTGGTCGACCCGCCGCTTGACCGCGGTCTTCAGGCCCGAAAACGAGAAATGACAATCGGGCCGGCCCAGCATCGGGCGCGGCAGGGCAAAGCGTGTCGGATCGCCGTCGCGCGCGCGTGCCTCGACCTCCGGTCCGCCGGGATAGCCCAGCCCGAGCATCTTCGCCACTTTGTCGAAGGCCTCGCCCAGGGCATCGTCGATGGTGGTGCCAAGGCGGCGGTAACGGCCGACACCGTGCGCGATGAGGAGCTGGCAGTGTCCGCCGGAGACCAGCAGCAGGAGATAGGGAAACACCAGCGGGCCGGCGAGCCTGGCGCTCAGCGCGTGCCCTTCGAGGTGGTTGACGGCGATGAACGGCTTGGCGTGGACCAGCGCGATCGCCTTTGCCGTCATTACGCCGACGATGACGCCGCCGATCAGGCCCGGTCCGCCGGTGGCGGCGATGGCGTCGAGGTCGGCGAAATCGAGCCCGGCACCGCGCATGGCGGCGGCGATCAGCCCGTCGAGGTGCTGGAGATGCGCCCGCGCGGCGACCTCCGGCACGATGCCGCCGAAGGGGCGATGGCAGGCGGCCTGGGAGAGCAGCCGCTCGGCGAGGATGTGGCCATCACCGTCGACGACGGCCGTCGCCGTTTCGTCACAACTGGTTTCAATTCCGAGGACGCGCATGCCAAAAACCTCTATTGTCCCGCCGGTGCGCGGCCACGCCCATCGTCTTCGGCCGCCGCCCGCACGCCCCCCCTCGGCTTGGGAGACCCGCAGGCACGCCGTGGCGACGACGCCCGTTCCCCTCCGCATCGGCACCCGCGGCAGCCCGCTGGCGTTGGCGCAGACCAAGCTCGCGGGCGCGCACCTGAGCGCCTGCGCGCCGTCGCTCGTCGCGCCGGGTGCCATCGAGACCGTGGTGATCCGCACCACCGGCGACAAGGTGCTCGACCGGCCGCTCGCCGATCTCGGCGGCAAGGGGTTGTTCACCAAGGAGATTGATGAAGCACTCCTCGCCGGGAAGATCGATCTTGCCGTCCATTCGGTCAAGGACCTGCCGACGGTGCTGCCGGACGGGATCGCCCTCGCGTGCCTGCTGCCGCGTGGCGACGTGCGCGATGCCTTCCTCTCGAACCGGGCCGGCCGCCTTTCGGAAATGCCGGCGGGCGCGGTGATCGGCACCGCGTCGCTGCGCCGACAGGCCCAGGTACTGCATCTGCGCCCCGATCTCAAGGTGGTGCCGTTGCGCGGCAACGTCGCAACCCGGCTGGGCAGGCTCGAAGCCGGCGGGATCGATGCGATTCTGCTGGCGGCCGCCGGCCTCGCCCGCCTCGGGCTCGGCGAGCGGGCGACAGCGCTGATGGAGCCCGAGGAAATGCTGCCGGCGGTCGGCCAGGCGGCGATCGGCGTGGCCTGTCGTGCCGACGATGCGCGCGTTCGCCCGCTGCTCTTCGCCGTCAACCATGCCGCCACCGCCAGCGCCATTACCGCCGAGCGCGCCATGCTCGCCGTCCTCGATGGCTCCTGCCGCACGCCGATTGCGGCGCTCGCCCGGGTTTCGGCCGCGGACACGCTGGTCATCCGCGGCATGATCGCCAAACCGGACGGCAGTGCCGTGATCGAGGACGCGATGCGCGGCCCGGTCGGCGATGCCGCCGCCGTCGGCGCCGCGCTCGGCCGCTCGCTCAAGGCGCGCGCCGGACCGGGTTTTCTCGCGCCATGACCGGCCGACCGTCGGCACGATGACCGCCCGTCCGGAGCGCGTCTTTCGGGTGCTGATCACCCGCCCGGCCGAGGATGCCGAACCGCTGGCCCGCCTCCTCCATGCCGACGGTATCGCCGCGATGGTCGAGCCGCTGCTTGAGATCCGGGTGCTCGCCGGCCCGCCGCCCGCGCTCGCCGGTGTCCAGGCGCTGCTGATCACGAGTGCCAACGGCATCCGCGCGTTTGCCACCCGCTCGTCCGAGCGCGGCGTGCCGGTGTTCGCCGTAGGCGACGCCAGCGCGGCGGCGGCTCGTGCCGCCGGCTTTGCCCGCATCGAAAGCGCAGCCGGCGATGTCGACGCGCTGGCAAGGCTGGTGCGGTCCCGGCTCGATCCACGCCAGGGAACGCTTCTGCACATCGCCGCGGCCGAGGTTGCCGGTGCACTGGGGCAAGCGCTGGGCGACGCCGGCTTCGCCTGCCGTCGCTCGGTGCTCTACCGCGCCGAGACCGCGGATCGCCTGTCGCAGCCAACGCACGCGGCGCTCGCGCACGGCCGCATCGCGGCGGTGCTGCTCTACTCACCGCGTACCGCGGCCGCGCTGGTGCGGCTGGTGCGCGAAGCCGGTCTCGTCGAACACTGCGCGAATGTTCACGTCTTGTGCTTGAGCGCGGCGGTCGCCCGGGCGGCCCAGGCACTGCGTTGGCGCTGCGTGCACATCGCCGAAAGGCCGGAGCAGGACGCCCTGATCGCGCTGACACGGCGCTGCCGATCCGTCGAAGGCGCTTAAGCGGACGATTTTGTCTCGCGCCGCTTGGGCGTTTGCCTGTACTCTTGGCCAAAATTCGGGTCACGCTCTTTCTTCAGGGTGGGGACAGCCGCATGAATAACGATACGGCCGAGGGGGGCGCTGCGCGGCAGGACACGCCGGCGGAAGCCCAGGCACCGGAAGAGACCCCGGTGGCGACGCACGACGAACAAACGGAAGCGGCGACCGCCGGGACGGCGTCCACGACCGATGCCGCAAAGATTGCCGAGGACACCAGTGTCCCGGCCGGCGAGGATACCGTGACCGGCCAGCAGGGCGGAACGGGCGCGCCCGCCTCCGCACAGCCCCCCGCCTCCACATCGCCCATCGAGGCGGCTCCCCCTTCAAGCGCGCTACCCCCACCTGCCGAGCCGCAGCCTGCCGCCAGGCGTGGGGGCGGCTGCGCCAGCGTGATCTGGACGCTCATCGTCGTCGCGGTGCTCGCCGTCGGCGCATTCTTCACCCGTGCGACATGGTGGCCGGCGGTCGAGCCCTATGTCGGTGAGCTGCTGCCGGCGACGGCGGGCGGCGCCGGTAGCGAATTGGCCGGCAAGATCGAGGGTGTGCTCGCCGACCAGGCGACCATGCACAAGAGCCTCGCCGATCTCGACGCCGCCCTGAAGATCTTGCAGGACAAGGTTGGCAGCGTCGAAGGCCGGGTCGATGCGTTTGCCGGCCGGATCGAGGGCCGGATCGAGGGCCGGATCGAGGGGCCGGGCGGCCAGCCCGCCGTGGCCGCGGCCGGGGGCGCGGGAGGAGCCGCGTCCACGGCACAGCCGGCGGTGGCTGCCGCGGTCGCCGGCATCGGCCAGAAGGCCGAGGCCCTCGGCCGCCAGACCGAAACTCTGGTCAAGCAAACCGAGGCGCTGTCGCAGCAGACCGAGACCCTCGCCAAGCAGACGACCGCCGTCGGCAAGCAGGCCGAGACGCTGTCGCAGCGGGTCGACGAGTTGGCGCACCGCGCCGACGGGGTCGACGCGCAATTGAGCCAGCTTGCCGAAGCGCCCGCCGCCGCCAAGGCGTTGATGCCGCGCGTCGACGCGCTGGAGACCGACAGCCTGCAAACCAAGCGGCTGGCGGATCGCTTCCGCGAGGTGGAGACCGCCACCAGGGAGACGGTGGACAAGGCGCAACACATGGCCGCCGTCGTGCTGGCGGTGCAGCAGCTCAAGGCGGCGCTCGCCGGCAGTGCTCCCTTCGCCGACCAGCTCACCGCGGCGCAGGCGCTCGCCACGGATGACGCCGGGCTGCACGATGCGCTGGCCGTCCTTGCGCCGTACGCGGCTAAAGGAGTGCCGGCATTCGCCGTGCTGCGCGCCCGCTTCACCGCCGTCGCCGCTGCAGTCAGTCGGGGACCCGGCGCGACGGGAACCGGCGAGGGCTGGGGCGAGCGCACGCTGCGGCGGCTGACGTCGCTGGTCACCATCCGCCGTGTCGGCTCGACGGCACTGCAAGCGGGCGGCACCGACGCCGCGCTGGCGCAGGCCGAGGATGCACTGGCCGCGGGCGACCTCGCCGGTGCGGTCGCTGCGCTCGCCAGCGTCGAGGGCTCAGACGCGGAGCCATTGCAGCCGTGGCTTGCGGACGCCCGTGCGAGGCTCGCCGCCGACAAGGCGATTGCCGATGCCGAGACCCGGGCAATCGCCCAGCTTCGCGCGGCGCGAGGGTAGCGGCGATGATCCGCTGGCTTCTGTTCATCATCCTCGCCGCCGCCGCCGCCCTGGCGGCCGGGTGGATCACCCAGACGCCGGGCAGCGTGAGCCTGCAATGGCTCGGCTACCGGATCGAAACCTCGGTGGCGGTGCTGATCGTCGCCCTTCTGGTGCTGGTGGCAGTGCTGCTCCTCATTTACCGGCTGCTGGCGACCGTCTTCGGCGCGCCCGGCGGCTGGACCCGCGCGCGGCGGCGCGGCCGCGAGCGGCGCGGCTACGAGGCCCTGAGCCGCGGCATGGTCGCGGTCGCCGCCGGCGATCCGACGGCAGCGGGACGCCAAGCCCGCCGGGCGGCCGCGCTGCTGAACCACCGGCCGCTCACCATGCTGCTGTCGGCCCAGGCCGCCCAGCTTCAGGGCGACGACCAAGCCGCAAACCGCTTTTTCACCGCCATGCGCGAGCAGCCGGACACCGCGTTCCTGGCGCTGCGCGGGCTGCTGACCCAGGCGATGAAGCGCGAGGACTGGGACGAGGCGCTCACCCTCGCCCAGCAGGCCTACCGGCTCAACCCCAACAGCGGCTGGGTGGTCGAGACGCTGTACGCCCTGCAGAAGCGCAAGGAACGCTGGGCCGAGGCCGAGGGCACGCTGGAGCGCTCGCTGAAACTCAAGCTGTTGTCCGCCGAGGACGCGGCGCGCGAGCGCGCGCAGCTATTGATCCGGCAGACCGAGGGCAGTGGCCCCGCCGCCATGGACCAGGCCGCCCGCGCCTTCAAGGCCGATCCCGGATTTGCGCCGGCGGCACTGCGCTATGCGCAACTGTTAATCGCCGATGGCCGTCACGGCCGGGCTGCGTCGGTCATCGAGCGTGCGTGGGAAAAGGCGCCGGCCGCCGAGCTGGCCGAGGCCTATTGGCAGGCGCGGCGCTGCAATGATGCCTTGAAGAAGGCCGAGGCGGCGCAGAAGCTGGCGGCACGCAATCCCGGCCACATCGAAAGCACGCTCGTGGTCGCCGCAGCCGCGCTGGAGGCACTGCTGTGGGGCGAGGCACGCAAGGTGCTGACGCCGCTCGCCACCGACGATGCACCGCCCCGGGTTTGCCGTCTGATGGCGGAACTGGTCGAAGGCGCCGATGGTGATCAGGCCGCGGCGCGGATGTGGCTGATGCGGGCCTCGGGCGCGGCGACCCAGGCTGGCCACGCGCCGGCGGAGCCCGTGGCACCGCCGCCCGAAGAAGCCGCCCCCGAACCTGCGGCCACGACCGCCGCCGACACCACGGCCGAACATCCCGCCGCCGCGTCCGGCCCGGCCCGCTAACGCGATCGTCCTTGCTCGGCGCGCGGGACGAGGGTCGCAAGACGTCTGCGGCACACGGCGGTGTGCGTGTCCGTGTGCGCCGGCGATGCGGTCAGGAGGTGTGAAAAGCGGCCGAAATCGTCGTGCCGATTTGCTTAAAGAGGGCGTCCAGGGACTCCCGGACGCTGGACTCGGCGGCGATGCAGACGGTGGCGATGAGACTGATCAAAAGAATATATTCGACCGTGGCGGCACCGCGATCATCTTGTCTCAAACGCTTGAGGAACAAAGCAACCATTCGCGTATACGACCCGATGATGCTTGGCGTTTTCGACACCATGCTGCATCTTAATTGAGTCCGCAGCCGCGTGCAAAACAATAATATTTATCAAAATCTTGGCCGATCAATGCTGAGCGTGCGCTGGCGCCGCCGATGCGCGACGTTGGCAATCACGGTGGTTGCGGGTGTCGTCCCCCTAGCCGCGGCGCCGTCCGCGGCGAGCAAAATCAAGCCCGCGACGCCGTCCGCGGCGGGTGATGACCAGCCCGCGGGACCGCCCGGGCACTGGCGGTTGACCTGGGCCGACGAGTTCGCGGGGCCGGCGGGTGCGCGGCCGGCGCCGCACTGGTTCTTCTTCGACGGCTGGGGCAAGACCCGCTGGCGCGACGCCTGGTACACCGACGCGGATGCTTTCCTCGACGGCGATGGCCACCTCGTCATCCGCTCCCGCCTCGATCGGACCGACGGGAACAAGGCCAAGACGTCGTACCTGCAGACCTACGACTGGAAGGTGCCGAAGACGCGCTGGACGACGTTCGGGCCGGGCAGCGATCCTGGCGACGGCACCTACATCGAAGCGCGCATCGACGTCTCGGGTCTCAAGGCCCACGCGCAATGGGCGGCGTTCTGGCTGTACGACCCGACCGACACCTACGACGGCGATCCGAGCAACGGCACCGAGATCGACATCATGGAGTACGTGGTGATCGAGGGCCTGCGCAACGCCTTCAATATCGCCAACCACTGGGGACCGGATGGTGCCAAGTGGGGCCACGAAGGCCGCGAGATTCAGGCTTCCGCCTACGGCGCCGATCTGCGTGCCGGCGGCTTCCACACCTTCGGCCTCTTCTGGGAGCGCGACCGGCTCCGCTACTACTTCGACGGCCACGAGGTGTGGACGACGACGGCCGGCGTCTCGACCAGCGACGAGGAGGCGCTGATGCTGTCGATCGAGATCAGCGACGGCCCAAACAACGCCTGGGGCCAGCAAGACATCTTTGCCAACGACGCGGCCGTGCTGCCCAACGCCTTCGTCATCGACTACGTGCGGGTGTTCGCCCGCGCGCCGTGAGCTGCGATGCGATGTACAGGTGGCAGCCGGTTGAGGGTGACTAACGGGTGCGCGCCCCGAGCGAGCGGCGCGGCAACGGCGGCGTTTCGCGGCCAAGCCGGAATCCGGCGGCGAGCGCCTCGACGTTGAGATCGAGAAACCGCTGCGGTGTGCCGTCGCGCAACACCGCGTCGAGCGTCTCGTCGGCGCCGAGTTCGGCCGTCGCTACCAGCGCACCGAGTGCGACCACGTTGGCGACGCGCTCGTTGCCGAGGCTGCGCGCCACATCGGAGAACGGCAGGATGCGCACGTGCAGCGGCCCCGCAAAGGCGGTGCTCACCCGTGCGCAGTCGGCGAGGATCAGGCCGTCGGCCTTCAGCAGCGGCAGGCACGGCGGGATGGCGATCTCATCAAGCAGCACGAGATAGTCGAGGCCGGTGACCAGCGGATAATCGATTGCCCGGTCGGCGATCACCAGATCGGCGCGGCTGAAGCCGCCGCGCGAGGTCGGCTCGTAACTTTGCGAGAGCGCCACCGTGCGGCCCTCGCGCACGACCATGTCGGCGAGCAGGCGCGCCGAAAGCTGCAAGCCCTGCCCACCGCTGCCGCCCAGGCGGATCTGGATCTCGTCGCTCACCCCATCCCCTCCCGGATCTCAGGCGGTGCCGGCTTCGCGCTGCAGGATCGAGGCGCGATAGGCGTCGCCGTACTCCGGCCGGTCGTTGCGGGAGAGGATGCCGGTCGCCAGCCGGTTGGGGCGGAACGGCCGGTCGACGACGTTGCCGTAGAATTCCGGGCGCATCGCGCTCTTCTGGCGCAGGATCATCTCCGGCGACGAGCCCAGGTCGTTCTTGCGGCCGAAGATTTCGGTGCAGTCGGAGATGATCTCGACGAAGGAGAAGCCGCGGTGCGCGATGGCATCCCGGATCAGGTTCTTGAGCGCCGGCGTCTGCAGGGTCAGCCCGCGGCCGACCAGGCTGGCACCGGCAGCAGCCGCGAGCGCGCAGGCATCGAAGGCCGGCTCGGTATTGCCGTAGGGCGTCGTCGTGGTCAGCCGGGCGTCCGACGTCGTCGGCGAGACCTGGCCGCCGGTCATGCCGTAGATCTCGTTGTTGAACATCAGACACGTCAAGTGCAGGTTGCGCCGGCAGGCATGGATCAGGTGGTTGCCGCCGATGGCGAGGCAATCACCGTCGCCGGTGATGACGATGACCTCGAGGTCGGGCCGCGCCAGCGCCAGGCCGGTGGCAAAGGCGAGCGGCCGGCCGTGGGTGACGTGGAAGGTGTTGGCGTCGATGTAGGCGCCGACGCGCCCCGAGCAGCCGATGCCCGAAACCACGGCGAGCCGGTCCTTGGCGATCTTGAGCTCGTGCACCGCCCACAACAGCGCGCGCAACGCGATACCATGGCCGCAGCCCGGACACATGAAATGCGGCAAAAGCTCGACGCGCAGATAGTCGCGAATGTCGAAGGCGTCGGGCGCGGCGGCGTCGTTCTCAGGCGTGTCCATGACGGGTAAGCTCTTCGATGGTGGCAAGGATTTCGCCGGGGCCGATGGGCTCCCCGGTCAGCCGGTTGAGCCGCGCGATGCGGTCGTGACGGCCGGTCACCCGCTCGACCTCCAGGCGCAACTGGCCGGCATTCATTTCCGGCACCAGAACCGCCGCCGCGCGCTGGCCGAGCGCGCGCAAGGCGTGTTCGGGAAACGGCCACAGCGTGACCGGGCGGAACAATCCTGCGCGGATACCGAGGCTGCGGGCATCGAGCACGGCACGGCGCGCCGCGCGCGCGGTGATGCCGATCGCCACCACCAGCACCTCGGCGTCGTCGGCATGCAGCGCCTCGAAGCGGTCGATGGCAGCGCGGTGACGCTCGATCTTGCCCAACAGCCGCTCCATCTGCACCGCGACCTCGCCGGGGTCCTGCGTCGGCAGGCCGTTCTCGCCGTGGGTCAGCCCGGTGGTGTGGCAGCGGTAGCCATCGCCCGGTCGCGCCATCGCCGGCACGCCGTCGCCCGGATCGGCATAGGGTCGATAGGCTTCGCGCGGACCGGTCGCCCAGCGCCGCTCGCCACGCGCGACCCGCTGCGGATCGGGAATGGCCACCGTCTCGACCAGATGTCCCACCACCTCGTCGTAGAGGACCACGACCGGCGTGCGCAGCATCTCGGAGAGATTGAAGGCGCGGATCGTCTCCTCGTAGATCTCGGCGACGGATGCCGGTGTGACAACCACAATGGGGTGATCGCCGTGGGTCCCCCAGCGCGCCTGCATGATGTCGGCCTGCGACGGCCGCGTCGGCATCCCGGTCGACGGCCCGCCGCGCATCACATCGATGATGACGCACGGCACCTCGACCATGGCGCCGTAGCCGAGGTTCTCCTGCTTGAGCGAGAAGCCGGGACCGCTGGTCGCGGTCATCGCCTTGGCGCCACCCATCGATGCGCCCAGCACGGCGCCCATGGAGGCGATCTCGTCCTCCATCTGGACGAAGACGCCGCCGACCTTGGGCAACTCGGCGGCCATCTTCTCGGCGATCTCAGACGACGGCGTGATCGGATACCCGGCGTAGAACCGGCAACCGGCGGCGATCGCGGCGAGCGCACACGCGTGATTGCCCTGGAGATTGAGGCGAACGTCCGCTTGCATCGGCTACCGGCCCGCCGGAGGTGGCGATGGCGCGTGGACGCGGATGGCAAAATCGGGGCACAGCCATTCGCACAGCCGGCACGCCGTGCAGCCGGCCGGATCGGTGAGTTCGACCACCTGGCGGGCGTTGAGCCGCAGCACGCGCTCCGGGCACATCTTGACGCAGATGTCGCAGCCCTTGCACCACGCCTCGGTGATTTCGAGGCGATGGGAATCCTCCACCAGCGCCGCGACCGGAACGACGGCGGTGGCGCCAGCCGCGGCGTCCCCGCGCGCGCCGTTCTCCACCCAGTCGCGGCCGGCGGCAAAGGCACGGCGGTTCACGTCCTGCGTGCGCGCCGGCACGAATTCGTCGAGCACCGCCAGCCAGTCCTCGGCGGCGAACGGTAGCGCGCTCGACAACGCGCCCAACAGCACGGTATTGGCGGCGCGCGCATTGCCGAGGCCTTGCGCCATCTCGGTCGCGTCCAGCGCAACACCGTTGCCGACGAGCCCGAGCACCTCTTGCGGTGTTTCCGGCGCGTAGGCCGAGCGCGCGCCACGCCTGCGGTTGCGGAACGATATCGGCGGGATGATTGCCTGGGTGTCGGCGATGAAGGTGCCGCCGTCACGCCGCAAGTGATCGAGCCAGCGCAGGCCCTCGGCCCATTCGAGCGCGATCAGGATATCGACCTCACCCTTGGGAATGGTCGGCGACCACACTTCGCGGCCGAAACGGACGTGGCTGAACACGCTGCCGCCGCGCTTGGCCATACCGTGCACTTCGCTCTGCTTGACCTGCAGGCCTTGGCGCTGGCACAGCGCCGCCAGCACCTTGGAGACCATGATCACGCCCTGGCCGCCGACACCGACGATCAGAACGTTGGTTGGCAGCACGGCTTGCGCGTCGGCGCTCATCCCGCTCGACCCCGGCTCACTGCACCGTCGGCTGGATGCAGTCGGACGGGCAGATCTGCGCGCACAGGGTGCAGCCGATGCACAGGCTGGCGTTGATCTTGACCTTGTGATGGCCATCGAACATCTCGTCGCTCCAGCCCAGCGCCGGACAGCCGAGATTCATGCAGGCCTGACAGGCGGTGCAGCCTTGCGCGCGCACCTCAAGCGGCGGCCCCTTGATCTTGACCGGGTCGAGGACGCACGGCCGATCGGAGATCACCACGGCCACCCCCTTGTACGCGGCCGCCTCGCGACAGGCCTGGTAGACCTCGGCGACGTCGTAGGAATCGACGCGCTTCACCCACTTCACGCCGCAGGCACGCACCATCTGCTCGAAGTCGACGCGCGCGGTCTCCTCGCCGCGCAGCGTGCGGCCGGTGCCGGGATGGTCCTGGCCGCCGGTCATCGCCGTGACGTGGTTGTCGAGGATGAAGACCGTGATGTTGGCGCCGTTGTAGACGGCATCGATCAGGGGCGGGATGCCGGCATGCAGGAAGGTCGAGTCGCCGATGGTGGCGATGATCGGCTTGGATTCGGTGCCGGCCTTGGCGATGCCGACGGCGTTCGCGATGCTGGAGCCCATCGACACACAGGTGTCGATCGAGCGCAGCGGCTCGATGGCGGCGAGCGTGTAGCAGCCGATGTCGCCCGCGACTCGGGCATTGAGCGCGCGGATCGCCATGAAGCTCATGGTGTGCGGGCAGCCCGGGCACAACACCGGCGGCCGCACCGGCGGGTGCAGCTCCCACGAAGGCGGCTTCGGCCGCGGCGCCAGCACGCCGGCGCGCTCCAGTCCTTCGCGCACGACCTCCGGAGCGAATTCACCGACGCGCGGGAACCAGGCCTTGCCCTCGACCTTGATCCCGGCGGCGCGGATCTCGGTCTCGATCACCGGTTCGAGTTCCTCGACCACGAACACGCGCTCGACGGACGTGCAGAACTGGGCGATCCGCTTCAGCGGCAGCGGGTAGGAAGCGCCGAGCTTGAGGATGCTCGCGCCCGGCAGCACTTCCTTGACATAGGCGTACGGCAACCCCGCGGTGATGATGCCGATGCCCTTGTCGCCTTTTTCCCATCGGCACGCCGACGGGCTGGCGAAGTGCTCGCGCAGTGCCTCTTCGCGCGCCAGCAGCTTCGGGTGCTGCGTCCGCGCGTTCGACGGGATCATCACGTTCTTCTTGGGATTTTCGACGAAGCCGCCCGCCGTCGGTGCCTCGCGGCCGCCGATGCTGACGAGACTGCGGGTGTGCGAGAGCCTGGTCGTCGAGCGGACGATCACCGGCGTATCGAAGCGTTCGCTTAAGCCGAACGCCTCGCGCATCATGTCGAGGGCTTCCTGGGCGTCCGCCGGCTCCAGGCACGGCACCATGGCGAGCCGGCTGAACAGCCGGGTATCCTGCTCGTTCTGGGAGCTGTGGATGCCGGGATCATCGCAGACGACGATCACCAGGCCGCCGTTGACGCCGATGTAGGTCTTCGACATCAGGGCGTCGGCCGCGACGTTGAGACCGACGTGCTTCATTGCCGCCAGCGCGCGCACGCCGGCGAACGAGGCGCCGATGGCGACGTCCAACGCCACCTTCTCGTTGGTCGACCACTGGGCGTGCACGTCGGCGGCCGGATAGCCGGCGAGCGTCTCCAGGATCTCGGTGCTCGGCGTGCCGGGATAGGCGGCCGCCACCCTCACGCCGCCTTCCCAGGCGCCCTGGGCGATGGCCTCGTTGCCGGTCAAGGGCCGCACGTCCTGGACGGCAGGCTGGACGCCGGCCGCGGCGGCATCCTCGGCCGCTACGCTTGCGCTGACGGAGTGCTCCACGAGCGGTTCGATCCCTTCCTTGGCGTCATCGCGCCGCGGCGGAAGCGCCCGCAGCAGCCGATGCTCTTTCTTATCATTCGTATCTGGCGTTGACGAGCGCCGGATTGGGTACCCACCCTTGCAATCGCAGGGATTACACCCGGCCGTCAAGATGCGAACCATCCTCGCGGTCGGGGCGAGCGCGCCGCGGTCGCCGCGCAAAGAGTATAGTCAACCGGCTGACGGAACGGTACAACGCGCCAACAAGGGGTAATACCGAAGAAGGGGAGGGCGGACCATGAATACCGGCCGGGGGCGTTGCTGTGTGCTCCTGTTCTTGTTGCTGTGCGTGGGCGTCGCAGGAATTCGGGTCGTCCGCGCCGAGGCCGCCGATCCGATCAGGATCGGCTCTTTTCTCGCCGTTTCCGGCAAGGGATCGTTCCTCGGCGAGCCCGAGAAGCGCACCCTCGAACTCTACGTCGAGAAGATCAACGCCGAGGGCGGGGTCCTGGGCCGCAAGGTCGAGCTGGTCGTTTACGACACGGGCTCTTCGGCCAAGGAGGCGCTGACCTTCGTCAAGCGCCTGATCGACCAGGACAAGGTGGACATCATCCTGGGCGGCACCACCACCGGCGAAACGATGGCGGTGATCGATGAGGTCGAAGCGGCCGGCGTGCCGTTTATCTCGTTTGCCGGTGGCGCAGAGATCACCGATCCGGTCAAGAAGTGGGTGTTCAAGACGCCGCACACCGACCGCCTCGCCATCGAGAAGATCTTCACCGACATGAAGTCGCGCGGCATCACCGCCATCGGCGTGCTCTCGGGCTCCGGCGGGTTTGACAAGTCGTGCCACGCGGCGGCGGTGGCGCTGGCGCCCGGCTACGGCATCAAGATCGTCGCCGACGAGACGCACGGCGCCGGCGACACCGACATGACGCCACAGTTGACCAAGATCAAGAACACCGCCGGCGTGCAAGGGTTCCTCTATTGCGGCTTCGGCGCGCCGACCAGCATCGTCGCCAAGAATTACAAGCAGCTCGGCTTGACCCTGCCACACTACCAGACGCACGGATCGGCCTCGATGAGCTTCATCACCGGCGCCGAAGGTGCGGCCGAAGGCGTGCGCCTGCCCGCCGCGGCCCTCGTCGTCGTCGACCAGTTGCCGGCGAGCCATCCGCAGAAGCAGGTCGCGAATGCATACAAGGCGGCTTACGAAAGTCGTTTCTCCGACCCGATCTCAACCTTCGGCGGCCATGCCTATGATGGCCTGTTTCTGGCGATCGACGCGATCAAGCGGGCGGGCGGCACCGAAAAGGAGAAGGTGCGCAGCGAGATCGAACGGACGAAGGGCTTCATCGGCGTCGACGGCATCTTCACGATGTCTCCGACGGATCACTTGGGTCTGAACCAGGATTCCTTCGTGATAGTTGAGGTCAAAGGAGGCACCTGGAAGCTGATCGAGTAGGCACCGGCCAAGGGCTGCATCTCCACAGGCGACGGCGGCGAGCGCGTCCATGGCGTCCGAATTCCTGCAGTTCCTGGTCTCCGGGATCACGGTGGGCGCGATTTACGCGCTGGTCGGTCTTGGCTTTTCCATCGTCTACAGCGCAAGCCAGGTCATCAACTTCGCCCAGGGCGAATTCGTGATGATCGCCGGCCTCGCCACCGCCGCGCTGCTCGATGGCGGGGTCGCACTGCCGCTCGCCATCGTGCTGGCGGTGGCGGCGACGGTGGCGATCGGGCTTGCGCTCGAAACCTTGGCGATCGAGCCGGCACGCGGCGCCTCGGTGGTGAACCTGATCATCATCACGGTGGGGGCGTCGATCTTCCTGCGTGGCCTCGCCGAGGTTCTGTGGGGCCGTGGCTTCCGCAGCATCCCGCCGTTCTCGGGGGACGAGCCGATCCTGATCGCGGGCGCGGCGATCCTGCCGCAGAGCCTGTGGGTGCTCGGCGCAACCGTGGCCATCATCGTCTTCCTGCGCTGGTTTCTCGGCCGCACGCGGACCGGCAAGGCGATGCTGGCCACCGCCTACAACCCGCTGGTGGCGCAACTGGTCGGCGTCAACACGCGGTTCATCCTGCGCTTGAGCTTCGGTGCCGCGGCGCTCTTGGGCGGCATCGCCGGCATCCTGATCGCGCCGATCTCGCTCACCTATTCGAGCGTCGGCGTCATGCTGGGCCTGAAGGGTTTCTGCGCGGCGATCCTTGGCGGGCTCGGCAATCCGATGGGCGCGATCGCGGGCGGCTTGATCGTCGGCGTCTCCGAGGCGATGACCGCGGGCTACCTGTCGTCCGCCTACAAGGATGCGGTCGCCTTCCTCATCATTCTCGTCGTCCTGGTCGCGCGTCCGGGCGGCGTCTTTGGCGCCCACGCCACCGAACGGGTGTGATGGACCCGCACGCGGCGCGCACCTGGGGCCTGGCGGCGCTGGCGGGAGCGATCGCGGTTCTGCCGCTGTTGTTCTCCAACGCCTTTCACTACAACATCGCCATCCTGGTTGGCATCAACGCCATCACCTGCGTCGGGCTCAACCTCCTGATCGGCTATGCCGGCCAGATCAGCCTCGGCCACGCCGGGTTCTTCGGCCTCGGCGCCTATCTCTCCGCCATCC
Organism: uncultured Defluviicoccus sp.; assembly: GCA_964401555.1. Taxonomy (GTDB): domain Bacteria; phylum Pseudomonadota; class Alphaproteobacteria; order Rhodospirillales; family Defluviicoccaceae; genus Defluviicoccus. The sequence continues at coordinate 19,996 of CAYNYW010000019.1, forward strand.
TCACCGGCGCCCGGGGCTGGCCGGCGCCGCTGGCGCTGGGCGCGGCCGCCGCCGCCGTGGGGCTGATCGCCTATGCCATCGCCCGGCCGATCCTCAAGCTCAAGGGCCACTACCTCGCCATGGGCACGCTCGGGCTCGGCATCATCATCTCCATCGTCCTCAACGAAGAGGTCGCCCTGACCGGCGGACCCGACGGCATGACGGTCAAGCCGCTGGTCCTGTTCGGTCATCGCATCACCTCCGAGCACGCATGGTACGGTATCGTCGGTGCCGTCTTGTTCGTGAGCGTCTGGCTCGCACTCAATCTGATCGATTCGCCGGTCGGCCGTGCGCTGCGGGCGCTGCACGGCTCGGAGGTGGCGGCCGAGACCGCCGGCATCGACGTTCGCCGCTACAAGGTGCTCGTCTTCGTCGTCTCCGCGGTGCTTGCGAGCGTTTCCGGCAGTCTGTTCGCGCATTACGCGCGGTTCCTCACGCCCGCGGAGGCGAGCTTCTCGCATTCCATCGAGCTGGTGACCATGGTGGTCCTGGGCGGACTGGCGTCGACCTTCGGGTCGGTGGTCGGCGCCGCCATCCTGACCGCGCTGCCGCAACTCCTGACCGCGTTTCAGGATTTCAAGGACCTCGCCTTCGGTGCGATCCTGATGGGCACCATGATCTTCATGCGCAAGGGGCTGGTGCCGACCCTGGCCGATGCCCTGCGGCGCAAGCGATGACCCTGTTGCGCATCGAAGCCCTGCACAAGACGTTCGGCGCGGCGAGCGTCATCGCGGAGCTGTCGTTTGCCATCAGTCCGGGAACCATCCACTCGATCATCGGGCCGAACGGGGCGGGCAAGACCACGCTGTTCAACCTGATCAGCGGGCTGTACCGACCGACGCGCGGGCGGATCATCTTCCGCGACGTCGATCTCACCCAGCTTGCGCCGTACCAGCGGGCACGCCACGGCCTGTCGCGCACGTTTCAGAACCTGCAGATCTTTCTCAACATGTCGGCGCTCGACAACGTCATGGTCGGCTGTCACCTCGCCTGCGACGGCCGGTTCCTGCCATCGCTGCTGCGCTGGCCCAGGGTGAGGAGGGCCGATGCGGCGCTGCGCGAAAAAGCCGCCGCGCTGATGCGCTTCGTCGGGCTCGATCGCTACGTCGAGGCCGACGCCGCGGCGATGCCCTATGGCGCGCTGAAGCGCCTGGAGATCGCGCGCGCCCTGGCGGCGGCGCCGAAGATGCTGCTCCTCGACGAACCGGCGGCCGGTCTCAACCCGAAGGAGACCCTCGATCTCGATCGGCTGATCCAGGAGATCGCCGAAAAGGGCATCACCGTGGTCCTGGTCGAGCACGACATGCGGCTGGTCTGGGCGATCTCCGATCATATCCTGGTGCTCGATCACGGCCGCAAGCTCGCCGAAGGGAGCGCCGCCGAAATCCGTCACAACGAGGACGTGGTGGCGGCCTACCTCGGCGAAGGAGGGCGCCATCGCTGAACCGCTGCTGGAGGTCGATGGCCTTGACGCCCACTACGGGCCGGTCGCCGCCCTGTCCGCCCTCACTTTGGTGGTTCGCGCCGGCGAGCTGGTCACGCTGGTCGGCGGCAACGGCGCGGGCAAGACCACCTTGCTGCGCGTGCTCTCCGGTCTGTTGCCCGCTTCGGCCGGCACGATCGTCTTCCGCGGCCAGGACATCACGCGGCTCGCGCCCGAGCGCCGCGTGCGGCGCGGCATCAGCCAGGTTCCCGAAGGCCGCCAGGTGCTGGCGCCGTTGACGGTCGAGGACAATCTGGTCCTCGGCGGCTATACGCGGCCGCGTGCCGAACTTGGCCGCGATCTGGCGGCGATGTACCGGCTGTTCCCCGATCTGGAAGGCCGGCGTCACCAGCCGGCGGGGCTGTTGTCCGGCGGCCAGCAGCAGATGCTGGCGATCGGGCGCGCGCTGATGGCGCGGCCGCGGCTCCTGCTGCTCGACGAGCCGAGCATGGGGCTGTCGCCGATTCTGGTCGACGAGGTGTTCGATGCCATAGAGCGGTTGCGCGCCGCCGGCACGACCATCTTTCTCGTCGAGCAGAACGCGTATCGCGCGCTCAGCATCGCCGACCGCGGCTATGTGCTGGAAGCGGGCCGGATCATCCTGACCGACGATGCCCGGGCGCTGATGGTCAACGCCCGGGTCAAGGAGGCCTATCTCGGCCTGTGACGGCGCCCTCTGCCCCTGCCGCCGGGGATCAGTCGCGCGCGGCGTTCCAGAACGCGGCACGGCGTCCGGACAGAGGCGCGCACCAACGAGACAGGTTTGGCGTCAAGCGCGGCAGCCGCAACACGTCCTCGATGCGCCGGGCGAGAAACGCCCAGCTTTCGCTCGCATCCTCGCTGTCGTCATCGAGCCAGTACAACACGGTTGCGGCATAGACCGCGGATAGCGTCGCCCGCTTGGTGTACCAGGCGAGATCCGTTGCCGTATCGCCACAGGCGTACCAGATGGCGTCGACCGTCCGGGCGACGCAGCCCGCGCCGAGGGACGCGTTCCACGGCAATGCCAGGTAGGCGAGCGCGCGGCGCACCGCCTCCTTGTGCAGGGCGTCGACCTCGATGCGCGTGCGCACGGCGAGCGCGATCCGTTCGCGCAGGCGCATCGTGGCCAGTTCCTGCCGTTCGAGGATCGCCAGCATCCGTTGATCGCCCAGCGCCGACCAGAAGCGGATCGCCTCGGGAATCCCGCCGGGGAAGGCGCGCCCTCCCTCCTCGGGCGCCAAGCCGACGCCGAGGGCGCCACGGCGCAGCGCCTTCTCGGTCCAGCCTTCGAAGGCGACTTCGGCCAGCATCGCCGAGAGGACTTGTTCTTGCAGGTCTCGCAGGCTCACCACGTCACCTCCGGTTCAAGATGCCTGGCGATTCAAGATGCCTGGCGATTCAAGATGCCTGGGCCGCGCGTCGGACCTCGTCGGCGAAGCCGAAGGTGGTCAGATCCTCCATGCGCATCGGGTAAAGGATGCCGTCGAGATGATCGCATTCATGCTGCAGGACACGCGCGTGGAAGCCTTCCGCGTCTCGCTCGATCCTGTGCCCTTCGGCATCCTGTCCACAATAGCGGATGCGCCGAAAACGCGGCACCCGACCGGCGAGCCCGGGCAGCGACAGACACGATTCCCAGTCGCTCACCTTCTCATTGCCCCTGGGCGTGATCACCGGGTTGATCAGCACGGTGAGCGGCACCGGCCCGTCGTGAGCGCCCTCGGCCGCCTCGGGGTTGTCGGCGCGCGCCCGCGATACCCAGAAGACGACGATGCGCAACGGAACGTGCACCTGCGGTGCGGCCAGCCCGACCCCGCCCGCGTCGTGCATCGTCTCGATCATGTCGGCGACGAGCCGTGCGATGTCCGCAGGGGGTGCGTCGGCGACGGGCCGCGCCGCCTCACGCAGCACCGGATGGCCCATGCGTGCAATCTTAAGAAGTGCCACCGTTGTCGATCTCCCGAAATGTCTCTTGATGTCGTGCGCGTGCCGGTCCGGGACAAGCCTTCACAGCGGGCACAAGCTGTGTTAGAAGCGAACTTCCTCGGGTTTTTTCCACTGACAGCCGCGAAACGGAAGGAGAGGCATCAAGCCGTGCAAGTCATCGTCCGCGATAACAACGTCGATCAGGCGCTCAAGGCGCTGAAGAAGAAAATGCAGCGTGAAGGTATCTTCCGGGAAATGAAGCTGCGGCGGTCGTATGAGAAGCCTTCCGAGAAGCGGGCGCGAGAAAAGGCGGAAGCGGTGCGCCGCCAGCGCAAGCTCGAACGCAAGCGGCTCGAACGCGAAGGCTTCTGAACGCGGGCCCGGCCGGCGCCGGGCCACACACGTTTTCCCCTTATCAACGGCTTCGGATCTCGGCCTTGCTGCCGAGCGCCTTTGCCAGTCGTCCGAATCGGCGCTCGACGGCTTCGCTCGAAAACGCGTTTGGCTCGCCCGGCAATTCCAGGACCAGCAACCGTCCCTGGGGGCGCAGTGCCGTGCGTGGCAGCAGCCCTGGCGCGCCGCCCGAGAGCGTTTGCGCCAACCTGAGCGCCAGCCCGGTCAGCCGCGCACGCTGCAAGCAGTGGTTGCTCAACAGCGCACGCACCGGCGCCACAAACGGCGCATCCTCGGCACCGCCGTAGCGAATGAGGATGGCGAGCGCCATCTCGACGCGATCGGAGTGGGACAGTCCCGGATAGGGAATGCGGAGCACCCGATGGAAGGCGTGCACCGCCCGGTAGTCGGGATGTTCGTTCCAGCCGATGTCGCCCAAGAGACAGGTGGCGAGGCGCAGGCGCCGTTGTGACTCGATCTCGCCCGCGAACAGCGGCGTCATCCAGTCGAGGATCTCTTGACCGTGGGCGGCAAACCGCCCGGTCTGCTCGGCCTGGCCCTCGCACGCGCTGATCAGCGGATCCTGGTGGCGCAATGCCGGCGGCAGGAGTTCCAGCATCTGGCCCTCACGCATGCCGTACGCCGAGAACACGACATCCTTGGGACCCGTGCGCTCCAGAAGCACCGCCAGCGCTGCCGCGGCGAACGGCAGGCTTTCCAGCCGGCGGGCATCGACACCCGACAATTTGTCCATCGTCGCCCTGCTCAGCCCGGCCACGAGATTGGCGAGCCGCAGGGCCTCGAAGAAGCCGATGGAGAAATTGTCGACGACGTGCAGCGGATGATGCGTCTGGTCGATGAAAATCCGTGCCAGCGCGCGCCACGAACCGCCGACGCAGTACACCGAGCGGCCGTGCACGCGATCGAGCCACGGCACGCCTGAGAGCGTCCCGTTCAGAATCGCGCGCGCCCGCTGGCGATCGCCGCCGGAATCCTCGGCGAGGCGCAAGTGCCCCAGTGGCAGTGTCGCGAAGGTTCCGACCTGACCGACATCGAGGCTGACCAGATCGAGGCTGCCGCCGCCGAGATCGGCGAGCGCACCGTCGGCGCCGGGGGCGCCATTGAGGACGCCGACGGCGGCGAGGCGTGCTTCTTCCGCGCCGGAGAGGACATGCACGCCGCGCCCGCAGGCTTCTTCGACGGCGGCGACGAAGCGCAGACCATCGGTGGCATCGCGCACGGCGGCGGTCGCCACCAGCTCCAGATGCTCGACGCCCATGGCGTGGGCGAGCCAGGCAAACCGCCGGATCGCGCGCAGCGCCTGGATGGCTCCCTGTTCGTTCAAGCGTCCGCTGCGGCCGAGGCCGAGGGCGAGCTGGCATCCCGCCTTTTCGTTGAAGATCGGCAGCGGCAGCCGGTTCGGCGTCTCGTAAACGACGAGGCGAACGGTATTCGAGCCGATGTCCACCACGCCGATACGCCCGCCCCGGCCGACGGCGGGCGGCGGGCGCTCATCCGCCCGCTCGTTAGCCTTTTCGCCGCCTCGAAGCTCGCTCGCTCCCGCCGCTGCCGTCGAGCTTGCTGGTGCCGAGCCTGCTGGCGCGCCGAGATCGGCCGGGGCCGGTGGCGAGACGATGGAAGTGGACATGGCGGGTGTTCTCCTCGCGGTCGTCGTCCTGAAAGGTTTGCGGCAAAACGTCTTGCCGCGTGCTTTCTCCCCCCTCACGCGCCGCCGCCCCGGCATCGCCGAAGCAAGACAAGGAGGCTGCAAATGATTAACATATTCGCGACCGGAAGGGGACCGACGAGATGTTCAGAACCGCCGAGCTCGGCCGCACCATTTCGAAAGAAGCGTTTCACGAAGCCGTCCCCGGGTTGCGCGCGGAACTGCTCGATGTGCAGCAGACGTTACTCACGGACCCCTCGTTCCCGGTCATCGTCGTGTTCGGAGGCGTCGACGGCGCCGGCAAGAGCGAGACGATCAATCTGCTGAATGAGTGGCTCGATCCGCGCTGGCTGATCACGCGGGCCTACGGCAAGCCGTCGGACGAGATGCTCGAACGCCCCGAGTACTGGCGCTATTGGCGCGATCTGCCGCCCAAGGGCCGCATCGGCCTGTTCTTGAGCTGCTGGTACTCACATCCGTTGCTCGACCGGGTGCACGGCCGTTCGAACGAAGCGGATTTCGACGAGGCCCTCGATCGCATTCTGGCCTTCGAACAGTGCCTCGCCGACGATGGCGCGCTCATCATCAAGTTCTGGATGCACCTCGGCCGCGATGCCCAGAAGCAGCGCTTGAAGGCGCTGGAGAAGGATCCGCTCACGCGCTGGCGCGTGACCCAGACCGACTGGGATCACTGGCATCTCTACGACAGGTTCGTCGCCGCCGCCGAACGCGTGATCATGCGCACCTCGACCGGCAAGGCCGCCTGGCACATTGTCGAGGGCCTCGACAAGCGTTACCGCAGCCTCACGGTCGCCGGCATCATTGCCGAAACCATTCGCAAGCACCTCGGCGAGATCGCGTTGCACAGGAAACTGGAGGCCGAGCGCGCCGCCAGCAGGGTCCAGCGCGCGGCGGCGACGCAGGCGACCGACGACGCGGGCGAGGCGGACGAGGCGAGCGCGCCGGCCAGCGAGCAGGCCAGCGAGCAGGCCAGCGAGCAGGCCAGTGAGCAGGCCAGTGAGCAGGCCAGTCGGGCGCCGGTCAAGGTGGTGACGCTGCCGAGGGTGACGGTGTTGAGCCGGCTCGACATGAGCAGGACCTGCGACAAGAAAACCTACAACCAGCGCCTGGAGACCTACCAGGGGCGGCTCAATCAGAGCTGCCGGCGCGCCAGGGAACTGGGCGTCTCGATGATGCTGGTGTTCGAAGGCTGGGACGCCGCCGGCAAGGGCAGCGCCATCCGCCGGCTGACCGCAGGCCTCGATGCCCGTGACTACCAGGTCATCCCCTTTGCCGCGCCGACCGACGAGGAACGCGCGCAGCATTATCTATGGCGGTTCTGGCGCTACCTTTCGCGCGCGGGCCGGGTGACGATCTATGATCGGAGCTGGTACGGCCGGGTCCTCGTCGAGCGGGTCGAGGGCTTCGCCAGCGAGCCGGAATGGAAGCGCGCCTACGCCGAAATCAACGACTTCGAGGACCAGCTCGTTCGCCACGGCATCGTCTTGTGCAAGTGTTGGGTCCACATTACCAAGGAAGAACAGCTTGCCCGGTTCGAGGCCCGCGAGAAAACCATCTACAAACAGTGGAAGCTGACGGCGGAAGACTGGCGCAACCGCGAGAAATGGGACGATTACGAGGACGCCGTCAACGACATGGTCGAACGCACCAGCACCACCCAGGCGCCGTGGACGCTGGTCGAAGGCAATGACAAGCGCTATGCCCGGATCAAGGTGTTGCGCACCGCGTGCGAGGCGATCGTCGCCGGCATCGAGCGCGCCGAGAATGCCGGCGCCGCGGCGTTGCAGGGCACGAGGGCGGAGAAATTGGCATGACAGCCAGCGCTGGCGACGAGCCGCCCGCCGCCGACGCGGACGCATCCGCGCCGTTGAGCGAGTCCCCTCCCGATACGCACGTCCCGGCGGCGGCCCATAGCAGCGTCGGCAGCGGGTGCGGTGGCGGTCTCGCAGCCGTCGCCGTGGCGGCGACCATCGCCGCGCCAATGCCCGCCGCATCCGCCGCGGCGCCGCAGGACGCCCAACCGGCGACCGCGAAACCGGCCAGCAGTCCGTTGCGCGCGCCGGAGTTGTATCTCAATCGCGAACTGACCTGGCTGCAGTTCAATTTCCGGGTCCTGCACGAGGCGCGCGACCGGCGCACGCCGCTGCTGGAGCGGGTGAAGTTCCTGGCCATCGCCGCGTCCAACATGGACGAGTTCTTCATGAAGCGGATCGGCGGTCTCAAGCAGCAGATCGGCGCCGGTGTGCATCGATTGACGGTGGACGGCCGTACGCCCAGCCAGCAACTCGAAGAGTGCCGGATCGTGATGGCCGAATTCCGCCGCCAGCAGCGCGAAGTCTATGTCGAGGTGCTGCGCGAACTCCGTCAGTCGGATATCCGGGTCATCCCGTTTGCGCGGCTGACCAAGGAGCAGCAGGCGGCCATCGGCGAGCATTACTACGAGAATATCTTTCCGCTGGTCACGCCGTTGGCGATGGACCCGGCGCACCCGTTTCCGTTCATCTCCAATCTGTCCATCAATCTGCTGGTCACCTTGCGCTTTCCCCTGGAGCTGCAGTCGACGATGGCGCGCGTCAAGGTGCCGGTCGGCAGCGGCGTTCCCAGATTCCTGCGGGTCGGCAGTGCCAATCATTTCGTGCCGCTCGAAGACGTGATGCGTCACTTCCTCGACGATCTGTTCCCCGGCATGGAGATCGGCACCACCGAGTTGTTCCGGGTGACCCGCAACGCCAACACGTTGCGCGGCGAGGAGGAGGCCGACGATCTGGTGCAGATGATCGAGGCCGAGCTGCGTGACCGCCGGTTCGCTCCCATCGTGCGCCTTGAGGTGGAGAGCGGGATCAGCGCCAATCATCGCGGCATGCTCGCCGCCGAGCTTGGTCTCGACGAGGAGAACGACGTCTACGAGACCGACGTCATGCTGGGCATGCGCGATCTCTTCGAGCTGGCGCGGCTCGACCGCGCCGATTTGCACGACACCCCGCACCAGGCGATCGACAATGTGGTCCTGCAGGACCGCGACAATTTCTTCCACATCATCCGCGAGAACGGCCCGGTCCTGGTTCACCATCCCTACGAGTCGTTCGCGACCTCGGTGGTGCGCTTCGTCCGCGAGGCGGCCGAGGACCCGAAGGTGCTGGCGATCAAGATGACGCTGTACCGGACGTCCGCCGATACCATGATCATCGACCACCTGATCGATGCCGCGCATAACGGCAAGCAGGTCGCGGTCGTGGTCGAGCTGAAGGCGCGGTTCGACGAGGCCGCCAACCTGCGCTGGGCCAGCCGGCTCGAAGAGGCGGGGATCCATGTCACCTACGGCGTGTTGGGCCTCAAGACCCACTGCAAGCTGATCCTGGTCGTTCGCCGCGACTACAACGGGCTGCGGCGTTACTGCCATATCGGCACCGGCAACTATCACGCCGGCACTGCGCGCCAGTATTGCGATCTTGGCCTGTTCACCTGCGATCGGGAGATCGGCTTCGATCTCACCGAGCTGTTCAACTATCTGACCACCGGCTGCCGTCCGGCCCGGGCCTACCGGAAGATTCTCGCCGCGCCCAATCTGATGAAGAAGATGCTGCTCGCCAAGATCGAGCGGGAAATCCTGGCGCATGCCGCCGATGGCGGCGGGCTCATCCGGTTCAAGTGCAACGCGCTCGAAGATGTCGACGTCGTCGAGGCGTTGTATCGGGCGAGCCAGAGTGGCGTGCGCGTCGAGCTCATCATCCGCGACACCTGCCGACTGCGTCCCGGCCTCGACGGGGTTTCGGAGACGATCCGGGCGATCAGTATCGTCGGCCGTTTCCTCGAACACACCCGGATCTACTATTTCCATAACGGCGGTAGCGAGGAGTACTACATCGGCTCCGCCGACCTGATGAGCCGCAACCTTGAAAATCGCGTCGAAGTGCTCACGCCCGTCGACCCGGCGTCCCTGCGCCGCGAACTCAACGCCATCTTCGAGACGCAGCTCAACGACCGGCGCAATGCCTGGGAGATGCGCGCCGATGGCACCTATGTTCAGCGCCGCCCGCGCTCCGGGTACAGGGACCGCTCGTCCCAGGAGGCGCTGATCGAGGCCGCCCATCTGCGCGGCGAGCGCGCCAAACGGTTGCGCAAAGTCAAGCCGCGCGCCTTCGCCCGCCGCGGGCCGCGCGCGCCCGTGTGACGAAACACGCTCGTCGGGCCGGGAGCGTGCAACCCAGGCAAGAAAGACAAAGCCGATGAAAATGCTCTACCTGCTGCGCCATGCCAAGTCGTCGTGGAAGGACGAGGCCCTCGATGACTTCGACAGGCCGCTGTCGAAACGCGGGCGCGAAGCGGCCACGGCCATCGGCCGCTACATGACCGCCGAAGCGCTGGCACCGGCCCAGATCCTGTGCTCGCCGTCGCGGCGCACCCGCGAGACGCTCGATCGGCTGCAGAGACACTATAGCGCCGCCGTTCCCGTTCGTTTCGAAAAGCAGCTCTATCTCGCCGATGCACCGGTGCTGCTGCGCCGGCTGAAGCGGCTGAACGACGCCTTGGCTTCGGTGATGCTGGTCGGCCACAACCCCGGCCTGGAAGCGCTTGCGTTCCTCCTTCTCGACGACGCCGGCCGCAAGCACAAGCACCTCAGCGAGAAGTTCGCAACCGGCGCGCTCGCCGCCATCGCCACCGGGGTCGAGCACTGGAGCGCACTCAAGCCCGGCTGCGCGACGCTGCACAGCTTCGTGCGCGGCAAGGACCTCGTGCGCTCGTAATATCGCTTCCGTCCTTTCGCTTCGGCGAAGCGGGACCGGGCACGGGTGGCGCACCGCCCCGGCCATGCCTCAGGGGCTGACCGAAAATGATGCCTCCAAAATCAACGATTTGCCTGCTCCTGTTTTCGTCATGCGCGGACTTGTTCCGCGCATCCACGGGTCACAACTCGTTGCGCTGTCTGCAAGAAGTCATGGATGGCCGGCCTGCGCCGGCCATGACGATGCGTCATAATGCATTGATTTACAAAGACTCTTTTTGAGTCAGACTCTCAGCCGACGATGTGGTAACCGCCGTCGACGTACAAGGTGTCGCCGGTGATCAGCCGGGCGTAATCCGACGCCAAGAACGCGGTCGCCATGCCGACGTCCTCGATGGTGACCAGCGCGCGCGCCGGCGCCCGCTCCTTGGCGCGTTCCATCAGCTCATCGAAGCGATCGATGCCCGAGGCGGCGCGGGTCTGGATCGGGCCGGGCGAGATCGGGTGCACGCGGATGCCCTTCGGTCCAAGCTCTGCCGCGATGTAGCGCGCCGACGCTTCGAGCGCCGCCTTGACCGGCCCCATGACGTTATAGTGTTCGACCACCTTTTCCGCGCCGAAATAGCTCATGGTGAACAAAGCGCCGCCGTTTTTCATCAAGGGCTCGGCCAGATGCGCCATGCGGATGAACGACCAGCACGACACATCCATCGCCATCTGGAAGCCGGCGCGCGAGCAATCGGTGACCCGGCCGTGCAGATCCTCGCGCGGGGCGAAGGCGATGGAATGCAGCGCGATGTCGAGCCCGCCCCAGGAGCGGCCGATCGTCTCGAACACCGCTTCGAGCTGGCCCTCCTCGCGGACATCGCACGGCAGGTACAGCTTCGCCTCCAGCCGCTCGGCCAGAGGCTCGGTGAATTTCTTGCTCTTTTCGTTGAGGTAGGTGATCGCGATCTCGGCGCCGAGGGCGCGAAAGGCCAGCGCGCAGCCGTAGGCGATCGACTGGTTGTTGGCAATGCCGATGACAAGCGCCCGCTTGCCGGTGAGCGCCCCCGCCGGCCCCTCGACCCGGCCCTTGAGACCCTCGAAGAACTGTTCCGTCGGTGTCGGTGCGCTCATCGTCGTTTCCTCCGTGGCCTTCCCGTGTCTCCTTGTATTCAGCCGGCGGCCGCCAGCAGGGTGCGGGTGTGCAGGGCGATCATCTGCTCCTCGTCGGTCGGGATGACCCAGGCCGAGACGCGGCTGTCGGCGGTGGTGATGCGCGGACCACCCGCGCGATTGGCCGTCGCATCGAGGCGGAGGCCGAGCCAGCCGGCGCCGAGGCAGACGCGCTCGCGGATCTGCCAGGCGTGCTCGCCGATGCCGGCGGTGAACACCAGCGCATCAAGCCCTTCAAGGGCGGCCGTCAGTCCGCCCAGGTGCTTGGCGATGTGGTAGCAGAACAGCTCGACCGCCTCGTTTGCGCGCGGATCGTCGCTGGCAAGCAGATCGCGCATGTCGTTCGAGATCCCGGAGACGCCGAGCAGGCCGGACTCCTTGTAAATCAGCCGCTCGATCGCCGCCGCGCCCATGCCGAGGGCTTGCATGAAATAGAGCATCACGCCCGGATCGAGGGCGCCGGTGCGTGTGCCCATCGGCAGGCCATCGAGGCCCGAGAAGCCCAGCGTGCTCTCGATGCTCCTGCCGTCCCGGATGGCGCACATGCTGGCGCCCGAGCCGAGGTGGGCGACCACCACCTTCGATGCGTCGGGCGCGTAGCGGGGCAGCATGCCGGCGATATACTCGTACGACAGCCCATGGAAACCGTAGCGGCGGACGCCCTGCTCAAGCATGCGCCGCGGCAGCGCGAACATCTGCGCGACGCGTGGCTGGGTGCGATGGAAGTCGTTATCGAAGCACGCGATCTGCGGCAGCGCCGGATCGAGTTCGGCGACGGCGCGGATCGCGGCAATGTTGTGTGGCAGGTGCAGCGGGAAGAACGGAACCAGCGCCTCGATCTCGGCGAGTGCGCGCTGATCGACGCGCAATGGCCCGGCACACGACGGGCCGCCGAACACGACGCGATGGCCGGCCGCGACGATGCCAGCCTCGACCCCCCCCTCCTTCAGCCAGGACAGGATGTAACGAACCGCATCGACGTGCCGGAGCGGCGAGCCGCGCGGCCACTCGTCACGGGCATCGATGGTCTCGCCCGCCGCGTTCTTGACGGCAAAGCTCGGATCGCTGCCGATGCCGTCGAGCTGGCCCTTGGCGCGGAGCCGCATCTGGTTGTCGCCATCGGTGAAGACGGCGAACTTGATGCTGGACGAGCCGGCGTTGATGACCAGGATCGCCTCGGGCATGGCGCTCACTCCGCCGCCTTGAGCAGGGCCAAGCCCTTGCGCTGCTCTTCGGCGAACAGGACGGCGACGGCGCACGAGGCAAGCCGGGTGCGAACACTGTCGGCGCGGCTGGTCAGGATGATCGGTGCGCGCGCGCCGACGACGAGGCCGGCGGCCTCGGCATCGGCCATGAAGGTAAGCTGCTTGGCCAGCATGTTGCCGGCTTCGAGATCGGGCACGATCAGGATGTCGGCCTTGCCGGCGACCGGTGAGACAATCCCCTTGGTTCGCGCGGCGGCCTCGTCGACGGCGTTGTCGAAGGCGAGCGGTCCATCGAGGATGCCACCCTTGATCTGCCCGCGCTCGGCCATCTTGCAGAGCGCCGCGGCCTCAATGGTCGACGGGATGGAATGCGTGACCGTCTCGACGGCAGACAGGATCGCCACCTTCGGCACCGCGATGCCGACGGCGCGCGCGACCTCGATGGCGTTCTGCACGATGTCGCGCTTGTCTTCGAGCGAAGGCAGGATGTTGATGGCGGCATCGGTGACGATGAACGGGCGCGCGTAGGTGGGCACCGCCATGACGAAGCAGTGGCTGAGCCGGCGCTCGGTGCGCAGCCCCGAATCCTTGCGCACGACTTCGCTCAGCAGTTCGTCGGTGTGCAGGCTGCCCTTCATCAGGGTCTGAGCCTCACCGCTGTGCACCAGGCCGACGGCGATCTCGGCGGAATGATGGCTGTGCTCCGCCGCGATGAGCCGGAACGGCGAGATGTCGAGCCCCTGCGCTTCGGCGATGGCACGGATTCGCTTTTCGGGGCCGACCAGGATCGGCGTGATCAGATTGCGCGCGGCGGCATCGATCGCCCCTTTCAGCGCGTCGTCGGAGCACGGATGCACGACGGCGCACGACAAAGGCGGCAGGCCGCTGCATTTTTCGATCAGATCCAGGTAGCGATCCTCGCGGCGCAACTGGACCTTGGGCAACGCGTGCGCCGGCGCACGGATTTTCGTCAAGGGTGCGATCACGTCCGCCGTGCCCGAGATCAGGATCTGCCCCGACGGATTGGCCAGTCGGCAATCGAGAACGACGACGTGGTCATCGGTGCGCTTGCCGACGACCGTGATTGTCGCCGTCACCGGCACACCGACCGGCACCGGCGCGTGGACCTTGATCGCCGCCGCCGTGGTCACCGAGCCCGGTCCCGGCAGCCGGGTGCCGGTCAGCATCGAGAACAGCGACACTCCCCACATCGTGTGGCCGCCGCCGTGCGCAAAGACCGAGGTGTCGCCCGGACCGGGGTCGAGGTCGACCAGACCGACGTTGCCGGTGACCGCCACCCATGTCTCGACGTCGTCCTGGCGCAGCGCGCGCGTGATGCTGACGCTCGCCCCGATTTCAATCTCGTCGAAGGTCTTGTTTTCAATGATTTCCGACACGACCCGGCGCTCCCCACAAAACGGCCCCTGCGCGCTCGGCAAGGCTAGTCCCAATTCGCACTTGAGCCAAGCGCACCGACGATCGTACGCATGATATTTACGCATGATATTTCTGGGGTTATGCCCGCCGGCCGGGGTGCTCACGCCCGATTTACGGGTGACACCCGGTGTCCGCGGGCGCTAAGTAGGAATCGATCGGTGCCGTGTGCCCGGGTGCCGCAGCGGTCCGGCAGGCAGGGGGACTGGCGGATGGGCACGTGGCCGCTAGATCGAGGGGAACGATACGTCGGCGGACGAGTTCGCAATGGCTAAGAACAGCGTCTTGAATGAAAGCGCGCCGCCTGGACTCTTCCACGAGCGGTATCGACCGCTGTCCGGCAGCTACGACGAGATGGTGGCGGCGGACGGCCACTTGCGGCCGCACTGGCAGCATTTCATCGCGGGCCTCGATGCGATGGCCGGTGCCGAGCTGTCGCGCCGCTGGCATGCCGCCGGGCGCCTGCTGCACGAGAACGGCCTGACCTACACGGTCACCGCGGTCAGCGAGGGCAGCGACCGGCCGTGGGCGCTGGACTTCGTCCCGCTGGTTCTCGATGCCACCGAGTGGCGCGCCCTTGAGGCCGGATTGCGCCAGCGTGCGCGGCTGCTGAACATGGTGCTCGCCGATCTTTATGGCGAACAACGGCTGGTGCGCGACGGCCACCTGCCGGCGGCGCTGCTGTTCGCCAACCCGCATTTCCTGCGCCAGTGTCACGGCATCAAGCCGAAGGACGGCATGTTCCTGCACCGTTATGCCGCCGATCTCGGCCGCAGCGCCGACGGGCGGTGGTGGGTGCTTGCCGACCGCAGCCAGTCGCCGTCGGGCATCGGCTATGCGCTTGAGAACCGCGTCGTGTTGTCCCGCTGCCTTCCCGAACTGTTCCGGGACTGCCGCGTGCAGAGGCTGGCCGGCTTTTTCCAGTCGTCGCACGACACCTTGGTGGAGCGCACCGGCCGGGAAAATCCGCGCATCGTGCTGTTGAGCCCGGGATCGGGTACGCAGGGCTACTTCGCGCATGCCTACCTTGCCCACTATCTCGGCTACAGCCTGGTGGAAGGCGCCGATCTCACCGTGCGCGGCACGCGCGCCTACGTCGCGGCCGTCGACGGGCTGAAACCGGTGGATCTCGTGCTGCGTCAGGTCGACAGCGAGGAGTGCGATCCGCTGGAACTGCGCAACGATTCCGGCTTAGGGGTTGCTGGGCTGCTGCAGGCCGTGCGCGCCGGCACCGTCGTCATCGCCAACGCGCTCGGCAGTGGCCTGGTCGAGACCAAGGCGCTGATGCGCTTCCTGCCCGCGTTGTGCCGCGTCCTGCTCGGCGAAGAGCTGATGCTGCCGAGCCCGACCACCTGGTGGTGCGGCGAAGACGACGCGCGCCGCCATGTGCTTGATGCCTTCGACGGGCTTGCGATCGAGCACGCCTTCCAGCGCCGCCCGATGCTCGCCACCCAGCCGGGACCGTCGCTCGGCGCCGAACTCGCCGACTACAAGCGCGACGCCCTGATCGCCCGCATCGAAAACCGTGGCCACGATTATGTCGCGCAGGAGCCGTTTCGGCTGGGCACGACACCGAGCTGGGTCGATGGCTCGCTGCAGCCGCGGCTGATGGCGCTGCGCGTGTTTCTTGCCGCCTGCAAGGACGATTACAGCGTGATGCCGGGCGGTCTGACCCGGGTTGCGCCGCCGGATGACGCGCGCGCCATCTCGCTGTCGCGGGCCGAGGGCACCAAGGACACCTGGATTCTCGCCGACGGTCCGGTGGCGACGCTGACGCTGTTGCGCTCGCCGTTGAGCTACATCGAGCCCAAGCGCACGGGCAAGGACCTGCCGAGCCGGGCGGCCGACAACCTGTTCTGGCTGGGCCGCTACGCCGAGCGCGCCGAGAATACCGTGCGCGGCCTGCGCAGCGTGGTGCGCCGCCTGACCGAAGATGTCAGCCCGATCAATGACGCGACGGCGATGGCGCGCGTCCTGCACGTGCTGCTGAAGGGAGGGGGGGGCACGCCAGCGGCGAGCACCGCCACGGGGCAGCCGTTGCAAGGGCTCGAGCCCCGGCTGCAGGCGCTGCTGCTGGACAGCGGGTGTGCCTATGGATTGCAGGAGACGGTTTCGCACCTGCAGCGGACGGCGGCCCTGGTGCGCGACCGCCTGTCGCTGGACGCGTGGCGGACGCTGCAGCACTTCCACAGCGAGATCAGGAACTTCGCCCTGCACGGACAGTGGCTGGGCAGCCTGTTGGACCTGCGCGAGGCGCTCGATGTCCTGGACAAGGGGGTCCGGTCGCTCGCCGCCTTCAGCGGCCTTGAAATGGAGAATATGACCCGCAACTTCGGCTGGCGGTTCGTCGACATGGGCCGCAGGCTGGAGCGGGCGCAGCACTCCGCCGAACTGCTGCGCACGCTGTTGCGCCGCGGCTCGCCGGACGAAGATGGCAGCCTGATCCTGCTCCTCGAACTGGCAGACAGCTTCATGACCTACCGCTCGCGGTATCTGACCACGCCGATGCTGCCGCCGGTGCTCGACCTGCTGCTGCTCGACGAGACCAACCCGCGCTCCATCGCCTTTCAGATCGCGGCGTTGGCCGAGCATGTTGAGCGGCTGCCGCGCGACGATGACGTCAGCGTGCGCAGCGCCGAGCAGAAGATCACCCTCGCCTTGCTGACCGACATCCGGCTCGCCGAGATCGCGCGGCTGTGCGAGCAGGACGCGGACGGCCGCAGACGTGCCTTCGAGCAGCTCCTGAAGCAGATCGCGACCGCGCTGCCGCGGCTGTCCGAGACCATCACGCGCAACTATTTCAGCCACGCCGAAGCGCGGCGCCCGGCCGATCTTTGAGACGACCACCGTGATCTACGACGTCAGCCACCGCACCACCTACCGCTACTCGATCCCGGTGTCGTTCTCGCATCACCTCCTGCACCTGACGCCGAGGCCGTCGGCGCGCCAGAACTGCCAGCGCACGGCGCTGGTCGTCGAGCCGACGCCCTCGAAACACACGTCGGCCACCGATTATTTCGGCAACGGCGTCACCTACATCACGATCCAGGAGCAGCACCAGGAGCTGATTCTGCACGCCAAGAGCATCATCGCGGTGCAACCAGCGCTGCCGGTCGATCCCGACGTCACCATGCCGTGGGATCGCGTCTATGACACCATTGCCGGCGATACGAGCGCCGCATCGCTCGAAGTGCTGCAGTACGTGTTTGAATCTCCGCTGACGCAGATCTCGCCCGAACTGCGCGCGTTCGCCCAGGCATCCTTCGCGCCCGGCCGGCCGATGCTCGCGGGCGCGCTCGACTTGACCGCCCGCATCTTCGAGGCGTTCACCTACAACCCGACGGCGACGACGGTGATGACGCCGGTCGACGAGGTGTTTGCCAAGCGCCAGGGCGTCTGCCAGGACTTCGCGCATCTGCAGATTTCGGCACTGCGGGCGCTGCGGCTGCCGGCGCGCTACGTCAGCGGCTACCTGATGACCCGGCCGCCCGAGGGGCGCGAAAAACTGATCGGCGCCGACGCCTCGCATGCCTGGGTGGCGCTGTGGTGCCCCGAATACGGCTGGGTCGAGCTTGATCCGACCAACAATCTGCTGGTCTCCGACGAGCACATCACCTTGGGCTGGGGACGCGACTTCGGCGACGTCAGCCCGGTGAAAGGCGCGATCTTCGGGGGCGGCACCCACAGCGTTGAGGTCGCCGTCGATGTCGTTGCCGTCGCCGGCACGACGCCGACCGCCACCGGCAGCGGCTGACGACCGGGATTGAATGCGGCAATGAAAGCCAGGGTGATCGCCATCGACGGGCCGGCTGCGGCCGGGAAGGGCACGCTTGCGCGGCGCCTTGCCGACTACCTCGGCTATGCGTACCTCGATACCGGCCTGCTGTACCGGGCGGTCGGCATGAAGGTGGTGCGTGCCGGCGGCGATCCCGCCGACGAAGACGCGGCGAGCGCAGCCGCCGCAGGGCTCGATGCGAACGAGCTCCTGGCTTCGGATCTGCGCTGCGACCAGGCGGCGATGGCGGCATCGAAGGCCGCGGCGATCGCCGGCGTGCGCGCGGCGCTTCTCGCGTTTCAGCGCCGCTTCGCCACACACCCGCCGAACGGGGCGCCGGGGGCGGTGCTCGATGGCCGGGACATCGGCACGGTGGTGTGTCCGGACGCCGACGTCAAGCTGTTCATCACCGCCTCGATCGAGGTCCGCGCTGAAAGAAGGCTGAAGGAGTTGCGGCAGCGGGGGCTCAAGGCTATACATGATGCTGTTCTGCGAGAAATGCAGGAACGAGACGAGAGGGATTCGCTGCGCGCCGTCGCTCCGCTGGAGCCGGCCGCGGATGCGGTGGTCATCGACACGAGTGGACTGGACCCCGACGCGGTGGTAGCGGCAGCCCTGGCGGCGGTGCGAATGGCAGAATGCAGGACCTGACGTGTCGCGGGGCGCGGGTGTGACGGTGTGAGCCACCCGTGGCGCGCGGAGATGGTCTTTCTTCCCATAACGTGGCTTTGCGGCGTCGACGGGTTGCGCCATTTCGACGCACATTTGTCGATAGGAGATTGATGCAGACATGGTGATGACTGAGGCGGGCGCCACCGATCGAGCCGGTCTTGAAAGCAAGGAGAGCTTCGCCCGGTTGCTGGACGAGTCCTTGGGTGGTCTCGAAGGCTTCGAAGGCCGGGTCGTGCGCGGCACGGTGGTCGGAATCGACAACGACGCCGTCGTCGTCGATGTCGGTCTGAAGTCCGAGGGGCGCGTCTCGCTGAAGGAATTCTCCTCGCCGGGCCAGGACATCACGCTGGCCCCGGGCGAAGAGATCGACGTCTACGTCGAGCGCTACGAGGACAAGGAAGGCCTTGTCATTCTCAGCCGCGAGAAGGCGCGTCGCGAAGAAGCCTGGAACCTGCTTGAGCGCGCGTTCAAGAACGGCGAGCGCATCACCGGCACCATCTTCGGCCGGGTCAAGGGCGGGTTCATCGTCGATCTGTCGGGGGCGGTGGCGTTTCTGCCGGGCAGCCAGGTCGACATCCGGCCGGTGCGCGACATGGGACCGCTGATGAACACGCCGCAGCCGTTCCAGATCCTGAAGATGGATCGCAGCCGCAACAACATCGTCGTCTCGCGCCGCGCCGTGCTGGAGGAGACGCGCGCCGAGGCCCGCTCGGAGCTGATCGCGAGCCTGAAGGAAGGCCAGGTTCTCGAAGGCGTCGTCAAGAACATCACCGACTACGGTGCCTTCGTCGATCTGGGCGGTGTCGACGGCCTGTTGCACGTCACCGACATCTCGTGGCGCCGCATCAATCATCCGTCCGAAGCACTGCAGATCGGCGAGACGGTGAAGGTCCAGGTGATCCGCTTCAATCCGGAAACGCAACGGATCTCGCTCGGCATGAAACAGCTTGAGGCGGACCCGTGGGAGGGCGTCGCCCTGAAGTATCCGGTCGGCGCCAAGTTCACCGGCCGCGTCACCAACATCACCGATTACGGCGCGTTCATCGAGCTGGAGCCGGGTGTCGAGGGGCTGGTGCATGTCTCCGAGATGAGCTGGACCAAGAAGAACGTGCATCCGGGCAAGATCGTCTCCACCAGCCAGGAGGTGGAGGTGACGGTCCTCGATGTAGACAAGGACAAGCGGCGGATCAGCCTCGGCCTGAAGCAGTGCCTCGCCAATCCGTGGGAAGAGTTCCTGAGCAAGTATCCGGTGGGCTCGGTCGTCGAGGGCGAGGTCAAGAACACCACCGAGTTCGGCTTGTTCATCGGTCTGCCCGGCGATATCGACGGCATGGTGCATCTTTCCGATCTGTCGTGGACCGAAGCGGGCGAAGAGGCGATCCAGCACTTCAAGCGCGGCGAGGTCGTCCACGCCAAGATTCTCGACGTCGATGTCGACAAGGAGCGGATCAGTCTCGGGATCAAGCAGCTCGCCAACGATCCGTTCGAAGAAGGGATCGCCCGGATCAAGAAGGGTGCCGTCGTCACCTGCACCGTTTCCCACGTCTTCGAGAACGGCATCGAAGTGCTGGTCGGCGACGGGGTCCCCGGTCTGATTCGCAAGTCGGAGCTGTCGCGCGATCGCAGCGAGCAGCGCCCGGATCGTTTCGCACCGGGCGAGAAGGTCGACGCCAAGATCATTCAGATCGATCATGGTGGACGCAAGATGCTGCTCTCCATCAAGGCGCGCGAGCTTGAAGAGGAGAAGCAGGCGGTCGCCACCTACGGATCGAGCGATTCCGGCGCCAGTCTCGGCGAGATCCTGGGTGCAGCCATCAAGGAGAAAAAGGAAACCGCCGAGGCGGCGCGGCGCGCCGATGCCGAAGGCAAGTCCGGCAACGGAAACTAAGCCCTGCACCGCGCCCCGTAAACCGGCCGTGCGAACGGTCGGCCAAACCATCGGGAGGTTTGTCTCGCCGTGCTCGCCGACGTTGACTACTGGCTCGACCGCAGGCGCCTGAAGCGCGCCCTGACGTGGTGGCGTGTGCTTGCCATTGTCGCCCTGGTCGCCGCGGTGATCGCGGCGGTGGGCCGATTCGAGCGCATCGTCACCGGTCGCCACATCGCCCGGCTCGCCGTCGAAGGCATCATCGTCGATGATCGTGAGCGGGACCGCGTCCTGGTCAAGCTGGCCAAGAACGACACCGTCAAGGCGCTGATCGTGCGCATCGACAGCCCCGGCGGCACCGTTGTCGGCGGCGAAACCCTGTTCCGGCGGCTGCAGGAGATCGCGGCGAAGAAGCCGGTCGTCGCCGTGATGGGCGAGGTCGCGACCTCTGCGGCCTATATGACCGCGCTTGCCTGCGATCACATCGTCGCCTACGAAGGCACGGTGACCGGCTCGATCGGCGTCATCATGCAGACCACCGATGTCACCGAGTTGCTGGGCAAGATCGGGATCAAGCCGGAGACCTTGAAGAGCGGCCCGCTCAAGGCGCAACCCAATCCGCTCGAACCGTTCACGCCGGAGGCGCGCGAAGCGGCGATGAACGTCATCAACGATATGTTCGAGATGTTCGTGGGCATGGTCGCCGATCGGCGCAAGCTCGATCGTGCCGCCGTGCTGGCGATGGCCGACGGGCGCGTGTTCACCGGCCGCCAGGCGCTGGCCAATGGTCTCATCGATGCGCTCGGCGGTGAGGATGCGGCCCGGACCTGGCTCGCCTCGGCGCGTCACGTCGATGCCGATCTGCCGGTCCGCGATGTGACCATTCCCGGCCCGCAAGAGGACATCTTGGATCTGGTCGGCGGCGCCTTCGGAAAAGCGCTGTTCTCTGAAGGGGTTAAGCTTGACGGCTTGGTCTCGCTCTGGCACCCTGTGTTCTGAGGGGCGCAAACGGGATGAAGGAACGGCGCCGGGCGACACGCAAGGATGCCCGGCCGGAGGAGGAGAAACGGCGATGACGAAATCGGAGTTGATCGCTCGCCTGGCTGCGGCCAATCCGCATCTGTACCATCGCGATGTCGAGCGCATCGTCTCGACGGTGTTCGAGGAGATCGCGTCCGCACTGGCGCGCGGGGACCGGGTCGAGTTGCGCGGCTTTGGCGCATTCTCCATCAAACAGCGTGACGCGCGCCTCGGCCGCAATCCGCGGACGGGCGAATCCGTGAACGTCACCGCCAAGTACATTCCCTATTTCAAGACCGGGAAAGAGCTGCGCGAGAGGCTGAACACGGTCTCCTAGTGCAGCGATCCGTTCGGGCGTGAATTGCCGGAACGGATCGCTGCACAATATATTGAACAGCGTGCACTGGCACAAAGAGATGGATCATCTGTTTGTGCCAGTGCACTCGTCGTCCCGATCGTGCGGCTGGTTGGGGAGTGGTGCGAAGGGGGATCAAGGTGTACCGGGTACTGTTCTGGCTGTTGGCGTTGCCATTGTTCGCGGTTGTCGTGCTCTTTGCGGTGATGAACCCGGAGCCGGTTCAACTGAGCGTCTGGCCGGCGCTCGAAGAAAAAATCCTGTTTCCGCTCTACGGTGTCGGCCTGGTCGGCCTGCTGGTCGGGTTTCTCGTCGGCGCAATCGCGGCATGGATCCAGCATGGCCGTGCGCGCAAGAAGATCCGCGCCCTGGTTCGCCAGGCGGCAAGGGATCAGGAACAGATCATCGCGCTCAAGCTGCAGATCGAGCGCGCCGGCACTGGCGGCAAGCCCACCGCGCTGCCCGGACCGAAGGCCAACGCCGCCTGATTGCGTCGATCCAGGCGGCCGCCGAGGCGACGCACCGCCCAACGTTACGCGGAACGGCGCGGGTGCGCTCGGCGCCGGTGTCCGTGGCAACAGCGGAGGCTCGATGCCGGGCATCGCGGTGAAAATCTGTGGCTTGACGACGCCCGATGCGGTGGTCGAAGCTGCCAGGGGTGGCGCCGACTACGTCGGCTTCGTGTTCTTCCCGCCCTCGCCGCGCTGGCTGTCGGCCGCCGCGGCGGCTGCCCTTGCTGAGGGCGTGCCGGCGGCAACCCGGCGTGTGGGTCTGGTCGTCGACGCCGACGACGCACTCTTGGAAACGATTTTGGCGAACGTACCGCTCGACATGCTTCAACTGCACGGCAACGAGCCGCCGGCGCGGGTCGCCGCGATCCGGCAGCGGTTCGGGCTGCCGGTGATCAAGGCGATCGGCGTTGCCGACACCGCCGATGTGCGCCAAGTCCCGGCGTACGAAGACGTGGCCGACTGGCTGCTGTTCGATGCGCGGCCGCCGGTGGGATCCTCCTTGCCGGGGGGTAATGCCCGGGCCTTCGATTGGGCTCTCCTGCGCGGCGTGCGTTGTGCGAGGCCGTGGTTCCTCGCGGGCGGTCTCGATGCCGACAACGTCGCGGCCGCCGTCGATGCCAGCGGCGCGCAGGCGGTCGATGTCTCGTCGGGCGTGGAGGAGAGGCCCGGCGTCAAGAGCATCGCCAAGATCGCGCGGTTCCTGCGCGTGGCGGCGGCGATCGCACCCGCCGATGGCGGGATGCCGGCGTCGGATGCGGGACCAGCAGGGACGAACACCCGCGCGGCGGTGCAAGCGGCGGGTTCCAGGGCGGAGCGGACATGAGCGTGATCAACACCTATCGCGGCGGCCCCGACGAGCGCGGCCATTTCGGCATCTACGGCGGCCGCTTCGTCGCCGAGACCTTGATGCCGCTGATCCTGCAGGTCGAAGAAGCCTACCGGACCGCGCGCAGCGATCCGGCGTTCGCCGACGAATTCCACAACTATCTCAAACACTACGTCGGCAGGCCCAGTCCGCTTTATCATGCGGAGCGCCTGAGTGAGACGCTGGGCGGCGCCAAGATCTACTTCAAGCGCGACGAGCTGAACCACACCGGCGCACACAAGATCAACAACACGCTCGGCCAGGTGCTGATCGCGCGGCGCATGGGCAAGACGCGGATCATCGCCGAGACCGGCGCCGGCCAGCACGGCGTGGCGACCGCCACCGTGTGCGCCCTGTTCGGATTGCAGTGCGTCGTCTACATGGGGGCGACCGACATCGAGCGTCAGAAGCCCAACGTGTTTCGCATGAAGCTCTTGGGCGCCGAGGTGCGGCCGGTGCGTTCCGGCGCCGGCACGCTCAAGGATGCGATGAACGATGCCTTGCGCGACTGGGTCGCCAACGTCGCCGACACCTATTACCTGATCGGCACCGTTGCGGGTCCGCATCCCTATCCGCAGATGGTGCGCGACTTCCAGTCGGTCATCGGCGTCGAAGCGCGGGAGCAGATCCTCGCCGCCGAAGGCCGCCTGCCGGATCTCTTGGTCGCCTGCATCGGCGGCGGTTCCAACGCCATGGGGCTGTTCACCCCCTTTCTCGACGAGGCATCGGTGCGCATGGTCGGCGTCGAGGCGGCCGGCCGGGGGATGCACACCCGCTTCCACTGCGCGTCGTTGAGTGCCGGCACGCCCGGTGTCCTGCACGGCAACCGCACCTATCTGCTGCAGGACGAAGAGGGCCAGATCCGCGACGGCCACTCGATCGCGGCCGGCCTCGACTATCCCGGCGTCGGCCCGGAGCACGCCTGGCTTAAGGACCAGGGACGCGTCGAGTACGTGGGGATCACCGATGCCATGGCACTCAGCGCCTTTCGCCTGTGCGCGCAGACCGAGGGCATCATCCCCGCGCTGGAACCGGCACACGCGCTCGCCTACGTCGCGTCGATCGCCGGATCGATGGCCAAGGACGACCTGATCGTGATGAACCTGTGCGGCCGCGGTGACAAGGACGTGTTCACCGTCGCGCAAGAATTCGGAATCGCGCTGTGAGGGAGGCTGGCCGGATCGGCCGGCGCTTCGCGCTCCTGAGGCGCCAGGGCCGCAGCGGGCTGGTGACCTTCGTCACCGCCGGCGATCCCGATCTGAAAACGTCGGTCGATATTCTGCGCCGCCTGCCCGGGGCCGGCGCCGACCTCATCGAACTCGGCATGCCGTTCTCCGACCCCATGGCCGACGGCCCGCCGATCCAGGCCGCCTCGGAGCGCGCGCTGCGCTCCGGCCAGACCATGCGCCGCACGCTCGACATGGTCGGCGCCTTTCGGCGTGACGACGGCGAGACGCCCTTGATCCTCATGGGCTACTACAACCCGGTGTACGCCTACGGCACGGCGCGGTTCTGCGCCGACGCCAAGACGGCGGGGGCGGACGGCCTGATCCTCGTCGATCTGCCTCCTGAAGAGGCCGACGAAATCGTCGCACCGGCCGTCGCCACCGGCCTCGATCTGATCTTCCTGGTCGCGCCCACCACCGGGACCGCGCGCCTGCCCACCGTTCTTCGCTATGCCTCTGGCTTCGTCTACTACGTCTCGATCACCGGTATCACCGGCACCGCGTCCGCGGTCGAAGCCGATGTCGCCACCGCCGTCGCCGGTATTCGTGCGCACACCGAGCTGCCGGTCGCCGTCGGCTTCGGCATCAAGACGGCGGAGCAGGCGCGCGCCATCGCGCGCATCGCCGATGCCGCCGTCGTCGGCTCGGCGATCGTCGCCACCATCGCCCAGAACCTGAACGCCAACGGCACGCCACGGGCCAATCTGGTCGACGTCACCGCCGCGCTGGTCGCGGGCCTCGCCGAGGGCGTGCGCAGCGCCCGCGGCAAGGATGCGGCCGGATGAGCTGGCTGACCAACGTCGTTCGTCCCAAGCTGCGCGAACTCGTCGGCGGCAGCCGGGAGGTGCCGGATCACCTGTGGCAGCAGTGCCCGGCATGCGCGCAGATGATCTTTCACCGCGAGCTCGAAAAGAACCTGCGTGTCTGCCAGTATTGCGACCATCATTTCCGTCTCGGCGTCGAGGCACGGCTGGCGGCGCTGTTCGATGACGGCGGCTTCGCGGCGATCGAAACACCGAAAACCACGATTGATCCCCTGAAGTTTCGCGATGTGCGCCGCTATCCGGAGCGGCTCAAGGAGGCGCACGCCAAGACCGGGCGCAGCGATGCGCTTGCCGTCGCCCACGGCACCATTGGCGGCTTTCCGGTCGTCGTCGCCGCCTTCGATTTCGCGTTCATGGGCGGCTCGATGGGCGTCGCCGTCGGCGAGGGCTTCCTGGCCGCGGCGCGCCACGCCGTGCAGGAGCGAGCGGCCTTGATCGCCATTCCCGCCTCGGGAGGTGCGCGCATGCAAGAAGGGATCTTGTCCCTCATGCAGATGGCGCGCACGACGGTCGCCGTCGGCGAGGTGCGCGACGCGCGCCTGCCCTACATCGTCGTCCTCACCGATCCGACCACCGGCGGCGTCTCGGCCTCGTTTGCCGCACTCGGTGACATCACCCTGGCCGAGCCCGGCGCCGAGATCGGCTTTGCCGGCGCGCGGGTGATCCGCGAGACGTTGCGCCAGACGCTGCCCGACGGCTTCCAGAAGGCGGAATACCTCTTCGAACACGGCATGATCGATGCCGTGGTGCACCGCCATCGGCTGCCGCAGACCCTTGCCCGTATCCTCGGCCTGCTGATGCAGCCGCGCTCGGCCGCGGTTCCGGGGCCGAAGGACGAAGCCGACGCCGGGATGATACCGTCCACCGGGGCGGGCGAGGCAGGCCCTGGAAGCACGGACGCGCCGGCGGCCGCGGCGGAGCGCCTTCCTGAGTAGCGCCGCCGCGCTGGCCCGATTGCAGGGCCTGCATCCTAAGGTCATCGATCTCTCGCTTGGGCGCATCGAGCGGCTGCTGGCGCGCCTGGGGCATCCCGAGGCGTCCCTGCCGCCGGTGATCCACGTTGCCGGCACCAACGGCAAGGGCTCGGTGGTCGCCTTCCTGCGCTCGATCCTGGCCGCGCACGGTCTTTCGGCGCACGTCTACACCTCGCCGCACCTGGTTCGCTTCCACGAGCGCATCGTGGTTGCCGGCCGCGAGATCGACGATGCCGCGCTGACGGCGCTCCTCGAAGAATGCGAAGCCGCCAACGCCGGCGCGCCGATCACGTTTTTCGAGATCACCACGGCGGCCGCGCTGCTCGCCTTCGCGCGGACGGCCGCCGCATTCACGCTCCTGGAGACCGGTCTCGGCGGCCGGCTCGACGCCACCAACGTCGTCGCCAGACCGAGGGCGACCGTGCTCACCCCGATCTCTCTCGACCACCAGCACTACCTTGGCCCCGACCTCGCGACGATCGCCGCCGAGAAGGCGGGAATCCTGAAACCGAGGGTGCCGTGCTACTGCGCCCGCCAGGACGCCGGAGTTGCCGCGGTGATCGCCGCCCGGGCGGCCACGCTGCGGGTGCCGCTCTTCGTTGAAAAAGACGCCTGGGAGGAAGACGCCTGGCAGGCATACCCGACGGCGCGCGGCTTTTCCTTCCGCGGTGCAGGGATTAGCCTGGATCTTCCCGCGCCTGCCTTGGCCGGTAACCACCAGATCGCCAATGCCGGGCTTGCGATCGCCTGCCTTGCCGGCATGGACGGCTTGCGCCTCGATCGCGACAAGGTGGCGCGTGGCCTCGGTGATGTGCGCTGGCCGGCACGGCTCGAACGACTGGAGCGCGGCCGGCTGGCGACCCTGCTGCCCGCGGGCTGGGAGCTGTGGCTCGACGGCGGCCACAATCCGGGCGCCGCCGAAGTGCTCGCCCGCCATCTGGCCGGCTGGCGCGATCGGCCGACCCATCTGGTCTTCGCGATGCTCAACACCAAGGACGCGCGCGGGTTCCTCGCTCCCCTCGCGCCGTATGTCTCCCAGGTGCGGACACTCGCGATCCCCGACGAGCCGGCCAGCCTCGGTGCAGAGGAAGCGGCGGAACTGGCCCGGGCGGCCGGTTTTGCGGCGAAGGCGTGCGCGACGATCGCGGGCGCGCTGTCCGACCTCGCGGCAACCGGCGCCGGGCCGGCGCGCGTCTTGATCTGCGGCTCGCTCTACCTCGCAGGCGCGGTGCTGTCCGCCAACGCCTGAGCGCCGTCGTGCGGGGCCGCTCAGTGCGCCGCCGCCGTCGGCCGGCCACCGTGGCGGATCTCGATGAGTTTCTTGACGATCAGGGTGAGGATGGCGAGCAGCGCCAAGAGCGAGGCGACGGCAAACGCAGCCACGAAGTTGTATTCGTTGTAAAGGATCTCGACGTAGAGCGGCATGGTATTGGTCTCGCCGCGGATGTGGCCGGAGACCACCGAGACCGCACCGAACTCACCCATGGCGCGGGCGTTGCACAACAGCACGCCGTAGAGCAGCCCCCACTTGATGTTGGGCAGCGTGACCATGCGGAACGTCGTCCAGCCCGAGGCACCGAGCGACAGCGCCGCCTCTTCCTCCTCGGTGCCCTGCGCTTCCATCAAAGGGATCAACTCCCGGGCGATGAAGGGGAAGGTGACGAAGACGGTGGCGATCACGATGCCGGGCAACGCGAAGATGACTTGGATGTCGTGCGCGGCGAGCCACGGGCCGAACCAGCCGTGAATGCTGAACAGCAGCACGTAGACCAAGCCCGCGACCACCGGCGAGACCGAAAACGGCAGATCGATCAGGGTGGTCAAGAGTGTCTTGCCGGTGAAGTCGAACTTGGCGATCGCCCAGGCGGCGATCACGCCGAAGACGGTGTTGAGCGGCACCGCGATGGCCGCGACCAGGAGCGTGAGCCGGATCGCGGAGAGCGCATCCGGCTCGGTCAGGGCGGCCAAGTAAGCGCGCGCCCCCTGGCGCAACGCTTCGGCGAACACCGCTATCAGCGGCAGCACCACCATGACGGCGAGAAACCCGAACGCAGCGACAATCAGGACGCGACGCAACCACAGGGGCTCGGTGGTCGCCAGCCGCTGCATGCCGTCGGTTTGTGCCTGCATCGCCTCGGAACTCCATGGACCCCTGATGGTTATCGTCTGCCCACGCGCGCCCAGAGCTGCAGCAGATTGATCGCGAGCAAGAGGGCGAAGCCGGCGGCGAGCACCACCGCGGCGATGGCGGCGGCACCGGCGTAATCGTACTGTTCGAGCCGGATGACGATCAGCAGCGGCGCGATCTCCGAGACCATCGGCAGGTTGCCGGCGATGAAGATGACCGAGCCGTACTCGCCCAGCCCGCGGGCGAAGGCGAGCGCGAAGCCGGTGAGGATGGCGGGCAACAACGGCGGCAGGATCACCCGGACAAAGGTCTGCATCCGGCTGGCGCCGAGGCTGGCGGACGCCTCCTCGACCTCGGCGTCGAGGTCCTGAAGCACCGGCTCGACGGTGCGCACGACGAACGGTACGCCCTCGAAGATCAGGGCGACGACGATGCCGAGCGGCGTGAACGCCACCTTGATGCCGAGCGCTGCCAGCGGCGCGCCCAGCCAGCCGCCTTCGGCATAGAGCGCGGTCAGGGCGATGCCGGCGACTGCCGTCGGCAGCGCGAACGGCAGATCGACCACGGCATCGATGATACGGCGCCCGGCGAAACGGTAACGGACCAGGACCCAGGCGACCAGCGTTCCGCACACGGCATTGACCGCGGCCGCAATCAGGGCGGCGCCGAAACTGAGTTCATAGGCGGCGATCGCCCTTGGCGAAAAGGCGACGTCGAGGAACTGGCGCCAGCCGATGCCGGCGGCGTTCAGGATCAGCGCCGTCAGTGGCAGCAACACGACCAGGCCGAGATAGAGGAGCGCCAGACCCAGCGTCAGGCCAAAACCGGGCAGCACGCTGTCCTGGCGCAGGCTGAACGCCAGCGTGGGAGTAGCCATCGGCTAGCGTTGCGGCGTGTAGATCTGATCGAACACGCCGCCATCGCCGAAGAAGAGCGGCTGCGCCTGCCGCCAGCCGCCGAAGGTCTGATCGACCGTGACCAGATCGAGCTTTGGAAAGCGGGCCAGATCCCCGGCGGGCACGCCTTCGGGTCGCGACGGCCGGTAGAAATGCCGGGCCGCGAGCTGCTGGCCGGCCGGCGCATAGAGGTATTCGAGGTAGGCTTGCGCGGCGGCGCGCGTGCCGTGCTTGTCGGTCCAGGCATCGATCAGCGCCACCGGCGGCTCGGCGAGGATGCTCAACGACGGCACGACGATGGCAAGCCCCTTGTCGGCGAATTCCTTCAACGCCAGGAACGCCTCGTTCTCCCAGGTGATCAGCACGTCGCCGAGGCCGCGTTGGGCGAACGTCGTGGTCGACCCGCGCGCCCCGGTATCGAGCACCGGGACGTTCTTATAGAGGGCGGCCGTGAACGCGCGTGCCTTGGTTTCGTCACCGCCGCCGTGCTTGAGCGCGTAGGCCCACGCGGCGAGGAAGTTCCAGCGCGCGCCGCCCGACGTCTTCGGGTTCGGCGTGATCACCTGCACCCCCGGCTTGATGAGATCGTCCCAGTCCTTGATGGCCTTGGGATTGTCCTTGCGCACCACGAAGACGATGGTCGAG
The DNA here is from genome assembly GCA_964401555.1 of uncultured Defluviicoccus sp. Taxonomy (GTDB): domain Bacteria; phylum Pseudomonadota; class Alphaproteobacteria; order Rhodospirillales; family Defluviicoccaceae; genus Defluviicoccus. The sequence goes on from CAYNYW010000019.1 coordinate 49,785, forward strand.
GTGTACGGGGACGAATTGTTCGGCAGCCGCCCCTGCCAGTCCTTGGGCAGCCACCCGGTGCGTGCCGCGATCTCATCGATGTCGTAGGCGAGCGCGAGGGTCACGACATCCGCCTGCAGGCCGTCGATGACGGCGCGCGCCTGTTTGCCGGAACCGCCGTGCGACATGCGGATGAGCACATCCGCACCGGTCTCGGTCTTCCAGTGCTCGGCGAACATCTTGTTGAAATCTTGGTAAAACTCCCGCGTAGGGTCGTACGAGACGTTGAACAGCGACGTCTGCGCGTGCGCAGGCGCGTCCGTCACCAGCACCGCCCCCGCCAGCACAAACAGCGTCGCGGCCACAATCACCTTGCGCATGAATGGCCTCCTCGTCCCCGATCCATTGTCCGCCCGCTCGCCTCGACCCGGCTCTGCGCTCGATACCGCGAGCCACGGGCACACTCGCCGGGTCAATATCTGCTCGGCATATATTGTATACATAAATTATAGATATTATGGTCTATATCCCGCCGTCAAGCGTTCTCTGCGGCGCGGCTGCCGTGTTTCCCATGCCGGCATGCGCTTGCACGCCACCGCCTATTGCATATCGCGAGCATATTCACCGATGCACATCCACCCACAGGATAAGACTAGCGTGTCGCGCCGGTCATGCACAGTGGCGTCGCTGCCGGCTGGCTCTGACGCGGCGCGCGCTCCGCCAACCAGGCAGCGTCGTCTGCCGGCTGGCACGAAAATGGCCCGGGGCGCGCACCGCCGCCGGGCCAGTTCGTCCTTCCGTCGCGCCGGCAAGGGGGCCTTTTATGCCGGCGGCAGACTTGGCTCAGTCATCCTTGGCAGGATTGTACCGGAACGACGCACGCACCCGGGCGCGGTATTCCACCACCTTGTTGTCCTGCATGCGGACGTCAAGCAGCTCCACCTCGGCGACCCGCAGGTCATCGAGATGCTTCGCGGCTTCCTCAAGGGCACTTTTCGCCGCCTCCTCCCAGGACGAAGGGCTGGTCCCGATGAGACGCACAACGCGATACAAGCTCATGGCAGTCTCCTCCCATTGTCATGGTGACCGCCCGCGGCACCCTTGCCGGCTCGCATGCGTAGGCCGGCTCGCGTACCGGCGGATAACCTTTTAGTCTATCCGGTTTCTGTCGAATTCCCTACCGCCTTCACGCCGGGCGATCCACTGGCATGATGCCACCGCATCGCCGGGTGCTGCCATCGCATGGGGCCATTGTCATTCGATCTTCACGTTTTCCCGATGGGAACCTCGCATAGAGTGGCTTCGAGCCGTGTTCGCGGGGACATTAAGGATGGCAGTGGCACTTTCGACGCCGGAGCCAACAATCAAGACGACGCCAACAATCAAGACGACGCCGGCGATCAAGACGACGCCGGCGATCAAGACGACGCCGGCGATCAAGACGACGCCGGCGATCAAGACGACGAAGGTCACCAAGACATTCAGTGGCTGCAGGGCGCTCGATGACGTGAGCATCGAGATTGGCCGCGGCGAAATGGTGGCCCTGATCGGGGCGTCGGGGTCGGGAAAGTCCACCTTGCTGCGTCACATCGCGGGACTGTCGCAGGGCGATGCCGCGGGGGGCAGCATCGAGGTGCTCGGCCGGCCGGTGCAGGCGCGTGGCCGCCTCAACCGCGACGTCCGGCGCACCCGCGCCCGTATCGGCTTCGTTTTCCAGCAATTCAATCTGGTCGGCCGGCTGTCGGTGATGACCAACGTGCTGACCGGTACGCTCGGCCGGGCGCCGATGTGGCGTTCGCTGACCGGGGCCTTCACCGCCGCCGAACGCGTCCGCGCCGTCGAAGCCTTGCGGCGGGTCGGCATTGCCGACAAGACCTGGGTCCGGGCGTCTGCTTTGTCCGGCGGTCAGCAGCAGCGCGCCGCGATCGCCCGCACCCTGGTGCAGAAGGCGGAGATCATCCTCGCCGACGAGCCCATTGCGTCGCTCGACCCGGAGTCCTCCCGACGCGTGATGGAGATCCTGGCAAGCATCAATGCCGAGGATGGCGTCACCATGGTCGTGTCCCTGCACCAAGTCGATTTCGCCATCCGCTATTGCCCGCGCACCATCGCGCTGAAGGCCGGCGCGGTGGTCTATGACGGGCCATCGGCCGCGCTCACGCCCCAGCTTCTGCGCGAACTCTACGGGTCTGACACCGACCAGTTCTGTTGCCACGACGGCGTGCTCGGTTCGGCGTCATTCGTGACCGGCTTCCCCGCCAGACAGCCGCTGGTGGCCGCCGGCTGACGTTCACCCCCCACAATCCGGGATCGAAGGACACATGAAAACAACAGCACTGGCACTCGCCGCGACCGTGCTCTGCGCCGCGATGGGGACACCGACCAAAGCAGAGGACACCCTCAATTTCGGGATCATCTCGACCGAGTCGACGGTCAACCTCAAGCAGGAGTGGGTTCCGTTCATCGACGCGATGGCAAAGGAGACCGGTTTCACCGTCCATCCCTACTTCGCGCCCGACTACGCCGGCATCATCGAAGGGATGCGCTTCAACAAGGTGCAGGTGGCCTGGTTCGGCAACAAGTCGGCCATGGAGGCCGTCGATCGGGCCAGTGGTGAGATCTTCGTGCAATCGGTCGACGCGTCGGGGAATCCGGGCTACTGGTCGCTCCTGATCGTCAACAAGGACAGCCCTTTGACTTCGGTCGACGATGTTCTGAAGAATGCGTCCGAACTCAGCTTCGGCAATGGCGATCCGAACTCGACGTCGGGTTTCCTGGTGCCGGCCTACTACGTGTTCGCCCAGCACGGGATCAGCGATCCCAAGCAGATCTTCAAGCGCGTCGTCAACGCGAACCACGAGACCAACGCGCTCGCGGTTGCCAACAAGCAGGTCGACGTCGCCACCAACAACAACGAGAACCTCGACCGCATCAAGGACCGCCAGCCGGACAAGTACGACCAGATCAAGATCATCTGGACCTCGCCGTTGATCCCGGCCGATCCCATTGTCTGGCGCAAGGACCTGCCGGACGACGTCAAGAAGAAAGTCAAGACCTTCTTCCTGACCTATGGCATGCCGGTCGCGGGCAAGAGCGAAGCGCAGGTCAAGGAAGAGCTGGCGGTGCTGAACGGCTTGAAGTGGGCACCGTTCCGCGAGTCGAACGATGACCAGCTGCTGCCCATCCGCCAGCTCGAACTGTTCCGGCAGAAGACCAAGCTTCAGGCCGATACCACCATGCCCGAAGCCGAGAAGGCGGCGAAGCTGACCGAGATCGAAACCAAGCTCGCCGATCTGCAGAAGAAGATCGCCGCCAAGTGAGCGGTGCCCCCGGTGTTGGGCCGTTTGGTGCCGGGCGATCCATCGCGGGGCGGTCCGTAGCGGGCCGCCCCCGGCGTTGCGCCCGTCCCGCCGGTCGGCCATCATCGGCGAGACCAGACAGATCTCGAACGTCCGCAGTGCCTGTTGTTTGCGCCCACGACCCGCACGCATGATGTCATCGGCCGACACCGATGCGCTGGCCTCGGCGCCGCGCACGTCAGTGACACGACTGGTCCTCTATGCGCTCGCCTTTGCGCTTCTGGCTTGGTCCTGGGAGGGCGCCGAGATCCGGCCGCTCGCGCTGGTCCGCGACGCGGGCAACATGGCGACGTTTGCGTCCGATTTCTTTCCGCCGAACTTCCGCGACTGGAAATACTACGTCGAGGAAATGCTGGTCACGATCCAGATCGCCATCTGGGGTACCGCACTCGCCGTCGTCTTCGCCGTCCCCTTCGGTCTGCTGTCGGCGGAGAACATTGCCCCGGTCTGGGTGTATCAGCCGGTTCGCCGGTTGATGGATGCGTTGCGCGCCATCAACGAGATGGTGTTCGCCATGCTGTTCGTGGTCGCAGTCGGCTTAGGGCCGTTCGCCGGCGTGCTGGCGCTATTCGTGCACACCACGGGAATCCTCGCCAAGCTGTTCTCGGAGGCGGTCGAGGCCATCGACCCGCGGCCCGTCGAGGGCATCCGCTCGACCGGCGCCAACGCCCTCGAAGAAATTGTCTACGGCGTCATTCCCCAGGTCATGCCGCTGTGGGTCAGCTACGCGTTGTACCGTTTCGAGTCCAACGTGCGGTCGGCGACCGTCGTCGGCATGGTCGGGGCGGGCGGCATCGGCGTCGTGCTGTGGGAGATCATCCGCGGCTTCTACTTTGCCGAAACGGGCGCGGTGATGATCATCATCGTCGTTACGGTCTCGGTGCTCGACATCCTCTCGGCGCAGCTTCGCAAGATGTTCATCTGAAAACACCGCCCGGCCGCGCCGGCGCCCCGGCGATGAAAGGGAGGCGAAACGTGCTTTGGCTGTCGTTCGTGAGCGCGCAATGCTGATCAACTGCGGCACCGCCCGCGACCCGTGGCTCTCCGGGCGTTCGCTCGGTGAGGCGCCCGAGATCGATCCCAGCGCCGTCGTTCGCGGCTCGGACTTCGGCCGTTACACCTATCTCGGGCCGCGCTCACTGGTCGTCGACAGCACGTTCGGTGATTACGGCTATGCCGTCAGCGACAACCAGATCGCGCATGCGTGCATCGGCAAGTTCTGCAACATCGCGAGCGGCGTACGCATCAACCCGAGCAATCATCCCTGGTGGCGCGCGACCTTGCATCATTTCACCTATCGCTCCGCATCCTACGGCTTCGATCTGCCCGATGATGCCGAGATTTTCGATTGGCGCCGCGACCACAAGGTGACCATCGGCCCCGATGTGTGGATCGGCCACAACGCCATCGTCATGCCCGGGGTCACCGTCGGCACCGGCGTCGCCATCGGCTCCGGCGCCGTGGTCACCAAGGACGTGCCACCCTTCGCCATCGTTGCCGGCGTACCGGCAAGGGTCGTGCGCCGGCGCTTCGATGACGACACCATCGCGCGGCTGATGCGCATCGCCTGGTGGGACTGGCCGCACGCCGCCCTCAATGCGGCGCTCGCCGACTTCCGCAACCTCAATGCCGCGGCGTTTGCCGACAAGTACGACCGAGACGGCAACACATCGGCGGAAGACTTTGGAGCCGCTGCGCAGCGGTGAGCTGCAGGTGGCGATCGGCTGGACGCTACGCCACCCGCCGGCCTTCCCGCCAGACCGCGCGTACCACCGGCACCTCGCCGGCATCAAGCACCCGCACCAGATCGGCGCGCATGCCGCAGGCGATCACGCCGCGATCGGTCAGGCCGGCGACCTGGGCCGGCGTGCCGGCAACCATGGCGACGGCGGCGGGCAAGGGCAAGCCGACCGGTCCCTTGTGCAGCAGGAACGCGGCTCCCATCAGGCTCACCGGCACGTAATCCGACGACAACATGTCGAGGCACCCCAGGCTCGCCAGTTCGCCCGCGGACACGTTGCCGGAATGCGAGCCGCCGAGGACGAGATTGGGGGCGCCCATCAGCACCTTCATGCCCGCCAGCCGGGCGGCATCTGCCGCCGCCGCTGTGGTCGGGAATTCCGCGAAATCGACGCCGAGTGCGGCGGCCTCCTCAATATGCGCGCGCGTCGCATCGTCGTGGCTGGCGAGCGTGAAGCGGCGCTCGGCGCAGATCGCCGCGATCTGCCGGCGATGGTTGGCGGAATAACGGGCCGAATTGGACTGCTGACGGGCGGTGTACTGGTCCATCTCGGCATCGGAGAAGCCGTACTTGCCCATATAATAGGTGCGATGCTTGTCGATCCGGACGAACTGGCGCTGACCGGGCGAGTGGTCCATCAGGCTGACGATGCCGACCAGCGGATTGTCCGCCAGGGCGCCGAACAGCTCCAGGACCGTGGGCACGCAGACTTCGCAGCGCAGGTGCAGGTGGTGGTCGGCGCGCAAGCGCCCCTGCGCCTGCGCGTCGCTCACCCCGCTTGCCATGGCCATCAGGTTGGTCAGCCGCGCCGAGCCGTCGATGACATCGCCGCACGAAAGGGCGTCGAACACCGTGGTGATGCCGGCGGACGCCATCTGGCCGTCGTGGGCGAGGACCGCAGACGCCACCTGCCAGCGCACCTTCGGCCGCGGCACGACGTGGCGTTCGAGGTTGTCGGTATGCAGCTCGACGAGGCCCGGCAGCAGATAGTCCCCTTCGCAATCCTCGACGGCGGAACGCGCCGGCGCGCCGCGCGCGATGTCGGTGATGCGTCCGTCCTGCGCCCTCAGGTTGCCGAGGAACACCTCGTCGGCCGTCACGATGCGGGCGTTGGTGAGCACGAGTTCGGTTGCCACGGTTTCAGCCTCGCAGCGGGAATGTCCGGGTCGACACGGCGGCGCGCACCTCGTCGTCGTGGAAGATCCCGACCAGGGCGGTGCCCGCCGCTTTCGCCTCGTCGATCAGCTCGATCACCACGGCGCGGTTGCCGGCATCGAGCGAGGCGGTCGGTTCGTCCAACAGCAGGATCGGGTGCCGGGTGACGAACGCGCGCGCGATGTTGACCCGCTGCTGCTCGCCGCCGGAGAACGTGGCCGGAGCCAGGGGCCACAGCCGCGCCGGAATGTTGAGGCGCGCCAACAGTTCACGCGCGCGCTTGCGCGCCGCCTCGATCGGGGTGCCGAGCACGCGCAAGGGCTCGGCCACCACGTCCACCGCCGGAACACGCGGGATTGCCCGCAGGAACTGGCTGACGTAGGCCATGGTCCGCTTGCGGATGTCCAGCACCAGGCGCGGATCGGCGCCGACGATATCGACGGCGCCGCCGTCGTGGCGGACGCGAATGCGGCCGGCATCGGGCCGGCAATTGCCGTAGAGACAGCGCAGCAGGGTCGACTTCCCCGCGCCCGACGGTCCGAGCAGGCTCAAGCATTCGCCCGCGGCAACCGTCAGCGCGACATCGGCGAACACCGGAATCGCGGTGCCGCCGTGGGTGTGCAACACGTAGGTCTTGCTCAGGGCATCGACCTCGATGATGGCGGTCACGGTTGCAACACCGACGAGACCAGGAGTTGCGTATAGGGGTGATGCGGATCGTCGAGAACCTGATCGGTGAGGCCGGTCTCGACCACTGCGCCCCGGCGCATCACCATCAGCCGGTGCGCGAGCAGGCGGACGACCGCCAGATCGTGGGTGACGATCACCGCCGACAGGCCGAGATCGGTGACAAGACCCCGCAGCAGGTCGAGCAGGCGGGCCTGGACCGAGACGTCGAGCCCGCCGGTTGGCTCGTCCATGAACACCAGCCGGGGGTGGGTCACCAGATTGCGCGCGATTTGCAGCCGCTGCAGCATGCCGCCGGAGAAGGTTGCCGGCAGGTCGTCGAGCCGCCCCGCCTCGATCTCGACCCTGCCCAGCCAGGCCTGCGCCTCGGCACGGATCGCACCGTAGTTGCGGGCACCGACGGCCATCAGCCGCTCGCCGATGTTGGCGCCCGCCGAGACCCCCATGCGCAGGCCATCGCGCGGGTTCTGGTGCACGATGCCCCAGTCGGTGCGCATGAGCATGCGCCGCCGCGCCTCGCTCATCCGGTAGATGTCGGCCGGTCCGTCCTCGCGGGTATCGTACGAGATACTTCCGGCGCTCGGCGCAAGCCGTCCCGACAGGCAGTTGAGCAACGTCGTCTTGCCGGAGCCGGACTCGCCGACCACGCCCATGACCTCGCCCGGCCACAGCGCGAAGGAGACATCGCGGCAGGCGGCGCGGGCGCCGAACCGGTGGGTCAGCCCGCTCACGGCGAGCAGCGGGTTCATGGCGCGATCTCCGAGCGCGCGCGCCGGCGCGCGCAGAAATCGGTATCGGAGCAGACGAACAGGCGCCCGCCGCGGTCATCGGTCACCACCTCGTCGAGGAAGCTCACTTCCGAGCCGCACAGGGCGCAGGACTGGCTCCAGCGCTGCACCTCAAAGGGATGGTCCTCGAAGTCGAGGCTCTGCACCGACGTCCAGGGCGGCACCGCATAGATGCGTTTTTCCCGCCCCGCCCCGAAAAGCTGGAGCGCCGGGTTCATGTGCATCTTCGGGTTGTCGAATTTCGGGATCGGCGACGGGCGCATCAGGTAGCGTCCGTTCACCAGCACGGGATAATCGTAGCTGGTGGCGATCCTGCCGTGCCGGGTGATGTCCTCGTACAGCTTGACATGCATGGCGCCGTAGTCGGCCAGCGCGTGCATCTTGCGGGTTTCCGTCTCGCGCGGTTCCAGCCAGCGCAAAGGCTCGGGGATCGGCACCTGATAGACGAGGATCTGTCCGTCCGAGAGCGGTGTCTCGGGGATGCGGTGACGGGTCTGGATGATCGTCGCGTCCTCGGTCCGTTCGGTGGTGACGATGCCGGTGGTGCGCGCGAAGAAACGGCGGATCGACACGGCGTTGGTGGTATCGTCGGCGCCCTGGTCGATCACCTTGAGCGTATCGTCGGGCCCGATGATGGCAGCGGTCACCTGAATGCCGCCGGTCCCCCAGCCGTAGGGCAGCGGCATCTCGCGGCTGCCGAAGGGAACCTGATAGCCCGGGATGGCGACGGCCTTGAGGATGGCGCGCCGGATCATCCGCTTGGTCTGCTCGTCGAGATAGGCAAAGTTGTAGCCCCGCGCCGCGCTCATTCGGCGGCCTCCTTCGCCGCCGTGTCCCCGTTCCTTAGGTCTGTTTCGGCGCGCAGGCGGCGGATCATCTCCAGCTCGGACTGGAAGTCGACGTAGTGCGGCAGCTTGAGGTGCTGGACGAAGCCCGACGCCTCGACATTGTCGGAATGCGCCAGCACGAATTCCTGGTCTTGCGCCGGATTTCCGTCCGCCTCGCCCAGATCGGCCGCCCGCAGCGCGCGATCGAGGAGCGCCATCGCCATCGCCTTGCGCTCGCAGGCGCCGAACACCAGGCCGTAGCCGCGCGTAAACTGCGGCGGCGTTCCATCCGAGCCCTTGAACTGATTGATCATCTGGCACTCGGTGACGGTGATCTCGCCGATTTCGATCGGGAAGCCCAATTCTTCGGGAATGATTTCGATCGCCACCTCGCCCAGACGGATCTCGCCGGCAAAGGGATGGGTATGGCCGTAGCCCCGTTGCGACGAATAGGCCAGCGCCAGAAGGAACCCCTCGTCACCGCGCGCCAGGTTCTGCAAGCGCAGATCGCGCGTGGCGGGAAAGCGCAGCGGCTGGCGGGTCAGATCGCCCGGCTCGCCGTCGCCTTCGGGATTTGTCTCGATCAGGCCCTCTTGCCCCAGAACATCGGCGACACGCGGCATGCGCGCTTCCACCGGCGTGCAGGCCGGCTGGGCCGGCTCGGGTCCCTGGCCGTCTGCGAGCGCAAAATCGAGCAGGCGATGGGTATAGTCATAGGTGGGCCCGAGGATCTGGCCTCCCGGCAGGTCCTTGAAGGCGGCGCTGATCCTGCGGCGGATCGCCATGGCGGCGGTGTCGAGCGGGGCGGTGTAGCCGAACCGGGGCAGCGTGGTGCGGTAGGCGCGCAGCAGGAAGACCGCCTCAACCAGATCGCCCTGGGCTTGGCGGATGGCCAGCGCGGCGAGTTCGCGGTCGTAGAGAGAGCCCTCGGTCATCACGCGATCGACCGCCAGGCGGAGCTGGCCCATGACCTGATCGAGGCCGAGGGCCGGCACATCCGGATCACCCCTGCGCTCCTCGGCCATCAGACGATGGGCGTTGTCGATCGCCTGTTCGCCACCCTTTACCGCGACGTACACGCCGGAACCTCCACTTCGGTGCTGCGCGGCAGCGCCGCGAGCCGGCTACCGCACGCGAAGAACAGATCGACGCCGCGCGGAAACAGCGCATGATTGGCCACGACCCAGTGGCCGAAATCCACCGGCAGGCCGGCAACGGCCAGGTACGCCATCCCACGGATGCCGGGGCCGTGCAGCGTCCATTGCGGGCCGCCGCTCAACGACGGCACCTGGAGAATGACGGTGGCCGACCGGTCGGGATACTGCTCGCAGCCGGTGGAGAACGCCGACAAGGGCGGCCTCGCGGCGGGGGCGGCGACGATGGCAAACGCCGCCATGTCCGCGTCCGTCGTCAGCGGACAGCCGCAATGGAAGCGCAGATACCGTCTGATCGCCGCGGTGTCCGCGACCGGGTCGAGCCAGACCTGCGTTTCATAATCCGCCAGCGTCAGGGCGAGCGCGGCGGTGGCCGCATCGAGCGGGTCGGGCGCGCTGAGCTTGAGTGCTAGATCAACCACGCTGCCCGGGTGCGCCATCGCCCAGAGCGCCGCGCGAAACACCCGCTGGGCATCCAGCACCGGCTCGGCGAAGCCCGGCGGCAGACCGTCGCTGGCGGAGATGACGTTCATCGCGCTCAATCCTCGCCGCGCACCATGGTGAAGAAATCGACCCGGGTCGCCGCGGCCTTGCGTGCCGCTTCGGCGCGACGGCCGGCTTGCGCCGCTTCGAGCTCGGCCAGCCCGTCGCTTATCTCCGATCGTTGCCCGGCATGCTGCAGCAGGGCATCGAGCACCGCGGCCCGCTCGGCGTGTTCTGCACAACGGCCCGCGATCCAGGCGTGGCCGATGATTCCGTCTTGGAGGCGCACCGAGCACCGCGTCACGATCATCTCACCGAGGTTGAACGGCCCGCCGTCGCCGCCGATGCGCCCACGCACCATGACCAGCCCGGTTTCGGCCCGACGGAGCAGGTCGTAGGCGGGGGGTGGCTGGAGGCGGGACCAGGCGGCCGCGATCTCCTGCGGCGATGCCTTGGCCAGCACGCCCATCCAGTGCCGCCGCGCGGCCTCATCGCCCGGAACCATGGATCAATCCGATATAGTCTAGACGTCTACATAATTACCCGTCATATCTAGAATGGAAGGGGCGTCCATGGCAAGGCTGGTAGGGTGACGATTCCATGACGGGCAGGGGCCTGACCCGCGGCGAAGGCACGGCGCTGTGGCGCCAGATCGCCGAGCGCTTGCGCAAGGAGATGCGCGCCGGTCGGCACCGCCCGGAAGAGCGTTTGCCGCCGGAATCCCGGCTGGCCGCGGCGTTTGGCGTCAATCGTCATACGGTGCGCCAAGCCATGCGGGCGCTGGAGGAAGAAGGGTTGATCCGCATCGAGCAGGGGCGTGGCACGTTCGTCCAGGAAGCGGTCCTCGACTACCGCGTCAAGAAGCGCACGCGCTTTTCCGAAAACGTCCTTGATGCGAAGCGGGAACCTTCGGGAAAGCTGTTGCGAATCCGCGAAGAACCGGCGGGCGCCGCCGTGGCGGACGCACTCCAGATCGCCAAAGGCGCCGCCGTCCTGGTGATCGAGCGTGTCGGCGAAACCAACGGCCGTCCGATCAGTGTCGCGTCACACTACTTTCCCCGCGCCCGTTTCCCGCAACTGGCGGACGTCATCTCGGAAACGCGTTCCGTCAGTGCCGCGATGGAACGGCTGGGCGCGGGCGACTACACGCGCAAGATCACGCGGGTGACCGCGCGCACGGCAACCGCCGCCGACGCCCGCCTCCTGCAGCAGCCGGCAACCAAGCCGGTCCTCGTCACCGAAGGCATCAATGTCGATGCGAGCGGCAAGCCCATCGAGTTCAGCGTCGCGCGCTGGGCCCCGGACCGCGTGCAGATCGTCTTCGAGCCCGAAGCGTGACCCCCCCCCCCCCGAGGCGGGAAGCCATCGACTGCGGTGTGGACCGGTTGCGCACGCACCGTCTCGCCCGGACGGTGCCGATGATCCGCGGATCGGACGGCGGGCGATGATCCGCGCGAAGGGTGCGCGCGGACGGCCGCCCCGACCGCCCCGGGCGTCCTGCGGCGCGCAAGGTGTTCCTTGAGCCGCATCGCGGCCCCATGTAGGTTGCGGACGGATCGACAACGGCCGGCAACCGCCCGTGATGGCTGCACAGACGTTTCCGGGATGCAGAGATGCAGGTGTCCGATCGGCGCCGCGAATGCGCAGCGAGACGGCCGACGCAATGGCTTTCAGAAAAGCGCCCGTAGCTCAGCAGGATAGAGCACAGGATTCCTAATCCTGGGGTCGGAGGTTCGAATCCTCTCGGGCGCGCCATTTCACCGTCTGTCCAGAACAAAATTAGGCACCATGGACCGCTCTAG
>CAYNYW010000020.1:0-57039 GCA_964401555.1 uncultured Defluviicoccus sp.
TCGCTCCGGCGCGCCGCTCACCGACAAATTCCACCATCTCCGTGGACGCTAACCCAATCCGTTGGCAGCGGACCGCTAGGCCCGTGTTCCTCCCGGCGGTCGGCTCCACCATCCGGCAGCAAAGACAGAAAAAAAGAGGGCCGGACGATGCCGGCCCAGTTGGTGCTCTTGAGGGAAGGGAGAACTCCGGATGAAATGTCCATCCGCCGCGCACTATGATGGATTGTCTCTGCCCCGAATGTGACCGTGATCACAAACGGGGTATTATTGTGACGTGCCCGCGCTACGGGAGGACAGCAGATGGACGACATCGGTGTTCCGGGCGCGGCCGATGCCTCGCTGACCGATGCCGCCGGCATCGCGCATCGTCGTGCCGAGGGGCCGGCACGCATCGTCTCGCTGGTACCGAGCCTGACCGAGCTGTTGTTCGCGCTCGATCTGGGTGACCGGATGGTCGGCCGCACCGCCTACTGCGTGCAGCCGAAGGGCCGGGTGCGGGCGGTGCCCAGCATCGGCGGCACCAAGACCGTTCATCTCGATCGCCTGCGGCGACTTGAACCGACGCACATCATCGTCAACATCGACGAGACGCCGCAGGCATTGGCCGAGACGCTGGCCGATCTGGGCTATGTCGTCATCGTCACCCATCCCGTCACCGTCGACGATAATCTGGCGCTGTACCGGCTGTGTGGCGGCATCTTCAGGCGCGAAGCGGCGGCCGAGCGGTTGTGCGGCGAATTCGAGGCGGCGCGCGCCGTTTTGCGGGCGCGTGCGGGCGGCATGCCGCCGCGTACAGCGCTGTACCTGATCTGGAAAAACCCCTGGATGACGGTCAGCCGCGCCACCTACATCGCCCACATGCTTGGCGAGGCGGGTTTCGTTACCTGGCCGGCCGAGGCAGAAACCCGCTATCCGGCGATCACCCTGAACGAGGACACGCTGTGCGAAATCTCGACGGTGCTGTTCGCCACGGAGCCGTTTCCGTTCCAACACCGTCACCTCGCGGCATTCGGGCAAGCCTTCCCCCAACATCGGGACAAGGCGCGGCTGATCGACGGGCAGATGGTCTCCTGGTACGGCAGCCGGGCGATCCAGGCGTTCGCCTACCTCGACGGTTTCGTTGCGGGCGAAGGGTGATGCCGGCGCGCCACTGCCCTGCCCGCCGCGCGCTTCGGCGCGACCGTGTCGATGAAAACCGGAGCGGGATCGCAAGCAAGGCATCGAAAACACCGGCGTTCTCGTCTAGGATCGCGGCTTCGCGTGCCGCGCCATCCAAAGCGGCCGGGGGAGGGGACTTGCGAGGGCTCAAGCCATGAAGGTTTCAAAGTTTTTCAAGCTGCACGGCATGTTGGTGCTGACGGTGCACCCGGATTTCACGCTCGCCGAAGCGGCGCGGCGTTTCGCCCGCTCCGTCGGCGGGAGACGCTTCTCGCTGGCCGTGGTCACCAACGGCGAAGACCAGGTCATCGGCGTCATTTCCTTGGGCGACATTTCGCATGCGCTGGGGGAGCACGAGGAGAAGGCGGCGGGAATGCTGGTGCGCGATGTCATGACCACCAAGATCGAATCCTGCACACCGGACGACGACATCGAGGACGTGCTCAAGCGGATGGCAGGCACCGGCATCCGTCACATGCCGGTGATCGAGAACGGCAAGCTCCAGGGGATCGTCGCCCGGCGTGATGCGCTTGAGTTCCTGTATCAGGAAGCGTCACTCGACGTCGCCAACCTCACCGAGTGGCTGTTCCGCTCCGACGCACGCTACTGAGGCACGACGAGACGGTGCGCGCCGGCGGCGGCCACGCTGGGCCGCCACCGGTGACGGGCGCTCAAGGCAGGCCGGCGGCAGCGCTTTCGCCGGCGGAGCCGTCATATGTGCGTGTGCGCCTGTCGCTGTTCTATGCCGCCTTCTTTGCCGCGATCGGCGTGCAGCAGCCGTTCTGGCCGGTCTGGCTCGCCGCCAAGGGTCTCGGTGCGACCGAGATCGGCATCGCGCTCGCCGTCGGCATCGGCATCAAGGCACTAAGTGCGCCGCTTGCCGCCCACATCGCCGACCGTTCCGGGGAACGCCGGCGGCTGATCGTGACCCTTGCCGCCGCCGGCACCGCTGCTTTCTGCCTGTTCGCCATCACCGACGGCTTCTGGCCGATCGTCGGCGTGAGCGTGTTGTTCTATGGCCTGTGGCCGCCGGTGATGTCGCTCACCGACAGCATCACCGTCCGCGCCGCGCACCAGGGATGGCTGCAGTACGGTCGGGTCCGGCTGTGGGGGTCGGTCAGCTTCATTGCGGTTGCCCTCGCATCCGGGCAGATCCTGGTCGTCCTGCCGCCCGATGCGGTGTTCTGGATCAGTCTCGCGGTCGTTGCGCTCACCGTCCCGGCGGGTCTCGGGCTGCCCGATGTCCGTGGCGAAACCAGTCGTTCGCTGCGCCTGCCCATCGTCGAGGTCCTGCGCAATCGCCCCTTCGTGCTGGTGGTGCTGGCGTGTGCCCTGATCCAGGGCAGCCATGGCGTCTACTACGGCTTTGCCACCCTGCACTGGCAGGGCGCCGGCTATTCCGAAGCGATCATCGGCGCCTTGTGGGCCGAAGGCGTCATCGCCGAAATCATTCTATTCGCCTGTGACCGGGCATTCCTCGCCCGCTTCGGCGCCGTCGGGTTGATCGTGCTTGCGGGAGCGAGCACCGTCCTGCGCTGGGTCGGCACCGGACTGAGCGATGCGTTACCGATGCTCGTCCTGTTTCAGGCCCTGCACGCGTTCAGCTTCGGCGCCGCTCACCTGGGCGCCATGGCCTTCATCGCAAGCCAGGTGCCGCCAGCGGTGGCGGCAACCGCCCAGAGCGTGTATGCAGCCGTCGTCTGGGGCCTCGGCATCGGCACAACACTGCTGGCCGCCGGCTGGCTGTATCGCGAATATGCCGGCCACGCGTTCCTGGCGATGGCCGTCCTCGGGCTCGCCGGCATCGCCGTGGCCAGCCCTTTGCTGCGGGCGGACCGGGGCAGGCACGCGGACTAATTGAACCGCGCTATTTCTTGTGGCGCCAATCCCAGGGCGCCTCGAATTCACCTTGCCAAAGGCCGAGGCCCTGACGGTGTGCCGCCTCTTCCTCGCCGACATAGACATGGGAGTACTTGCGGAAGCTGAGCGCCCAGCCGGCGCGCACCAGCCAGGCGCCGATGTCCTCGTCGTCCTGGTAGCACACGGAAACCGCCCGTCCATAGCGATCGGTGGTGCGCTGGTGACAGTTCAGCGGCCGTGAGCCCACCCGTTCGGCAAGCGCGCGGGCCGCTTCCTTTCCGCAGTGATAGCTCTCGCCGTGCGCGGAGCAAAGCTGGCGCGTCTCCGGCGCATCGATCCCGAACAGCCGGATGCGCTCGCCCGCGACCTCGATGGTGTCGCCGTCGATGATTCTGGCCGGCCCGACGACGTCTTCGGCCGCGACGTCACGCGCGGAGACCAGCAGAAGAAGGAGGATGCCGAATGCCTTGACCACCCCATCACTGTCTCAGGCACGGGCCGGTCCCGGATATCCGCCGGAAATGATCAACCATTTCACAGAGCGGCATTCCCAAAGAATTACAAGTATGGCGAGAGCAACCAGGCGAGCCCGTCGCGCAGCCGCACCGCTAAGGCGCGGGCTTCGAGGCTGGCGAGGCTGAGCGGTGCTGCCCTGGCGATCCGGGTGTCGATCAGGCGATCAAGCTCGGCCGCGAGGCCGACGTCGCAGCAGGCGAGGTTAAGCTCGAAGTTGAGGCGCAGGCTGCGCGCATCCCAGTTCGCCGAGCCGACCATTGACCATGCGCTGTCGACGGTCATCAGCTTGGCGTGATCGAACGGTGCCGGCGTCAGGTACACGCGCGCGCCGCGGGCGACCAGATTGGCAAGCTTGGCCTGCGACGCCCATTGCACCAGCAGGAGATTGTTCTTGCCCGGCAGCACGAGGTCGATGTCGACCCCGCGCAAGGCCGCGACCGACAGGGCGGACGCCAGCATCAAATCGGGCAGAAAGTAGGGCGTGACGATGCGCACCCGCTCCCTGGCCTGGGCGAGCGCGGCGAGGATCAGCCAGCGGATGCGCTCGAAGCTCTCGTCCGGCCCGGCGGCAATCGCGCGCGCGAACGCCGGCCCACGGGCTTCAAGCGGCGGAAACCAAGCGTCGCCACCAAGCTTCTCCGCGCAGCAGAACGCCCAGTCCTCGACGAAGGTCTGCACCACCTGCTGGACGACCGGGCCCTCGACGCGAAAGTGGACGTCGCGGATCGCGGCCGCCGCCGGGGCATCGTCGAGATGGCCGCTGCGGATGTTCATGCCGCCGACAAAGGCGATCCGGCCATCGACGCACAGGATCTTGCGGTGGTTGCGCAGGTTCGCGTAGGCAAGGTGCAGCGGGAACACGGTCGGCAGGAACAGCGCGACCGCGATGCCTTCCTTCTTGAGCAGCACGCTCACGTCCGGCTCGCCGTAGCGGACGCCGACGCCATCGATCAGCACCCGCACCGCCACGCCGCGTGCCGTGGCCCGCTTCAGCGCGGCGACGAAGGCGAGGCCGGCGCGATCGGCATCGAAGATGTAACTCGCAAGCCCGACCGAAGCCTGCGCGCCATCGATGGCGGCGATCATCGCCGCGAAAGCCGCGGTGCCGCCTTCAAGCGGCACGATGCGGTTGCCGTCGGTCAACGGGCTCGCGGTGATGCGGTCGAGCAGCGTCTCGATGGAAAACAGGTGGCGTGCCGGCGCCGGATAGGCCGCGCTCAGGCCGCCTGCCGCCGGCAATGCCGGGGCCGCCGCCCGTTGCAGGCGCAACTCGCTCGCGCGTCTGCGGATCCGATTGATGCCGAACAGCGCGTAGAGCGCGGAGCCGACGACCGGCACCAGCCAGACCAGGCCGACCCAGCCGATGGCGGCCCGCACATCGCGCTTGTGCAAGATGACGTGCGCCGACACCACCAGCGCGAGGACGATCTGTCCCAGCGCCACCAGCACCGGCCAACCACCGGCAACATCGTCCTGCATGGCCCCTTGCGCTCCCCGTCCCACCGGCTGTGCGATTCGCACCGCCACCGCCCGGGGAGCCTCGTCCCTTTAGTGTGCGCCCCGTTCCCGAACACCGGCAACCAGGGCGGCCCCTCCACCTCGCTCTCCATCCATTGAAGCCACACTGCGGCCATGTTGCAATGGCAAGGATGGGAAGCGGGCGCCCATGCGTGGCAGAGCGATGCCAATGTGGCTGCGAGAGCTTCTCAAGGCGCGCGCATGGCGGTATCGTAGCCGGCGGTCACGTCGGCGAAACAGGCGGGCCGTCAGAGGCATGGCAGCAAGAGCTGGGGGCGAAACGGTGCGCAGGGTCAGAATTTTTCAGCCGAGCAAGACGGCGATGCAGTCGGGACGCGCCAACACCAGGGCGTGGATGCTCCGCTTCGAGTCGCGCGCGCCCAAGGTCACCGATCCGCTGATGGGCTGGACCGGCTCCGCCGACACCGGCACCCAGCTTCGGCTGCGCTTCGCCTCGCGCGAAGACGCCATCGCGTACGCCGAGCGCAACGGCTTCGCCTACACCGTCGACGAGCCGCAGGCGCGCCGCGTCCGCCCCAAGAGCTACGCCGAGAATTTCCGCAGCTAGGCCGCCGATCGCCCGCCCTGCCATCGGGCGGCTTAACGGCCCGCAAGCGTGCCGACTGTCGGAGTGAGCCAACGATGCGACTGACTGCGATTATCGAACGCGAGGGGGCGGGGTACGTCTCTCTTTGCCCGGAACTGGATATCGCCAGTCAGGGCGACACGGTCGAGCAGGCACGCGACAACCTGCGGGAAGCGCTCGACCTTTTTTTCGAATGCGCCTCGGCCGACGAGATCAAGTCTCGAATGAAGCGCGAGCTTTATGTGACGCAGGTCGAGGTTGCGGTTGGGTAGACTGCGCGTCCTGTCTGGCCGGCAGGTGTGCGCTATTCTGGCGGCAAATGGGTACCGGGAGGTTCGTCGGCGCGGCAGCCACGTCATCATGCAGAAAGAGGGGCCACCCACGACGATCACCATTCCCGTGCCCGACCATGCGGAGCTTCGCATCGGCACGCTGTAATCGATCATCCGTCAGTCAGGACTTCCCCGCGGTGCCTTCGAGCCTTGATCCCCGGTGCGTCGCTTGCGGCATCTGGCAACGCCGTTTCTGGGAACACGCCATCCGCAACGACCAGGACTACGCGGCGCACATGGACTACGTTCACTTCAATCCCGTCAAGCACGGCCTCGTCGCCTCGCCGACAGAATGGCCGTATTCGACATTCAAGTCGTGCGTCGCACGCGGCCTGTATCCGGAAGAATGGATCGGGGCCGGTATTAGCGATATCGAAGCGGGCGAACGGGCGATGTAGACATGCTACGCGGGCTACTACGCGGGCTACGGCTTGCTGCAGCGAGGAGCAGATGTGCGCCTTGAAGTAGGCGCCGAAATTTCATTTCGAAGCGCCTTGTCCCTTGGAATAGAATTGAGACAGCCGCTCTTTGGCCTCACTGAAATCGCCCAAGCTTGAGTAAGCATTGAGTGTTTCGAGACGAAGCGCGTCATCCAGTGTCCGACCCATCACATCGAGGATCGTTTCCTTCGCAGATCTTATCGCCTGCTGGCTGTTTTTCATGATCATTGACGCGTATTGCTCTGCCGTCTCCATCAGGCTCTCGTGCGGAACGACTTTGCTGACGAGGCGCATCCGGTATGCTTCATCAGCAGCAACCTCGCGTCCTGTGAGTGTGAGTTCCAAGGCGGTGGCAAGGCCCGCGATTGCGAGGAGTCTGACAATACCGCCGTCACCTTGGTGAAGACCGTAGCGAACTTCGAACACACCAAACTTGGCGTGTTCCGAAGCGATCCGGATGTCGCAGGCCAATGCCAACTCGAAACCACCTCCAATGGCATGGCCGTTGATGGCCGCGATAATAGGCTTGGTTATCCTGTGCTGACCCCGGGTGATTCCGCCCGCAATGCCGGTTGGAATGTTCCTCCGCACATCGAGCATATTCCCCTTTTCCCATTTCGGAATAAACGTCTTTAAATCTGCCCCAGCGCAAAATGATTTCCCCGTGCCAGTTAGTATACATACATTTAGTGCATCATCATTCGCGAAATCATCCCAGATTTCCCAAAGCTCCCCATTCAACTCGTCATCAAGCGCATTTAAATGCTCTGGTCGATTGAGGGTAATATAACCTATTTTGTTTCTTTTCTCGTAAGTTACCTTCGCCATATTTATCGCCCGCCCGATGTTGTTTACTTAATTTTCTCGATACGGCTTTGTCGCGCGCAACCACCATCGACCGTCGAGGATGCGGCCGGGCAATGCTACGGACTTTCGGAACTGTCGTGAATGGGCGAGCAAACTCTTCAAGCAATCCGGCCACGTAAATGGGGGTGTCCGCCTCGCTACCCTTCAGGCGTTGAGGCCCTTCATGCCTTCCTGCGGGTAGCGCGCGCCGGCGGCGGCGCCGGGCGGCAGCAGCGCGGCAAGCCGCGCGAGGTCGGCCGCCGACAGCGTCACCGCGGTGGCACCGACGTTCTCTTCCAGCCGCGAAATGCGCCTTGTGCCGGGGATGGGCAGGATGTCTGGACCCTGCGCCAGCAGCCAGGCCAGCGCGATCTGCGCCGGCGTGCAGTCCCGCTCCGCCGCCAGCACCTTGACGCCTTCGACGAGGCGCAGGTTGGCGTCG
Organism: uncultured Defluviicoccus sp.; assembly: GCA_964401555.1. Lineage (GTDB taxonomy): Bacteria > Pseudomonadota > Alphaproteobacteria > Rhodospirillales > Defluviicoccaceae > Defluviicoccus. The sequence goes on from CAYNYW010000020.1 coordinate 7,699, forward strand.
AGATTGTCGCCCTGGAAGCGCGGCGACAGACTGCGGAAATCGTTGTCGGCGAGCTTGGTGTCCTTGTCGATGGCGCCGGTGAGCATGCCACGGCCGAGCGGCGCGTAGGCGACCAGCGAAATTCCCAGCGCGCGCAACGTCGGCAGGACCTCGGCCTCGATGTCCCGGGTCCACAGCGAGTACTCGCTTTGCAGGGCCGCGATGGGGTGCACGGCGTGCGCACGGCGCAGCGTCGCCGCCGAGACCTCGGACAGGCCCAGCGCGCGCACCTTGCCGGCCTTGACCAGATCGGCCATCGCCGCGACCGTTTCCTCGACCGGCACGTCGGGATTGAGACGGTGGGCGTAGTAGAGATCGATGGTCTCGATGCCGAGGCGCTTGAGGCTCGCCTCGCACGCGGCGCGGACGTAGGCCGGGCTGGTATCGATGCGCCGCTCGTATTTCCCCGCCTCGCGCACGATGCCGAACTTGGTCGCGATCACGACGCGCTCGCGCCGGCCGGCAAGGAAGCGGGCGAGCAGGGACTCGTTGTGGCCCATGCCATACATGTCGGCGGTGTCGTAGTGCGTCACGCCCAGCGCCAGGGCGTGCTCCAGCGTCGCCAGTGATTGGGCGTCGTCGCTCGGGCCGTAGAACTCCGACATGCCCATGCAGCCCAGACCGATGGCCGAAACCCGAAGGCCACTCGATCCCAACGCGCGATTGTCCATCAGCGTGCTCTCCCTCGTAGCGCCGGCAGTTAAGGATTTCCCCCTCGCCTCTCATATCGTCGCGCCATCCGCGCCTGGCAAGGACACACACCCAACCACGGCGCACCGGGGCAGGCCGCGTCGCGTTCGCGCGCGCGCCGTGTCCGCCTTGTTGGCACCGCTCTTGCTGGCATCGCACCCGACGCTGCACTAACATTCCGGTGCGAACCACTCGGGCGGGGCTCGGTCATGGCCAGAACCTCCTTGGGCGTGTTGCTCGACATTGCCGGCGTGCTGGTAAACGGCGAGGAGCTTGTTCCGGGTGCGCCGGAGGCGGTTGCCGCGCTGCGCGGGGCAGGCGTGCCGTTCCGGCTGGTCACCAACACCACGCGCCGACCGAAGCGCGCGCTGATCGCGCAGTTGTCGGAACTGGGGTTCCCGCTGACGACGGCAGACATCTTTACCGGCACCGAGGCGGTGATCGCGCATCTGCATGCCCGGCACCTGACGCCCTACCTGCTCGTTCACCCCGCGCTCGCGGGCGAATTTGCCGATCTTTCGGGCGAGGCGCCGGATGCCGTGGTCGTCGGCGATGCCGGCGACGGCTTCACCTACCAGCGGCTCAACGCCGCATTCCGGCTGCTAGTTGCCGGCGCGCCGCTGCTCGCCATCGCGACCAACAGATATTTCAGGGAAGCGGACGGACTGAGCCTCGATGCCGGCCCGTTCGTCGCCGCGCTCGAATACGCGGCGCACGTCGAGGCGACCGTGTTCGGCAAGCCGGCGCCGGCGTTCTTCGCCGCCGTGCTCGCCGATCTGGGCCTGGCGCCGCAGCATACCGTCATGATCGGCGACGATGTCGAGGCCGATGTCAACGGCGCGCGCGCGGTCGGGGTGCGGGGCATCCTGGTGCGCACGGGGAAGTACCGGCCGGGCGACGAGGCGCGCCTGCGCGCGGGCGCGGAGATTGCCGCCGACGTGCGAGCCGCGGTCGCCATGCTGCTCAGCCGATAGTCGCCAAATCGCCGCTCTTGCTATCGGTTCTCAACACGTGTATGGCAAAAGTGATGTGTGAGACATGATCACCGCCGCCCAGTTGAGAGCGGCGCGGGCTCTTCTTGGCATCGACCAGCGCCGACTCGCTGAGGCTTCTGCACTTTCGCTGCCGACAATCCAGCGCATGGAAGCGAGCGACGGCACCGTCCGCGGCACCGTCGATTCGCTGGTCAAGCTGATCGGCGCCCTTGATGCGCTTGGTGTCGAAGTGATCAACGCCGGCGCCGACAGTCATGGCGGCGGCCGTGGGGTGAGGCTGAAGGCATGAACGGCTCAGGCGGCGGTGCCCCTTGGGACTGCGGACTCCCGTGGGGCTGCGGGCTGGAGTCCAGGCACGGCGCGGATTGAGATGTCGTTGACCGTCATTCTGTGCAGCATTGGCGCCATGTTTCTGGTTGCCGTCGGCGTGGTGCCGTTCTGCCGTCTGCCGGTGGCACGACCGGTGAGCTATGGCGTCGCCCTGGCGGCGTGCGCCGTGGCCCTCTTGGCGGCGCTGGCGCACCTGTCCGGCGGCGCCGCGGCGGAGGCCCGCTCCTTGCCGCTGGGCATCCCATGGCTCGGCGCGCACCTCCGTCTCGATGCGCTGGCAGCCTTCTTTCTCGCCGTCGTCAATCTCGGCGGGGCGGCGGCCGGCCTGTACGCCATCGGCTACGGCCGCCACGAACAGGCGCCGCAGCGGGTGCTGCCGCTGTTCCCCGCGTTCCTGGCGGCGATGAATCTCGTCGTGCTGGCCGACGATGCCTTCGTCTTCCTCTTTGCCTGGGAGTTGATGTCGCTCACCTCCTGGGCGCTGGTGATGGCGCATCACCGCAACGCGGGCACGGAGCACGCCGGTTACGTCTATCTGGTGATGGCCGGCTTCGGCACACTCTGCCTCCTGCTGGCGTTCGGACTGCTCGCCGGCGCGCACGGGGCTTACGCTTTCGATGCCATGCGCGCCGGAACGCTGCCGCGGTTCGAGCAGACGCTCGTCCTCGTCCTGGTGCTGCTCGGCGCCGGATCGAAGGCCGGCATCGTGCCGCTGCACGTCTGGCTGCCGCTGGCGCATCCGGCGGCACCGAGCCACGTGTCGGCGCTGATGAGCGGGGTGATGACCAAGGTCGCGGTGTACGGCCTGATCCGCATCGTGTTCGACCTCGCCGGGCCGCCGCAGTGGTGGTGGAGCGTGATCGTGCTCGTCATCGGCGGCGCGACGGCGGTGCTCGGCGTCCTCTATGCGCTGATGCAGCACGACCTGAAGCGGCTGCTCGCCTACAGCACGGTTGAGAACATCGGCATCATCTACATCGGGCTCGGCCTCGCGCTGGCCTTCCAGGCGAACGGCATGGCCGCCGGCGCCGCTTTGGCATTGACCGCGGCGCTGTTCCACGTCCTCAACCATTGCCTGTTCAAGAGCCTCTTGTTCTTCGGTGTGGGCGCGGTGCTCGGCAGCACCGGCGAGCGCGAGATGGATCACCTGGGCGGGCTGATCCATCGGATGCCGGTGACCGCCACCACCTTCCTCGTCGGCTGCGCGGCGATCTCGGCGTTGCCGCCGCTCAACGGCTTCGTCTCCGAGTGGCTGACCTTCCAGGCCATTCTGATCAGCCCCGATCTGCCCCAGTGGGGCCTCAAGTTCCTCGTGCCGGCGATCGGCGCGGCCTTGCCCCTGTCCGCGGCGCTTGCGGCGGCGTGCTTCGTCAAGGCGTTCGGCATCACCTTCCTCGGCCGTTCGCGATCGCCCCGCGCCGCTGCGGCGCAGGAAGTCGATGCGTTTTCGATCGCCGCGATGGTCGCGTTTGCATTCTTCTGCCTGCTCGCCGGCGTGTTCCCGGGCCTGGTGGTCGATGGGTTGTCCGGCGTCGTGCAGAGCCTGACCGGCGGCGCGCGACTGCCCCAGCAGGCGACGCTGCCTTGGCTGTCGCTGGTTCCGGTCTCGGCGGCGCGAAGCTCTTACAACGGCTTGATCGTGCTGGTGTTCATCGTGCTGGCGTCGAGCATGATCGCAAGCATGGTCTACCGGCTCGCCTCGCATGTGGTGCGGCGATCGCCGGCCTGGGACTGCGGCTTTCCCGATCCGAGCCCGGTGACCCAGTATAGCGCCGGCAGCTTCGCCCAGCCGATCCGCCGGGTGTTCGGACGCACCATCTTCCGCGCCGTCGAGCACGTCGACATGCCGGAGCCGGGAAGCCTGGAGCCGGCGCGCCTGCAGGTGCGACTGCGCGATCTGGTGTGGGAGTGTCTGTTCCTGCCGATCGCGGGCGCCATCGCCGTGGTCAGCGAGCGTCTGAACGCGCTGCAGTTCCTCACCGTCCGGCGCTACCTCACCTTGGTGTTCGCCGCCCTCGTCCTGCTGCTGTCGGGGCTTGCGCTATGGCACTAGTCGGCGACTGGATCGTCCAAGGCATGCAGATGATGCTGGTGCTGATCATCGCCCCGCTGCTGACGGGGTTGGTCAGGCTGGCGAAGGCGCGGCTCCTGCGCCGCCAGGGCCCGTCGCCGCTGCAGCCTTACCGTGATCTCTATCGCCTGCTGCGCAAGGAGGTGATCCTCGCCGAGAGCGCGTCGTGGCTGTTTCGCGTCGCCCCCTACCTGGTGTTCACCGCGGTCTGGGTCGCGGCCGCGCTGGTGCCGACCTTCGCCACGGGACTGCTGTTCAGTTGGTCCGCCGACATGATCGCCATCGTCGCCCTGCTCGGCACGGCCCGGTTCTTCCTCGCGCTCGCCGGCCTCGATGTCGGCACCAGTTTCGGCGGCATCGGTTCCAGCCGCGAGATGATGATCGCCTCGGTGGCGGAGCCGGCGATGCTGATGGCGGTGTTCACGCTCTCGCTGCTGGCCGGCTCGACGCAGCTCTCCTCGGTCGCCACCTTCATGCTCGACCAGAGCGTCGGCCTGCGCATTTCGCTGGGCCTGGTCCTGATCGCCCTCCTGATCGTCGCCATCGCCGAGAACGCCCGCATCCCGGTCGACAATCCCGCCACCCACCTGGAACTGACGATGGTGCACGAGGCCATGGTTCTTGAGTACTCGGGCCGGCATCTGGCGCTGATCGAAGCGGCGGCGTTCCTCAAGCTCGTGCTGTACGCGTCGCTGTTGTCTTGCGTGTTCTTCCCCTGGGGGATGGCCGCCGCCGGCGATGGTCCGCTCGCCTACCTGATCGGCATCGGCGCCTATCTAGCGAAGCTCGCGCTGGCCGGGCTCCTGCTCGCCGTCTTCGAGACCTCGATCGCCAAGATGCGGGTGTTCCGGGTGCCGGAGTTCCTCGGCGCCGCCCTGATGTTGGGCCTGCTCGGCACGCTCCTTCTGTTCGTGACGCGGAGCCTGTGATGCACGGCCTCGCCTTCGATGTGTCGCACCTGCTGGCGGGTGGCCTGGTACTGGCCAGCTTCATGCTTCTCTACCAGGTCCGCCTGTACAGCCTTCTCAACATGTACGCCCTGCACGCCCTGGTCCTCGGCGCGGCGGTGGCGTGGCAGGCCTATATTCAAGGGGCGCCGCACCTCTACGTCACCGCCGCCATCGCGCTGGTGTTCAAGGCGATCGTCATTCCGCTGGCCCTGCACCGGATGATCCAGCGCCTCGGCATTCATCGCACCATCGAAACCGTCGTCGGCATCGGGCTGACGATGCTGTGCGGCATCGGGCTGGTCGCGATCGCGATCATGGTGATGCTGCCGGTCACCGAGCAGGCGGACGTGCTGACCCAGGAAGACCTGGCATTCGCGCTCTCGGTCGTCCTGCTCGGCCTGTTGATGATGGTGACGCGGCGCAACGCGGTCAGCCAGGTCGTCGGCTTCATGTCGCTGGAAAACGGCCTGATCCTCGCGGCGGCGGGGGCCAAGGGCATGCCGCTCGTCGTCGAGATCAGCATCGCCTTCTCGGTCCTCATCGCGCTCATCGTCATCGGCATCTTCTTGTTCCGCATCCGCGAGCGCTTCGACACCGTCGACGTCGAGACCCTCGATCGATTCCGCGGGGAGCAGGCATGAGCCCGTTCGGCGATGCCGCCATGGCGGCGGTCCTGGTCATCCCGGTGATCGCGCTCGTCATTCTCGCGCTCATCCCCGGTTATCGGCTGGGCGCGGCGATCAACGTGCTCGCCACCGCCTTGACGCTGATCGCCGCGTCCCTGCTGGTTGCCTGGCGGCCACGGCCGTCGCTCTACCTCAGCGTCGACGACTTCAACATCTTCTTGATCGTCCTCAACACCTTCGTCGCGTTTACCACGAGCGTCTTCAGCGCCAGCTACATCGCGCATGAATTGAGCACCGGCAGGCTGACGCCCGGTTACCTCCGCTTCTATCACGCGATGTACCAGTTGCTGATGTTCGCGATGAACCTGGCGCTGCTTGCCAACAACATCGGCCTGATGTGGGTGGCGATCGAGCTGGCGACGCTGACCACCGTCATGATGGTCGGCATTTATCGCACGCCCGAGGCGCTGGAGGCAGCCTGGAAGTATTTCATCCTGGGCAGCGTCGGCATCGCGCTCGCCCTGTTCGGCACGATCTTGATCTATCTCACCGCCCGCCCCACCGTTGGCGGCGGTCTCGACGCCATGGCCTGGACGCTCCTCGTCGCCAAGGCCCCGGCGTTCGATCCGGCGCTCCTCAATCTCGCGTTCGTTTTCCTCTTGCTCGGCTACGGCACCAAGGTCGGGCTGGCCCCCTTGCACGCCTGGCTGCCCGATGCCCACGCCGAAGGCCCGACGCCGATCTCCGCGGTGCTGTCGGGCCTGCTGTTGAACGTCGCCCTTTACGCCCTGCTGCGCTTCAAGATCCTGCTCACCGCCAACGCCATGGCGCTGGCGCCGGGCGCGCTGATGATCGGCATGGGCCTGGTCTCGCTGCTGTTCGCCGCGCTGATGCTCTATCGCCGCCGCGATATCAAGCGGATGTTCGCCTACTCCTCGATCGAGCACATGGGGATCATCACCTTCGCTTTCGGCATGGGCGGCCCGCTCGCCAGCTTCGCGGGCCTGTTCCATATGACGATGCACAGCCTGACCAAGTCGGCGATCTTCTTCGCGGTCGGCCACGTCAGCCAGGCCCGCGGCACGCAGCGGATCGCCGACATCCGCGGCCTCACCGAGAGCCACCCCGTCCTCGGCTGGGGCCTGGTCCTTGGCGTCATCGCCATCGCCGGGATGCCGCCGTTTGGCATCTTCATGAGCGAATTCCTCATCATCACCTCGACCTTCGCCCGCCAGCCGCTGCTCGCCATCCTGCTCGTCGCCGGTCTGCTCATTGGCATTGGCGCCCTGGTGCTGCGCATGCAGGGGGTGGCCTTCGGCGCTCCGTCGGGGCCGAGCACGCCGGTGCGCGCCTCCTATCTGCCGCTGTTCTTCCATCTGGCGATCGTGCTGCTCGCGGGGATGTTCCTGCCGGATGCACTCGTCACCTGGTTCCGGACGGTCGCGGCGATGATCGGTTGAGGGTGGCGAACGGGACCGGCACGATGTCGCAATTCCTCCCCATCACCACGCACGGCGGCACGCAAGCCGATCAGCGCCCCTGGCCACGGTTCAGCGTCGATGCGGCGGGCTGGATGGCGGCTGCGCAGGCTCTGCGCGACGCGAGCGTCGTCCTTCTGGCCTACTGGGGAGAGCCGGGCCGCGTCCATCTCGCCATCGCCGACCCGCCGCTCGGCGCGCTCTGCGTGATCAGTCTCGATTGTCCCGACGGCCGGTTCCCGTCGGTCGCCGCGCTGTTTCCGCCGGCCGGCCGCTTTGAGCGGGCGATCCACGACCTCTACGGCCTGCGCGCCGAGGGCACACCCGATCCGCGCCCGTGGCTGGACCATGGCCGCTGGCCATCTGCGGCGGACAACAGCCGGCCATCGCCGACCGACGCAGACGCGGGCTATCCCTTCCTTCCGGTCGAAGGCGAGAGCTTGCATCAGATCCCCGTCGGCCCCGTGCACGCGGGCATCATCGAGCCGGGTCACTTCCGCTTCACCGCCAGTGGCGAGACCGTCGTCCGCCTCGAAGAACGCCTGGGCTATGTGCACAAGGGCGTGGAGAGCCTGCTGTCCGGCGCCGCGATCGAGAAGGCGGCGCGGCTCGCCGGCCGCATCTCCGGCGACAGCACCGTTGCCTACGCGCTCGCCTTTGCCCGCGCCGTCGAAGCCGCAACGGACACCACGGTCCCGCCACGCGCGCACTGGCTGCGCGCACTGATGACCGAGCTCGAACGCATCGCCAATCACCTGGGCGACATCGGCGCCGTCTGCAACGACGCAGCCTTCGCCATCATGCTGGCGCAGTGCGGCGCCTTGCGCGAACGGGTGCTGCGCGCCGCCTGCGACTGCTTCGGCCATCGCCTGATGATGGACAAGGTGATACCGGGCGGCGTCGCGGTCGATCTCGCCGCCGATGGCATCGCCACCATCGCAGGCTTGGTCGCCAAGATCCGCCGCCGCTTTCCGGAGCTGATCGAGCTCTACGACAACACCGCATCGCTGCAGGACCGCACCGTCGGCACCGGCACGCTGCGCCCGGAGCTGGCCGCGCGCTTCGGCTGCGGCGGCTTCATCGGCCGCGCGTCCGGACGCGCCGTCGATGTCCGCCGGCATCCTGGCTACCCACCCTACGATCAGCTTTCGTTCGCGGTGCCGGTGCTGCAGGACGGCGATGTCAACGCGCGGGTCTGGGTCCGCATCCGCGAAGTCGAGCAGAGCCTGTCGCTGGTCGAGCAGATCCTCGCGCGGCTGCCCGAAGGCCAGATCGCAGCGGCGATCCGCCCCCTCGCGCCGTCTGCAAGCCCCGAGGGCATGGCACTGGTGGAAGGGTTCCGCGGCGACATCCTGGTCTGGCTGCGACTGCACCCGGACGGCACCGTCGCGCGCTGCCATCCGCGCGATCCATCGTGGTTCCAGTGGCCGCTGTTGGAAGCCGTCATCGAGGGCAACATCGTCGCCGACTTCCCGCTGTGCAACAAGTCCTTCAACTGCTCGTATTCGGGGCACGACCTGTAACGTCATGCGCAAGACGCTGTTCCGCTCGTTGTTTCAGCGCCCGCTCACCGAGCCGGCGCCACGCCCGGACGATACCGCGCTCGCCGAGCTGGCCGGCCAGCTCGACCGCGCGGCGCGCAACCGCCTCGGCCGCAGCCTCGCCATCCGTCAGGTCGACGCCGGCTCGTGCAACGGCTGTGAGCTGGAGATCCACGCCCTCAACAACGCCTTCTACGACCTGGAGCGGTTCGGCTTGCGCTTCGTCGCATCGCCCCGCCATGCCGACATTCTCCTGGTCACCGGGCCGGTCACCCGAAACATGCAGCAGGCGCTGCGGCGCACCTACGACGCGACGCCGTCGCCGAAATGGGTGGTCGCGGTCGGCGATTGCGGCGGTGACAGCGGCATCTTCGCGGGCAGTTACGCCGTCGTGGGCGGCGTCTCCGCCGTCGTGCCGGTCGATTTGCACATCCCGGGATGTCCACCGACGCCGACGCAGCTGCTCACCGGCCTGCTGGCGCTGCTGAGCGTCCCTGGTCCCGCCGCGGCGGACCATCTGCGATCGCGGTGGTGATCGCGTCGGGGTTCCGGTATCGGCTACGGCGACCAGCGCCCGCGCGGTTAGACAATTGCGTCCGCGGGTGCGCTGAACGTACCCGACTTGACGGGTGTAACGCGACGGCGCAATGATCGCGGCACCGGCGAGCGCAGGCCTCTTGGCAGCGCGCGTGCCGATGGGGGGGAGCGCTCCGACCGATCAGTGAACGCAGGATCGTCCCTTGGCGCCCACGCTCGAACGCCCCCGGTAGCAAAGCGCGAACATGGACACCCAGCCGCTTGAGGTGATCACCGATGGCGAGAAGGTTCGCCGACCGGTAACGGCAGGCGGGCGGCGTCTGCGCTGGGTGTGGGGCGCGTTGCTGCTGGTGGTGGCAGCCGCTGCCGCCTACTGGTTGCTTCGGGCAAAGCCGGCGCCGCAACAAGCCGCCGACGCGGTCGCGGCTCAGCGGCCGGTCGTCGTTGCCACGGCCCGCGCGGTCACCGCCGACCTGCCGGTCACGCTCGACGCGCTCGGCACGGCGACGCCGCTGGCGACGGTAACCGTGCGCACCCGGATTCCCGGACACCTGGTGCAGGTGGCGTTCCGCGAGGGCCAGCACGTCCGCAAGTCCGACTTTCTCGCCCTTGTCGATCCGCGCCCCTACCAGGCCGCGCTGGAACAGGCCGAAGGACAACTCGCCAAGGATCAGGCCTTCCTGCGCAACGCGGAAGTCGATCTTGCCCGCTACCGCCGGTTGGTCGCCGAAGACTCGATTGCCCGCCAGCAGCTCGACACGCAGGAATCGCTGGTTCGCCAGTATCGGGCGACGCTCCAGGTGGATCAGGCGCAGGTGGACAGCGCCCGCCTCAATCTCTCCTACTGCCGGATCGTCTCGCCGATCGATGGCCGCGTCGGCCTGCGCCAGGTGGATGAAGGGAACTACGTCCAGACAAGCGACGAGAACGGCATTGTCGTCGTTACCCAGATGCAGCCGATGACCGTGGTGTTCTCCATCGCGCAGGATGACCTGCCGGCGGTGCTCGCGCGGCTGAAGGAGGGGGCGCGGTTGCCGGTGACGGCGTTCGACCGCTCCGGCACGAACGAACTGGGCAGCGGGGAGCTCGCGACCGTCGACAACCAGATCGACCCGGCCACGGGGACGATCAAGCTCAAGGCGCTGTTCAAGAATGCCGACGAACGGCTCTACCCCAACCAGTTCGTCAACGTCCGGCTCCGGGTCGATACGGCCAGGAACGCCCTCGTCGTGCCGTCGTCGGCGGTGCAGCGCGGCGCACAGGGAAGTTACGTGTACGTTGTCACCGGCGAAGGCACGGCGATGGCCCGCCCCGTGCGCGTCGGGCTCGACGTTGCCGGGCAGACCGAGATCAAGGAGGGGCTGGCGACAGGCGACGTCGTCGTCACCGGCGGCGTCGATCGGCTTCGCGACGGCATCAAGGTCCGGACGGCGGAGGAATCCGAAAAGCCGCAGCACGAACCTGCGGCGACCGGATCAACTCCCGCCGCCACACCGCAGGGATAGGCATCAAGCGTGCGCCCGCCCGCCCCCGGCCGGCTCCCCATCTGATGAACCCGTCGCGCCCCTTCGTCCTGCGGCCGGTGGCGACCTCGCTGTTCATGCTGGCGATCGTTCTCGCCGGCATGGTTGGCTATCGCCTTCTGGCGCTGTCGGCCCTGCCTCAGATCGACTATCCGACGATCCAGGTCAGCACCTTCTATCCGGGCGGCAGCCCCGAGGTGATGGCGTCGTCGATCACCGCGCCGTTGGAGCGGCGCCTTGGCCAGATGCCGGGCCTGAACCAGATGACCTCGGTCAGCGCCGCCGGCGCCTCGGTCATCACGCTGCAGTTCAGCCTTGATCTCCGCCTCGATGTCGCCGAGCAGCAGGTCCAGGCCGCGATCAATGCCGCCAGCAGCCTGCTGCCGAACGACCTGCCGACGCCGCCGGTCTATGCCAAGGTCAACCCGGCCGACGCGCCAATTCTGACGCTCGCGGCGACCTCGAAGACGCTGCCGCTCACCGAAGTGCACGACATCGTCGACACCCGCTTGGCGCAACGGCTCTCGCAACTGCCGGGCGTCGGCCTCGTCAGCATCAGCGGCGGCCAGCGGCCGGCGATCCGCATCCGCTTCGATCCACGCACGCTCGCGGCGCAGGACCTCAACATCGATGATTTGCGAACGACGATCGCGAACGCCAACGTCAACATTCCCAAGGGAAATTTTGACGGACCGGCGCGGGCGCTCACGATCAAGACCAACGACCAGTTGACCTCCTCCGAGCAGTTCCTCGATCTGGTCATCGCCTACCGCAATGGCGCACCGGTGCGGCTTGGCGACGTCGCCGACGTCGCGCACGGCCCGGAGAACGACAAGCTCGCCGCCTGGAGGGACAGCGAGCCGGCGGTGATCCTGAACATCCGCCGCCAGCCGGGCGCCAACGTCATTCAGGTGGCCGACCGCATCAAGGCGGAACTGCCGGATCTGCAGGCCGCACTGCCGGCGGCGGTCGAGATCGCGGTGCTCAGCGACCGGACGACCACCATTCGCGCCTCGGTGCGGGACGTCCAGATCGAACTCGCGCTCGCCATCGGCCTCGTCGTGTTCGTCATCTACCTCTTCCTGGGCAGCCTGCGCGCGACCGTCATCCCGAGCCTCTCGGTCCCGATCTCGCTGATCGGGACCTTCGCCGTGATGTATCTCGTCGGCTTCAGCCTGAACAACCTGACGCTGATGGCGCTCGTCGTCGCCACCGGCTTCGTCGTCGACGACGCCATCGTCATGATCGAGAACATTTCCCGTTACCTGGAACGGGGAGACCGGCCGCAAACCGCGGCACTCGATGGCTCGGCGCAGATCGGCTTCACCATCATTTCGCTGACCTTCTCGCTGATTGCCGTCCTCATCCCGTTGCTGTTCATGACCGACGTTGTCGGGCGGCTGTTCCGGGAGTTCGCCGTCACGCTCGCGGCAACGATCCTGATCTCGGCCGTGGTTTCGCTGACACTGGTACCGATGTTGTGCGCCAAGCTGTTGCAGCGGCGGCACCCCCACCCGGCGGCAGGACAACGCGCCCCCGGAACGGCTTGGTTCGGCCGGCTGGTCACCGTCTATGCGCGCATGCTCGATTGGGTGCTCGATCGCCAGGGTCTGACGCTCGCCGTTGCCGTTGCCGGCGTCGCGTTGGCGATCGCACTCTACATCCTCGTGCCGAAGGGCTTTTTCCCCTTGCAGGACACGGGGCTGATCATCGGCATCACCGAAGCACCGGAAACGATCTCATACAAGGCGATGGCCGAACGCCAACAGGCGCTGGCGGCGGTCGTGCTGCAAGATCCGGACGTCGAAGGCCTGTCCTCGGTGATCGGTGTCGACGGCACCAACCCCCAGCCCAATACCGGCCGGCTCCTCATCAGCTTGAAGCCGCGGCAACAGCGCGCGGCCGGTGCGGCCGAGGTGATCCGGCGGCTGCAGGCGGCGACCGCTTCGCTTCCCGGCATCGCCCTGCACCTGCAGCCGGCGCAGGAATTGACCATTTCCGCCAGCATCGGCCGGACGCAGTACGAGCTCACCCTCGAATCGGCCGACAGCTCGGCGCTCGCGCAATGGTCACCGCGCCTTGCCGCCCGGCTGGCCCAGCTTCCGGAACTGGTCTCGGTATCCGATGACTCCTCGCAAGGCGGTCTCGGCGCGATGATCACGATCGATCGCAGCACGGCGGCCCGCTTCGGCATCAGCACGGCGACCGTCGACAACGCGCTCTACGATGCCTTCGGCCAGCGCATCATCTCGACGATCTACACGCAGTCCAATCAATACCGGGTGATCCTCGAAGCCGCACCGTCCCTCCAGCAGCGCCAATCGGCTCTCGACAGCATCTATCTTCCCTCTACGGTCGGCAGCGGCGGGCAGGTCCCGCTGTCGGCCATCGCGACCGTGACGGAGCGGCCGGCAACGCTGCGCATCAGCCGATCGGGACAGTTTCCCTCGACGACGATCTCGTTCGACGTCGCGCCAGGTTCCTCGCTTGGCGCGGCGGTCGCCGCCATCGAAGCCGCGGCGCGGGACATCGGGCTGCCGGCGGCGATCGTCAGCCGCTTCGAAGGGGCGGCACTCGCCTTCCAGGCGACGCTGTTGAACCAGGTCCTGCTGATCCTGGCGGCGATCGTCACGATGTACATCGTGCTGGGCGTTCTCTACGAGAGCTTCATTCACCCCGTCACCATTCTCTCAACCCTGCCGTCGGCCGGCATCGGCGCGCTGCTCGCCTTGATGATCAGCGGTGGTGCGCTGGACGTGATCGGCATCATCGGCATCATTCTCCTGATCGGTATCGTCAAGAAGAACGCCATCATGATCGTCGACTTCGCGCTGGAGGCCGAACGGGAGCGTGGCGCAGAGCCGCGCGTGGCCATCCGCGAGGCGTGCCTGTTGCGGCTGCGGCCGATCCTGATGACGACGATGACGGCGCTGCTGGCGGCGCTGCCGCTGATGCTCGGCCGCGGCACCGGGTCCGAGTTGCGTTATCCCCTCGGCCTGACGATCTTCGGCGGGCTGCTGGTGAGCCAGGCGCTGACCCTGTTCACGACACCGGTGATCTATCTCGCCTTCGATCGCCTGGCCCGTCGGGCGCGTCACCGGGTTGCCGGCGCCGGGGACGAACCGGCATGAGCCTCTCGGCCCTGTGCATCCGCCGTCCGGTCGGCACGACGCTCTTGACGCTGGGCTTCACCTTAGCCGGCCTCGTCGCCTTCGCGCTGCTGCCGGTGGCACCGCTGCCGCAGGTCGATTTCCCCACCATCGCCGTGCAGGCAACCCTTCCGGGCGCGAGTCCGGCGACCGTCTCGACGAGCGTGGCGACGCCCTTGGAACGCTGGCTGGGGCAGATCGCCGACGTTACCGAGATGACCTCTGCGAGCACGCAGGGGAACGTCCGTATCGTTCTCCAGTTCGGCCTCGATCGCGACATCGACGGTGCCGCCCGCGACGTCCAGGCGGCGATCGCCGCGGCGCGTGCCGATCTGCCGACGAGCCTGCGCAACAATCCGACCTACTGGAAGATCAACCCGGCCGCGGCGCCGATGCTGGTGATGGCGCTGACCTCGAAAACGCTCAGCCAGGGCCAGCTCTACGATGTGGCGTCAACCATCCTGCAACAGAAGCTGTCGCAGGTTCATGGTGTCGGCCAGGTCAACATCGGCGGCAGCTCGCTGCCGGCGGTCCGCGTCCAGGTCAACCCCAACGCGCTGTTCGAAAAGCGGGTCAGCCTGGAAGACGTCCGCGCCGCCCTCGCCGCGGCCAACGCCAATAGCCCGAAGGGCGAGATCGAAGACGGCGATCGTCGCTTTCAGCTTTACGCCAATGATCAGGCGCAAACCGCGGACGACTATCGCTCTTTGATCATCGCCTGGCGCGACGGCGCGCCGATCCACCTGAGCGATGTCGCCGAGATCGTCGATTCGGTCGAGAACGTCGAGAACCAGGGATTCGCCAACGGCGAACCCTCGGTGCTGCTCATCATCTACCGTCAGCCCGGCGCCAACATCATCGAAACCGTCTCCCGCATCCGCGCCCTGATGCCGCAATTGTTGGGAGAGATTCCGCAAGACGTTGATCTGAAGGTCGTCAACGACCGCACCGATTCGATCCGCGCGTCGCTGCATGCCGTCGAGACCGCGCTCGCCATCGCGTCCGTCCTCGTCGTCGCCGTCGTGCTGTTCTTCCTCCACGACGCCCGCGCCGCCGTCATCCCCGCGGTCGCGGTGCCGGTGTCGCTGATCGGCACCTTGGGCGCGATGTATCTGTTGGGCTACAGCCTCAACAACCTGTCCTTGATGGCGCTGACGGTGGCCACCGGCTTCGTCGTCGACGACGTGGTGGTGGTTCTTGAGAACATCACGCGCCACATCGAGGCCGGCAAGTCGCGGCTCGAAGCGGCGATCATCGGCAGCCGGGAGGTCAGTTTCACCGTCTTGTCGATGAGCACCTCGCTCGTCGCCGTTTTCATCCCGATCCTGTTGATGGGCGGCATCGTCGGCCGGTTGTTCCGCGAGTTCGCGATGACCATTTCCGTCGCGATCATGGTGTCGTTGGTGCTGTCGCTGACGGCAACGCCGATGCTGAGCGCGCATCTGCTGCGCAGCGGTGCCGCTCGGACGCGCCTCGGTTTCTTTCGCTGGAGCGAGCGCGCCTTCGCCACACTGACCGGCCTCTACGCGCGCTCCCTGCGCCGAGCACTCGACCACAGGCGGGCGGTCGCCTTGACCCTGCTCGCCATCATCGGCCTCAACATCTATCTGTTTACGGTCATTCCCAAGGGGTTCTTTCCGCAGCAGGACACCGGCCGGCTGTTCGGCGGCATCCGTGCCGATCAGAGCATTTCGTTCCAGGCGATGCGCCAGAAGCTGCGCGCGTTCATCGCCCTCATTCAGAGCGATCCGGCGGTGGCCAACGTGGTCGGCTTTACCGGCGGCGGACAGACCAACGCCGGCTTCGTCTTCATCGTGCTCACCCCCCGCGAGGAGCGCGAAGTCTCGGCGGATGCGGTGATCGCGCGGCTGCGCACGCGGCTGGCCACCGTCGCCGGGGCGACGCTGACCTTGCAATCGGTGCAGGACATCCGTGCCGGCGGCCGCCCGGGCAGCGCGCAGTTTCAATACACGCTGACCGCAGACGACCTCGACGCGCTGCGCGCCTGGACGCCGCGGCTGGTCGAAGCGCTGCGCACGAAAGCCGAGCTTGCCGACATCGATCTCGATCAGGAGGACAAGGGCCTCGAAAGCCGCCTGACCATCGATCGGGACACCGCGCGTCGGCTCGGCATCGTCATGAGCCAGATCGACAACACGCTTTACGACGCCTTCGGCCAGCGGCAGGTCTCCACCATTTACACCCCGCTTAATCAGTATCACGTGATCCTGGAGGTCGCGCCGTCCTACCGCCAGACGCCGGACGGCCTCGATGCCATCTACGTTGCCGCCGGCGGTGCGGTGCGCGGCGCACAAGCGACGAACCTGCCGTCCGGCACCGTCTCGGCTCCGGGTGGCGGCACGGCTCCGGGTGGCGGCACGACGACGGCGGACGACGCGGCCCGCAACCAGCAGGCAAACCAGGTCGGCACCGCCCGCGGTGGCATCTCGACGGGGCGGGCGGTGAGCACCAGCCCGGCAACGATGGTGCCGCTCGCCGCATTCACCACCGTCGAGACCGGGAACGCCCCGCTGTCCGTCAATCACCAGGGGCACTTCGTCGCCTCGACCGTCTCGTTCAATCTGGCCGTGGGCAAGTCACTCAGCGAGGCCGTCGCCGTCATCGAGCAGACGATGCGCGAGATCGGCATGCCGGCGACCATCCACGGCAGCTTCCAGGGCACGGCGCGCTTCTTCCGCGAGTCGCTTGCCAATCAGCCGCTATTGCTGCTGGCGGCGCTGGTCTCCGTCTACATCGTGCTCGGCATCCTTTATGAGAGCTACATCCACCCCCTGACCATTCTCTCGACCCTGCCGTCGGCCGGCCTCGGCGCCGCCCTGGCGCTGTTCGCCTGCCACACCGAGTTCAGCCTCATTGCCCTGGTGGGCGTCATCCTCTTGATCGGCATCGTCAAGAAGAACGCGATCATGATGGTGGACTTCGCTCTCGATGCCGAGGACCAGCGCGGCATCGCCCCCGGCGACGCCATCTTTGAGGCGTGCCTCCTGCGGTTTCGGCCGATCATGATGACGACGGTGGCCGCGATGCTGGGCGCGCTTCCGCTTGCCGTCGATTTCGGCGCCGGTGCCGAACTGCGCCAGCCGCTCGGCATCGCCATCTTGGGAGGCCTGCTGGTCAGCCAGGTGCTGACGCTCTATACGACGCCGGTCGTCTACCTCTATCTCGACCGGCTGCGGCGCATCCCCCGCCGGCTGGCGGAGCGGACCGGCGCGAAGCCGCTCCCACTGCCGAGGGCCGGCGCATGACCCGGCGCGGGCGGCACCGGGCGCTGGGCCGTGTGCTCGCCGCGGCGACGGCGACGGCGGCGGCGATGGTCGCCGGCTGCGCCGTCGGCCCGGATTACCAGCGGCCGGAAGCCACCGTTCCGGCGGCGTTCAAGGAATTGGCCGGCTGGAAGCCGGCGACCCCGGCCGACGTGGGAGAAGGCGGCGCGTGGTGGCGGATGTTCGAAGATCCGCTGCTCGACGGCCTCGTTGCCCGGGTGAAGGTCGCCAACCAGACGCTGGCGGCGAACGAGGCAGCCCTGCGCCAGGCCCGCGCCATCGTCGCGCAATCGCGCGCCGGCCTCTATCCGTCGCTGGGCGCCGATTTCAGTGTGCGCCGGCGCGGCGGCGGCAGTGGCGGCAGCAGCGCCGGCATCGTCACCACGAGCAGCGCGAACACCGCCGGGACGCCGACGGTGGGCTTCAGCTCGCGCGGTGATTCGGACAGCGCCAAGAACGTCTACGCGCCGTCGCTGACCGCAACGTGGGATCTCGATGTCTGGGGCCGGATCCGGCGCACGATCGAGGGCGACACCGCCAGCGCCCAGGCGAGCGCCGCCGATCTCGCCGCGGCAACGCTGTCCGCGCAGGCGGATCTCGTCAGCACCTTCATCCAGCTCCGCGCACTCGACGAACAAAAAACGCTGCTGGACGCCGCCGCGGCGGCATACGCGCGTTCGCTGCAGATCACCCAGAACCAGTTTCGCGAGGGAATCGTCGCCCGCGCCGATGTCGCGCAGGCGCAGACACAACTGGAGACCGCCCGCTCGCAGGCAATCGCCGTCGGCGTGCAACGCGCGCAGTTCGAGCACGCGATCGCCGTTCTGATCGGCGTGCCGCCGGCCGATCTCGACATCCCGCCCGCCCCCCTCGGTCCGCAGCCGCCGCCGGTCCCCCCCGGCCTGCCCTCGGCCCTGCTCGAACGCCGTCCCGACGTGGCGGCCGCCGAGCGGCGGATGGCGGCGACGAACGCGCGGATCGGCGTCGCCGAGGCGGCCTATTTCCCCGACATTACCTTGACGTCGTCGGTCGGCTACGCCTCGACCGTGCTGAGTTCGCTATTCGACTCCTCGAACCTCGCTTGGTCGTTCGGCGCGGCGCTGGCGCAAACGCTGTTCGATGCCGGCGCGCGCGACGCAGCCGTCGATCAGGCGCGCGCCAGTTACGATCAGGCCGTGGCGACCTATCGGCAGACGGTGCTGACGAGCTTTCAGGATGTCGAGGACCGGCTGGCCGCCCTGCGTATCCTCGACGCGCAGGCCGAGGTCCAGACCCGCGCGGTGGCCGCGGCGCGCGACGCCGAACGCCTGGTGTTCAACCAGTACCTGGCCGGCACCGTCGCCTACACCAGCGTCGTCACGGCGCAGCAGGTGGCGCTCAGCAACGAGCAGACGGCGCTCGGCATCCGGCAGGACCGCCTGCTCGCCATCGCCGGCCTCGTCCAGGCGCTCGGCGGCGGCTGGAGCCAAGCCGAGGTATCCCAGGCAATCACGGACGACACCAAGGCGCTGCCCCCACCGGACCTCTCAGTGCGCAAGGCGAGTACCGAACACGGCGCAGCACGGTTTCGCCAGGAAGGCCCCCCTCGGCGCAGTCCACAGGCTGCGGAAAATTGACTGGCGTTTGCCGCCGTCCGGTGATCCGATACCGCTGCTTGGAGCCGGTGGGAGCGCGGCGCGCGAGCGTGCGTGAGATTCGCTTGCCACGTTCCCGGCCGGCCGGCGAAGCTGCCCGGGGCCCGGGCGTGATGCCCGGATTCCCTCCATCCAAGACCGGGAAGAAAAAGGAGGTCCTTCATCATGCGGCGCACCTTCTCATCGCGCACCGTCGCCAGCATCGCGGGCGCGCTCGTCATCGCCGGCTGTGCGGCGCCGCCCAGCGCGGATCGCGAACGAACCACGCAGAACTATGGCTATGAATGGGCGGGATCGGGCGAGCCCACCAATTTCGGCGCCGATTACGCCTCATGCCGACGCGAAGTCAGCTACGAAGCTGGCGGGCAGATGGGAGCGTACGGTGCCTTTGGTGCTCAGCCGACGCGCACCGATCCCGCAAGTACCCGGCGGTTGCGATCGTGCATGGATGGCCGCGGCTGGCGCACCGTCGACCGCTGAGCGGCGCCGCGGCTCCCGGACACGCCGTTCTCGCCGTCAATCGCCCGGCGCGGATACGGTAAGTGGATCGCACGGCATCTGCGCGACGGCCTGCATCTCGATATCGCCGCGCGCAACGGCTGCGACGAAGGCCGCCGTCATCACCGGATCGAAGCGCTTGCCGGCTTCCGCGCGCAGAAACTCCAGCGCGCGCTCGGCCGGCCATGCCGGCTTATACGCCCGCTCCGTGGTCAGCGCATCGAAGACATCGACGACGGCCATGATGCGGGCGGCCACCGGAATGGCGTCACCGGCAAGGCCCCGTGGGTAGCCGCCACCATCGAAACGCTCGTGATGGGCGGCGGCCAGGGTCGCGCCCAGGGAGAGATAGGTCTCTCCGTCGACCATGCGGGCGGCTTCCTCGAGGATCGCCTCGCTCATCAGGGGGTGGCGGCGCATGATCTGCCACTCCTTGTCGTCGAGCGGCCCCTGTTTTTGCAGCACGCGGTCGGGGATGCCCACCTTGCCGACATCGTGCAGCACGCTGGCGAGGCCGATCAGCCGGACGAACTCGGCATCGATGACATCGGAGTAGCAGCCCTTTTCGAACAGGATACGCGCCAGTGCCTGGCTTAAGGCGCACACCCGGCGCAGGTGGGCCGAGGTGTTCTCGTCCTTGAACTCGGCCGCCTTGGCGAGCGCGAGCACCGTCGCCGCCTCACTGCGCCGCAACTGTTCGTACAGGTAAACGTTATCGAGGCCGATCGCCGCCTCGGCGCAGAAGATCTCGATCATTTCCTGTGCGAGCGGGTCCGGAGCACCGCTGCCATCGACGTAGATCGTACACTGATGGTGATTGTGCGAGCGAAACGGGAATACGCAGCCACCGGCCGGAAATTGGGCGGTGCCGCCATCGAGGGCCGTTTGCACCGCGGTGCGGACATCGGCGCGGGCGAGGGCTTCGAGGCGCTGGCCGCGACTGGCGACAAACGTGCCGGTCGCATCGACGATGCGGATCGCGCCATCGTCCGGCGTCTGGTGCCGCACGCAGACGAACGTGTCGCCGCCAAGTCGGAAGATGGCGTTGAATGCCGTCAGCACGCGGCCGAGAAAGGCGTCAAGCGAATCCGGCACGAACAGCGAGGCGGATGCGGTGATGATCCGCTGCAGCCCCAACCGGTTCGCCTCGATGGTCATCAGGTCTTCGTAGGCGCGCAACGCGGTGACCAGGGCGGTAAACAGCCGGGGCGCGGTCAGCTCGGATTTTTCCTTGTAGTCGTTGATATCGTACTCGACGATCACCGTGCGCTCGGGCGCCTGCCCCGCCTGACCGGTGCGCAGGATGATGCGCACGAAGGTATTGTTGAGAACCAAACGGATGTAGCGCACCAAGTCGAGGCCGGCCTGCTCGCTCTCCATGACCACATCGAGCAAGACGGCCGCCACGCCCTGGTTGGCGACAAACATCTCCTGCGCTTCGGCACCCGAATAGGCGCTGAGCAACCGCAACTCCCGGCCGCGAAAGGAGAAGTCGGCAAGCGCGAGGCGGGTGACGGTGTGCACCTCCGGCTCGTCATCGACGATCAGGACCAACCACGGGACGGCGGACGGCGCCGGCAGCGCCGCTGGTGCCTCCTCTTCTGCGAAGACGAGCGCGTCCTCGTCGTCAAGCAGCGGCGACGCCATGCCCGGGCTCCATGGGATGACCGGCGACGCTCGCCGGCACGCGAATGATAAAGGTGCTGCCGTGCCCCTCCCGGCTCTCGCAGCGCACCTCGCCGTGCAGGGTGTTGGTCACCAGGTTGAACACGATGTGCAGGCCAAGGCCGGTGCCGCCGGCGCCGCCCTTGGTGGTGAAGAACGGATCGAAGATGTGCGAAAGGTGTGCCGCCGGAATGCCCTTGCCATCGTCCTCGCACCGGATCTCGACCCAGCCGTCGAACGGCTCGGCGCGGATGGTGATGTGCCCCGCGCTGCGATCGTCGAACGCATGGGTGAGCGCGTTGAGAACCAGATTGGTGAGAATCTGGGCGAGCGCGCCGGGATAGCTGTCGAGTTCGAGCGCAGGCGGGCAGACGATCTCGACCGTGTGCGGGGTGCGCTTGAACTTCGGTTGCAGGCTGAACAGGATGGCGTCGAGGTAGGCGCGCAGGACGAAGCGGCGACGATGCTCGCTGGTCTGGTCGGCCGCGACCTGCTTGAAGCTGCGGATCAGTTCGGCGGCGCGCGAAAGGTTGGAGAGCTGCAGCCGGGTCGCCTCCTCGGCGGTCTCAAGGTAGCGCTCCAGATCGGACTTCTTGAGCGCGGCCTTGGCCAGGAGGGCCCGCAACACCGTCGTCTTCTCCGCGAACAAGGAGATGGCGGTCACACAGATGCCGACCGGCGTGTTGATCTCGTGCGCGACGCCGGCAACCAGTTGCGCGAGCGCGGCCATCTTGCGTGCTTCGACCAGGTGATCCTGGGTGCGCCGCAGGTCGGCAAGCGTTGTCGCCAACTCGTCCGCTCGCTGGCGGGCCTGCGCCAGCAGAATGTCGTTGGCGCGGTTGCGGGCGGCAAGCTGCCGCGACAGCACCAGCATCAACTCCTGGATGTCGATGAGCCGCCGGTGGCCGTCGGCATACGCGATGACCACCGGCTCGTAGCGTGCCGGCACCGGCCGCATCAGCGCCTGGCGCGCACCGTCCTCGATGCTCAGGGTGGCGGCGAGCACCAACGGTGCCGCCTGGTCGATGTGGTCGAGAAGATGGCTGATGGGGCGGCGCAGATAAAGCTCGATGGCGAACGGCCGGCTCAACTGATCGAGCAGCGCCTGGCGCGAGATCACGCCCAGGATGGTATCGGCATCGGTAACGATAACGCCGGGCAGGGCAGGATCGGTTTCGAGCGCCCGGCGCACCTCCTGGCCCAGGGTGCCTGCCGCGACCTCGCACGCGCCGCACGGCAAGTCGGCAAGCGTCGCCGCCGCCTCGGCGTCCCTGTCCTCGCTCCGAACGTCTGACACCTGTTCCGGGGGCATGCCCGTCCCGCAAACCCGTTCGAACAGCACCGCGCGCCTCGCCTCGACCCGGCAGCCGGTTCGAACCACGAAGGTGACCGTGCTCGGACTATAGCAGGAGAAGGGTGCCGAGGCCCAGGAACGCGAGGAAGCCGATGACATCGGTGAGCGTGGTGACGAACACGCCGGATGCCACCGCCGGATCGATGCCGAGGCGTTCCAGCACGAGCGGGACCGCCGCGCCGCCGAGACCGGCGACGAAGAGATTGATGATCATGGCAAGGCCGATGACAAGCGCGAGGCCCGGATCGCCGAACCACGCCCACGCGATCGCACCGGTAATGATGGCGAACAAGACGCCGTTGACGAGGCCGACCAGCAGCTCCTTGCCGATGATCCGCATCGCATTGACCGGGGTCAAATCCTTGGTGGCGAGCGCGCGCACGGCGACGGTGAGCGTCTGCGTGCCGGCGTTGCCGCCCATCGAGGCGACGATCGGCATCAGGACGGCGAGCGCCACCATCTTCTCCAGGCTGGCGTCGAACTGGCCGATGACCAGCGAGGCGAGAATGGCGGTGATCAGATTGACGAACAGCCAGGCGAAGCGGGCACGCACGGTATCGGCGGCGGCGCGGTAGAAGTCGTCCTCGCTGACGCCGCCCAGGTGCATGATGTCGTCTTCATGCTCCTCGTCGATGACATCGACGACGTCGTCGATGGTGATGACGCCGACCAGCCGCCCACCCTCGTCGATCACCGGGGCCGAGGTAAGGTCGCGCTGGCGGAACAGGAAGGCGACATCTTCCTGATCGGTATCGGTGCGCAGGACCTTGAGATCGGTCTGCATCAGCTCGGCGAGCGGAACCTGGCGCCGCGCGCTGATCAGCCGGCTGAGCGGCACCGCGCCGACCGGCCGATGGCCCGGATCGACGACGAAGATGTCGTAGAAGTCGGTGGGCAGACGGTCGCTGTCGTGTTCGGCGGTATTGCGCAGGTGGTCGATGGTCTCGCCCACCGACCAGAACAGCGGAACGGCGACCAGCTCGCGCTGCATGAGCCGGCCGGCGCTGTATTCCGGATAGGTGAGCGCCTGCTCCAGAAGAACCCGGTCGGGAACGGGAATCGCCTGCAGGACCAGCTTCTGCTCGTCCTCGTCGAGTTCGGCGATGACCTGAACCGCGTCGTCGGTATCCATCTCGGCGACCGCGGCGGCGGTTTCGGCCAAGCCGAGATCGGCGATGATGGCGTCGCGCACCGTCTCGTCGAGCTCGGCGAGAACGTCGGGCAGGAAGTCCTTGCTGATCACCGGGACCAGCGCCTGTCGCTGGTCGCGCTCCAGGCCCTGGAGCAGGTCCGCGAGATCGGCGGCGTGCAGGCCCTCGATCAGGTCGTGCACGCGTTCGGCATCGCCGGCCCTAAGCGCATCGGCGACCGCCTCGATCAGATCGGAGCCAAGCTCAAGCACCTCGCCGGCCGGCGTCTCGGCAACGACCGGCTGCTCCTCGACGGTCTCGCTCACCGCGGCCAGCCTCCTTCGAAAACGACCGACAAGAAGCCGCCCGTGGCGCGTCCAGGGCGGAAATGTGTTCTGCTGGCAAAGACACCGGCGCTTACATCGTCGCCGGGTCTCGCGCACGCCATCGCAACGCTTACGTCACGTTGCGACGCTCAGGCCAATGGTGCGGTCGAGAAGACTCGAACTTCCACGGGGTTTCCCCCACAGCGCCCTCAACGCTGCGCGTCTACCATTCCGCCACGACCGCAAATCGCTTTTCCAAAGGAGCGGCGAACGATGTTATATTGAACCGCAGATAGCAGACGCCAAGCCGCGGATCAAGAACCGCTCGCCCAACCGCTCCGTCGGGATCGGCTTTCCGTCTTTCGCGCTGGCGCAGGCGCCGTACCTCATGAGAGTAGTGGACCGCGACGAGGGAGTCGAATGGCTGACGAGCGACGACTTCGTCGATTTCGCTGAAGCGGTCGCCTGCATGGAGGCGCGGGTAGAGGCCATTCGCGCCGGCCACGCCGCCGAAGCGGTCTGGCTGCTGGAGCATCCGCCGCTCTACAGCGCCGGCACCAGCGCCGACGACGCCGAGCTGCTCGATGCCGCCACGATTCCGGTCTATCGCTGCGGCCGCGGCGGTCGCTACACCTACCACGGTCCGGGCCAGCGCGTCGTCTACGTGCTGCTGGACTTGAAGCGGCGCGGCTCGGACGTGCGCGCCTTCGTCTGCGCGCTGGAGAGCTGGGTGATCGCGGCGCTCGCCGGCCTGAGCGTCACGGCGGGGCGAAGACACGGCCGCGTCGGCGTCTGGGTCGTCGATGACAGCGGTGGCGATGCCAAGATCGCCGCCATCGGCGTGCGAGTGCGCCGCTGGGTGAGCTTCCATGGAATCGCCATCAACGTCGATCCTGATCTCCGCCACTTCGCGGGCATCGTTCCATGTGGCCTGCATGGCTTCTCGGTGACGTCGTTGCGCGCGCTCGGCGTTTCGGCGACGATGGCCGATATGGATGCCGCCCTTCGCGCCACCTTCCCGAAGACGCTGGGTGCGCGCGCATTTTGCTTGCAGGGGTAGCCAACGATGATGACGGATTTCCCGCCGCTGTCCGCAGGCGACGGCGCCGCGTCCGCCGAGTGGCCCCTGGTCGCCGCACCGGCCGCCGATCTGCCGGCGGCGCTGTCCGGCACGTGTTCGCCCGAGACGATCGCCGCCTCCCTGCGTGACCTTGAAGCCTTCGCGGCACGCCTCGACGGCTGGATCGGTGAGGTGCACGTCGATCTGAACATGCGGTTGCGCGGTGAGGTCGGCGAGGACGCTCCGCCCCCGGCGCTGGACGTTGCGCCGTGGCGGGACGGCGCCCATCACGCGGTCCTCGGCGGCGACCCATTGCTCGCTTCGATGACGCCGCGCCTTGCCGGCCTCGGCTTGATGGCAAGGATGCTTGCGGCGGCGGCCGATGCGCACCGCTTCGCCGCTGCCGACGCGCGTCGCTTCGTGCACGAAGCTGCCGCCATCCAGAGCGAACTGCGCCGGCTCCTGGGCGAGGTGTGGAACGGGCTCGCCAACATCGACCCGCTGACCGGGCTCGGTAATCGCGCCGCGATGATGCGCCGCCTCACGATCGAGACCGATCGCCACACGCGCGCCCACCAGCCATGCTCGCTTGCCGTGCTCGATCTCGACCGCTTCAAGGAGGTCAACGACAGCTTCGGTCACGTCGCCGGTGATACGGTGCTGCGCAGCCTCGCGTCGCTGCTGGCGGCGAGCGTTCGCCCCTATGACGCCGTGTTCCGCTATGCCGGCGACGAGTTCCTGGTCTGCTTTCCCAATGCCGATCTGCGCACCGCCTGGGCGGTAGCGGAGCGCCTGCGGACCAAGATCGCGAGCTGGACCATCCCGTTGCGCGACGATCAGGCGATCACGACGACCATTTCCATCGGCATCGCGCTCTTGCATCCCGACGGCGCCGTCGAGACGGCGGTCGAACACGCCGATGCCGCCCTGTACGCGGCCAAGCGCAACGGCCGCGATTGTGTGGTCGTTTACGCACCTTGACCCGAGCGGACCGCGACAAGGCCGCGCCGCCGCGCGCCCATCCGGCGGACACATCGCCAGGAGATGCGCTCGCGTTCGGACAGAACCCCTCGCCCGAACTTCTGTACGAGCTGGACCACGCCATCTTGGAGCATCTCGCCTGGCTCAAGGCCTGGCACCGCGCGCTCCTGTGCGGCGGCGACGATGCCTGCGCCTTGTCGGCGCAGACCAGCGCCCTGGGGCGCTTCGGCACCTGGTTCCTGCAGAACCGGGACAAGGGACTGGTCAACCAGCCGGCGATCCGGGCGCTCGCCGGCCTCGACCGCCGCCTGCGCGAGCACGGCCGCGCGCTCGCCGCCCGCGCCGCCCACAACCCTCCGCTGCCGGCCGCCGACTACGATGCCTTCATGGACGAAGCCGCCCGCTTCGTTGCCGAGGCAAGGCGCCTGGAGCGGGCCTTCGTCGCCGCGGTGGCCGATCTCGATCCGTTGACCGGCATCCCCAACCGCCAGGCCATGGACCGCGATCTGCAACGGGAGCACGCCCGCGCACTCAGGACATCGCGGCCGTGCGCGATCGCTCTCGCCGACATCGACCACTTCAAGGCGATCAACGACACCCACGGCCACGCCGGAGGCGACCGCGTGCTCGCGGCCGTGGCCGACGGCTTCGCGGGCGGGCTGCGTCCCTACGACGCCGTCTATCGCTACGGCGGCGAGGAGTTTCTGTTCTGCCTGCCCGAAGCAAGCGTGCACGCGGCCATCCTCGTTCTGCAGCGCATCCTCGATGCCTTGCGCGGGCGCTCGATCCCGCTTGGCGAGGGCAACAGCGTTCACGTCACCTGCTCGTTCGGTGTGGCCGCCGTTGCCGCCGACTGCTCGCTCGAAGAGAGCGTGGTGCGTGCCGATCGCGCCCTTTACGCCGCCAAGTCGGCCGGCCGCGCCCGCGTCTGCGCCTGGCCGATCGAGACGGCGCCGCCCGCGCGCTGAGCTTCCCGCATCCAAGACCAAGAGACCGAAAAAAAAGGCCGCGGCTAGAACGTCGGCAGCGGCAAGAACGCATGGCCGCCGGGATCGTCGGCGGGCCGGGCATTGAGCGTCACCACCCGCGCCGAAGGCGGTCCCTGCCAGCAGGCGGCGACCATCTCGTCGACGACGGCGGCCGGTCCGGCGAACAGCGCTTCGACCGAGCCGTCGGTCCGGTTACGCACCCAGCCGCGCAGGCCGCGCCGCACCGCCTCCTCCACCGTCCAGCCCCGATACCACACCCCCTGGACGCGGCCTTCGATCCGCACCAGCACCGCCTTGCTTTCGCCCGTCTCAGACACGCCCACCCTCCTCCTCGGGCTCCTGCGTACATGAGCCGGATCGATGTCGGCCCAGCAAGGCGAGGAACCGCTCGGCCGCCACCAACTCGTCGCGCAGATGCTGCCGGCGCGCCTCGGCTTCGGCGTCGGTGCCCCAGCGCTCGGCCTGATACCGCTCGTCGAGCAGCGCCGCCTCGAACGCCGCCTGGGCATCGAGGCGACCCAGCACCAGGGCGAGGCCGATGATCAGCGAGCCGGCAATCTCGACGGCGAGGCCGAGCGCCGTCAACTCCGCCACCGACAATCCCTCGACCACCCGCGCCAGGGCCGCAAGCGCTTCGCGCGATTGAGCGATCGGCACCACCCCCGCCGCCGTAGACAGCCGAACGCCCCAGGCCTGTTCGGCCCAGTCGAGCAGAGGCTGCCAGAGGGCGTGCTGGAGGGCAACCAGATCGGCCGGCTGTTCGGCGTGGTAGCACACGAGGTCGGTCTCGGCGTAGCGGACGAGCCCCGCGCACACCGCGACCCGTCTGGGGCCGATCCGATCGATGGATGTCGCCGCGAGCGCGGTCAGCGGCATTTGGTCGAAGCGGACGACGTCGCCCTGCATCCGCCATTCCGCGGCGATCGCCTCGGCCAGATCCGGGGCGGGAACGCACAGAGGCTTGCCCGCCGGCGTGCGCGCCGGTTTGCGGTCGAGCTGGACGACGTGCCCCTCGGCGCCGGAGGCCACCGTCACTTCGGAGTAGATTCGCTTCGGACGCCGCACCGAGGCGCGCTCCGGCTCAGCGTTGCGGTGCTGGCGCGGCGGGCGCGCGCGCGACCCGCGCCGAAACCTCCAGCCGCCGGCCGTCGCGCAGCAGCGTCAGTTCGAGCTGTTCGCCGATCGGCACCAGACCGACGCGGTTGCGCAGATCGCTCGCGGTTTCCACCGGCTGGTGATTGATCTCGACGACGAGGTCGCCCTTGCGGATGCCGGCCTTCTCCGCCGGCGATCCCGCCTCGACGTTGGCGATCAGCGCGCCTGCGCCACCTTCCAGATTCATCGCCTCGGCGATCTCCGGGGTGACGTCCTGCACGCTGACGCCGAGACGGCCACGGCGGACCTCGCCGTAGCGGAGCAACTGCTCCATCACCGCGCGCGCCATGTTGCTCGGCACGGCAAAACCGATGCCGACGTTGCCGCCCGACGGTGCGAGGATCGCCGTATTGAGGCCGACGAGTTCGCCCTTGAGGTCGACCAGCGCGCCGCCGGAATTGCCAGGGTTGATGGACGCATCGGTCTGGATGAAGTCCTCGTACCCCTCGATGTTGAGGCCGGTGCGGCCGAGTGCGCTCACAATCCCCGACGTTACCGTCTGGCCGAGGCCGAACGGATTACCGATGGCGATGACATAGTCGCCCACGCGCAACCGTGCAGAATCGCCGAAGGAAAGCGCCGTCAAATGGTCGGCATCGATACGCAGCAGCGCGATGTCGGTTTCCGGATCGCTGCCGACGAGCTTGGCCTTGAGGCGGCGCCGGTCACGCAAGGTGACGAGAATCTCGCTCGCATTGGCGATGACGTGGTGGTTGGTCAAAACATAGCCGTGCTCGCCATCGACGATGACGCCGGAGCCGGCGCTGATCCGCGGCTGCTCCTGCACCCCCGGCGGAACGTTGAAGAATCGCCGGAAGAACGGATCGCGCAGCAGCGGATTGTCCTCGATCGGCGCCCGCGACAGCACCGCGATGTTGACCACGCCCGGCGTCACCGTCTCAAGAATCGGCGCCAGACTCGGCACGCCCTCGCTCTCAAGGCCCGGCGGCCGTTCGGCCCCCGCCGATCTGACCGCGACCAGGACCCCGAGTGCGGCCAGAAGAAGAAAGCCGTGGATGATGCGCGGAAATGACGCCTTCCTCATCAACGTTTGCACGTCCGTCCCTCCCCCGGCGACAACCGGCCCTTGGCGACGATGAGCGTTTGACGACAGCTAACCCTTGGCGACCGTGATCCGTCGCCCGAGTGCCTTCGCTTCCTCGCTCTTGGTCGCCCGGATCGTCAGGATCCCATCCTTGCAACTCGCGGCGACACTATCTTCCTTGATGCCGACGGGCAACGCGATGACGCGGCGCATCAGGCCGGGATGCCGTTCGCGCGTCAGGTAGGCGCGCCGGCCATCGGTTTCCGGTACCGGCCGCTCCGCCTTGATCTCGATGGCATCGGGGCTGACCGCGACCTCGATATCGCCTTCCCGGCAGCCGGGCAGTTCGGCCGTGATCTCGATCTCGCCGTCAAGTTCGGCAACGTCGATCGGCAACGGGTACGGCTCGATCGATACGCCGAATCCGGCGTGAACGCGCGCCGGCAGCGACTGCCAGAAGCTCTCGAACGCCCGATTGATATCGGCCTGCAATGCCTTCAAGGCATCGGGGCCCTCCAGCGGCATGCCCATCCCCGGGCGCGCCCAGTTCCATGGCATCAGATCCTTGAATTCCACGGCCAATGACTCCCCCATCTCGGTTTGCTTGTTCGTTCGGATCAGTTTGCCTTGACGGTGATCGTCTTGGCCGGCGCCGGCTGCGCCTTGGGCAGGATCAGCCGCAACACGCCTTCGTGCATCGTCGCTTCGATGCGATCGCCGTCGATGGCCTCCGACAGCGTAAACGAGCGTTCGTAATCGCCGTCCCGGTACTCGGTATGCAACAGCGCATAACCCTCGGGCGTCTTGGTCCGACAGCGCCCCGTCACCGTTAGCACCCGCTTGTCCAGGGTGATCGAAACGGCGTCGGTCTCCACCCCCGGCATCTCCAGGGACAACACCAGGGCGCTCGTCGTCTCGTAAATCTCGGCGGCAGGCTGATACAATGGCACCGTGCGCGTGCTTTCCGCCGCCCGCTCGCCCGCCCCACGCGCGGGACCACCCATCTGGTCGGTCATCATCCTTGCTCCTTCAAGGCAGTGCCTGAGGTTACGCCTTGGTGATCTTGATTTTCTTCGGCTTCTCGGTCTCGGGCCGCGGCAGGGTCACGCTCAGGATACCGTTCTCGCAACTCGCCCGCACCTGATCGGGCTCGACGTTGAACGGCAAGGCGATGGTGCGCGCGAAGGCGCCGTACGAGCGCTCGCGGCGGTGGAAGCTGACGTCCGGCTCGCTCGCATCCGCGACGCGTCGGCCTTTGATGGTGAGCGTGTTCTGGTGAACGGTCAAATCCATGTCATCGAGCCGAACGCCCGGAACTTCGGCGGTGACAATGACGCTGTCCTGGCCGCGCCAGACGTTGATCGGCGGGAACTCCGTCGTGCCCGGCACGCGCTGCTCGCCGAACGCGCGGTTGATCTCGTCTTGGATGCGGCGGAGCGCGGCGAGCGGCTCCGCCCATAGCTCTAGCCCGGGGGAATAGCGGGTCATGGCGTCCTCCTGTCGCGAAAGCGCACTTTCGGGTCCAGGCGCCGAGAGGGTACCCCCTACCCTCTCGCTGCGACCAGACTGCGAAGCCCGCCGCCGCCTGGATCACCGCTGATGTACTCCCGCGACCGGCGAGCCTCAAGGCCAGACCCATCGGCACGACCGCCGCCGCTTCAGAAGGGACTTAATTCCGCTAATTGAGGTGGCGGGGCCGTTCGTCGGAACCGAGCGCATCGGGCTTGCCGCCGAAGTGCCGCCACGCCTTCACCATGGTCCGGTCGAGAAGCTCGCAGGCCTCGAAGGCCGACTGCTTGCCCTGCAGCTGCTCCAGGCCATACAAGACCCGCGCCATGGAAATACCGATTGCAACGATCGCATCGTAGGCGGACAGGCCGCTTTCGGCGATAAACGCGGAAAGACGGTTCTCGAACTCGGTGATGTGTGACACCGGGGATTCTTGTGCTTCCAAGGCGCGCTCCATTCGGACGAAGTATGTTCTTTATATGTTCCTACCACGCCACCGCACGGCGCGCAACCGAATATAGGACTATTTCCCTTCTCCGTAATGCTTCCTGGCCGGCCCGGCTGTGCTGCCGGCAGGATGCGGATGCCGCGGGCCGCTCGGGCGCGACTTGTGCGCGGTGGATTCCTGGGCGGCATCGGGCCACCGCGCCAGCGTTTCGCCGGCGTTCTCGGCGGCGAGGCCGAAGAATGCCCAGGTTGCGCGCATATGCTCGGGCAGCGGCGCCACCACGCGGCGGATGCCGCCTGCGGGGTGCAGAAAACGGATCGCGCGCGCGTGCAGGTGCAACCGCGCCGACGAGCCGGTCTCGGCGAGGAAGGCGCTGCGGCCGCCGTACTTGCCATCGCCCAGGATCGGCGTGCCGAGCGCGAGGCAATGGACGCGAAGCTGGTGCGTCCGCCCGGTGTGCGGCTCCAGCTCCAGCCACGCGGCGCGCCGCCCCACCCGCTCCCGCACCCGGTACGCCGTGATCGCCCGGGCACCGGCGTCCGCATCAACCACGACCCGCTCGCCGCCACCACCGCTGGCCGCCCGTTTGCCGAGCGGAGCGTCGATGCGGCCGGCATCGGCGGCGGGCGCCCCGACGACCATCGCCCAGTACAGTTTGCGCACGGAGCCGGTGCGAAAGGCGCTGGCCAGGCTGGCGGCGGCCGCGGCGCTGCGCGCCAGCACCAGAACGCCTGCGGTGTCCTTGTCGAGACGATGGACCAGACGCGGCCGTTCGCCGTTGTGCGCTAACCCGTCGAGCATGGCATCCAGCGGGCGTCCGACGCCGGTACCCCCCTGCACCGCGAGCCCCGCCGGTTTGTTGATCACCACGACGTCGTCGTCCTGGTACAACACCCAGCCCGCCAGCGTGCGGCGCTCCACCGCGTCGGCCGCGCGCTGCGGGGCGGCCGGCGCCGTGTCGAGATCGTCGTCGACCGGCGGCACCCGGATCGTCTGCCCCGCCGCCAGCCGCTGGCCGGCCTGCGCCCGGTGGCCATCGACGCGCACCTGGCCCAGACGCAACCAGCGCTCCAGGCGGCCGTGCGGGATGCGCGGGTAGTGCCGGCGGAACCAGCGATCGAGACGCAGGCCCGCTTCGCTGGTCTCAACTGTTATGGCTACGACGACGCCGGCACGATCCCGCTGCGCGGGTGCCGGATCATCACTTGTCATCGCTTGTCATCGTTCGTCGTCGCTCGCCTTCGCCTTCTGCGCCCGCAGCTTTTCCCACGCCGCAAGCCGCTCACCGACCCGGGCCTCGAAGCCGCGGCCGGTCGGCTGGTACAGCCTGCGCCGTGCCATGCCGTCGGGAAAATAGTTCTGGCCGGAGAAGGCGTCCGCCTCATGGTGGTCGTAGGCGTAACCGGCACCGTAGCCCAGCTCCCGCATCAGCCTGGTCGGCGCGTTCAAGATGTGCTTGGGCGGCATCAGCGAGCCGGTCTCGCGCGCCAGCGCCTTGGCCGCGCCTTCGGCCCGATAGAGCGCATTCGATTTCGGCGCGGTGGCGAGAAAGACGACGCATTGCACGATGGCGAGTTCGCCCTCGGGCGAACCCAGCCGCTCGTAGGCCTCCCACGCGGCGAGCGCCTGGACCAGGGCGTTCGGATCGGCAAGGCCAACGTCCTCGCTTGCAAAGCGCACCAGGCGGCGGGCGATGTAGCGCGGATCTTCGCCGCCCGCCAGCATGCGCGCGAGCCAGTAGAGCGCGGCATCCGCGTCCGAGCCGCGCAGGCTCTTGTGCAGGGCGCTGATCAGATTGTAGTGCCCCTCCTGCGCCTTGTCGTAGAGCGGCATCCGCTTCTGCACCAGCGCGGCGAGTGCCGCAGGGTCGAGGCACGGCTCCGCCGGCAGCGCGGCGAGGCTCTCGACGAGGTTGAGCAGATAGCGGCCGTCGCCGTCGGCCATCGCCTTGAGTGCGGCGCGCGCCTCGCCGTCGAGCGGCAGCGAACATTTCAGGTGGCGTTCGGCGCGGCCGAGGATGCTCTCCAGCGCGGCATCGTCGAGCCGGTTGAGCACCAGGACGCGGCAGCGCGACAACAGCGGCGCGTTCAGCTCGAAGGACGGATTTTCCGTGGTCGCCCCGACGAGGATGACGGTGCCGTCCTCGACGTAAGGCAGGAAGCCGTCCTGTTGCGCGCGGTTGAAGCGGTGGATCTCGTCGATGAACAACAGCGTGCCGCGGCCGAGCACCCGGGCACGGCGCGCCTCGTCGAACACCTTGCGCAGATCGGCCACGCCGGAGAACACCGCCGACAGCGGCGCGAAAATCAGGTCCGTGCGCTCGGCGAGCAGCCGCGCGATGGTGGTCTTGCCGGTGCCGGGCGGCCCCCACAAGATCATCGAGGTGAGGTGGCCGCCCGCGAGCATGCGCGCGATGGCGCCGCTGGCTGCCAAGAGGTGATCCTGGCCCACCACGTCGTCGAGCCGCTGCGGGCGCAGGGCGTCGGCCAGCGGCCGCGGCGCCTGGTCCTCGAACAGGCTGCCGGTGCCGCCCCGTTTCGCCACCATCGCCGGTCTACTCCTCGATGCGCACGTTGAGCACCTGATCGCCGCGGCCGATGGCGAGACGCCACGGTGGCGGCGACGACACCAGTCGCCTGAGCCCGGCAACGACGGTCACCCGTTCACCGTTGAGCGCGAGAATGGCATCGCCGCGGCGCACGCCGACGCGCTCGGCCGGACTGTCGGGACGCACCCCCACGACGACGACGCCGGCGCGCGGCCGCTCCTCCCCCATTTCCTCGGCGACGGCGGGCGAGCAGTTGGCAACGACGGCACCGGCCAGCGGGAAGCGCCCGGCAAGCTCGGTGGTGTCGCGCGGCGGCCGTTCCGGCGCGGCCTGCATGGCAACGCGCAATTGGACCGTCTTGCCGCGCCGCCACACGCCCAATTCCGCCGTCGCGCCCAACGGGCGGGTCGCCACCCGGTAGGCGAGCGATTCCCGATCGTCGACGCCCTGGCCGTTGACATCGAGGACGACATCGCCCGGGCGCAGACCGGCCGTATCCGCCGGACCGCCCGCGAAAACGTCTTCGATGACGACGCCGCCCGGCCGCTTCAAGCCTAAGCCCTGGGCGACATCCGCGGTCACCGTCTGGCCCCAGGCGCCGAGCCACGGCCGCACCACCCGCCCCTGACCGAGGAAGCCGGCCAGCGCCGCCCGCACCATGTTCGACGGTACGGCAAAGCCGATGCCGAGCGAGCCACCGGTCTTGGAAAAGATGGCGGTGTTGATGCCGATCAGCCGGCCGTCGACGTCGACCAGGGCGCCACCGGAATTGCCCGGGTTGATCGCGGCGTCGGTCTGAATGAAGAAGTTGAGATCGTTGATGCCGAGATGCGTGCGCGCCTGCGCCGAGACGATTCCACTGGTCACCGTCTGGCCGACACCGAAGGGATTGCCGATCGCAAGCACCAGATCGCCCACCTCGACATCGTCGGAATCGCGCAACTCCAACGCCGGCAGCCGCTCCCCGCCGGCATCGATCTTGAGAGCGGCGAGATCGGTCCGCTCGTCGCTGCCGATGACCGAGGCAACGAACTCCCGCTTGTCGGCGAGCACGACGGTGATATCGCTGGCGCCGGCGATGACGTGGTGGTTGGTGACGATGATGCCCTTGCCATCGACGATGACGCCGGAGCCGAGTGAGTTCTCCACCCGCTTGCGCGGCATTCCGAATGGCGAGCCCGCGCCGAAAAAGCGCTGGAACAGGGGATCGTCGAACGGCAGCCCCAGCGATCGGGCCTGAACCACGCGCTGGCTGTAGATGTTGACCACCGCGGGCACCGTGCGCTTGACCACCGGCGCGAAGCTGAGCCGGATCTCGGTGTCGCTGCGCGGCGGGGACTGGGCGGCTATGGGTCGGGCAAGGACCGGCACCGCCGCCGCGCCGAGCGCGGCCGCCAGCACTATGCCTCGCACGCGACGAGCCCGCATCGCCATCATGACCTTCAAAGGCCGCGGAGCGGCAACCGCAACGACCGCCCGCGCCCGCGCGCATGCCGCGCCCGGATCTCAGCGACCAGCCGCGCGGGCCGTCGGCCCGCCGCGCCGACGGTGCGATCCCGCGACCGCCGCTATTCGCTGGCCGCTGCGGCCGCCCGCTCGGCCTCGGCCCGCGCCTTGTCCTCGGCGCCCTTGGCGTCGGGGTCGCGGTCAACCAGTTCGATCACCGACAAGGGCGCGTTATCGCCGTAACGAAAGCCGGCCTTGAGCACGCGGGTGTAGCCCCCGTTGCGATTGCGGTAGCGGTCGGCCAGCGGCCCGAACAGTTTGCGCACCAGCACTTCATCGCGCAGAAAGGATGCGGCCTGCCGGCGCTGGTGCAAGCCGCCCCGCTTGCCCAGCGTGATCATCCGATCGACCACCCGGCGCAGGTCCTTGGCCTTGGGCAAGGTGGTGACGATCTGCTCGTGGCGCAGCAGGGACTGGGTCATGTTGGCGAACATGGCCAGCCGGTGGCTGCTGGTGCGGCCCAGCTTGCGGCCGCTCATCCGATGACGCATCGATCAACCTCCAACCTCGCGCGCGCCCGACCGGGCCACGTCCTGGATCGGCTCCCACGGCTGGTTGCCAAGCGTGTGAGCTTACGACATCTTTGCCCCATGCACTCGCGATCCGGCGCTGCGAACGGACACGTCCGCTCCGGTCGCGTCGAGCCACAAACTCTATGATTTAGTAGTTCGATTCAACCAACGGATGGGGCCCATCCGTTACCATCGAACCACTAGAACGGCTCTTCCAGCCTTTTCGCCAGCTCCTCGATGTTCTCCGGCGGCCAATTCGGGATTTCCATGCCAAGTTGCAACCCCATGTTGGCGAGCACTTCCTTGATCTCGTTCAAGGACTTCCGCCCGAAGTTGGGAGTGCGCAGCATGTCGGCCTCCGTCTTTTGGACCAGATCGCCGATGTAGATAATATTGTCGTTCTTCAGACAGTTGGCCGAGCGTACCGAAAGTTCCAGCTCATCAACTTTGCGCAACAGATTGCGGTTGAACGGTAATTCGTCGCGGCGCTCTTCCTCGATCGCCGCGCGCGGCTCCTCGAAGTTGATGAAGAGCTGAAGCTGGTCCTGCAGAATGCGCGCCGCCAGCGCCACCGCGTCCTCGGGCGTCACCGCACCGTTGGTGGTCACTTCCAGGGACAGCTTGTCGTGGTCGGTCACCTGGCCGACGCGCGTGTTCTCCACCTTGTATGCGACCTTGCGCACCGGCGAATAGACGGCATCGACCGGGATCAGGCCGATCGGTGCGTCCTCGCGGCGGTTGGCCGCCGCCGGCACATAGCCCTTGCCGCCTTCGACGGTCATCTCCACCGACAGCCGGGCACCGGCGTCGAGCGTGCACAGCACCAGATCGCGGTTCATGATCTCGATGTCGTGCCCGGTGGCGATCATGCCCGCGGTCACCTCGCACGGCCCATCGGCGGTCAGCATCACCCGCTTCGGCCCCTCGCCGCCCATGCGCAGACCGATCTGCTTGATGTTGAGGATGATATCGGTCACATCCTCGCGCACGCCCGGGATGGTCGAGAATTCGTGCAGCACGCCGTCGATGCGCACGGCGGTGATGGCGGCGCCCTGCAACGACGACAGCAACACCCGGCGCAACGCGTTGCCGAGCGTCAGCCCGAAGCCGCGTTCCAGCGGCTCGGCGACGATCGTGGCGACCCGCGATGGATCGGGACCGGTCACGATGTCGAGTTTGGTCGGTTTGATCAGAGCCTGCCAATTCTTTTGAATCACGGAGCGACCTCTTGCTCAGACGTGCGGGCGACCTATCCGACGATCGGCCCTCAAGTCGCGGAATGCCTCGATGGCGCGTGCCACCCCAGGGGGTCGAGGCGGCCGATGGACCGAAGCCACCGGGCGGCTAGACCCGCCGGCGTTTCCTTGGGCGGCAGCCATTGTGCGGGATCGGTGTAACGTCCCTGATGGCGGTGATCGTAAAGCCGATCGCCTGCAACGCACGCAGGGCCGATTCCCTGCCGGAGCCGGGACCACGCACCTCGACTTCAAGGGTCTTCATGCCATGCTCCATGGCCTTGCGGCCGACATCCTCGGCGGCAATCTGCGCCGCGTAAGGCGTCGACTTGCGGGACCCCTTGAATCCCTTGCTGCCCGCCGATGACCACGCGATGGCATTGCCCTGCGCGTCGGTAATCGCGATGAGCGTATTGTTGAACGTCGCGTTGATGTGCGCGACGCCTGCGACGATGTTGCGGCGCTCCCGGCGCTTGACCCTCTGGGTCGTCGGCTTCGCCATCCCCAGGCCCTACTCCCTCTACTTGCTGACCTTCTTCTTGCCCGCGATCGGCCGCGCCCGGCCCTTGCGTGTCCGCGCGTTGGTGTGCGTACGCTGTCCGCGCACCGGCAGGCCGCGCCGGTGGCGCAGGCCGCGGTAACAGCCCAAGTCCATCAGCCGCTTGATATTCATCGCGACTTCACGGCGCAAATCGCCTTCCACCTTGTACTCGCGATCGATGATCTCGCGCAGACGCATGACCTCGGCATCGCTCAGATCATGGACGCGCCGGCTCGCGGCAATCCCGATCTTGGCGCAGATGTCCTGCGCGGACTTGCGGCCGATTCCATGAATATACGTAAGCGCAATCTCCACGCGTTTCTGCGTGGGAATGTTAACGCCGGCAACGCGCGCCACGAGCGCCTCTCCTCAATGGGGTTCGAAAATGCGGGAACGGGGCAAGCCCAGATTGAAAGCGGGGCATTATAGTCGTCAACCCGCCTTCGTCAACACGATGTACCTTGCCGAAGCGTCGACTTCAGCTTTTCGGTAACATCGTCGATGCTGCCACGACCGTCAACACGACTTACGAGGTTTTTTCGCTCGTAGTAGGCGATGATCGGCTTCGTCTGCGTGTGGTAGGCGTCGAGGCGCTTGCGCACCGTCTCGGCGTTGTCGTCGGCGCGGCGCGAGAACTCCTTCGATCCGCACACGTCGCACACGCCGTCCACCTGCGGCCGCTTGAAGCTGTCGTGGTAGGGGGCGCCGCACTTTGCGCAGGAAAACCGCCCGCTGACGCGCAGCACCAAGTCCTCATCGTCGACCTCGATCGCCACCACCCGGTCGAGGTGCAGGTTCTTCTTCACCAGCATCGCATCGAGCGCTTCGGCCTGCGGCAGCGTGCGCGGGAAACCGTCGAGCAGGAAGCCTCCGCGGCAGTCCTCGGCATCGAGACGGGCATCGATGATGCCGATGATCATCGCATCGGGAACCAGGCGACCCGCCTTCATCACCGCGTCCGCCTCTTTCCCGAGGGCGCTGCCACGCTGGACTTCGGCACGCAGCATGTCACCGGTCGAAAGTTGAACGCTGCTGAACGACTCCTCAAGCCTTTTTGCCTGCGTGCCCTTGCCGCACCCCGGCGGTCCGAGCAAAACCAGGTTCATCCCCGCCTCCCTCGCAATTTTGCTTTCTTGATGAGCCCCTCGTACTGATGCGCCAGCAGATGGGACTGGACTTGCGCCACCGTATCCATGGTGACGGTAATGACGATCAGAAGACTGGTGCCGCCGAAATAGAACGGCATCGAGAAGCGCGAAATCAGAATCTCCGGCAGAATGCACACCACCGAGAGGTAGGCGGCACCGATCACCGTCAGCCGCGTCAACACCTTGTCGAGGAACTCCGCGGTGTTGCGTCCCGGCCGGATCCCCGGCACGAACCCGCCGTACTTCTTGAGATTGTCGGCGGTCTCGACCGGATTGAACACGACGGCCGTGTAGAAGAAGGCAAAAAAGACGATCAGCCCGACGTACAGCCCGAGATAGAGCGGCTGGCCGCGGCCGAGGAAGGCGGACACGGTGGTCAGCCAGCCGGGTCCACCGCCACCGCTGGCGGCAAAGCTGATCACCGTGATCGGCATCAACAGGATCGAGGATGCGAAGATCGGCGGAATGACACCAGACGTGTTGATCTTGAGCGGCATATGCGTGCTCTCGCCGCTGGTCATCCGCATCCCGACCTGACGCTTCGGATACTGGATCACGATCCGGCGCTGCGCGCGCTCGATGAAGACGACGCAGAAGATCACCGCCACGGCAAGGACCAGGAAGACGAGGATCACCACCGTCGAAAGCGCGCCGGTCCGCCCCAGTTCGAGGGTCGCCACCAGCGAATGCGGCAGATTGGCGACGATGCCGGCGAAGATGATCAGCGAAATGCCGTTACCGATGCCGCGCGCGGTGATCTGCTCGCCCAGCCACATCAGGAACAGGGTGCCGCCGACCAAGGTGATGACGGTGGCGAAGCGGAAGAA
The DNA here is from genome assembly GCA_964401555.1 of uncultured Defluviicoccus sp. Taxonomy (GTDB): domain Bacteria; phylum Pseudomonadota; class Alphaproteobacteria; order Rhodospirillales; family Defluviicoccaceae; genus Defluviicoccus. The sequence continues at coordinate 47,023 of CAYNYW010000020.1, forward strand.
CAGGCCGGGATCGTGCACCGCCGCGCCGAGGCTGGACTGCATGCTCTCCAGGCCGACCGCGAGCCCGTAGGCCTGGCCGGCGGTGATCAGCACGGTCAGGTAGCGCGTGTACTGATTGAGCTTCTTGCGCCCGGCCTCGCCCTCCTTCTTCAGCGCTTCGAGACTCGGCAGCACCGCGGTCATCAACTGCACGATGATCGATGCCGAGATGTACGGCATGATGTTCAGCGCGAAGATGGTCATGCGCTGCAGCGCGCCGCCGGAAAACATGTTGAACATGCCGAGGATGCCCCCGGCCTGGCGCTGGAAGATATCCGAGATCGCCGCCGGATCGATGCCGGGCAGCGGGATGTAGGTGCCGAGCCGGTAGACCACCAGGGCGCCGAGCGTGAACCAGATCCGCTTCTTCAGCTCGGTCGCCTTGGCGAAGGCGCCGAGATTCATGCTGGCCGCGATCTGCTCTGCTGCGGATGCCATCGGTGCGGGCCCGCCCCTATTCCTAGCTCGCCGCCGCCGGCTCTTCGCCGGTGGCGGCCGGCTTGGCCTCGGCAGCGCAGAGCACGACACGGCCACCCAGCTTCTCGACCGCGGCAATCGCCGCCTTCGACGCACCGGTGACGCGCACCGTCAACGCGCTCGTCAACGTCCCCTTGGCCAGGAGGCGGACACCGTCGAGGCGGCGCTTGAACAGGCCCGCCGCCTGCAACGCCGCTTCGTCGATCTCGGCGCCGGCGTCGAGCCGCCCGGCATCGATCGCCCGCTGGAGGCGCTCGATGTTGACCTCGACGAAGGTGCGCCGGAACGGGTTCTTGAAGCCGCGCTTGGGCAGGCGCCGGTACAGCGGCATCTGCCCGCCCTCGAATCCGGGGCGGACGGTGCCGCCGGTGCGCGCCTTCTGTCCCTTGTGCCCGCGCGCCGACGTCTTGCCGGTCCCCGAACCGATGCCGCGGCCGACGCGCTTGCGCGGCCGGCTGGCGCCTTCGTTGTCACGGATCTCGTTGAGCTTCATCTCTTCGCGTTCTCCCGCTCCGGCTTCCGCCCCGGCCTAGCGACCGGATGTCCCGCCGACCCGCACCAGGTGCCGGACCTTGGCGATCATGCCGCGCACCGCGGGCGTATCCTCGACCACGCGCGAGCGGTTGATCTTGTTGAGGCCCAGTCCGATCAGCGTGGCCCGCTGGTCGCCGCGCCGGCCGATCGGACTGCGCACCTGCGTCACCCGCAACACCGGCTTGTCACTGCTGGTCATCGCGCTCAAGCCTTCGCCCGTTCGGTGATGCCCTGCTCGCCGCGGCGGGAGACGATCTCACTCACCTTCTTGCCGCGGCGATTGGCGACGGCGCGCGGCGATGAGCACCGCTGCAGCGCATTGAACGTCGCCTTGATCATGTTGTGCGGATTGGAGGTGCCGACGGACTTGGCGACGACGTCCTGCACGCCCATGGTTTCGAACACGGCACGCATCGGCCCGCCGGCGATCACGCCGGTACCGGCCGGTGCCGTGCGCAGCACCACCCGACCGGCGCCATAGTGGCCGTGGATATCGTGGTGCAACGTGCGCCCGTCACGCAGCGGCACCCGCACCAGATGCTGCTTGGCGTGATCCGTCGCCTTGCGCACCGCTTCCGGCACCTCGCGCGCCTTGCCCGTTCCGTAGCCGACCCGTCCATGGCCGTCGCCGACGACCACGAGGGCGGCAAAGGAGAAGCGCCGCCCACCCTTGACCACCTTGGCGACCCGGTTGATATGGACGAGGCGATCGCTGAGCTCGACCTCTTCGGCCTGCGCCCCGCCCCGCTCCGAGCGTCGTCCGGAAGGTTTACGCGCCATGCGCTGCTCTCCTCAAAAGTCCAAACCGGCTTCCCGCGCCGCATCGCCGAGCGCCTTGATCCGCCCGTGATACCGGTAGCCGCCGCGATCGAACACGACGGCCTTCACACCCGCGGCCAGTGCCCGCTCCGCCACCAGCTTGCCGATCTTACCGGCGAGCGCCGCTCCGCGCTCGGGCTCGGCCGCCGCGCGAATGGCCGCTTCGAGGCTCGACGCCGCCGCCAGCGTCCGCCCCGCGCGATCGTCGATCACCTGGGCATAGATATGCTGGTTGGAGCGAAACACCGACAGCCGCGGCCGGGTGCCGCTCGTCTTGCGCAGACTCACCCGGGTGCGGTGCTTGCGGCGCTCGAACAATTCGGTTGATGTAGCCATCGCCTACTTCTTCTTGCCTTCCTTGCGCACGACGAACTCGTCGTCGTACTTGATGCCCTTGCCCTTGTACGGCTCGACCGAGCGGAACGCCCGGATTTCGGCCGCCGTCTGCCCGACCTTCTGCCGGTCCGCGCCCTGAACGTGGATGTGCGTCTGATCGGGACAGACGATCTTGACGCCTTCGGGAATCGGGTAGCGGACGTCGTGGCTGTATCCCAGTTGCAGAACCAGCGTGTTGCCCTGGACCTGCGCGCGATAGCCGACGCCGTTGATTTCAAGCTTGCGCGTGAAGCCCGCGCTCACACCCGTGACCAGGTTGGCGACCAGGGTGCGCGCCGTTCCCCACATCATGCGCGCGCGCTTGCTGTCGTCCATTGGGCGCACCACCAGCCGCGGGCCGTCCTCGCTGATGCTGACCTCGCGCATCAGATCGAGTGCGAGCGCGCCCTGCTTGCCCTGGACACTGATCCGCTGACCTTCGATCGTCACCTTGACGCCCGAGGGGACCGGAACCGGATGTTTGCCTACCCGCGACATCAGTTCTTCGCCCCTCTCACATCACCTTGCACAACACTTCGCCGCCGACATGCTCCGAGCGCGCTTCGGCGTCGGAAATCACGCCCTTCGGCGTCGACAGGATCGAGACGCCCAGGCCGTTGTAGACCCGCGGCAGATCCTTGATCTTGGAGTACGCGCGCCGGCCCGGCTTCGAGACGCGCGCGATCTCGCGGATCACCGGCTCGCCATCGTGGTACTTGAGCTCGATAGTCAGCTCGTTGATGCCGGACCGCACTTCGGCGAAGCTGTAGCCGCGGATGTAGCCTTCGCGCTGCAGGACATCGAGGACGCGCGCGCGCAGCTTCGAGGCCGGCGCCTTGACCTGCGTCTTGCCCGCGCGCTGGCCGTTGCGGATGCGGGTCAGCATGTCACCCAACGGATCGGTCATCGACATGGCGGCTCCTCCTACCAGCTCGCCTTGACCATGCCGGGGATCTGCCCGGTGGACGCGAGTTCGCGCAACGCGATGCGCGAGAGCTTGAACTTGCGATAATTGCCGCGCGGCCGCCCAGTCAGGCCGCAGCGCAGCCGCAGCCGCACCTTCGAGCCGTTGCGCGGCATCTCCGCCAGCTTCAGGCGCGCCGCGAAGCGGTCTTCCGGCGACAGATCGACGTCCTTCGTCGCCGCCTTCAAGGACGCCCGGCGCTTCGCGTACCGCTGCACCAGCCGTTCCCGCTTGTTGTTTCGCTCGACCAGGCTCTTCTTCGCCATGCTTGGGCTATCCCCTTCGGGCCATGCTAATTCGCGAACGGCATATCGAAGGCCTTGAGGAGCGCCTGCGCCTCGGCATCCGATTTGGCCGTCGAACAGATGACGACGTCAAGGCCGCGGATCTGATCGACCTTGTCATAGTCGATCTCCGGAAAGATGATCTGCTCCTTGATCCCCATCGCGAAATTGCCGCGGCCATCGAAGCTCTTCTTCGACAGCCCGCGGAAGTCGCGCACGCGCGGCAACGCGATCGTCACCAGCCGATCGAGGAACTCGTACATCCGCTCGCGGCGCAGCGTCACCTTGCAGCCGATCGACATGCCCTTGCGCAGCTTGAAGGTGGCGATCGACTGCTTGGCCTTGGTGATCACCGGGCGCTGGCCCGCGATCAGCGCGAGATCGCCCGCCGCCGCCTCCACCTTCTTGCGATCCTGGGTGCCTTCGCCGACGCCCATGTTCAAGACAATCTTGGTGAGCCGCGGGATCTGCATCGGGTTCGTGTAGTGGAACTCGTCCTGCAGCAGCTTGCGCACCGTCTCGTTGTAGTGATCCCGGAGCCTCGACATCACGTCCTCTCCGCTACTTGTCGATCATTTCGCCGGAACGCTTGGCGAAACGCACCTTGCGGCCGTCGGCAAGCATGCGAAACCCGATGCGCGTCGGCAAACCGCTCTGGGGGTCGATGTGCGCCAGATTGGAGACGTGAACTGGCGCCTCCTTCTCGACGATGCCGCCCGCCGCCCGCTGCGTCGGGCGCGTATGGCGCTTGACGATGTTGACGCCCTGCACGATCGCCCGGTTCTCCTTGGGCATCACCTTCAAGACCTCGCCGGTCTTGCCCTTGGCCTTGCCGGTGATCACCGTCACCCGGTCGCCCTTGCGGATCTTGCACTTGATCGCCATCACAGGACCTCCGGCGCCAGCGAGACGATTTTCATATAGCCCTTGGCGCGCAGCTCGCGGGTTACCGGGCCGAAAATACGGGTGCCGATGGGCTCGCCCTGCTTGTCGATCAACACCGCCGCGTTGCGATCGAAGCGGATCACCGAGCCGTCGGCACGCCGGATATCCTTGGCGGTACGCACGACGACGGCACGCATCACCTCGCCCTTCTTGACGCGCCCGCGCGGGATCGCGTCCTTGACCGAAACGACGATGATGTCGCCGACCGCGGCATAGCGTCGCTGCGAGCCGCCCAAGACCCGGATGCACTGCACGCGGCGCGCTCCCGAGTTGTCGGCGACATCCAAGTTGGTTTCGACCTGGATCATCGACTAGAGCCCCTTCTCCGCGCCCGCCCCGGCGGCCGGCTCGTTCAACACCTCCCAGCACTTGCGCTTGGAGATCGGCCGGCACTCCTGGATGCGCACCACGTCGCCCTCTTTGCAACGCTCGGCCGCGTCGTGCGCCATGTAGCGCTTGGAACGGCGGATGAACTTCTTATAGATCGGATGCATGACGCGCCGCTCGACCAGCACGACCACCGTCTTCGCCGTCTTGTCGCTGACCACCACGCCCTGCAAAATACGCTTCGGCATCGCCGCGTCCCCTCTAAGCCGTCGCAGCCGGGCGACGGCGCTGCCACAACAGCGTCTTGATCCGCGCGATGTCGCGGCGCACCTGCTGACGACGCGCGGTGTTTTCGAGCTGGCCGCTCGCCGCCTGGAAGCGCAGGTTGAAGCTTTCCTTGCGCAACTGGACCAATTGCTCCTTCAGCTCGTCGGCGCTCTTCGCCCGCAGATCCGACGCCTTCATCGGCTCACTCTCCTTCGCCCATGCGCGTCACGAAGCGCGTGCGCAACGGCAGCTTGGCCGCGGCGAGCCCGAGGGCCTCGCGCGCCACATCGACGGTCACGCCGTCGATCTCGAACATGATCCGCCCCGGCTTGATCTTGCAGACCCAGAATTCCGGCGCACCTTTGCCGCCGCCCATGCGCACCTCGGCCGGCTTCGAGCTGACCGGCACGTCGGGGAACACCCGGATCCACACCCGGCCGGCGCGGCGCATGTGCCGGGTCATCGCCCGGCGTGCCGCCTCGATCTGCCGCGCGGTGATACGGTCTGGCTCCATCGCCTTCAGGCCGTAGGTGCCGTAGGTGAGCGACGTCGCCCCCTTGGCGGCGCCGTGAATCCGGCCCTTGTGCTGCTTGCGGTACTTGGTTCGCTTCGGACTGAGCATCGTTCAAGTCGCCTGATATAAGGTGCCGCGCGCGCCTAGCGGGTCGTCTGCTGGTCGAGGGCGCGCTTTTCGACCGCCATCGGGTCGTGCACCATGATGTCGCCCTTGTAGATCCACACCTTGACGCCGCAGACCCCATAGGTGGTCCGCGCCACCGAGGTGCCGAAATCGACGTGCGCGCGCAAGGTATGCAGCGGCACCCGGCCTTCGCGATACCACACGGCGCGCGCGATCTCGGCGCCGCCGAGGCGGCCGGCGCAGTTGATGCGGATGCCCTGGGCGCCAAGGCGGATCGCCGACTGCACGGCGCGCTTCATCGCCCGGCGCGTCGACACGCGCCGCTCCAACTGCTGGGCGATGCCGTCGGCCACCAGCTTGGCATCGATCTCCGGCTTGCGGATCTCGACGATGTTGAGCTGGACATCGCCGCCGCTGATCTTGCCCAGCTCCAGGCGCAGCTTCTCGATATCGGCGCCCTTCTTGCCGATCACCACGCCCGGCCGCGCGGTGTGGATGGTGATCCGCGCCTTCTTGGTCGGCCGTTCGACGATGATGCGCGACACACCGGCCTGGACCAGGCGCTTTTGCACGAACTCGCGGATGCGCAGGTCCTCGTGCAACAGCCGCGCATAGCTGCGCCGTGCAAACCAGCGGGAATCCCAGCTCCGGTTGATGCCGAGGCGCAAGCCGACCGGATTGACCTTCTGTCCCATCAGTCTTCCTCCGGTCGTTCGCGCAACACCACGCGCAGGTTGCTGATCGGCTTTTCGACCCGGGCGGCGCGGCCGCGCGCGCGCGCCATGAAGCGCTTCATCACCAGCGTCTTGCCGACGGTGGCCTCGGCAACGACCAGACGATCGACATCGAGCTGGTGGTTGTTCTCGGCGTTCGCGATCGCCGACTGCAACACCTTGCGCACGTCGCCCGCGATCCGCTTGCGGCAGAACTGCAGCTCGGCCAGCGCCCGCTCGCAACCCTTGCCACGGATCATCTGCGCAACGAGATTGAGCTTGCGCGGACTGATACGCATGTAGCGCGAAAACGCCATCGCCTCGTCGTCGGCCAGTCGACGCTCTGCCGCCGGCTTGCCCATCCTCAGCTCCTTTTCGCCTTCTTGTCCGCGGCGTGACCGTGAAAGGTCCGCGTCGGCGCGAACTCGCCAAACTTGTGGCCGACCATGTTCTCGGTCACCAGCACCGGAATGAACTTCTTGCCGTTGTAGACGCCAAACGTCAGGCCGACGAACTGCGGGATAATGGTCGAGCGGCGCGACCAGGTGCGGATCACCTCGTTGCGCTTCGACGCGCGGCTTTGCTCGGCCTTGGCCAGCAAATAGCCGTCGACGAACGGACCCTTCCAAACCGACCGGGGCACGCTTTGACCTCCTCGTCCTTACTTCTGGCTGTGACGGCGACGCATGATCTGCCGGTCCGTCCGCTTGTTGTTGCGGGTGCGCTTGCCTTTGGTCGGCTTGCCCCACGGCGTCACCGGGTGGCGACCGCCCGAGGTCTTGCCTTCGCCGCCGCCGTGCGGATGATCGATCGGATTCATCGCCACGCCGCGCACCGTCGGCCGCCAGCCCAGCCAGCGCGTCCGCCCGGCCTTGCCGATCTTGACGTTCTGCTGATCGGGATTGGACACCGCACCGATGGTCGCCATGCATTCGGCGCGCACGACGCGCAGCTCGCCCGAACTCAAGCGAAGCTGGGCATAGCCCTGGTCCTTGCCGATCAGTTGCGCGTAGGTGCCGGCCGACCGCGCGATCTGGCCGCCCTTGCCGCGCTTCATCTCGACGTTGTGGATGATGGTGCCGACCGGAATGTTCTGCAGCGGCAACGCGTTGCCCGGCTTGATGTCGGCACGCACGCCGGCGACCACCTTGTCGCCCGGGCTTAAGCGCTGCGGCGCCAGGATGTAGGCAAGCTCGCCGTCCGCATAGCGGATCAGCGCGATGAACGCCGTGCGATTGGGATCGTATTCCAGCCGCTCCACCGTCGCCTCGACGTCGAACTTGTTGCGCCGGAAATCGACGATGCGGTAGCGCCGCTTGTGGCCGCCGCCGCGATGGCGCACCGTGACCCGGCCCAGGTTGTTGCGACCGCCGTGGCCGCGCCCGCCCTCGGTCAGCGCCTTTTCCGGCTTGCCGCGCCACAGGCCCGAACGGTCGATCAAGACCAGCCCGCGCTGCGCGGGCGTCATCGGTCGGTACTGCTTGAGTGCCATTGCCCGGTTCCTTCCCGCTACAGCCCGGTGGTCACATCGATGGTCGAGCCCTCGGCCAGCGTGACGATCGCCTTCTTGGTCTCGTCGCGCTGGCCAAGCCGGCCGCGGAACCGCTTGACCTTGCCCAACTGCCGCAAGGTGTTGACCGCCTTGACCTTGACCCGGAACAGCTCTTCGACCGCCGCCTTGATCTCCGGCTTGGTCGCATCGACCGCGACCAGGAACGTGACCTGGTTATGCTCGGACAACAGCGTCGCCTTCTCGGTGATCACCGGCCGGCGCAGCACCTCGTAGCGGCGCTCGCGGTTCAGGCGTACCACCGGCTTCGGATGCGGTTTGGTCATGCCAGGCGCTCCACCAGCCGATCGATGCCGGCCATCGTCAACACCAGGGTATCGTGGCGCAGGATGTCGTACACGTTGGCGCCACGCGACGGCAGCACGTCGATCACGGCGAGGTTGCGGGCCGCACGCAGGAAATTGGCGTCGATGACCTCGCCGTCGATGATCAGTGCCTTGCTCCAGCCGTGCTTGGAGATGCACGCCGCCAGCGCCTTGGTCTTGGCATCCTTCAGCTCGGCGCGATCGAGCACCACGAGCTGACCCGCCGCGCGCTTCGCCGACAACGCCGCCTTCAGCGCCAGCTTGCGCACCTTCTTCGGCAGATCATGGCCATGATCGCGCGGCTGCGGGCCGTGCACCACGGCGCCGCCGCGCATGTGCGGCCCCTTCAGCGAGCCCTGACGCGCCCGGCCGGTGCCCTTCTGCTTATACGGCTTGCGCGAGGTGCGATTGACCTCGCCCCTGGTCTTGACCTTGTGCGTGCCGGCGCGCCGCTTGGCCAACTGCCAGCGCACGGTGCGCGCCAGGAGATCGGAGCGCACGTCGGCGGCAAAGATGGCATCGGCGAGATCGACGGTGCCCACCGTTTCCGTCTCAAGATTGAGGACATCCCATTGCATCGTCGCTCACGCTCCGCCCGAAGGGGTCTCGTCGGCGGCCGCGCCAGCCGCCATCGCGGGGCCGGCGGCGGTCTTCAGCGCCGCCGGGAACGGCACGCCGTCCGGCGCCGCCTTGCGCACCGCGTCCCGGATCAGCACATAGCCGCCCTTGGCACCCGGCACCGCACCCTTGATCAGGATCAGGCCACGGCCGGGGTCGGTCTGCACGACTTCGAGATTGTGCACGGTCACCCGCCGATCACCCAGGTGACCGGCCATCTTCTTGCCCTTGAACACCCGGCCCGGGTCCTGGCGGTTGCCGGTCGAACCGTGGCTGCGATGCGAGATCGACACGCCGTGCGTCGCGCGCAGGCCGCCGAAACCGTAGCGCTTGATCACGCCGGCGAAGCCCTTGCCCTGCGAGACGCCGACGACATCAACGCGCTGGCCGGCGATGAAATGCTCCACCGACAGCTCGGCGCCCGGCTCAAGCAGGCCATCCGCATCGACGCGGAATTCGGCGACCTTGCGCTTCGGCTCGACCTCCGCCTTGGCAAAGTGCCCCCGCATCGGCTTCGTCACGTTCTTGACCTTGGCGGTGCCGACACCAAGCTGGACTGCGGTGTAGCCGTCCTTCTCCTCGGTCCTGACCGCTGTCACCTGACAGCAATCGACCTTGAGGACCGAAACCGGCACGTGCCTGCCCTCGGGCGCAAAAATGCGCGACATGCCGAGCTTGAGCGCGATCATTCCCGTGCGCATGGCGAGCCGCCCGTTCCTAAAGTTTGATCTCGACGTCGACGCCGGCGGCGAGGTCGAGCTTCATCAGCGCGTCGACCGTCTGCGGCGTCGGATCGATGATGTCGAGCACGCGCTTGTGCGTGCGGATCTCGAACTGCTCGCGCGACTTCTTGTCGATGTGCGGCGAGCGGTTGACCGTGAAGCGCTCGATCCTGGTCGGCAACGGAATCGGCCCGCGCACCTGCGCGCCGGTACGCTTGGCCGTGTTGACGATCTCGCGCGCCGATTGATCGAGCACGCGATGATCGAAGGCCCGAAGCCCGATCCGGATATTCTGGTTTTCCATGTCCGTCAGCGCCCCACGCGCCCGAAGGGGGCGCTCTGCCTTAAGCCCGTAACCCTACTCGATGATTTTAGCGACGACGCCGGCACCGACGGTGCGGCCGCCCTCGCGGATGGC